>CAVSRH010000010.1:0-246189 GCA_963730235.1 uncultured Actinomycetes bacterium
GGGCCGGGGGTGTGAGACACGAATGTAGGGGTCGTTGATCGTGGCTGCGTGTGCCTCCACTCTGAGATAGGTTCATTCTCAGAGTGGAGGCGTGGTGGCTGACGATCCGGGCCTGGCGCGGCTGGAGGCGGAGCGGGCGCGGCTGTATGCCGAGCTGAGCGGGGTGGGCGACTTCCGGCGGGGCACGCTGAGCGCGGTGTTCCGCAAGTGCGGTAAGCCGAACTGCCGGTGCGCCCGGCCAGGCGAGCGGGGGCACGGCCCGCAGTGGAACCTGACCCGGTGGGCCGGCGGCAAGACGGTGACCACCCATCCGCGGCCTGGCCCGGAGCTGGGCAAGGCGGAGCGGGAGGCGGCGGCGTGGGAGCGGTTCCGGTCGCTGGCCGGGCAAATTGAGGCGGTGAATGAGGCGATCTGTGATGCCCGCCCGCCATTAGAGCAGCCCGGCGCCACGGCCCCTGACCCGGAGGGGCAAAAAAGGGGCGGCTCAGCCAGGAGCTCGCCGCAGCGCTCGCGGCGGAGGCCGCCGCCGAGGTAACCCGGCTGGCCGCGGCGGCGGCGCTGTCCCTGGCCGGCCGTGCCGGGCTGGAGGCTGCGGAGCATGTGATCCGCGCCGGGCTGCTCCGGCTGGGCGCCTGGGTACTGGAGGATCTGCTGGCCGCTGATCGCGGCTATGCCGGCCCGCGCGCTGACTGCGGCTGCGGGCACCGGGCGGAGATGGTCTCCCGCCGGGACAAGGTGGTGGACACGGTGCTCGGCCGGGTGGCCATCTGCCGGGCCTGGTATCACTGCACGGCCTGCGGGCACGGCTTCGCTCCCCGCGACACCCAGCTCGGGATCGCGGGGCAGGGCATGTCGGCGGGGCTGCGGAAGATGTGTGCGCGGGCGGCCGCAGCGGTGCCGTTCGCCGCCGCGGCGCGGCTGGTCAGCGAGCTGGCCGGGCTCCCCCTGACCGGCAAGCGCGCCGGGCGGCGCGCCGAGGCTGACGGGCAGGCCGCTGCCGCGGTGATCGAGGCGCGGGCCGCCGCGGCGCAGGCGCGCGCGCTGGTGCCGCTGCCGCCCGCCCCGCTGCCTGACATGCTGTATGTCGCGATCGACGGGACCGGGGTGCCGGTGACCGCGGCCGAGGCTGAGGGCCGGCCCGGCAAAGGCGAGGACGGCACCGCCCGCACCCGCGAGGTGAAGATGGCCGTGGCGTTCACCCAGACCGCTGCCGATGAGGACGGCCACCCGGTCCGCGACCCGGCGTCCTCCTCCTATGTGGCCACCTTCGCCCCGGCCGCCGCGTTCGGTACCCTCATGGCCGCCGAGGCCCACCGCCGCGGCGCCGGGCACATCCGCCAGATGGTCATCCTCGGCGACGGGGCGGCGTGGATCTGGAACCTTGCCAGCCAGCACTTCCCCGAAGCCACCCAGGTCGTCGACCTGTTCCACGCCCGCGAGCACCTGCACGACCTGGCGAAACTGCTGGAATTCATGCTCGGCGGCGGCAAGGACGACTGGCTGGCCGCCCGCCTGGCCGAGCTCGATAACGGCAACATCGAGGCGATCTGCGCCGCCGCCCGCGCCTTCCCCCTGGCCGGCAAGAAAGCCAGCGACCTCCAGACCGCCCTGGGCTACTTCGAGCACAACGCCCACCGGATGTGTTACGCCCAGTTCAGGAAGCTCAGCATGTTCGTGGGATCCGGAGCCGTAGAAGCCGGATGCAAAGCGATCGTCGCGCAGCGCTGCAAACTGTCCGGCATGCGATGGACCCTCGCCGGCGCCTACGGCATCCTCACTCTGCGCTGCCTGGACGCCAGCGACCGATGGGAAGAAACCTGGACCCAGCCCGGCCAGACCCGCACCAGCGCAGCCTGACCAGCATCTGAACGCACACCACACTCAGACACACCCAGGCCAGCCGAAGTTACCGACCAGTCACCTACATTCTTGTCCCACACCCCCGCGCCCCGGAACCCGGCCGCAAATGTCGGTACCTGCGGTTAGGCTGCTGCGACATACCCCGGTCGCTGGAGCGGATTCCCATGCTGGTGCTGCACGGGTTCTGGGCCGCCCATGATGGGCTGTGCCTGTGGGCGGAGGACTCCGATCTGCCGGTGAAGAGCCCGAGCCAGGCGCTGCGTTCCGCACGGCCGCACCCGTTCGCCGCGCCCGCCGGCGCGCTCGCCGCGCATACACGCGGGCAAGCCGGCCGAGGCCGGCCTGCTGCTGCCGTCGCTGCGCACGGCCCCGCTGGACTCGCCGGAGCTGATCCGGGCCACCCCCCGCCCGGCGGCGCGTTCGGCGCCGGTGCTGCTGCCCTGGACGGTTGCTGTCGTCACGCTCGACGCCGGCCGCGGCGCTGGGCGCCGTCGCCGAGCCGGCACCCGGCGTCCGGTACGGCGCCTCGGTGGCTACCTGGCAGGGTTGGCGGCCTTCGCGCGCCGAACTCGTTGCCCGCGGCCGGGTGCTGCCCCACGCTGCGCCATGACGGGCCGGCGCGGTGGCCCGGTGGCGTCCGGTCGTTCAGGGGCCGCGACGTGGTCGGCCATGCACGCCGCTGACCGCCGCGATGCCGCCGGTCTGCCGGGCCGCCGTCGCCGGCCACGACGACCCGCACGACTGGTGATGGCGGCGGCGCTGGCGGCGATCGTCGACGCGGCAGCGCGGACGGCGCTGCCGGCCGGGCTCCGCTGCCGCCGCGCCCGGCGCGGCCGCCTGCCCGCCCGGCTGCCCGCGGCCGAGGCCTGGCTGACGGCGCTGACCGGGCCGGACGGCCGGTTCGACGCCGACCCGGGCGAGCTCGACGCGCTCGCCCATGCGCTGGCGCCGTGGGAGGACGTCGGCACCGGCAGACCGGCCGGCCAGGGCGACATTCCGGCTGGCCGAGGCGCACGATCCGGACGAGCTCTTGGGTGCGCGGGACGACGAGCCCACGGGCGCAGGACGGCCGGCGGACGCCGCGAGCCGGGACCGGCGAGGCCCGCCGGCTGGCGGCTGGAGTTCCTGCTGCAGTCGATCGCCGACCCCAGCCTGCTGGTGCCCGCCGAGCAGGCCTGGGACGACGACGGCAGCCTGCGCCGCTGGCTGGCCCGCCCGCAGGAACTGCTGCTGACCGAGCTCGGCCGGGCCAGCCGGATCTACCCCGAACTGGCGACGGCCCTGCGCACAGCGCCCGGCCGTGCGCGCTCGACCTGGACGCCGACGGCGCCTACCGGTTCCTGTCCGCGGCCGGCCCCGGTGCTGGACGAGGCCGGGTTCGGGGTGCTTGCTGCCGTCCTGGTGGGACCGCCGCCGCAAGCTCGGGCTCGCCATGTCCGCGCACACCCCGGTCGACGGGGTGGTGAGCAAGCCGGGCAAGTTCGGCCGCGACCAGCTGATCGACTTCCGCTGGGAGCTCGCGGTCGGCGACGACACGCTCACCGAGGACGAGATCGCCGCGCTGGCCGCAGACCAAGGCCCCGCTGATCCGGCTGCGCGGCCAGTGGGTGGCGCGTGGACCCGGAGCAGCTGCGCCGCGGGCTGGAGTTCCTGGAGCGCAAGCCAACCGGCCAGCAAGACCGCCGGCCGAGATCCTCGCGCTGGCCGCCAGCCATCCCGAGGACATCGACACCCCGCTGCAGGTCACCGCGGTGCGCGCCGACGGCTGGCTCGGGGATCTGCTCGGCGGGGCCGCTGCGCAGTCGCTGCAGCCGTTGGCAGCCGCCGGACGGCTTCACCGCCACGCTGCGGCCCTACCAGCAGCGGGGGCTGTCCTGGCTGGCGTTCCTGTCCTCGCTCGGCCTCGGCAGCGTGCCTGGCCGACGACATGGGTCTGGGCAAGACGGTGCAGCTGCTGGCGCTGGAGGCGGCTGCAGCGCACCAGGATCCCGGCGATCGGCGCCGACGCTGCTGCTGTGCCCGATGTCGCTGGTCGGCAACTGGCAGCGGGAGGCGGCGAAGTTCGCGCCCGGCCTGCGGGTGTACGCCCATCACGGGCGGGCGCGGCTGCGCGGCGAGGCAGCTGGCGCGACCAGCTGGAGCAGACCGGACCTGATCGTCACCACCTACGCCACCGCCACCCGCGACATCGACGAGCTGGCCGGCTACGAGTGGAACCGGGTGGTGCTCGACGAGGCGCAGGCGGTCAAGAACAGCCTGTCCCAGGCGGCCAAGGCGGTGCGGCGGCTGCGGGCCGGGCACCGGGTGGCGCTGACCGGGACGCCGGTGGAGAACCGGCTCGCCGAACTGTGGTCGATCATGGACTTCCTCAACCCCGGCCTGCTCGGATCCGCCGACAAGTTCCGCACCCGCTACGCGATCCCGGTCGAGCGGCACGGGCAGACCGAGCCCGCCGAGCGGCTGCGCGCGATCACCCGGCCCTACATGCTGCGCCGGCTCAAGACCGACCCGGCGATCATCGACGACCTGCCGGAGAAGATCGAGATCAAGCAGTACTGCCAGCTCACCACCGAGCAGGCCTCGCTGTACCAGTCCGTCGTCGACGACATGATGGAGAAGATCGAGAACACCGAGGGGATCGAGCGGCGCGGCAACGTGCTCGCCGCGATGGCCAAGCTCAAGCAGGTGTGCAACCACCCGGCGCAGCTGCTGCACGACCGCTCCGCCGGTGGGCGCGCGGTCAGGCAAGGTGATCCGGCTGGAGGAGATCCTGCGAGGAGATCCTGGCCGAGGGCGACAGGGTGCTGTGCTTCACCCAGTTCACCGAGTTCGCCGAGATGCTGGTGCCGCATCTGGCCGCGCGGTTCGGCACGCGACATCGCCTACCTGCACGGGGGCACCCCGCAAGAAGCGCCGCGACGAGATGGTGGCCCGGTTCCAGTCCGGGGACGGCCCGCCGATCTTCCTGCTGTCGCTGCAGCGCCGGGCGGCACCGGGCTGAACCTCACCGCCGCCAATCATGTGATGCACCTCGACCGGTGGTGGAACCCGGCGGTGGAGAACCAGGCCACCGACCGGGCGTTCCGGATCGGCCAGAAGCGCACGTGCAGGTGCGCAAGTTCATCTGCACCGGGCACCCTGGAAGAGAAGATCGACGAGATGATCGAGGAGAAGAAGGCGCTGGCCAGACCTGGTGGTCAGCGACGGCGAAGGCTGGCTGACCGAGCTGTCCACCGGTGAGCTGCGCTCGGTGTTCGCGCTGTCCGAGGAGGCCGTCGGTGAGTGAGGAAAGCGGCGAGCGGCGGCCACGGCGCTGGTTTCCCGCGGAGCCGACGCGGCCGCTGGCGGTGTCGGGCGGGCTCAAGGCGCGCAGCACCCGCGGCGCGATCGGGCAGACCTGGTGGTCGGGCGGTTCATCGCGGTCCTGGAGGACATCAGGCGTCGGCAGCCGGCTGGAACGCGGCCGCAACTACGCCCGCCGCGGCCAGGTGATCTCGCATGGAGGTGACGGCGGGGCTGGTGACCGCGCTGGTGCAGGGCAGCAGGGTGCAGCCGTACCGGATCCGCATCGGGCTCGACGCGTTCGGCACGCCGGAGTGGGACGCGGCCGAGCGTGCCCTGGCCGCCAGCGCCTGGTACTCGGCGAAACTGCTGGCGGGCGAGATGCCGGAGGACATCGACGAGGTCTTCGCGGAACTGGGGCTCGCGCTGTTCCCCGCCTCGGCGGCCGAGCTGTCGATGGACTGCTCCTGCCCGGACTGGGAGGTCCCCTGCAAGCACATCGCGGCCGTGTTCTACCTGCTGGCCGAGGCGTTCGACGACGACCCGTTCAGCCATCCTCGCCTGGCGCGGGCGCGAGCCGGGAGGACCTGCTGGCCGGGCTGCACGCGGCCCGCGGCGGGGTCACGGCCGGCCCCGGCGAGCCGGGCGGTGTGCCGCTGGCCGACAGCCTCGGCTCGTTCTTCGCGATGCCCGTGCCGCTGCCGGTCACCAGCCCGCCCGCCACGGCGAGCGCGTCGATCCTGGACCAGCTTCCGGAGTTGCGCCTGGCCGTGCGCGGGCGCCCGCTGCCGGACCTGCTTCGCCCCGCCTACGAGTCCTTCGCCGAGCCGGACGGGGCCCCCGCCCCCGGCTCGTGATCGTGGCGATGTCCTGGCTCAGGGCGATGCACCGCCACATCCGCCGGGCCGGCGGCTTCGGGGCGGGGCTACTGCTCGCGGAAGCCGCCGAGGAAACGGCGGAAGAGGCCGCCCTCGCGGGTCAGCGCCGGTGCGGGCGGCGGTGCGGCCGGGCGCTCCGTGGCAACCGGCGTGTCGTAGTCGGCCCGGGCGATGGCATCGACGGTCTGCGCCTCGTCGAAGTCCTCCGAGCCCTCGATCTGGGGCACGAACCCGACAAGATCCCCGTCCTGCATGACCTGAGCCTCAAGCCCGATGGTGCCGTCGGTGTCCCATTCGGCCTGGCGGCCGTCATGCAGGTTCACCCGCACCCCGAACTGGTCCACGCCAGCGTGCAGCATGTGGGCATCGATGCCGCGGTCGCGTAGCGCGTCGACCACGCGGCGGGCCCGGTTCTCTTCCACGCGCCCCAAACTAGCTGGTCGGCGGGACTGCAAGATACGCTTCGGGCCTATGGTGCAGCGCCCGGGCCCGGTGGCGGGCGAACTGCAGGCCGGTGACCCGCTGGCGGACGATCCGCTGGCGAGCGCGCCGCCCGCGTTCGGCGACGAGGCGGCCCGGCAGGTCCTCCACGACGCCTTCGGCGTGACGGGCACCCTCACCGCCCTGGCCGGCGAGCGGGACCAGAACTTCCGGGTGGACCCCGGCGCCGGGCAGCGGTTCCTTTTCAAGATCTCCAACCCGGCGGACACGCGGCCGGTGCTGGACATGCAGACGGCCGCCCTGCGCCACATCGAGCAGGTGGACCCCGGGCTGCCGGTGATGCGAGTGATCCCGGCCACCACGGGCGACGCCTGGACCGAGGTGCCCGGGCCGGATGGCCGGACCTACCCGGTGCGCCTGTTTACCTTCCTGCCCGGCCGGACCATGGCCGCGACCGCGCTCAGCGCCGGGGCGATCCGGTCCGTCGGGCAGACCACGGCCCGCCTGGGCGTGGCGCTGCGGGGGTTCTTCCATCCCGCCGCGGACTACGGGATCCTCTGGGACATCACCCGCCTGCCGGCGCTGCGCCCGCTGCTCGGCCATGTCTCCGACGCCGCCCGCCGGGCTCAGGTGGCACGGGTCCTGGACCGGTTCGAGGCCCAGGTGGCCCCGGCGCTGCCCCGGCTGCGGGCCCAGGTGATCCACGCCGACCTGAGCCTGAACAACGTGCTGCTCGGCGAGGACTTCCAGGTCAGCGGCATCGTCGACTTCGGGGACATGACCCACGCCCCGCTGGTGTGCGACCTGGCGGTCGCCGTCGCGGATGTGCTGCACGGGCGCCCCGACGCGATCGACGCGGCGGAGGTCCTGATCGGCGGCTACGTCGCGGTGACGCCGCTGGACGACGAGGAGGCGGGCCTGCTCGCCGACCTGGTCATGGCGCGGCTCGCCGCCGACATCACGCTCACCGCGTGGCGGCTCGGGGTCTACCCGGACAACGCCGCCTACGCCGCGGACAGCGAGTCCGGTGCGCCTGCCTTCCTGGACAGCATCGAGGCCGCGGGCCTGGGCGCGGTACGGGAGCGGTTCCTCGAGGCCTGCCGCGGGCTGCCATACCGCCGGTCCGCGACCGCTGCGCTGGCACAGCGCCGCCGCCGGGCGCTGCCCCGGTCGCCGCTGTTCTACGACGACCCGGTCCACCTGGTCCGCGGCGAAGGCGCCTGGCTGTTCGACGCGGCCGGCCGCAGATACCTGGACTGCTACAACAACGTCCCCGTGGTCGGCCACGGCCACCCCCGGGTGGTGCGTGCCGTGGCCGAGCAGCAGCGGCTGCTCGCCACGCACAGCCGCTACCTGCACGAGGCGATCGTCGAACTCGCCGAACGGCTCCAGGCCACTCTGCCGCCCGCGCTGGACGCCGTGCTCGTGGTGAACTCCGGCAGCGAGGCCAACGACCTCGCCTGGCGGATCGCCCGCGCCGCCACCGGGCACGGCGGCGCCGTGGTGACCGAGTTCGCCTACCACGGGCTGACCGAGGCCACGCAGGCGCTGTCGCCCGAGGAATGGGCCGCCGGGGAGCGGCCCGCGCACGTCGCCACCGTCCCCGCTCCCGACGGGTACCGCGGTGCCTACCGCCGGGACCAGGCGGGCTGGGCGGAGCGCTACGCCGCCCACGTGGACGGGGCCGTGGCCGGGCTCGGCGGCCCCGGGCCGGCGGCCCAGGGCTCGCGGCGATGTTCGTGGACCCGGCGTTCACCGCGGACGGCGTCCTGGCACCGCCGCCCGGCTACCTGCGGGAGGTGGCCCGGCGGGTGCGGGCCCTCGGCGGCCTGCTGATCGCCGACGAGGTGCAGGCCGGCCACGGCCGGTCCGGGAGCCACCTGTGGAGCTTCCACGAGTCCGGGATCGAGCCGGACATGGTGGCGATGGGCAAGCCGATGGGCAACGGGTTCCCCGTCGCCGCGCTCGTGGTCCGGTCCGACGTGCTCGCCGCGGTGCCGGAGGAGACCGAACTGTTCAGCACGTTCGGCGGTAACCCGGTCGCCTGTGCCGCCGCGCTCGCGGTCCTCGCCGTCATCGAGGACGAGGGCCTGACCCAGAACGCCGCCGAGATGGGCGGCTACCTGCGGGAGGGCCTGCTGGCGCTGCAGCAGCGCCATCCGGTGATCGGGGACGTCCGCGGCGAGGGCCTGCTGCTCGGCGTGGAACTAGTCGAGGACCCGGAGACCCGGGCCCCGGCGGCCGGGCGGGCGCACCGGGTCGCCGAGGCCATGCGGCACCGGGGCATCCTGCTCGGCACTACCGGCCCGGCCGGCAACGTCCTCAAGATCCGCCCGCCCCTCGTCTTCCAGCGCGCCCACGCCGACCGGCTCCTGGAAACCCTCGATGAGGTCCTTGGCGCCTTATGCGGTGCCCGGCTTCTTCTCCAGGGTGGCGATGAACGCGCGGATTTCGTCGTCCAGAGGGATCCGCACCGTGGCGGGGTCGGTCGCCCGTAGGTCCGGGATCGGTTCACCGATCGAGCCGAGCAGTTCCCGGGTGGCACGCAGGTCCCAGTAGTGGCAGTAGGGCGGCCCGTCGGCCCATGCTTGCCGGTATGCGTGACGGGCATACGTTCGCGCCTCGTCCGTCTGGCGCAGTTCCCTCAGGGCAAGCGCGAGATAGCGATACGGGCGCCGGCCCGGATCGATCCGGTTCAGGCGGAGCAGTGCCTCCTCGGCTGTGGCCGCGGCCTCGTCGGTGCGGCCGAGCTTGGCAAGCAGGAATGCGCTGACCGCCGGCGCGATATCGAGCCCGGCATTGCGGCCGAGTTGATCTCGCTCAGACGCGGCGGCTAGGGCGAGTTCATACCGCCCGTTCCGGATGAAGAACTGACAGCGCAACTCCGCGAGATTACGACGCTGCAGCCAGGAACTTGCCCGAGTTGCGGCGTCGTCAATCTGGGCGGGGGTGAGTGACTGGCCGGCGACGAACGCCAGATAGAGCGACCAGATCTCAAGGCCCTCTACGAACCACCGGTTGTTCAGTGGCGGATCCAGAGCCTTGGCTCTGGTGAGGAAATCCTGTGCTCGTTCTATCTGACCCTGGGTCGCCGCTTGAACCGCGAAAGCCAGGTCAAGGCTGGCGTCCTGTTCGGTGCCGACCGCGGCATTCACGGCGCTGTTGTGTTCGAGGCAGCGCGTCGCGGAGATATGCGCACCGCTAAGGCGAAAGGATTCCGCCATGCTACCCAATAGCACGCTGACCCACTTAGCAGCGCCGTCTGTTGATAGCGGAGTGCCACCACGCAGCACGCAGGCGATGATGGCAGCATCCTGCCTGATCGCCGCCTCGTCCTGGCCGAGATACCCGTAGGCAATCGAGAGATCACTGCGCATTCTAAGCGCGACCAGTTCATTATTGCTTGCGAGGGGGGCCAGAAGTTCAGTGATGGTTGCATAGGCGCCCACCTTGACCAGCAAAGCGGGTTTAAGGCTTTCCCAGACTTCGCTAGCGTTGTCGAGATGGCCAGCGCCGATGAGGGCCCGGAAGATGGTAATCGTCTGGCTGAGGTCTTCTACACTGCTAGCTTTGGCTGGATCTTCGGGAGGCAGCGCCTCGAAGTGGTCGCGGATCCGGTCGTTTGCCTGGACCCGGTCCGTTTCCTCCAGTTGGTCGTGGGCGTAGGCGCGGATGATCGGGTGCAGGTCGTATGTATTGGAGGCTCGGTCCCACCACAGCAGCCCGCGGTCTTCGAGGTCTTTCAGTGGCGCCCCGAGTTGTGCCGTGGCCCGCAGCACGGGCTCCGATGACTGCCACTCCGCGAGTAGTTCCTGGGCCTCGCGTTCCGCTTGCTCCCGACGTTCCGTAATTGCCTTTTCCCATTCTTCGTAGCCCGCTGGGTTAAAGGGGTCCACGGCCTCGTCGAAATAGGAGAAGTCGGGCACTACGGGTGCTGGTGCTTCGGGGCGGAACGGGTTGATGGATTCCAGGGTGGCCCAGCTCACAGCGCCAGACAGAACCGAGATCCAGCCGAGCAGCCGCCGGGATCCGGGTTCCAGGCCGTTAAGGGCGGCGGCGAGGATGTGCGCTTGGCGCTGGGAGAGGTCCAGGTCAGGCAGGCGGAGCGCCCCGCCGGCGGTCGGGTCTGCGAGCCACCGATCGAACCCGCCGGGTTCGGCACGGTAGTCGCGGACCAGTCCGGCGACAACCCCGATGAGCAGCGGATGATTACCCAGCCGGTTAAAGAACCCGGTCGCCGCCGCGTCGCTGCCGCGAACATCCAGGTCTGCCAGGAGCCTGCGGGTGTCGGCGTCCGTCAGGCCGGGCAGCCACAGGTGGCGTACGCCGGGCAGCCGCTTGCCGAAACGGCCCTGTAGCGCGGTGGGCATCAGCCGGGTGCTCACCAGGATCTTCGACGGCCCGGCGGAACACAGCCTGCGCACGATTTCCTCAGCCTGAGGCTCGATCAGGGAGCGCTTGTTCGGCTCCACCTCGTCGTCGCGCAGCTTCGACGGGTCGAACCGGTGATAGGCGGCGAGCAGCCGCTCGAATCCGTCCAGGACGATCAGGTGGGGTTGTTGCCGCAACGCGGTAAGCGCCTCGTCGGCAAGGTCAGTCCGGTCAAGCTGACTAATCTCCCGCATCGGCCTGGCAGAGGTGTAGGCCAGCAGCACCTGGAGGAACCGGGTCATCGATGCCGAGCCCTCGTATAGGCTCCACCACAGCCGCCCGGTCAGCCCGTCGATCGCGGCCGGTGCGCGCTCCTGGGCCCACTCCCAAGCCAGTGCGCTCTTGCCGGTGCCGCCGATCGCCTCGACCACCATCACCGGGTCCGCCGACCTGGCCCAGTCGTCGAGCGTCGTCAGGTCAGCGGCGCGTCCCGTGAATGGGGCACCGCCCACATACGGTGGCACCGCGAGGAAGGCGGGTGCTATCGGTATTCGGGCTTCGCGCCGCAGTGCGCCCGATCGCTTCTTCTTTGGGGATTCAGTCGCGGACGGCTCGTCCGCTGGCGGCTGTCTGGCGGCCCACTTCTGCTGCTCGTGTCCGAGCGCCAGCATCAGGTCTTCGCGGAAAGTCGCCAACTCGGCGAGCGGGCGTTTCACGTGGTTCGTGAGCACGTGCGCGGTAAACCTGGCCAGCGCGTCCGCGTCGGCGCCGCGGTCGATGTCCGGTGGCGGCCAGGGGAACGCGGGATCCACCACGAACGCCAGCATCGGCATGTCCGCGCGGCTCGTGGCCCACTGGTATTCCAGTTCGGTGTAGGAGAACTCCTGGCCGGGTAGCCGGGCGCCATACCGGTGCGCCAGCAGCAGCACGTAGATGTCGCAGCTTTCGAGTTCACGTCGGCACACCTCGGCGGGCGTCGGGCGCTGCGGGTCGAACTCCTCCATGTATATGGGGGTCAGGCCGAGACGGTGGCAGACCTCCACCGCGGCGAGCCGGTATGGCAGCAGTGCGCCGGAGGTGCTGCTGATGAACACCCTTAATTTGGCTTGTGGCTCTTGCACCGATCCCCCTCACCCCGGTGCCGCCCTGGATGCGTCATTAACGTTATACAGCCACGGTTAGGCGCACGGCCTGGTTGATGGGTGTGCGACACATATGTAGGGGTCCCGCATCTGGGCTGGTTATGATGGGAGTCTGGTTGTGTCATTAACAACCAGATGAGGAGTGCCCATGACCGAGCCGTCGCTTCCGGAGCTGGAGGCCGAGCGGGACCGGCTGTATGCGCAGCTCAGCGGCGGTCGGCGACTTCCGGCGCGGGTCGGTGAGCGAGAACTACCGCAAGTGCGGGAAGCCGAACTGCGCGTGCGCGCGCCCGGGTCATCCCGGCCACGGGCCGCGGTTCTTGTGGACCCGGATCGGCCGGGGCGCGGAAGACGGTCGGCCGGCAGCTGGCGGCCGGCGGAGGTGGAGAAGGTGCGCCGGGAGGTGGCCCGGCATGGCGGAGTTCGCGGCGATCAGCGAGCAGATCGCGGAGGTGAACGAGAAGATCTGCGAGGCCAGGCCCGTCAGCCGGCACGGATGCGCCCTCCGGCGCCGGAGGGCGAAAAAGGGGGCTCTTCGACGCGCTCGCGCAGGAGAAGGCCGCCGAGATAGGCCGGCTGGCGGCGGAGGCGGCCCGGTCGCTGGGCTGCGGTGACGCGGGCTGGAGGCTGCCGAGGCGGTGATCCGCGCCGGGATGCTGAAGCTGGGCGGCGGCATGCTGGAGAGGCTGCTGGCCGCCGATCCCGGCTACCGCGGCCCGCGGGTGCCGTGCGGCCACGGCCATGAGGCGGGATTCATCTCCTACCGGGACAAGGTCGATCGACACGGTGCTCGGGCCGGTGACCTTGACGCGCGCCTGGTATCACTGCGCGGCCTGCAGGCACGGCCTCGCGCCCGCGCGACGCCGAGCTGGGCGTGGCGGGCACGTCCCTGTCACCGGGACTGGCGCGCGATGAACGACCGGGCCGCGGCCGCCGGGCCGTTCGCGGGGGCCGCCGGGCTGCTGGAGGACCTGGCCGGGGTGCGGCTGACCGCCAAGCGCGTCGAGCGGGCCGCCGAGGCCAGCGGCGCCGCGCAGGCCGCCGCCGTCCGGGAGCGGGCCGCGCTGATCACCGCCCGGAAGCTGGTGCCGCTGCCGCCGTCCCCGGTGCCGGACAAGCTGTATGCCGTGATCGACGGCACCGGCGTGCCCATGACCGCGAAGGAGACCGCCGGGCGGGACGGCAAGGGCGAGGACGGCCGCGCCCGCACCCGCGAGGTCAAGCTCGCCGTCTTCTTCACCCAGGACAAGGTCGACGACGACGGGCTACCCGGTCCGGGACCGGGACTCCTCCAGCTACATCGCCACCTTCGAGCCCGCCGCCGCGTTCGCGGACCTGGTGAAAGCCGAGGGCATCCGCCGCGGCGCCGACCACGTCCGCCAGCTCACCATCCTCGGCGACGGCGCCGCCTGGATCTGGAACATCGCCAGCAGCAAGTTCCCCGAGGCCACCCAGATCGTGGACCTGTTCCACGCCCGCGAGCACCTGCACGACCTCGCCCGCCTCCTGGAGTTCATGCTCGGGACCGCAAGGACGAATGGCTCGCCGCCCGCCTGGAGGACCTCGACTACGGCGACATCGACGGCATCTGCCGGCGCCGCCCGCGTCTACCCCCTCGAAGGCGTCAAGAAAGACGAACTCGACACGGCCCTGGGCTACTTCGAGAACAACGCCCCCCGCATGCGCTACCACTGGTTCCGCTCCCGCGGCCTGTTCGTCGGCTCCGGAGTCGTCGAAGCCGGCTGCAAATCGGTCATCGGGCAGCGCCTCAAACTGTCCGGCATGCACTGGACCGCCGCCGGCGCAGACGCCATCACCACGCTGCGCTGCCAGCAGGCCAGCAGGCCCGAAGACCAGATCTGGCACGCACCGCGCAACCAGACATCAGCCGCCTGACCAGCCGAACCCGCTAAACGATCTTGCTCACCTACAAAATTGACGTGCACCCCCGGTTGATGGGTGTGCGCCAATTTTGTAGGTAGCAAGATCAGCTTGCCTGGCTGGCGAGGTCAGCGCCCGGCGTCTGGCTGTGGGGTCGCTGCCAGATCTCGTCCCAGCGGTCGCTGGCTTCCTGGCAGCGCAGGGTAGCGATGCTGCCGGCGCCGTGGATGGACGAGTGCATGCCTGACAGTTTGAGCCGCTGCCCGATGACCGCTTTGCAGCCTGCCTCGACTGCACCGGAGCCGACGAACATGCCCAGGGAGCGGAAGTGCTGGTAGCGCATCCGGTGGGCGTTGACCTCGAAGTAGCCGAGGGCTTTGTCGCGTTCGCGGGCCATGGAGCCGGCGAATTTCAGGGCGTGTCCGGCGGTGAGCAGGGCGGGGATGTCGCCGGCGTTGAGTTCTTCCAGGCGCTGGGTGAGCCAGTCCGGGTGGCTTTTGCGAAGCAGCCGGGTGGCGAGGGCAGCGAGGTCGTGGACGTGCTCGCGGGCGTGGTAGAGGTCCACGATTTGGGTGGCGGCCGGGAACAGCTCATCGGCGAGATTCCAGATCCACACCGCGCCGTCGCCGAGGATGACGGGCTGGCGGATGTGTTCGGATCCGCGGCGGCGGGCTTCGGCGTCCACGAGCTGGCCGAACCGGGCGGCGGGGTCGAAGGTGGCCAGGTAGGTGGAGGAGGCGGGGGTCGCGGACCGGCCTAGCCGTCGTCGTCTGGGGTGGTCTGGGTGAACAGGCAGGCCAGTTTCACCTCCCGGGTGCGGGCCTTGCCGTCCTCGGCTTTTCCCTTGCGGCCTTCGGTTTCGCGGGCCACCATGGGGACCCGGTGCCATCGACGGCGATGTAGAGCATGTCCGGGGCCGGGCCGGGCGGTGGGAGCGGAAGGATCACCTGGCGGGAGCAGATCGCATCGGCCTGGGCAGCGATGGCGGCCGCGGCTGCGGCGCCGGTGGCTTCAGCGGCCCGCTCGGCGCGCTTGGTGGTCAAATCGAGGCCGGCCAGGTCGGCGAGCAGGCGGGCGGCCTTGGCGAACGGCACCGCGGCCGCCGCCCGCGCGGTCATCTTGGCCGAGGCCGGGTGACAGTGAGCCCTGCTCGATGCCCAGCTCGGCGTCCTTGGGAGCGGCGCCATGCCCGCAGGCGGCGCAGTGGTACCAGGCCCGGCGCAGCCTGGCCGGGCCAAGCACAGTGTCAATGGTCTTGCCGCGGTAGGAGACGAACCCGGCTTGATGACCGGCCCCGCAGCCCACTCGTGGGCCACGGTAACCGGCCTCCAGCCCCAGCAGGTCTTCCAGCAGCCCGGCGCCCAGCCTGGTCATAGCGGTGCGGATCGCCAGTTCCACCGCTTCCAGGCCACCGCTCGCGCCCAGCGACCGCGCCGCCAGGGCGGCCAGGCGGCTCGACCTCGGCGGTGACCTCCGCGGCGAGTGCCTGGGCAGAGCCCCCCTTTCTCCGCAGCCTGGCCGGGGGCTCACCAGCAGCAGGCGTGACCGGCCTGGCCTCGCAGATCGTCTCGTTCACCTCCACGATCTGCCCGGAAAGCTCCGCGAACTGCTTGTAGTTCGCCAGCTCGGCCCGGACCTTCTCCAGCTCGGCGGCGGCGAGCTGGCGGGTGCGCGTCTTGCCACCCACCGAGCGGGTCCACAGCCATCGCGGCCCGTGACCAGGATGGCCCGGCCGGGCACAGGCGCAATTCGGCTTGCCGCAGCGGCGGTAGGTGGGGTTGATGCTGCCCGGCCGCAAGTCGCCGGCCGCGGCCAGCCTCTGGTATAGCTGTGCCCGTTGCTGCTCCAGCTCAGGAAGGGACGGCTCAGTCATCCGCAGCTCCTCTGCAAGTCTTAACACTTCCAGATTACCAGCCGCAACTGCACGTTCCCCGGCTCCCTACTTGGTGTCGCACACCCCTGGTTGATACGCATGCCCGGAAATGACGTAGGCGATCTTTAGGATCGTGGTGTGGGGCCGCGTTATGACGTGTCCGGGGTGCCGCCGCAGGGCGGTTACCTGGCCAAGCAGTGCCCGGTGCGCGCGCAGTGGGATCTGGTGCGGCCGTGTGAGCCGCTGCCTGTGTCGCCGTTGCTGGAGCGCAGGTTCGCCGCGGGCCGCGAGTTTGAGGCCGAGGTCGTCGCCCAGCTTGCGCTGCTGCATCCGGATGTCTGCGTGGTGGCTGGGCCGGACCGCGGCGAGCGGGAGGCTGTGACGGCTGCCGCGATGAAGGCCGGGGCGCCGGTCATCGTGGGCGGACGGCTGCCCGCCGACCCGGGAGGCCGCCGGGTCGGTGAACCGGATCTCCTGGTAGCCGCCGAGGGCTCCGGGTACCGGCCGGTGGACATCAAGCACCACCGCTGCCTGGACGCAGGCCCCGGCGGCCTGCCCGCACTCTGTTCGGCTCTGGACAAGCTGGCCTGGGAGTCGGCCGAGATGGCCCCCGATTCGTCGGCCCGCAAGCGCCGGGACGACCTGCTCCAGCTGGCCCACTACCAGCGGATGCTGGAGGCCTGCGGCATGGCCGCACCCGGCGGCCGGCACGGCGGCATCGTCGGCGTCGACGGCGTGGTCACCTGGTACGACCTGGACGCCCCCATCTGGCAGACCCCGTCGGCCAGCGGCCGGGTCAAGCGGCGGTCGACCATGGCCGTGTACGACTTCGAGTTCGCGTTCCGGCTGGACATCCTCGCGGTCGCCGCCGGGCATCGGGCCGATCCGGCCGCTGGCCTGCTTGTGGTGCCGGTGCGGATCGGCGAGTGCGCCGAGTGCCCCTGGTGGTCGTGGTGCGGCCCGGTACTGGAGGCCGGGCTCGGGGGACGTGAGCCTGGTGCCCGGCCTGGGCTGGCGGGAGTGGCGCATCCACCGCGACCACGGGGTGACCAGCCGGGCCGCGCTGGCGGCGCTCGACCATCGCACCGCGGCCCTGGTCGCCGCGGGGGTCGATCTTCGGCCGGTCACCGCGGCCCTGGGCGTGCTGCCGGACGGCACGCCACTGCCGGACGTCATCGGCGGGCGCAGAAAGGCGCAACTGGCCAAGCTGGCCGGGGCCGGCATCCAGGTGCTCGGCGACGCCAGGACGCTGGCCGCGGGCACCGCCGCCTACTGCGATGCACCGATGCGGGACCTGCCCGAGCAGATCGACCTGGCCCGGGCCGCGCTGGGCGGATCACCGGCCTACCGGCGCCGTGGCGTGCCGCGGGTGCGGGTGCCGCGCGGTGACGTCGAGGTCGACATCGACATGGAGAACACCGAGGACGGCGTCTACCTGTGGGGCGCGCTGGTCTCCGCCGGGCCGGGGCGGGCCGCGGCGGGCGGGGGATACCATCCGTTCCGCACGTGGGAGCCGCTGACCGGCGAGACCGAGGCGGCCCTGTTCACCCGGTTCTGGGCGTGGCTGACCGGGCTGCGCCGGGACGCGGCCGCCGCGGGCCTGGTGTTCCGCGCCTACTGCTACAACGCGGCCGCGGAGAACACCCAGATGCGGCGGATCGGCGCGGCGGCCGGGCTGGCCGACGAGGTCGGCGGGTTCACCGGGTCCGGGCAGTGGGTGGACCTGCTGCGGGTCTTCGACTCCCAGCTCATCACCGGCGGGCCTGCCGGGCTCAAGAACGTCGCCGCGCTGAGCGGCTTCACCTGGGAGGTCGAGGATCCCGGCGGCGGCACGGCGATGCTCCGGTACGACCAGGCCGCCGGGTCGTGCGGCGCCGGGCCGGAAGAATCCCGCGCGGCGCGCGAATGGCTCCTCACCTACAACCGCAACGACTGCGAGGCAACCCGGTCATTGCGGGAATGGCTCGACCACACCGCCAGCGATTGCCCGCCGGTGGACGGCCTGGGGCCGTGAGGGCAGGTCGGCCGGCCATTCCGCGGGATGGCGTTTGCCGCCCTGGACGGCGGGCCGGTCAGGACGTGCTTCGCGCCGCGTGGAATCTGTGATCGCGGAGGATCAGCCGCTCGACCTGCTCGCGCTCGGGCCCGGACAGGGCGGTGCCGGAATCGTTGAGCATGTCGATGACCTGGCTGGTCGTGGTGGCGATCTGTACGGTCGGCCGCAGGCAGTTCCCCACCCGGGACCGGGGGTGGGTGAGCAGCACGACCCGCTCGATGGCTACCGGATGGCCCCTGGTCCGCAGGAAGTTTTCGAGCTGGCTGGCCGGCTGGTTGACCTGCTGGCTGGGGGAGCGCCCCCGGCTGTCGGTCATCTCCCCGCGCTCGACCGGGTTGCCGTACTTGTCGAACTTGGTGAACCACCAGTGGTCTCCGGCGCAGTGCACCAGCGCGTTCCGGTGCTTGCCTTCGATGGCGATCAGCCCGCTGGGGCCGAGCAGCAGGTGGTCGATCTCACCGCCCCTGTTGCGGTAGCCGCGGATCAGCGTCCATTCGTCATCCAGGACGCGGCCCAGGCCGGTGGCCACCAGTTGCTCACCCTCGATCCCGGCCATGAGGATTTCCTGCCGGTCGGTGGGGGTCCTGGTGGCCTGGGGCGGCACCGGGGTGCTCCGCCGTTCCCGGCGGGCGGCAAAGATGCCGCGCAGCCATGCCAGCCAGCGGTGCTTAGCGCGGGCCTGGTCCCGTGCCTGCTGCGCCCGCAGGACGCTGGCCTGATGCTGCTGCAGGGCAGCGGCGCGGGCGGCCTCGTCCTGCCGGGCATCCGCATCGGGCCGAAGCCTTGTTTCCCTGAGCAGGGTGCCGGGGTGGTTCGACAACTCCACGACCCGCATGGTGACCCTGTTCCCCAGGCAGCGCGGGCCATGTCTGGCCTTCTGTCAGCCCAGCTCAGCCGGTGGCCAGCCGGCCGCCGGCCAGTGCGGAGCGGTTCACTTCGTCGAGCGTCGTGACGACGATGTCGGCCCCGGCCCGGGCCAGCAGTTCGGCGTCGTTGGACCGTGCGATGCCGATCGCGGCCATGTGGCCGGCCTTGGCGGCCTCGACGCCAGCGGCGGCGTCCTCGATGACCATCGCGGCATCCGGCGCGACGCCGAGTTCGGCGGCCGCGGTCAGGAACATCTCGGGGTCCGGCTTTCCGTGGGCGAAGTCCCGGCCGGAGACGTCGGCGTCGAAGAAGTCCAGCAGCGTCAGGCCCTGGCGCAGCGACGCGGACGTGATGCTCTGCTGCTGGGCGAACGTGTCGAGCCGGATCTTGCGCAGGAACAGCTGCGCGTTCTTCGACGATGACGCCGCCGCGATCTGGATGCCGGTGTCCTTCACGGCGATGATGAACCGCAGCGCGTCGGGGTAGGCGGTGAAGTCGCCGGCCTCGATGAGCCGCACCACCATCTCCTGCTTGCGCGCGGCGTACTCCGCGAGACGCACGTCATGATCGTCGGGGACGTGGAAGTACGCCAGCGCCGCGCGGGCGCCGCTCAGGCGCGGCTTGCCCGACATCTGCTCCTGGTAGACCTGGGACGTGAACGCTCCCGGCGACCATGTCGTCCGGCCGCGGATGTCGTTCCACTCCGTGTCCATCAGCTCGCGCAGCGACTCGCGCCACGCCTTCTCGTGTGGCGAGTCGACGAGCACGCCGTCCACATCGAAGATCGCTCCCTGGAACGCTGGCACGCGTCCTCCTGTCAGCCGGGGCCTGCCGATGCCTGTCCGCCGGGGGCCTGCCGGTGCCCGGCATGGGCGCTCGGCCGCAGTTCGAACGTGCACCGGTCGCCCGGGCACAGCTCGCGAACCTCGTCGCCGACCCCGACGATGATCGGCCGCCGCGCCCCCTCCCGGTGCGCGATCAGCGTCAGCCTCCCGTCGGCGAGCGTGACGAGGATCGGCGTCCCGCGGAACTGCATCGCGAACGACAGCCCCTCGAGCCGCGCGGGCAGCCGGGGGTCGAAGTACAGGACACCGTCGCGGATCTCGGTGCCGGCGTAGCTGCGCTGAACGAGCGCGAGCGTCCCGGACATCGCGCCCATGTGGATGCCCTCCTTCGTGGTGCCGCCCTGGCTGTCGCCGAGGTCTGTCTCCAGCGCGGCGAGGAACCGCTCCCACGAGCCCTCGGCGTCCAGCGCGCGCGAGCACGCCGCCGTACGCGACGGAGCTCAGCGTGGAGCCATGCGAGGTGCGCTCGTCGTAGTAGGCGATGTTCGTGCGGGCGGTGTCCGGGCCGTAGGGGTAGCCCAGCCGCTCGAACAGCCGCCGCAGCCCGCCGTCTGAGAACAGGAAGAACAGCATCACGGTGTCGGCCTGCTTGGCGAGCTTGTAGCGGTTGGGGTCGTCGCCCTCGGCGTGCAGGATCCGGTCGAGCCGCTGGATGTCCCCGTACTTGGCGCGGTAGGCGTCCCAGTCCAGCTCCTGAAGGTCCTCGTATCCCTCGAACTGGCTGATGATGCCGTCGCCGTGAAACGGGATGAACATCCGCCGGCTCATGTCCGCCCACGTGCGCAGTTCCCCGTCGCCGAGGCCCAGCTTCCCGCGCAACGCGTCGGCTCGCGTCGCCGGCAGCAGCGAGAGGACTCCCTGCGCGACGTCGCACAGCCACGCCACCATGACGTTGGTGTAGGCGTTGTTGCGCAGGCCCCCCTCGGCGGCATCCGGGTACTTCTCGTGAAATTCGTCCGGCCCCATCACACCGTGGATCTCGTAGCGCTCGCGCTCGCGGTTGAAGTGCGCGAGCGAAGCCCAGAAGCGCGCGATCTCCAGCATCATCTCCGCGCCGTAGTCGCATAGGAAGGCCAGGTCATCGGTGGCCTGGAAGTAGTGCCAGATGTTGTAGAAGATCGCCGCGTTGACGTGCCGCTGGTTATGGCTGAGATCGCGCTCCCAGCGGCCCGTGAGCGGGTTGAGATGCACGCGCTGGGTTTCCTCCTTGCCCTCGCTGCCGCTCTGCCAGGGAAACATCGCGCCGCGCAGCCCGGCCTCGCGAGCCGCCGCGCGCGCCTCGTCCAGCCGCCGGTAGCGGTACAGCAACAGGCCCCGGGTGACCTCGGGCATGCGGAAGTTCAGGGACAGAAAGACGTAGAGCTCGTCCCAGAACACGTGCCCCCGGTAAGCCTCACCGTTGAGGCCGCGGGCCGGCACCCCGGCGTCCAGGTCGGCGGTGTGATGCGAGCAGACCTGCAGGATGTGGCAGATGTGCAGCCGCAGCCGCAGCTGTACCCGGTCGTCGCCCGGCACGTGGACGTCGCACACCCGCCACAGCTCGTCCCAGGCCGACGCGTGCCGCGCGAGCGCCTCCCCGAAGCCGGTGTAGCGCAGCGCCGACGTCCCGGCCTTCGCCAGCGTGTCGCTGATCGCGGGGTCACGCGAGGTGAAGAACGCCACCATCTTCTCGACCCGCACCGTGACGCCCTGCCGGACATCGAACGCGAGCACCTGCTGGACGTAGTCCTCCATCTGGTAGAGGGTGCGGTCGACGGTAAGCGGCCGGTCCCGGCCGTCGAAGACGCGCGTGCGCGCGGCCTGGCTGATGTACAGGTTCGACTGCCGTGTCTGCACCTTCAGCGCGATCACCTCTGGCCCGAACGTCCTCGGTGACACCGGGTCGAGGTGGCGGCTCTCAAGCTGCTGGTAGCGCGCGACGCCGCCGTTGGTCACCCGCCCGTCGAGGCCGGAAACCACCTCTACCCGGCCTGACCAGTTCTCGGGCGTGAGCGTCCACTCGATCCCCGCGTGATGGAGGTCGGCCATGCTCACGAACCGGCGGCTGCGCAGCGTCGTCTCGCGGCCGGCCGCATCGCGGAAGCGCAGCTCGCGGATCACGGTCGCGGTGCGGATCTCGAACTCGTGCCGGTAGCCAAGAAGCTCGACATCGGCGAGACGGATCGGATCCTCGCCCTCGATGCGCAGCTTGAGCACCAGCCAGTTCGGCAGGTTGACCAGATCCTCGTTGAGTACCGGCACACCGCCGAGGATCGTCGTCTCGCGGTTGTAAACGCCGTGCCCATAGGTACCCGGGTAGTGCACGCCGTCGGCGTCCTCCCACTCCGCCGTGCCCCGCGTGCACAGATAGCCGTTGCCTGTCGAGGTCAGCGCCTCGCGGAGCCCTTCATCGGCAGGGTCGAATCCCTCGTAGGTGAGCCAGAAGCCGTTCACCAGGCTGCTCTGAGGAGGCCCTCGTGCCCGATCCGCATCCGCACCCGTGCCGGTCAGGCGGTGGCTGGTGTCTTGGGGGCGGCATTGAGCGGTGCGGTGAGTGCGGCGTTGGCGGGCAGAGTGGCTGGGAGTGTGCGGGCGGGCACGCTGGGCGCGGGCAGCGCGGCGTCGGTGTCCTGGGTGGTGGCGGGGGGCTGGGGGCCGGCGGTGGCCGGGGCGGCGCGGTCGAAGAAGCGCAGCAGTTCCACGGGGACGGGCATGACCAGGGTGCTGTTCTTCTCGGCAGCGACCTCGACGACGGTTTGCAGCAGCCGCAATTGCAAGGCGGCTGGGTCGGCGGCCATGACGGCGGCGGCCTGGGCGAGTTTCTTGGATGCCTGGTATTCGCCGTCGGCGGAGATGATCCGGGCGCGGCGTTCCCGCTCGGCTTCGGCCTGGCGGGACATGGAGCGTTTCATCGACTCGGGCAGGGCGACGTCTTTGACCTCGACCCGTTCCACGCGGATGCCCCAGGGCTGCTCGGTGGGTTCGTCGATGACGTCCTTGAGGTGGGCGTTGACCTTCTCCCGCTCGGACAGCAGCTGGTCCATGTCGCTCTGGCCGATCACCGACCGCAGGGAGGTCTGGGCGACCTGGGAGACGGCGAACTTGTAGTTCTGCACGTTGATGATCGCCTTGTACGGGTCGATGACCCGGTAGTAGACGACCGCGTCCACCCGCAGGGTGACGTTGTCGCGGGTGATGGCCTCCTGGCCGGGCACGGCCGCCACGACGATCTGCATGTTGACCTTGCGGAGCCGGCTGGTGAACGGGTTGACCCAGGTCAGCCCGGCTTCGCGGAGGCCGGGCTGGGCCTTCCCGAAGCGGAAGACGAGGCCTTTCTCATACTGTGTGACGACCTTGAAGCCAAACATCGCGGCTG
This sequence comes from uncultured Actinomycetes bacterium, assembly GCA_963730235.1. Taxonomy (GTDB): domain Bacteria; phylum Actinomycetota; class Actinomycetes; order Streptosporangiales; family Streptosporangiaceae; genus DASXKD01. The sequence goes on from CAVSRH010000010.1 coordinate 22,852, forward strand.
TCCTGTCCCTCGGCGCGTGGCGCACCGGGCCTGCCCGGAACCGGGACGGCGCTGACGTGACTGCCGGCGTTCGAAATGCCCTCGGTCCTCTTATCATTATCGCATACCAGCGAGTTTAAAGCGAAATGCCGCCGGCTGGCCTATTGCGCATTACAGGATTAAGGTAAAGGCCGCCGCGAAACCAGAAACAGCGCGCTGAGCCGCTGTCCGTGCTCAGCGTCGCCGTGGCCCGCGCCGGATCATCCGCGGCCGGTTCGCCATGGCCGGCTCACAACTGAGGCTCGGTCTGTGGGGTGGCCGGATCGGTATTCCGGTCTGGACGGCTGTCGCGGGCGGGGGCATGTGCCTGGCCACCCGGGCCGGCGTGGCGTCTGGTCCTGCGCATGGTGCGCCGCAGCTGAGTGATCCGCGCGGTGCCTGCGGTCGCCATTACCAGCGCGCCAGCGATGGCCGCGATGAGCAAGGCGACGGCAAGGGACACGCTGGCGTGCGCGCCGAAGAAGGTGATGTGCACGGTGCGGGCGTTCTGGATGATGAAGATCACCAGCAGGACGAGGGCGCCGATGCCGGCGATCAGCCCGATCCGGATGCTGGCGATCCGGGTGGGCCGCCGCCGGGCGGGGGAGACTGGCGGGGGTCTGGCAGAGCCGGTGGCTGAGGGGCGCAGCGGGGCCCGGATGCCGCCGTGGCGCGGTGCTGCTGGTTCGGTCATGACGGTTCTCCTCTCGCGAGCAGGTGCGGTACCGGTGCGCCGCCGGCCTCTGGCAGCAGATCGGGCATGTGCAGGCGCTAGCCGGTGCCCGGCGGGCGAACCTGGCGGCGGTCTCGGCGTCGTGCGGAGTGAGAGCGGTTATTTCCCGGGGTAGCTGGCGCGCTGGCGGCACCCCCTCCCCACCGTCTGCCACTAGTTTATCTAGGCAAGAGAAAACAAGCAATATTTTTCTAGTTTCTTGTTGGTAGTATTTCGGCGTGCCGGGCTCCGCCCGTGGGGCCCAGCGGACAGGAGCGTAGATGTCATCGCCGTCGCAGCCGGAGCACCTCAGCAACCATCACCGCAGCACGCTGCGCCAGATTTTCCAGCATCCAGCGGGCCACAACATCGAGTGGAATGCTGTGCTGTCGCTGCTGGAAGCGGTCGGCTCGGTCCAGGAGCACCCCGGCGGCAAGGTCGCCGTAACCATCGGGTCCGAGACCGAATATTTCGACCCGCCGCGCCACAAAGACATCGACACCCAGGCGGTTGTCAACCTGCGCCGGATGCTGGCCAGCGCCGGCTACCAGGCCGGCGCCGCGGAGACCGGAGCCAGCGGCCCGGAAGCGTGACCACCCAGCTATCCGGCCTGGCGCTCCGCCCAGGGTGCGGAGGACGGCAGCGGAGATCACCGGCTCCGGGGGAGTGCGCTCTGCTTGATGCGCGCACCGGTGGCTCAGCCGGAGAGGGGGCACTGCGAGCGCCATGACCACGGCCGTGGTCTTGACCAGGCCGGTGGAAGTGCGCTCCTCCGGTAGCCCCGGTTTAGCTGGCCGCCGACGGCGGCTGAGTTCCGGCGCGTGTCTGACACGCTACGCCCGCATATGAAAACTAGCAACTAATTTCCAGAATTAGGTAACATACTCAGATGGCGAACTGGACCTTCCTGACCAACCACGCCCGGGTGCTGCTGTGCATCGCAGGCGACCCCGGGGTGCGATTGCGCGACATCGCGGCCAGCCTGGGCATCACCGAGCGCAGCGCCTACGGCATCGTCACCGACCTGGCCGAGGCCGGCTACGTGGTCAAGCACAAGGACGGCCGCCGCAACCGCTACCAGGTCCAGGAACACCTGCCACTGCCGGAATCCACCCAGCGGGAACGCACTGTCGGCGAAGTCCTGGATCTTCTTGTCGGCACCGATGACGGGCCGTGAGCGAGACACACCGCGCCGGCCGATCGGGCTGATGCTGACCGTCCGGCCCGCAGCGTCCGGTCCTCGATTTGCTTAGTCAGGACTCCCAGGGCACGGCGAGGGGAGCGGGGCGGCGGCCATCCAGCCGTGCTTCGATGCCCGTGGGCCGCTGCGCTTCCCTGGCGGCGATCAGGAGCATCCTGAACGTTTCCGGATACAGCTGGGCCAGTCTGTCCATCGCCACCAGCCTGGCCTGCAGGTCGTCAGCGTGATTGGGCAACGGAATCAGATCCTCGGCAACGGTTATAGCCGCGCCGCCGAGGTCCGGAGCAACGATTGTGTGCACATCATTGGGCAGTTATGGCGCTGTGTCAATGACCTTTAACGGAGTGCGATGTTTAAGCATCTTTCTGCGCTAAGTATCGATCTGGCCGGATTGATTGCACTATGCGATGGCGGGACGCATTACCGCAGATCCACCTGCGCAGCGGCCGCGTGGCAGCCATTGTCCCGGGAAGGCCAGTCGCCGGTGTGTGCTGGCCGGCGGGCCGGCGACACGTCGCCGCCGGCTCGCCGGCCGATGCCTGGCCTGCGTTGACCAGCCGCATTCGGCGCAGCCCAGAGGCGAAGCGGCAGATTGCCCCCGCTGTCCGCGTGCCTGTCCGGTTGGCAGGACTGGCACGCGGCAAGAGTAAGCTCCGAACCTGCCGCAGTCACCGACGCGCAAATGCGCCGACTGCCGGGGTCCAGAGCAGTGCCTGCCATGGTACTACTCCGGGACAAGCGGAGAAGGAATCCCCAGTGCCCCGGGTGACCGTGACGGACCGCGCCGTTCGGCCGCAAGGCGAGGATGCTAGGGGGATGAGCGAGCGGGCCGCCAGGGTATGGGCCTGGATCGCCGCCGCCCACGAGGATGACACCCCCGTGCCGGTTGCGGCGCTGTGCCATGAGGCGGTGCTGAGGCTCGGCGTGGACGGCGCAAGCGTGACAGCGACGAGCGGCCGCATGGTGCGCGAGCCGGTCTGCGCCTCGGATGGTGTGAGCGCCCGGCTGGAGGAACTGCAATTCACCATGGGGGAGGGGCCGGGCGCGGACGACTTCAGGGTCGGATCGCCGATGCTGATCACGGACCTGGTCTCGGTCGCGGCGCGGTGGCCAGGGTTCGTGCCGGCGGCCGTGGCGGCCGGCGCGGGGGCGATGTTCGCGTTCCCGCTGCAGGCTGGCGCCATCCAGGTAGGCATCCTCACGCTTTACCGGTCAAGGCCCGGCCCGATGGCGGCCGAGGAACTGGCCGACGCGCTGGTGTTCGCGGATATAGCACTGCGGCTGCTGCTGGATACCTCCTCAGGCATCATCGGATTCCCGGGCTACCGGCCCCTTGATGGCGGGTCGGAGTCCCGGGCCGAGGTTCATCAGGCGACCGGGATGATCTCGGTGCAGCTTGGCGTGAGCATTGAGGAGGCATTCGTGCGGTTGCGGGCGCACGCCTTCGCCAGTAGCGCCGCGCTGGGTGAGGTCGCCGCGGAGGTCGTGGATCGCCCGGCTGCGTTTTGGCCCCGGTGCACCGCCAGGCCAGGAGCCCTGACTTGGCGCGGGGCGAGACAGGGCGCTAGGCGGCCGGGCGAGCAGGGCCTTAAGCTCAGACTATGGCGGCATCGGTCGACGAGCAGCTGGCCCAGACGTTCGTGGAACTGGCGGACACGCTGGTTGCCGGCTTCGACCTGATGGATTTCCTGCACACACTCACCGAGCGCTGCGTGGAACTCCTGGACGTGGACGCGGCCGGGCTGCTGCTAGCCGATGGCCGCGGCGCGCTGCGGCTGGTGGCAGCATCGACCGAGCAGGCCCGGGTAGCGGAACTATTTCAGCTGCAAAACGATGAGGGCCCCTGCGTCGACTGCTTCCGCAGCGGGCAGGTCGTCTCCAGCAGCGATGCCGGCGCCGGCGACATGGCGAAGCGGTGGCCGCGGTTCGGCCCCGCCGCATACCAGATGGGTTTTGCCGGAGTGCACGCCATCCCGATGCGGCTGCGTGATCAGGTCATCGGGACTCTCAACCTTTTCCGCACCGCACCGGACGGCCTGGACGAGGCGTCGGCGCGGGCGGCCAGGGCGCTGGTAGATGTCGCCACCATCGGGATATTGCAGGAACGGGCGATCCGCCAGCAGGAGCTTGTCGCCGAGCAACTGCAGGCCGCGCTGCACAGCCGAGTGATGATCGAGCAAGCCAAGGGAGTCCTGGCCGAACGGCATCGCGTGACCCCTGACCAGGCGTTCCTCATGCTGCGGGGGTACGCGCGCAACCACAACCGCCCGCTCACCATGCTGGCCTCGGACGTCATCCGCGGTACCGCTGATATCGCCAGGAGCAGCAGCGAGGCCAGGCCCCGGCAGCCGTCGCAACGACAAGCAGGGCGTCCAGCCAGGCCAGAGCCGTCCTCCGGCCCACCTCCGTAGGCCATTCGAAGGCCGGCGGCCCGGCCAGGATCTGTCCTGGGTGAGACGCCACGCCGCCACCGGCATGCCGTGGCCCTGGCTACCGCAGGAGCCTGGGTGTGTGCTGCCACACCATGTAGGTGGCGGCGCCGAGGGGGATGGGGGGCAGGTAGGTCACGGCGCGCCACAAGAGCACGGCTGCGGTCACCTGGCCGGCGGCGCCGTGGCCAGCGCTGGCAGCCATGGTGCCCACCAGGCCGAGTTCGGTGATACCGAGACCACCGGGGGTAATGGGCAGCGCGGTCAACAGCCGGACGAAGGCGAACGCCGCGAGGGAGGTCTGCCAGGGCACTTGAGCCTGGGAAAGGCCGGTGCCGCGCAGGCACGCCAGCAGCACGAGCCACAGGATCAGGTTGCTCGCCACGGTGGTGGCGGTGATCCGCACGCCGCGCGCGGCGATCAGCGCGGCGGCGCGGTCGCGGAACCCGAGCAGCGATCCAGGGATGTCGCACGGTGGCTGGCGGCGCGCCAGCCGGCAAACGCCGGCGAGCACGTGCTGCAACGCGCCGCCCATGCGGAGCGCGAAAGGCTCGCTGCGCACAAGCAGGCCCAGCCCGGCCACGGCGGTGGCGAGCACCGCCAGGCCCACGGCCGCGGCAGCGATCAGAATGGCGTCTGGCGGGGTAGCCGTCAGCATGATCAGCAGGGCGAGGGCCGGCAGGCCGAGGCGGGCCAGGACGTTCCAGGTTCCCGACACCAAGGTGTACAGCACGTAGTCCGCCGTACTGACACCCCAGCTGGACAGCATTGCCCAGCTGACCCCCATGGCGAGGGCACCGCCGGCAGGCAGCGTGTTCGCCACCGCGTTGGAGCTGAGATTGACCGCCGCCGCCTGGCGCAGCCGTACCGCTGGCAACACCGCACAGATCATGAACCAGTACGAGGCCATGCTGGCCGCCGCCGTGGCGGCGACGAGCAGCGCCTGCTGCCCGGTCATCGCGGCCACGCTCGCCCACACGCTGCGATATGAGGCGAACCGCGGCAGGGCGAACGCGAATATGGCCGCCACGAGGGCCGTCGAGATCACGGTGCGAAGAACCTTGCGGGCGCGGCGGGGCGGGGCCGGGCCGGCCCCCGGCTTCCGCTGCGGCACAAGACTGTGCTCAGGGCCGTCTGCTGGGCCCGCGAGCCGCGCTGGTACCCCGGCGCTGGTCCTCATCGGCGCCTTCGCCGGCTAGCCAGGGCCCGGGTGATATGCGGTCTCCGCCGCTGACGGGCACACCCGGCTGCAAGCGGGGACCTGTCCGGGGAAAGATCGCCCGCCCTTGCCTGCGTTGCGCGAGCCGGGCAGGGGTGGGCCACCGCGCGCCGCTGACCCAGCCGAAGCGCTCGAACACGCGGATCAGCTCGGCAGACAGGTCGATCTGGCCGCGGTCCACGCCGTGCCGGGCGCAGGCCGGATCGGAGTGGTGCATGTTGTGCCAGCTCTCACCCAACGACAGCACCGCGAGCGGCCACAGGTTCGTGGCCCGGTCAAAGCGGCGGGTGGTGAACGGGCGGTTCCCGAACAGGTGGCACAGGGAGTTCACACTCCAGGTGACGTGCTGCAGCAGGAAGATGCGGACCAGCCCGGCCCACACCAGCGCCAGCACCGCTGCCTGCCAGGTCCTCCCGAGCGCCCAGCCGGCCGCGAAGGGCAGCACCAGCGAGGCGAGACACAGCACCGGAAAGGCCTTGGATATCCGCCGCATGTCCGGGTCCGCCAGCATGTCGGGCGCGTAGCGCTGCTGCGGTGTCGGATCATTGCCAAACAGCCACCCGGCGTGGGCGTGCAGCAGGCCCTTCAACTGCCCAGCCGGCCCGGTGCCATACCGGTAGGGCGAATGCGGGTCGCCGGGACGGTCGCTGAACGCGTGGTGCCGCCGGTGGGTGGCCACCCAGCCGGTCACATCGCCCTCGAAAGCCATCGACCCGGCGACCGCGAGGGCCACGCGCAGCGCTGGCCGGGCGGTGAAGCTCCGGTGCGTGAGGCACCGGTGGAAGCCCACCGTCACCCCGAACCCGGTCAGCAGATAGAAAAACGCCGCCAGGGCCACATCGGCCGGGCCGACACCGCGGCCCCACAGCAGCCATACCGCGGCGATCAGCCCGATGAACGGGAGAGCTACGATCAGGCCGGTGACCGCCAGTTGCCCGGCCCGCTGCCCTGTGGTCCGGGCGGGGGCGCTGGCAGCGGGGAAGGCCCCGGTGCCGTCATAGGGTGCGGTTGTCGTACTTGCGGTCACGATCATCACTCCGCATCGCAGGATGTGGCAACGCAGCGAAGCGGATCTCGAGACCGGCGTAAGGTCTAGACCTGATCGGAAACGCGTCAGGCTGCTTGGGTAAGGGACTGTTCGTCAGTGTACGCTCGCGCGGACCCGGTCCAGGTGCGGCGGGCCCAGTGAACCGGGAGCGGGCGCATGAGTGTGCCAGACGTGTGGGTGGCGAAGGACGACGGCAGCGACATCATCCGGGCTGAAGCGATCGCCGGGGTCGGCCGTGACTACAACGGCAATGTCACAGCCCGGCTGGCCGGCGGCGAGGGGGCGGCCGTGACGCTGGTCGACTTCGGCGCGCATGACGGCTCACCCACGCCCCGTGACTTTCATCGCCAGTTGATCAAGGTAGTGGCCGAACTGTCCGACACGGCCCAGGCCACCATGGTCCGGCCGGTCCGTGACGAACAGCTTGGCTGGCGCTGGATCACTGAGCCGCTGTAGCCGCTGTAGCCGCTCAGTTTGCCCACCGGCGTGCGGGTACTGTTGGAGCATCCACCCGTTGGCCAGCGAGACGGTTTCGTGGCGAGGTCGCTGGCCCGGCGGATGTCGCTCAAGACCCTGGCGGCACATCACCAGCCCGGCCACCATGTGCTTCCCAGGAGCTACCGCGATGCGATCCCGCGAAGATCAGGCTGCTGCGCCCCTGCAGCCCGTCCAGCCGCTCCCTCCGGCTGGGGCACCGGCCGCAGTGCGGCGGGGGAGCGACTACGCGCAGTTGGCCCGTCAGGTCAAGCAGGCGGGGCTGCTGGAACGGCGGCCCCGCCACTACATCTTGAGGATCACGGTCACGGCTGTGCTGCTGGCCGCCGGATGGGCTGTCTTCGTCCTGGTGGGGAACTCGTGGTGGCAGCTTGCGGTGGCCGCGTTCCTGGCGGTGATGTTTACCCAGGCCGGGTTTCTGGGCCACGACGCCGGGCACCGGCAGATTTGGGGCTCCCGGCGGGCCAGCTACATCCTCGGCATCCTGCTTGGCAATCTCGGCACCGGGCTGAGCTATGGCTGGTGGGTCGGCAAGCACTACCGTCATCACGCGCACCCCAACACCGAAGGCGCGGACCCCGACATCATGATGAAGGTGCTGGCCTTCACCCCCGCCCAGGCTCGTGCCAGCCGGGGGCTGCCCCGGATGGCGTTCCGCTACCAGGCCTACCTGTTCTTCCCGCTGCTGCTCGGCGAGGCTTTCAGCGTGCATGTCGCCAGCATCCGGCATGTGGCCAGCCGGGGTTTCCGCCGCCGGCCCGCGGAGGCGGCCCTGCTGGCCCTCCACTTCGCCGGCTACCTCGCCATCGTTTTCCTGGTGCTCTCACCGGTCAAGGCGGTCGTGTTCATCCTGGTCCAGCAGGGCCTGTTCGGCCTGTACCTGGGCGCCTCCTTCGCCCCCAACCACAAGGGCATGCCCATCCTGGCTGCCGCTGACCGGAGCGACTTCCTGCGCCGCCAGGTGCTCACCTCCCGCAACGTCCGCGGCGGCTGGCTCACCGACCTGGCCCTGGGCGGCCTCAACTACCAGATCGAACATCACTTGTTCCCCTCTATGCCCCGGCCCAACCTGCGCCGCTCCCAGGCCCTGATCAAGGAGTTCTGCCGGCAACGCGGGCTGCCCTACTGTGAGGCCAGCCTGGGGGGCTCCTACGCGCAGGCGCTGCGCTACCTCAACACCACCGGCAGGCCGCCCCGCCCCGTCCCGGGATCGCCGTTGCGTGTCAGTGCCATGCCCGCCCTCGCGCCCGAGGCACCCTCAGCCGCCGACCGGTAACCGCCGAATCCCCAGGACGTGCCGGGGTGCCGTTACGGCCGGGGGCGCTCTTTGATGCCCGCCGCGAGCAGGCCGACCACCTCAGCGATCCGGGCGGCACGGACATCCGGCCGGCGGCTGGTCGCATCGATCCAGCGGAGGTAGGCCCTCCGGTAGAACTGCGCCAGGGTATCGAAGAATGCGGCCGCCGCCGGGTCGGCCGCGAGCGCTACGGCGATGTCGTCGGCGAGATCAGCGCGTTGCGGGCCTTCCGGGGCCAATTCGACCGTTACGGTGTCGCCGATCGCGGCGCCCATGCCCAGCAGGCGCTTCGGCGCGAGCGTCAAAACCCAGCCGCGCCCGGCCGGCCGGAGCCTTGCGCGGATCCGCCTGCCGTCGATCGTGCCGCCCACGGGATGGTTGGCCTTGGCACCCCACGCCTCATCCGGGTCGAACGGCATGGTGATGACCGCGCTGTCCTCAGGACCGGCCGTGATGACGGCGCGGAAGCGCTGTGAGCCCATGACCCCTCATCGTGGCACGCGGCGATGACCGGGTTCAGGCACCAACCCTGGTGGGCCCGGCGCGGGGTTACTGCTGCTCGCGGCCGCCGGCCTGGTGGCGGAGGGCGAAGATCGCCGCCTGGACGCGGTCTTGCAGGCCGAGTTTGGTGAGGATGCTGCGGACGTGGGTCTTGACGGTCTGCTCGCCGATCGCCAGCTCCCGGGCGATCTGCCGGTTGCTGTGACCGCGGGCGATCAGCCCGAGTACCTCGCGTTCGCGCGGTGAGAGCGGCTGCAGCGGGTCCGGCGGCGGTGGCCGGCGCAGCGCCTGGGTGAGCCGGGTCAGCAGCTCGGGGCTGAGGCTGGCGGTGCCGGCGGCGGCGTCGCGGACGGCGGCGATGACGTGCTCGGCCGAGGCGGTCTTGAGCAGGTAGGAGGTCGCGCCGGCGTGCATGGCGCGGACGAGGTGCTCGTCGTCGGTGGCGGAGGTGAGCACGACGACGGCGGGCCGGTGCGGCGTGTCGTGCAGCGCGGCGAGCACGGCGTGCCCGTCCAGTCCGGGCATGTACAGGTCGAGCAGCAGCACGTCCGGGCGGGTGGCGGCGACGACGTCCACCGCCTGCCGGCCGTCTCCGGCTTCGCCGGCGACCTCGACGTCTGGTTCCTGGCCGAGCAGGTAGCACAGCCCGTCCCGGACGACGCGGTGGTCGTCGGCGATCACCACGCGGATCGTCATGGCACCGGCACCCGGACGGTGAGCGCCGCGCCGCGCCCGGGCGCGCTGTCGATGTCCACGGTGCCGCCGAGTTCGGCGACCCGGTCGCGGATGTGGGCCAGCCCGGAGCCGGCGTGCGGGGCGGCCGGGTCGAAGCCGGTGCCGGTGTCGCGGACGGCCAGCTCGACGTGCCCGTCCTGGCGGGTCATGGACACGGCAAGCTGGCGGGCGTTGCCGTGCCGGACGGCGTTGGTGCATGCCTCCTGGGTGATGCGCAGCAGGGCGTGCTCGACGGGCGCGGGGACGGTGACGTCGTCCAGGCTGGCGTCGACGGTGACGCCGAGCCGGTCGTGGTAGGCCGCGCAGATCTCCTGCAGGGCCGGGGCGAGCCCGGCGCCGTCCAGGCTGGCCGGGCGCAGCTCCGTCAGCAGCGCCTGCATGTCGCGCAGTGCCTCCTCGCTGATGCGCTCGATCGCGCGGGCCTGCTGATTGCCCGGGTCGGCCCGGCGCATCCCGGCGGCGATCATCCGCAGGCCGAACAGGTGCTGGGAGATCGCGTCGTGGATCTCCCGCGCGATCCGGGCTCGTTCCGCGGCGCGCGCGTCGCCGGTGGCGCGCTGCCGTTCGGCGGCCAGCGCGGAGCCGAGCTGGCGGGTCATGGTGGTGAAGTTCGCCTCCAGCCGGCCCGACCTCGTCCCGGCCGGAGACGGGCAGGGTGACGGTGTAGTCGCCGTCGGCGACCGCGACGGTGGCTCGTTCCAGGCGGCGCACCCGGCGGACGAGGCGGCGTGAGGCCAGCAGCCCGAACAGCACGCCGACCGGCACGATGGCGATGAGCAGCGCGTACGGGACCCGCACAGCAGCGCGCCGGTCTCGCCGAGCTGGCCCAGCTCGCCCCAGGCGCGGATGGGACTGATGAACCCGGGCGACCATGGCGCCTGGACATAGACGTAGGCGACCGGTCGCGCCGCGCCGGCCGACGGCTTGCCGGTGTGGCCGCGCCCCGTCGGCCAGACGTCCAGAGCACGCTGCCGTACGGCGTGGACAGGCTGCCGTGCTTGACGAACAGTGGCTGGCCGGCCGCGATCGCCTCGGCCGCCGGGACGGGGAGCTCGCTGGCCGCCGGCCGTCCGGGCGGGTACCGGGATGGCGCGGAGGACGCGACGACCGTGCCGTCGGCGGCGATCGCCACGACCGCGGTGACCGCCTGGTCGCTGTGGATCGGGCCGGTGATCGCCGGAACGACCAGCGTGCCGCTCCGGGCTCGGCTGGGCCAGGCCCGGCTGCGCCGGCTGGCCGGGGCCGCCGAGCACGGTTCCGGCCGGCACGCCGCCGGGATAGCGCTCGGCGAGCTGCTGGCCGTAGCTCTTCGCGGTGGCGTCCACCTGGGCCTGCAGCTGGGCGCCGTTCACCAGCGGGGCACCTGGAAGCCGAGCGCGAGCGCCTCGACCAGCACCACGACGGCGAGCGTGACGAGATGTAGGACGCGATCAGCCGGCCCGATAGCCCCCACACCCTGCGTCGCACCCGGTCCAGCACCCCCGCACGCTATCTCCGCCGCAGCCTCCGGCGGCTCCCTCCAAAGAGGGAGCCGCCCTCCCCCCGCCGCGTGACGCGCCCGCCGCCGCCAGCCGGGACGCTGGCTGCCATGAACCCCCTCAGTCCCGGCCCAGCCTGAATCGGAGGAGATCGCATGAGCACGGCGATCGAGACACGTGACCTGTCCAAGCGCTACCGGCGGGTCAGCGCGCTGACCGGGTGCACGGTCACCGTGCCGCGAGGGCCGGGTCTCCGCGCTGGTCGGGCCGAACGGCGCGGGCAAGACCACGCTGCTGCGGATGCTCGCCGGGCTGGCCAGCCCGACCGGCGGCACGGCTGCGGTGCTGGGCGGCGCGCCGCGGCAGGACCCGGCGTTCCTCGCCGAGATCGGGTTCCTCGCCCAGGAGATCCCGCTGTACCGGCGGCTTCACCGCCGGGGATCACATCCGGCTCGGGGCGCACCTGAACCCGCGCTGGGACGCCGCGCTGGTGCGCACCCGGCTGGCGCGAGCTGGGCATTCCGCTCGGCCAGCGCGTGGGCACGCTGTCCGGCGGCCAGCGTGCCCAGGTGGCGCTGGCACTGACGCTGGCCAAGCGGCCGCGGCTGCTGCTGCTCGACGAGCCGGTCGCGGCGCTGGATCCGCTGGCGCGGCGGAACTTCCTCGCCACGCTGACCTCGGCCGTGGCGGACGCCGGGGGCGGCCTCACCGTCGTGCTGTCCTCGCACCTGGTCACCGACCTGGAGCGGGTGTGCGACCACGTCATCCTGCTGGCCGGGTCCCGGGTTCAGCTCTGCGGTGACATCGGCACGCTCCTGGCGGAGCACAAGGTCCTGGTCGGGCCGCGCGAGGACACCGCGCTGATCGAGCGGACGCACAAGGTCGTGCAGACGGTGGCGACGGCCCGGCTGGCTACCGTGCTGGTCCGCCTGGGCGGCCCGGTCACCGACCCCGGCTACCAGGCCGAGGACGTGGCCTTCGAAGAGCTGGTGCTGGCCTACCTGGGCGCCGGCGAGGCGCCCGCGGGCAAGGACCTCACGACGGTTGGAGAAGACTCATGACCTGGCTTGTGTGGCGCCAGTACCGCGCCCAGGGTGCGATCGCGGCCGCGCTGCTCGCCGCGTTCGCCGCGGTGATACTCGTGGACGGCTTCCAGATCGCGTCGCACTGGCACACCATTCTCGTCGCCTGCTCGGGGAACAGCGCGTGCCTGAAACAGCAGCCGCCGCTGGTCAACGGCGTGGTGAGTGACCTGCCCTACCTCAGCCTGATAGTGCCGGCCGTGCTCGGCATGCTGTGGGGCGCGCCGCTCGTGGCGCACGAACTCGAGTCCCGCACCAGCGACTTCGCGTGGGCGCAGAGCATCACCCGGACCCGCTGGCTGGCCGTCAAGGCAGGCTGGCTGCTGCTCGCCGCCGCCGCCTGCGGCGGTGCGATCGCCGCCCTGACCACCTGGTGGTCCGGGCCGACCAACGCGCAGTTCGCCAGCGCGTTCGTACCCGGCCAGTTCGACACCCAGGGCATCGTCCCCATCGGCTACGCGGTGTTCGCCATGGCCCTCGGCATCGCCGCGGGCACGGTGGCGCGCCGGACCCTCCCCGCGATAGCCATCACGCTCGGCGGGTTCATCGCGCTGCGCCTGGTGATCTCCGATCTTCTCCGGCCGCACTACCTCGCGGCGGTCACGGCCTACTACAAGGTGACGGCCTACAACGCAGGCTCGTTCACCCCGCCGGGGCAGGCCTGGATGCTCAGCCAGGGCGCCGTCAGCAGGACCGGGGTGGTCGTGCCGGCGGGATGGGGCTCGCTGGGTGACGCGGATCTTCCGGCCGCCTGCCGCAGGCTGCTCAACGCGGCCCCGGCGGCCAAGTCCGGCCCGATGAACGCCATGTTTTCCTGCCTGCAGGCCCATGGCTGGCGCGGGTTCGCCAGCTATCAGCCCGCCAGCCGCTACTGGCCGTTCCAGGGCATCGAGACGGGGATCTACGTTCTGCTGGCCGCGGCGCTGATCGCGGTCGCGTTGCTCATCGTCCGCAGGAGGGACGCACCGTGAGCTACGTTCGGACCACGCCCGCGCCTGGCTTGCCTTTCCCCGGCAGCCACGCGCTCCGTTCCTTGTGCGGCTGACGATCGGCGTGCCAAATCGTCCAGGGAATGATCGGCGCGCCGCATGGGGGGAACCGAACCGGCCCGCCGCTGCGACAGGGGGAGCATGGGACGCCGGATCGCCGCCGTTATCGTCCTGGCGGTCACCGCCTGGGCGGGGACAGCCTGCACCGCCCCGGGCCCGGCCCCGGCGGGTCACGGGATACCTCCGGTCACGGTGCTGGAGCAGGGTGCCGGCAACGGCAACGGCGACATCTTCATCGCACCGATGGGGGGCAGCGGCTACGCGAACGGCCCGGAGATCATCACCAGCACCGGCCGGGTGGTGTGGTTCCACGCCGTGCCCGCCGGGGAATTCGCCACCGACTTCCGGACCCAGACCTACGAGGGCAGGCCGGTGCTCACCTGGTTCCAGGGCCAGGGCCTGAGCGGAACCGACTACATCTACAACGACCGCTACCGGCAGATCGCCGAGGTGAGAGCCGGGAACGGTTACCTCACGGACTTTCACGAGTTCCTCATCACGCCCTGGAACACGGCGCTGATCCTCGCGGACACCATGGCGACCGCGAACCTGACCTCGATCGGCGGTCCCGCCGACCAGAAGGTCTTCGACGGCATCGTCCAGGAGATCGACATCCGCACCGGCAAGGTGATCTTCCAGTGGAACAGCGCGGGCCATGTCCCCTACCGCGACAGCCACAAACCGCTGCCCGGCTCGGCGGCCATGCCCTGGGACTGGTTCCACATCAACGCCGTCCACCTCGACACCGACGGGAATCTGCTGATCAACTCCCGCTACACCTGGACGACTTACAAGGTGAGCCTGCGCACCGGGAGGATCATCTGGGAGCTTGGCGGCAAGCAGAGCACGTTCCGGCTCGCGGCCGCCCCCGGGCAGGTCCTCGACACCGCGGGTGAGATCTTCGCCTTCCAGCACGACCCGGAGGCCATCGGGAACGGCGAGTACACGATCTTCGACGACGAGTCCGACGGCACCACCACGCTGCTGTCGCACAGCCGGGTGGTCACCGTGAAGCTGGACCTGGCGACCCGGGTGGCCACACTGGTGAAGTCCGTTGAGCAGCCCGAGGGCCTGGTGGCCCCGGCTGAGGGGAACGCGCAGACCACCCGCAACGGGGACTTGTTCGTCGGCTGGGGCAGACTGCCCTACATCTCCGAGTTCAGCCCATCCGGGCGCCTGCTGTTCAACGCGCAGTTCCCCGCCGGTGTCAGCACCTACCGCGCCTACCGCCTGCCCTGGCACCCGGCGGGTTAGCCGGGACCGGCCGGGCGCTGCCTCCCGGTACCGTGGCATGAGCGCGGCCATCCGCCGGACCGGGTCATCCGGGATCACTGTCAGGTACTGGACCGGCCCGGCCGTGAGCCGGGCAATCCGCAGATCCCGGAGGTGGAGCCGACATGGCGCGAGTTCTTTACACGGCGGAGGCAACGGTCACAGGCGGCCGGGCAAACGGTCACGGGCGCACGACCGACGGAGCGCTGGACGTGCAGCTCCGCCCGCCGAAGGAGACGGGTGGCGAGGGCGGTGGCACGAACCCCGAACAGCTCTTCGCCGTAGGCTATGCGGCCTGCTTCGAGAGTGCCCTGGGCGTGATCGGCCGTCGTGAGCGCGCCGAGGTGGGCGATGTCTCGATCGACAGCCGGGTGAGCCTGCTGCCCACCGAGGAGCGTGGGTTCAAGCTGGCCGTGGAGCTCGACGTAACCCTGCCGCAGGTTCAGGACCCTGAGCAGGCGGCGCGGATCGTTGCCGCCGCCCATCAGGTGTGCCCGTACTCCAACGCCACCCGGGGCAACATCGACGTGACGCTGACCGTGAACGGCCGGGCCATCGGCTGAACCGGTCTGCGGTGCTGGGCCTGCTCAGCCGGCCTGGGTCACGAGCCGGCTGAGCGGGCCCGGCGGATTACGGTGCCCGCGGGAGGCTGACGCAGCGGGGCACGCTCCCGGTGATGATGCCCCCGGCGCCCAGCGACGTACTGCCCGGGCCACCGCTGCCGCTGAATGCCAGAATCATCGTGTCCCCGGCGGGGATGCCGCCCTTGCCCAGCTTGACCGTGACGGAGCGATGCCCGCCCTTGGTCACCCGGGTGGCGACCGACACGCTCGGGTGCGGGGCCGGATGGGGCCGGGGCAGTGACCCGATCGCCGGGCAGCCTGGCCGCACCGGGACGACCCTGACCCGGGCGCGCATCGCGTGCAGGGCCGCATTGGCGCCGGCCACGCCGGACGCGCGGTAGACCGAAACCGTCACGGTGCCGTGGTGCTGGGTCACCGAGTACGCGGCGTAGGCGGGAGCGCTGCCCAGTGCCATCACCGTGGCGGTGACGGCGGCCGCCGCGCCGGCCGCGCCGGTGGCCAGCCATACCGGCCGCGGCACCCGGCGGCGGGCCGGCGCCGGCCGCTCCACGGCTCGCAGGTGGTGCCCGTGCTCGGTCATCAGCTGCCCGAACAGCTGATCTTCGAATTTCGTCATGCCTTCACCTCTGGCTCACTCGCAGGATCGGTACCGTGTGCCAGATCCGGGCTTGCCGCTTTGCGCAGCCGGGCCCGGGCCCGCATCAGCCGCATCCGCAGGGTGCCCGGCGCGACGCCGAGCACCTGGGCCGCTTCTTTGGGCGGCAGGCCCGCCAGGTCCACCAGTTCGACGACCGCCCGGTCCACGGCGGGCAGCGTGGTCAGCCCGGTGACCAGCGCCCGGCCCGCGCGTTCGGCGTCGATCCGGTCGATCAGCTCGCCGACCTCGTCGGGGGCGAGTTCCCGGCGGCCCGCCAGCCGCTCCACCCTGCTGCGCTGCTGGCTGTGTGCCTGGCAGTGCGCGGCGTAGATCCGCCGGGCGATGCCGAACACCCAGGCACGTGGCGTGCCTTTGCGCGGGTCGAAGGTGGCGAACGACGTGATCGCCTGGACGAAGGTGTCCGCGGTCAGGTCGGCGACGGTCTGCGGATCAGCGCTGCGCCGGGCGAAGTAGGCGGTCACCGCCGTCACGTTCGCCCGGTAGAGCGCCTCGAACTCCGGCACGCGGTCCGCCGGCCCGCTGCCCTGCGGCGCCGGGCGTGACCGCGCTGAGTTCAGCGACGTTGATGGCATCTGGCTCACACCTCTAGTTGGCTTCCTGCCCTGGTAGCGTCACACCCACCAGCTTCAACCGGCCCGGCGGGTCATCCGGTTGCCTGGCAAGGTAGGGGTATGGCTGATGGTTCTGTACACCGTGCCGTGACCGTCGAGCGCACCGCCCCGGGCGTGTTCACGGCCACCAACACCCACGGCGGCCAGCTCAGGTTCGGCACTGGCGGCGATACCGACTTCACCCCGACCGAACTGCTGCTGGCCGCGATCGCGGGCTGTACCGCGATCGACGTCGACATCCTCACCTCGCGCCGGGCGGAACCGGACAGTTTCCAGGTGCGGGCCGACGCGGACAAGGTCCGCGATGCGCACGGCAGCCGGCTGACCGGCATCGTGGTCACCTTCCAGATCGCGTTCCCAGGCGGCGCGGACGGCGACGAGGCCCGGGCCATCCTGCCGGATGTGGTCGCCAAGTCGCATGACCGGCTGTGCACGGTCGGGCGCACCGTGGAGACCGGCACACCCATCGCCACCAGGATCGAGTAGCCCGTGCGGTTATCGCAGGCTCTGCTGGCCGCTGGACTGTGGCAGTTCGGCCAAGGCGGTGAAGGCGAGCTTGGGTTCCCAGCCGAGGCCCTGGTAGCCGGTGCCCGGGCCGGTGTCCAGCATCCGCACCACGCCGTAGCTGGCGAGGTCCAGGTCCTGCCTGGGCTGTGCCCGGTGGACAAGCTCGTAGCAGGCGAAGCTGAACCAGAAGGCCAGGTCCGCGCCCTCTTCGGTGAAGATCTGGTGCATCTCGCGCAGGTATCCGACCTGTTCGGTCTCGTCGCGGACGTAGTCGCCGTCGAGCCGTGGCGGATCGGTGGTCTCGTCCACGATTGCCCAGCCCATGCCGCCCCGGCCGGCCGCGCCCGCGTCAGCCGGCGCAGCCGAACTCGGTGATCGCCAGCGGCTTGCCGTGCCCGAGTTGCCTGCGTAGCTGGTCGCGGAACGTGCCGGCGTTGCCGCGTCCCGGTAGGCGTCGATGGCGGCGACGTCGAAGGGCTGCCAGTCGACCGGCTCCCACGGGGCGGAGGCATAGCTCACCGGGCCGCTGAACCGGCTCCGGGCCGCCTCGGCGGTCTCGGCGAGGAAGGCGTTCAGCCTGGCCGGCATCGAGGCGAGCGCCCGGTGCATCTCCTGGCTGCCGGACTGCAGGTCCTTGATGCGCTCGTGGACCGTGGCGCCGGGCAGGAATCCGGCGCTCCACAGGCTCATCTCGCACCCGGTGACCAGGACCACGCGGGCACCGGCCCGGCGCAGCCGTTCGGCCCGCCCGGCGCAGTCCGCGAACAGCGGCGCCAGCTGCCCGGTCGTGAGCTCACACCCGACAGGCGAGAGCCACACCTCCAGGCCCGCTGCCGCGGCCAGTTCCGCGGCGGTGCCGATCCGCTCGGGTATGTCGCCGGTGACCCGCACCGCGGTGCAGCGCAGTTCGGTGGCGATGACCTGCATCTCGCGGCGGACGACGGCTGCGTCGAACCGCACCCGGGTGCTCTCGCCGCCCGCGCAGAGCCCGGTGTCGTAGGTGATGCCCTTACCGCGCACCGGCGTGCTTTCCCATGGCGCGATCTTAGGTCTGACCTAGAAATTGTGTCAAACCTAATCTTGTTCTCGACCTAGCGAGGTTGCTAGGATAGTCGTATGGCCCCTGGGCTGCGCGAGCGGCGGAAGCAGGAGACACGGCAGGCCATCTCCGACGTAGCCACCCGCATGTTCATCACGCGCGGCTTCGACGCGGTGACGATATCGCAGGTTGCGGAGGCGGCCGGGGTAGCCAAGATGACCGTGACCAACTACTTCCCGCGCAAGGAGGACCTGGTCTTCGACCGGGCCGAGGCGATCGTGCGCAGCCTGGCCGATGTCGTCGCCACCCGGCGGGACGGAGAGAGCATCCTCGCCGCGATCCGCCGCGACTACGCCGAGCGGGTGGCCCGAGCGGACGTAACGCTCGGGCTCTCCAGCCCGGCGTTCGCCGGAATGATCAGCAGAAGCCCGGTGCTCGCCGCCCGCAGCCGGGAGATGCTGGAGCAGGCCGAGCGGGCGCTCGGCGACGCCATTGCCGCGGAGACCGGCGTGGACGACGTGCAGCAGCGCGTGGTCGCGGGCCTGCTGGCGTCGGTGCACCGGGCGCTGTACGCGGAGGCAGGCCGGCGCAGCCTGGCCGGTGAGCGGCGCGGCGACATTTGCGAGGTGCTGGCCACGGCCGCGACCAGGGCCTTCGACCTGCTGGAACCCGCGCTGGGCGGCTATGGCATCCGCCGAGCACCCGGCCCTGAGTGAGCCCGGACGGCTGGCCATCCTGCCCCGGCCTGGGTAAGCGCGGTGATCGTGACGGTGCCGCTGCGGGGTGCGATCATGTGCCGGTGACGGAGTATGTGGTGCGGCCGGCCCGGGCGGGCGATGCCCGGGCGATGGCAGAGCTGATGGCGGCCGTAGCCGCGGAGCGCGACGGGATCGCGACCGAGCCACCGGTCGACATCGACGAGCGCGCCGCGCTCTTCGCGCGCAGCGCGTCCGGGTCGGTGGTAGCGGTCGCCGGCGGCCAGATCATCGGGCTGCTCCACGTCGAGGCCAGCCGCCACGGCTTCGGCGAGGTGAACATGCTGGTCCACCGCGACTGGCGCGGGCGCGGGGTCGGTTCGGCCCTGTTGCGGGCGGCGATCGACTGGGCCCGCGGCCACGGACTGCACAAGCTGTGCCTGGAGGTGTTCGCGCGGAACGCGGCCGCGATCGCGCTGTACCGCAAATGCGGGTTCATCGAGGAAGGGCGGCGGGCACGGCAGTACCGGCGGGCCAGCGGCGAACTGTGGGACACGATCATGATGGGCCTGGTGCTCTAGCAATCCTGCACGCGCGCGGGCAGGCAGACAGTGGCAAGCTGTCTGTATGACCGACGGCAAGCCCGAGCCGACGCCCGTGGAGAGGGTAACGGCGGCGATGGATGAATTCATGGCAACGGTACTGCGCCATCTGCGCACCGGGCAGGGCAGTCCCCTGGAGGATCTGGGCCTGGATAAGGCCAGGGAAGAGCTGCAGTACTGGCGGCCGGATGTCCCGGGGGCTGGAACAGAGCCGGGGGAAGCCTGAGGCAGGCCTTGAGGATGCCCTGGCGGCGGGCAGCGCCGACTCCTGGCCCGGATCCCGATCCGGAACCCGATCCTGATCCGGTGTCGCCAGACTTGCTTGCCTGGGCGGAGGCTGTGGACGTGTCACGGCTCTCCGAGCGCACAGTCAAGGCAGCCGAACGTTACCTGCAGGATCATCGGCGCATGAACGCTATCGCCCGCCGTGAGGGTGGTTTCCGCTTGCGGTCGGTTATTGAAGGCCAGGTCAGCCCGCCTCCACCGGCTACTGTCGCGTCTCTGGATGTTATTGCGACGGCCGTATCAGCGTGGCGCAAGCAACTAGGTATTGGCTGATGCCCGGCCGGGAGATTCTCACCGAGCCGGTTTCGGGCCCGAATGTATGGAGCGGCGGCAAGCTCGCCGACGCCGGTCGCTGGATCGTTCGTTTCACCGAAGAAGACTTCGCCGATTTCGAGCGGGCGCTCGCGCATGTCTCCAAGAAGCATCTCAAGGACGTCACCGAGATCCGGGCAGAGGATTTCCCGCTTCCGCATTTCCAGGAGCGGATCGTTGACATCGTGGACCGGCTGGAACACGGCCTGGGGCTCGTTCTGCTGCGCGGGCTGCCCATCTACGACAGGTTCAGCGAGGACGAGGCCACCATTATCTACTGGGGAATGGGCCGGCACATGGGGAGCCTCGTGCCGCAAAACCGCAAAGGCGACCTGGTAGGCCAGATCCGCGACCTTGGCAGGCGCGGCCCGTACGAGCGGGCGTACGCAACCAACGAAGACCTGGGCTTCCACACCGACTCCACCGACTTCGTGGGCCTGATGTGCCTGCGCCCCGCTCTCTACGGCGGCGAGAGCTTCGTCGCGAGTTCCGGGCTGCTGTACAACCTCGTCGTCGGCGAGCACCCCGAATACCTGCCCATCCTCCACAAGAGCTTCCCGACCGACTGGCGCAGCGAGGAGCCACCAGGATCGCCCGGCTGGTACCTGGAGCCGCTCTACAGCTACTTCGGGGGAGCGCTCTCGGCGACCGTCAGGACCGGCCGGGCAATGTCAGCCATGCGCTTCCCCGAGGTGCCCAGGCTCACCGCCGCCGAGGTCTCCTGCTTCCTGTACTTCGACTCGCTGCCGAAGAGACCAGGCGTCGCCGTTGGCATGCAGCTCCAGACCGGCGACCTGCAATTCCTCAGCAACTTCGTGACGGTGCACACCCGCACGGCATTCGCCGACGACGCCGGGGACCCAGCGCATCAGCGGCACCTGCTGCGACTGTGGATCAGCCTGCCAGAAACCGGCCGGCCACTCTGCCCCGAGTACGCGGCCTGGCGCAGCGGCTACCCGACGTAACCGGCGCCACCCAGCGCCAAGGTCGCAGAAACAGTTCCTCATGCGCAGTGGGGTTGGGGTACTGCGGCTGGGCGCGGTGCCTGCGCGCTGAGGCCGTATACCCTGTCTGGGCATGAGCCTCGGTGCATCGTCGCTGGCGGCCGCGGTTCCAGGATTGGCACGCAGCGACCCTCGTGGCCCGGGAATCACCCGCGAACGGAGCCGGGAAGGTTTCCGCTACCGCGACCCGTCAGGCGCAGCGGTCACGCAACTGGAGGCACTGCAGCGCATCGGCGCGCTGGTGATCCCACCGGCCTGGGCGGACGTCTGGATCTCGCCGGACCCGATGGGCCACATTCAGGCCACCGGCGTGGACAGCCGGGGCCGGACCCAGTACCGCTATCACCAGTTGTGGCGCGAGCAGCGCGACGTTCAGAAGTTCCTTCACATGCTGCAGTTCGCCGGCGTTCTGCCTGCGTTGCGGGCTGCCACCGTGGCGGACCTGGCGCGAGCTGGCCTGGATCGTGACCGCGTCGCGGCCAGCGCTGTCCGGCTGATCGACCTCGGCCTGTTCCGGATCGGCGGCGAAAAATACGCCGAGCTGGACCATCATTACGGCGCTACGACGCTGGAGAAGCGGCACGTCAGGGTGACGCGGGACGGCGCGGAGTTCGATTACATCGCCAAGGAGGGCAAGCGCCGGGCGATCACCGTCACCGACGAAGCAGTCCTGCCCACCGTGCGAGCATTGGCTCACAACGACAATGGTCTCGACACGCTGTTCAGCTACCAGCACGGCGGCAACTGGCGCGTCCTGCATTCGCACGATGTGAGCAACTACATCGCCGCCCGGGCCGGTGGCCACTTCACGGCCAAGGAATTCCGCACCTGGAATGCGACCGTGCTGATGGCGCTGGCACTGGCGAACGCGGCGCCGTCGCAGGCAGCGCGGAGCCGCGAGAGGGTCGTCGCCGCCAGCATTCGCGAGGTGGCGGGCTGGCTCGGCGATACCCCCGCGGTGACCCGCAAGTCCTACATCGACCCGCAGCTGATAAGCCGCTTCGAGTCGGCGGGCGAGCTGCCCACGATTCCCTCCGGGCCGGTCGCACTCCCGGCCCCCGCCGCAGTAGAGATCGCGGTCGCCGCGCTGCTAGCCCGTGTTCCATAACTGCCCGGGCAGCCATTCGTTGACCGCGGCGATGCGGCGAGCGGCGAGGTAGCGGACGGCGAGCACCGGAGAGAAGCTCCCACCAGACAATTTTTACTGTCTTGACAAAAAGAGTTGTCGGTGACAGGGTCATGGCATGCACGATGTCGCAGTGATCGAGGATCCCGCGGCCGCGGAGGTCTCGCTCGATCCGATCCGGGCTCGGATGCTCGCGGAGCTGGCCGAGCCACACACCGCGACCACACTCGCGGCGCGGCTTGGGCTTGCTCGGCAGAAGGTCAACTACCACGTCAAGACGCTTGAGCAGCACGGTCTGGTGGAGTTGGTCGAGGAGCGTCGCAAGGGCAACATGACCGAGCGGGTCGTGCGGGCTTCCGCCGCGGCCTACGTGATCTCGCCGGCCGCGCTCGCCGCGGTCGCGCCCGATCCGGCCCGGTCGCCCGATCGGCTGTCCGCGCGCTGGTTGCTCGCGCTCGCCGCGCGGCTCGTTCGGGAGACGGGCGCGCTCATCAACGGGGCGGCGCGGGCCAGCAAGCCGCTCGCCACGTTCGGGCTCGATGCCGAAGTGCGGTTCGCGAAGCCGGCTGATCGCGCCGCGTTCGTGGGTGAGCTCACGGCCGCGCTCGCCGGAATTATCAGTAAATATCAGACCGAAACTGGTCGGCCGCACCGTCTTATCGTCGCGGTGCACCCGAGCATCACCGAAGACGCCGACCCGCCAGCAGAGGAGCAGCAGTCATGACGCATCCATTCGAGGTACGCGACGAGATCACCGTCGACGCCACGCCGGACGAGGTGTGGGAGGCGATCGCGTCTGGGCCGGGAGTCGACTCCTGGCTCATGGGGCGCACCGAAATCGATAGCGCCAGCAAGACCAGCACGTTCAACATGTTCGGCGAGGTGTCCAGCTCCAGCATCACGGTCTGGGAACCCGGGCACCGCTACGCGACGCAGGAGGACAAGAACCCGGACGGCACGTTCATGGCCTTCGAGTGGCTCATCGAGTCGCGCGACGGCGGCGGCGCGGTGGTGCGCGTTGTGCACAGTGGTCTCCTCGGCGAGGACTGGGAGGCCGAATACAACGGCCTGTCCGTCGGCGACCACGCCTATATGACGAAGCTCGCCGTCTACCTGAAGCACTTCGCACCGCGCACCGCGAAGGGCTCGCTGTTCCTGCCGGGGCCGGTCATCAAGGACTCGTGGGCGGCCATGACGGCGGCGGTCGGCGTCAGCGCGGACGCGGCGGACGGTCAGCCGGCGCGGCTCAGCGTGCCCGGGATCGAGCCGGTCGACGGCACCGTGGAGTTCGTGGGCTCGCCGAGCTTCGTGGGCATGCGTACCGACGACGCGATGTACATGCTGATCCACGGCTACAACGACATGGTCTTCGCGACCGCGCACTACTTCGACGACCGCGACCCGTCGGCCGAGACCGAGGCGTGGCAGAACTGGCTCGGCGGCCTCGCGGCCTGATCAACGCACACCGCCGGCGCCCACCGCGACGGTGCCGCGCAACGGGAGCCACCGGGCGGGGTTGACGGTGCGTCCGGTCTCGCGTTGACAGGCATTCCCCGCCGTCCCTAGAGTTCCACGCACTCGATGGAGACGGCTTGCGGGGGAGCTATGCGTCAGCGTGCCAAGGTAGCGGGGGTCTGTTCAGCACTGATCTGCATGATCGTGGCGTGGGCCGCACCGGCCACAGCAGCAACATCGGGGCTGGCCGCGTCAGCGGCCGCGAAGCCTGCGGGCTACAAGATCGTCAGCGCCGACTTCTCGGCCCCGAGCGGTCTCGACGCGTCAGGCAGGGTGGCCTGCCCGAAGGTCAAGGGCGTCCAGACGGTCCCGTTGAGCGGCGGAGCGCTAATCCACGGCAACAGTCTCGAAACCAGCATCAATTCCTCGTGGCCGGCGGCCAAGGGCTGGAACGCCGACGTCAACAACGCAAGCGCGGCGGCGACTGATTTCACCGTGTACGCCGTCTGCGCGAAGAAGATGACCGGCTACCTGCAGCAGAAGTCGGCCGCGGTGAGCAATCCCGCCGGCGCGCAGAACGGTGCCGGGTACGCATGCCCCACGGGCGACGTGCTGCTGGGCGGCGGCGCGCTTAGCTCGTCGCATTCGACGCTGGTCAACCTCGACAGCTCGTGGCCGGCTGGAACGAGCATCTGGTACGTCTACATGAACAACGCGTCATCCGCCCGAGCGTCGTTCAACGTCTACCACACTCTGCGCAAAGCTCAACGTGCCGGCCACCGGCTACCAGCTCGTCGCAGGTACCCCCGTCGTGAACGCGGCGGGTACGCAGTCGGGGGCCTCGGTGTTCTGCCCGGGCGGCCTGTCGACCATCGGGGGTGGCCTGGTGTCGTCAGTTCGACGTCGATCGACGTGACGCTCAACACGACGTTTCCGTTCGCCGGCGGATGGGGTGGCGATGAGAACAACGGGAGTGGCGCGAACGCCAATCTGACCGCGTACGTCCTCTGCGCCTCCTGACCGGACGTCAGCGGCTGCTGGCGTCGGATGACCCGGGCGTGGCTGGCCGGGCTGCTCGCCGGTGCCGGCCGGGATGCGCGGGAGACTGCGCACGGCCCGCGGCCTGAGGTGGTGTCAGCGTGCGAACGAGGCCCCGTCCAGTGAGGTGAAGCACGCGGCGTTGCTGAACGCGCCGCCTTCGGCCTGGACGGTCACCACCCCGGTGGGCTCGATCTGCAGCCGCCCGTTGGTGCTGGTGCACAGGTCGACCGGGACGAACACCACGCTGACGGGGCGGAACGCCGCGGGCAGCGTGAACGGGACCGGGTTGGTGCCCGAGGTCGCGATGGCGCCCTTGAGGTGGACGATCCCTGAGATCGTGCGTACCGCGGGGGCCGAGGTGCCGAACGGTGAGTTGAACCAGCCGTTTTGCAGCGTGAGCGGCGTGAACGAACTGGCCGACTTCGCGAACGAGGCCCCATCCAGAGAGGTGAAGCACGCAGCGTTGCTGAAGGTACCGCCCTCTGCTCCTACCGTTACGGTGCCGTTGGAGGCGATGAACAGCACCCCGTAGGTGGCGTCGCACAGGTCCACCGGGACGTACACCGCGGTGGCGGGGCGGAACGCGGCGGGCAGCGTGAACGGGACCGGGTTGGTGCCGGTCGTGGCGATGGCGCCCTTGAGGTGGACGATCCCTGAGATCGTGCGCGCCGCGGGGGCCGAGGTGCCGAACGGCGCACCGGTCCAGCCGTTTTGCAGCGTGAGCGGTGTGAACGAACTGGCCGACTTCGCGAACGAGGCCCCGTCGAGTGAGGTGAAGCACGCGGCGTTGCTGAACGCGCCGCCTTCGGCCTGGACGGTCACCACCCCGGTGGGCTCGATCTGCAGCCGCCCGTTCGTGGCGTTGCAGAGGTCCACCGGGACGAAGACCGCGGTGGCGGGGCGGAACGCGGCGGGCAGCGTGAACGGGACCGGGTTGGTGCCGGTCGTGGCGACGGCGCCCTTGAAGTGGACGATCCCTGAGATCGTCCGTACCGCGGGGGCCGAGGTGCCGAACGGCGCACCGGTCCAGCCGTTTTGCAGCGTCAAAGAGGTCCAGCCGCTGGTCAGTGCGCGCGGGGCAGACGTGGCTGCCTGCGCCGCGGCGGTCCCGGCAAGCCCCATGGGCAGCGTGACCGCTATCGCGCTCACGGCGCAGACGGCCAGCAAGCGCAGTCTGCGGATCACCACCCGGCAGCGGTTCTGGCGCAAAGACCAGGCCACCGCCCGGCGAATGCCCCCATCGGCCCGGACGTCAATCGCGGCTGATTGCCCCAGCGCGGTCATGGTGTGCTCCTCAAGGACCGGAACTGCTTGCCGGTGACGATAAGGCATGATCCGCTCTCGTCGCTTCCGGGGAGCCCCTAGTCCTGATCCGGGCGGCGGGACTTCGCACCCGGTGCCCCGTTCAGCCGCGCGCACTCCACCCGGCCGCGATCGCCAGCAGCAGGAGCTGGTCGTGCTCCACGACGCCTTGGGCAGTTAGCTCTCCGCTCGATGCCTGTGCAGTTTGCGCAGGTGTGCGCGGCGCAGGTGAATAGCCTGTACGTGTTTCTCATGGTCAAGGTGTCTTGGCCAGCCCTGGTCTCGAGCAGACCTCGGGGTACGAGCCGTCTGATGGCGTCGCGGATCGTTTTACGCGAAGCCTCCTATGTTCCCGCAGCTCTAGTTCGGTGGGTATGGGCCAATACTTGGCGCTTTAGGATCAGCGTGCCGCAGATCAGGATGTCGTTTCCCCATGTCGCCGGACCTTCACAGGTCAGCCCTGGCGGGTGGGTGGCCCCGCCAGGGCTGACCGTCCGATCGAGGGTGATGTCCCGTGCCCCCCGGGCGGCCGGTCTCCTCTCAGGTAACGGTTTCCCGGTTCGCCCGTTTCGGCGGCCCCCGGGGTGGGACCGTCAGCCGGTGCCGTGCGGTCCGGTGTAGGTGCCGCTGGCGACAAACCCGGTCGCCGACACGTGCACCTGGCCCGTACTGGCCCCGGTATCGGCTACTGCTGAAAAGATTACGCACTCGTCTTTGCCGCTCGGTGGGGGCATCACGATCGGCGACGCTGGCGAGAGGGTGACGGTGGTGCCCGACTGCAGGTCGAATTGCTGGATTTCGCTGCTGCCGGTGGAATCCGCCGTACAGTCCCCCGGCGGCGTCCCGGTAGGCGCCTCGAGGATCTCGAAGAAGACGCGAATGTGGCCGCCCCCATTTTCGGCCTCATCGGCTGCGACCGTCAGAGAGGTCAGGTCGATATGTGCGGTGGTCGGCTCGACCAATTCGGTAAAGCCACCACCGACAATCCCCGTTGTGTCCAGGTTCAGCGGTGTTGTGGGTGTGCTCGCCGACAACGCCCCGGCGCTGCTGACCTGGCCCGCGGTATTAGCGGCGTTCGCCACCTGGGACGATCCGAGGTTGTAGCCGAGGAACGCTATGGCGGCGGCCAGCACTGCGACCGCGGCCGGTATGCCAGGCCGGTACAAACGAGATTCCATGAAAGCATTTCCTTTCTCGAAGGTGAATGGTGCCTACATCAGCGTCGGCATCGGCTGCCCCTATCTGTGCGGCGCACGGCTGGCCCGACTATCCCCGCACGCCATGTGACCGGGCGTGTAAAAGCTCCGGGAATGAGGCGCCCGGAGGAGATCTTGTGAGAGCCGGCATTCGCGGCGTGCCAGGCGGCACGCACGCTGCGCGAGGCACTGGCGCAGGCCGAGGCCACTGGAGATCCGGCGCTCACCGCCCGGGTGCTGGCGGGTACTCGCCGGGTAAGGTTCCGCCATCCTCCCGGGCCGGCCACCGACCTCGCCGACGATGGCCTCGACCAAGTCGAGGTCCTCTGTATCGCCGAACCGGCCCACGAACCGGCCGGCGATCACCTGGGCGCCGGTCCACTCCCGCAGGCCCGAAGGCAGCAGCGCGCGCAGCCGGGCATCAGCAGCGAGCACGTCGCCGAGCCGGGCGAAGTCCTGAACCGCCAGGCCCTCCAGGAATGAGCCCGCCAGGGTGAGCTGGGGCGCCGCGGCCGCAGGATGGCTATGGGATGCCGTTGTCATGGATCCGTTCTACGGATCTGCCAGCGGCGGCGAATCAGGTAACTGCCCGATCTTCTTGTCAGGTTCCGGGCTCGCAGGTTCGGCTTCAGCTGGTTCGGTGCCCAGCTGGTCTATCCGGTTAGGCGGGTGCGGATGGCGGTTCGGGCGCGGCTGATCGCGTGGTGGTCGTCGTGGAGGACGCTGACGATGTCGGTTCCGGCCAGGATGACCCCCAGTTCGAAGGCGAGTTGCGCGGGGTCGGTGCCGTCTGGCAGCTCGTCCTTCTCGGCGGCAGTGCGGGCTTCCCGGGCGAGCAGGTCACGCCATTGCTGCTGGACGCGGGCTACTTCGTCGTGGACGCGGCCTGCCTGTGCGCCTACCTCGGCGGATGCCGCGACGAAGAAGCACCCGCCGGGGAAGACCCGCCGCTCGACATAGGACAGATAGCCCTCACAGAGCCCGAGCAGGCGCTCCCGTCCCGGCTCGGCCGAGCCGAGGGCTGGTGCGACGACTTCGGTGATGAAGCTGTCCCGGGCGGCGCTGATGGTCGCGAGCTGAAGTTTTTCCTTGGAGCCGAACAAAGCATGCACGCTGCTTTTGGGCAGGCCGGCCACCTGGGCGAGCCGGCCGATGGACAGGCCCTCCATGCCTTCGATCGTCGCCAGCTTCGCCGCCTGCTCAACGACGCGGGCCCGGGACCGCTGCCCCGGCGCCCGGGTGCGCTTGGCCTGTGGCTCGCCCTGGTCTGTCATCGGCTTGTTCCTCTCCTCCACCCTTGATTCTAGACGGACGATCGTCTATAAAGTTTGTACGATCGTTCGTCTAAGGAGCCGCTATGCCATCCGCCGAAGCCATCAGCACGCCGATGGACTGGGAGGAGGCTGGGCGAGCATGGGGAGCCCGTTCCACCGACTGGGCCTACATCTTCGAGCCCTATGCCCGCCCGGCGAACGAGGTGATCTTCGACCAGCTTGGCATCGGCGAGGGTGCCCGGCTGCTGGATATCGCCTGCGGGTCCGGGTTCGCCGCTCAGATCGCCGCGCGCCGCGGCGGCGTGGTGACCGGGATCGACGCCTCCGAGGCGCTGGTCCAGATCGCCAGGGCACGAACGCCCGGCGGCGACTTCCGGGTGGGAGACATGTTCGCCCTGCCGTTCCCCGACGCCTGCTTCGATGTGGCCACCAGTTTCAACGGGATCTGGAAGGGCTGCGCGGCGGCGCTGCAGGAGACGGCCCGGGTGCTGGTGCCCGGCGGGCGGCTCGGCCTGACCTTCTGGGGCCGCCTCGAGCATGTCGGTCTCATGCCGTATTTCCTCAAGGCGATCGAGCTGTCGCCACCCAGCCACGGTGGGGCCACCATCCGCCAAGGCGACACCGGGCGGCCTGGTGTGATCGAGGAGATGCTGGTCTCGGCGGGATTCGTACCGCGCGAGCGAGGGACCGTGACGGTCATCAACGAGTGGCCAGATGCCACGCTCGCGGTTCGGGCACTGGCCACGGCCGGCCCCTCGGTCCCCGCCATCCAGGCCGCAGGGTTCGGCCCGTTCTGCGAAGCGCTCCGGGAGGTGATCGAGCCCTTGCACATTCCCGGTGCCGGGATCCGGATTGCATCCGAGTTCGGCTGGATCACCGCCGAACTCCGCACCCAATACTCATAGCCTGGTGCTTAAGACACACGGGCGACCGTACCTTCGCCTACCGGCCCGGCAACATCAGCGAGGTCTTGACCGAGCATTACCGCCGGGCCCATCCCGAAGCGCTCGGTATCCCCGCCCAGTAACCAGAACCAAGGCTCAGCTCGGCCGGGATACCGCCTCGGACGTCCGCCAGATCCGGACGATCGTGGGGCCCTTAGTGCCAGGCGCTGGCGATCACGGAGCGGAGTCTGCTGCCGACGCAACCCGCGCGCAGTGCCGCCGCTATGCGCTGCCTGAGCCTTGCGTGTTCAACCGATCGGCCGCACTCAGATGCGACATTCGGCGCGCTTGCAGGGGTAAGCGGTCAGCTCTCGGACCAGCATTGGGTATCCCACGTACCCGACGGATGGGGCAGTCCTGACGGATGACTCGCCCGCGCGTTTTGGGGCACCCTTCGGGACCTACGCGATCGAGCCGTCCCTCCGCAGAATGGTCTGTCGCGGGACGATCCAACCGCTTGCGGCAACAAGGATTCGGCCTTCCGGTCCAGAATGATCGCGTCCGTGACCCGGCCATCTGGGGCACTCCGGTGTGGCGATCCGCGGTGTCAGTTTAGATTGACAAATCAAGAATGTCAGTCTAAACTGACAGGCATGGACATCGAAGAACTCGGCGTGAATCTCTCGTCGGATGACCCGGCAATCGGGCTTCGCGCCTCGCTGGCGCTCCATCGCCTGGCTGAGAGGGTCGAAGCGAACCACGTCGCTGCCGCCCGGGGAAGGGGCTGGTCGTGGCAGCAGATCGGAGACGCCTTGGGCGTCACCCGCCAATCCGTGCACACCAAGTACAACAAGGAGTCATCATGACCACCGAATCCGCTGTGCCAGAGATGCTGCACGGCTGGGCCATCTATCTGCGGGCCGGTGAGGAGGCTCGTCGCCGAGGTGATCGCCGAAGCGGCACCGATCACCTCCTGCTCGCCTTGTTCGAGGATCCCTCGATCGAAGCCGTGCTGGGCGTGAGCCTGCAGCAAGCTCGCCAGGCCCTTGAGTCCCTCGATCGCGAAGCCCTGGGCGCCCTGGGCCTGGGGCCCGGCGCCGACGCTCCCGCGCTGAAGATGCGCGCCGTGCCGAAGAAGCCGACGCTCCTAGACATCATGCAGAAAGATCGCCTCCGCATGACGCCCGCGGCAAAGAAAGTGCTTGAGGAAGCGTCTAAGCCCAACCGCCGGAGGCTCTATGTCACGGCCCAGCAGGTGCTGGCCCAGATCCTCACTCTCCAACCACCAGATCCTGCGGCGGTGCTGCTGGGCGCTCTCGGCGTGAACACGTCGGAGGTTCGGCGCCGATTGGATGCGGTCACGCCCGACAGCTGAGTCCCCAGCGACATTCACCACTTCGAGCGAAGGTGCCCGGACCGGGCCGCCTACGGGCAGGCAACATTCGCGAGCGCTGGCCTCTGCAGACCGCTCCTCAAGGGCCAAAATTGATCGCGACGTCTGCCAGCTCGTGGTGCCTGCTTCTACCAAACCATGCGATGCCGCCTTGGGCGGGTGCGACACCGGAGCCAGCGGCCACGGCATTAGATCCCTCACCACAGCCGCGGGATGACGCTGCGCGACTCGGCACCTGTTGCGGCCCGTGCACGATGTCCAGAACTTTGGCACGTATTTGGCACAGGGAGCCGCTGAGAGCCGCCCTTGCCGGTGTCGACCGGACACATGTCGGCGACATCGATCACATGCTGCGGACCAGAATCGCGGCGGTAGATGGCCAGGCCAGACTACGGATGCGCACGTCAACCTTGGGGTGGGCTACCATGCAGCGAGTCCCCGGCCGGTGTAGCTCAGTCGGCAGAGCAGCCGTCTTGTAAACGGCAGGTCAGCGGTTCGAATCCGCTCACCGGCTCCCAGGCCAGGCCCAGTCCGGGCGGTTGCATGCGTAGCCCGGATTGGCCAGAGTGCAGCCAAGAGCGCAGCCACGGCGTCCGTCCGGTTCTTCATTCGAAGATCACCTTCGCGGCGGCGTTGATGGCCTCGCGGTCGATCTCCGGGAGCACGTGGCGCCGGGGGGCTTGCGCGGCTTCATATCGTCGGCAGCGCCGGCGGCGGCTCAAGTGGGATCGGCGGTGGCTGCATCTCCCCGAACGCTGCCTCGGCCGCTGACATGCCGCCGTAGTCGGTCGCAAGGTTGGAGTAGATCGAGTAGATCAGCGTGATGAAGATGCCGAGCTTGACCCACAGCGCAGGCGTGAAGAAGAACAGGCAGCAGATCAGCGGGAAGTTGATCAGCCAGTAGATCGCACCCCACTTATGGACCTTGTACTGGGTGTACGGGTTGGTGGACAGGTCTTTGAAAAGCACGTTCATCCAGCCATGCCGGATGTGCACAGCCGTGTGCGCGGCGTGCAGCCGGGCGACGTCGGCGCGCAGTTCGCGGACCTCGGCGATCAAGGACTCGGTCTCAGTCATAGCGCCAGTATCACCACATTCACGCCGATGAGCACGACGGCCGGCGGCACCCACGAGGCGGCACCGGAGAGCCATAACAGCCAGCACTGGGCCAGCGATGATCAGGGAGGGCCAAGCGTGCTACCCAGATGCCCGGGCAGCCGTCAACAGCCGACAGTCACCACCGCCAGCAGGTCAGCGGTTCGAATCCGCTCACCGGCTCCAGATCATGGGGCCGGGCTTCCGAGATCAGAGCGATTTAAGGTAGCGCAATTCAGCTAAGGCTAACGCAGCTCGCTGGCTACATGCTCGAACGGCGCTGACGGGACCTCAATGGTTCCGCTGAAAGGATACTCAAGCAAGAGGGCCAGCACCAAGGCTGCGCTAATCACGGCAGCCACGGCAGCCACCATGAAGTAGCGCAGCCATGCGCTCTTAACTTCGAACAATAGGCAGAATACGAGAGTGACAACGCTAGTCAGGATGACGGCAAGCCACATGGGCGCGGGTATCTGCGGGCCGCTGAGCTCCAAACGCTGCTGCCGCTCTCGTCCGGCCTCATCTACCTGCGTCAGCATGGCGCCGAGGACTTCCTGCTGCGTCGGGTCGTGTACGCGCAGACTCTGCACGGCAGTGATCAACTGGTCGAAATCCTTCTGCGCTGCCGGGCTGGCATCCCCTTTAGCCATCGCCTGCCACTCCGTGGTGGCCACGGAGTTCCCATACTGCACCACCAGCTGGCGGATCTCATTGTGAGCGGCTGGGCCAAATGCGCCGCTGAACTGTACAAGATCCTGGAGGCTCACCGTCTCATTCTGCACGGTATCGCCAGCAGCGGTGTAATTCTCCCACAATGTGATAACCATGAACCCGACGATGATCGCATAAACGACACCCGCCGTTGCACCCAAAAAGCCTACCGCGTCATTATGTTCCCCTCTGGCCAAGCTGGGGGCCTGCCGCCGGAGCAGCCACTGGATCAACACGGCCAAGGCCGGGATCCCGATCACGGCGATCGCCACCAGCCACCAGGCCGGGATGTTCTGCACGATCCACCGTGACATAGCTCCGTCCTTCCCCGCGGCCGCCGCATCAGACCACTGAGTGTCGGCCCAGCTTGCCCATCCTCCGGAAGCGCGCCATGACCCAAACCGGGGCAGCTCGTCACAGAGTCAACGCCAAGCCGCTGCGTGGGGGCACGACGGCATCTACGACATTTGCGGGTTCAACGGCCCTGGCTGCTCGTTCATACTTCACGAGCATGGGGCCGGGGGCGGGAGATCAATTTGACGATTGACACAACGGGGGTCGCTCATCTGCTGGCTGCGCTTGCCGCGCTGCTGGTGGCCGCGCACATGCTGGGCGCGATCTTCGCTCGCTTTCGGCAGCCAAGGGTGATCGGCGAGATCGCCGCCGGGCTGCTACTCGGGCCCACGCTGCTCGGGCATCTGGCACCGGGCGCAGAATCCTGGCTGTTTCCCGCGGCCGGCGTGGCCACGACGGTGCTCGGCGCGGTTTACCAGCTCGGCCTGCTCTTGTTGTTGTTCTGTTCTGGCGCGCAGATCCGGTCAGGCCATCGGCGGAGCGAGAACAAGACGGTGGGCTGGGTGTTCACCACCGGCACGATCCTGCCCTTCCTTGCCGGGCTTGGGCTGCTGCACGTCTTGGACCTGCGGTCCTCGTGGGGGCCGCACGCCAACGCGGCGTCGTTCCTGCTCATCTTCGCGGTCGCCATGGCGGTGACGAGCATCCCGGTGATCTCCAAGATCATGCACGACCTGGGCATCCTGGACACCCCGTTCGCCCGGGTGGTCCTCGGGGTCGCGGTGGCCGAGGACATCGTCTTGTACGTCATCCTGGCGGTGTCGCTCGGCCTTGCCCAGACGGGCACGGAGGAACTCTTCGGGTTGCCGCCGCTGCTGGGAATCGGGCCCGGCACGGCGGCTGACATGGCGTACCACGTGGTGGCCACGCTGGCCGTCCTGGGAGCGGCGCTAGCGTTCGGCCCGCGCATCTACCGGGCGGCCGCGGTCTGGCGGCTCAACCTGATCCGCCAGGCCAGCCCGGTTGCCTATGACCTGGCACTCATGCTCGCCGCGACGCTGCTGTGCCTGTTCCTGGGCATCGAGGGGTTCTTCGGCGCGTTCGTCGCCGGCGTCGCGGTCGGCCGGGCCACGCAGGCACCAGCCACGCAGGCCGCACCGGCCGCGCAGACCGCGCCGGCTACGCAGACCGCGCCAGCCGTGCAGACCGCGCCGGGCGGAGCGGTCACGCCGGACGCCATTCGCTCCATCCAGGGCTTCGCGTTCGCCTTCTTCATCCCCATCTACTTCGCCGTCGTCGGCCTGCAACTGGACCTGCTCCGCGGCTTCAACGTGGGGTTCTTCCTCCTCTTCCTACTGCTGGCCTGCGCCGTCAAGGCGGGGAGCGTCTACCTGGGGGCGCGGCTGGGCGGCCAGGCCAGTGCTTCGTCGTGGAACCTGGCGGTGGCGCTGAACGCCAGGGGCGGCCCGGGGATCGTCGTGGCATCCGTCGCCTATGGGGCAGGCATCATCGACCAGCCGTTCTACGCGGTGCTGGTCATGCTGGCGATCGTGACCTCGCTCTTCGCCGGATCGTGGCTCGCCCACGTGCCCAGGGAGCGGCTGCTGGCCGGGGAGGGTGCACCCGCGTGGCGCCCATGGCGTGCGGGGCGGGGACCTGCTCCCGAGCCAGCCGACCCATAGCACCGCACGACATCACTCGGTGCGCATCAGGTGAGTGGAGGGGTTGCGATGACGGCGGTGCAACGGGCGGGCGTGCATCTGGTAATTGGCGGGGTTGCGATGGAGGCTCCGGCCGTCCATGTCACCGCCGACGTGGACGAAACGGCGGACCTGGGGCCGGGCACCACGGTGTGGCACTTGGCGCAGATACGGGAGAACGCGCGGCTCGGCAGTGACTGCATCGTCGGCCGGGGTGCCTACGTCGGCCCGGGGGTCGTCATCGGCGACCAGGTCAAGCTGCAGAATTATGCGCTCGTCTACGAGCCGGCCCGGCTGGAGGACCAGGTCTTCATCGGTCCCGCCGTGATCCTCACCAACGATCCGTTCCCGCGCTCTGCCGACGCGAGCGGCAAGCTGAAGCGGCCGGAGGACTGGGAGCCGCTCGGCGTGGTGGTGCGGCGGGGTGCGTCGGTCGGGGCGCGGGCCGTGGTCCTCCCCGGAGTGGCCGTGGGCTGCTGGTCGCTGGTCGCCGCCGCGGCCGTGGTGACCAGGGACGTCCCGGATTTCGCGCTGGTCGCCGGGATCCCGGCCCGCCGGATCGGCTGGGTCGGCCGGGCCGGCGTCAGGCTGGTGGCCGACGGAGCCGCCCATTGGTGCTGCCCGCAGACCGGCGAACGGTACCTGGAGTCCGGCGAGACGCTTACCCCGCTGACGCGCCAGGACTGAGCCCGGCACCACGAAGCGCAGCACCGGCTGGGCGGCGCGCCGTCAGAAGCGCGGGCGCAGCCAGGGCCGGTCCTTGACCCAGTACTGCGCCCTCAGACTGTAGTGCTGGCCGTCCACGCCAGCGGGCGGGCCGTCGTGCCAGTCGCCCGAGTACCAGGCACCGACGCATCCCCAGATGTCCCCGGCACGGTAGACGCCACGAGACTGGTTGCCGTGCTGGCGCAGCCACCACACCCAGCCCTCGTAGCACCCCCGCAGCCAGCCGCCGAGCACATCGACGGCCGCGGCGGTGGAGTCACGGTTCCACGGGAAGATGCCGGGCCAGCTCGTGGACTTGGTGCCGACGATCCCGAAGGTGACCGGGCACGGCGGGCGCGGATATCCGGGCAGGGCAGCCGGCCCGGTCGGGCACGTAGTCGCCCTGGTTGCGCTGGTACCAGTCCGATTCCATGTAGGCGATGGCCCGGAACAGGTTGTCCGGCAGCCCCCATTTCACCGCCGCCCACTGGAAGATCTCGTCGGTGGTGCCGGTGAACCGGCCGGAGATCCGGCCGATGATGTACCTGTTCCACCGCGGGTCGTGCGCGTGCATGGCCACCCGCTCGCGCCGTAGCCTCAAGTGACGGGGCATGACCTGGTTGAACGGGGCGTTGGCGCGCCGTGGCTCCCAGGTCGACCGGCGGATCTTGGCGGCCGCGGCGGTGTCGCCGGGCAGTGAGCCGAACGAGCCGACCGGCCGCAGCGCGAAGTACCCGTCGGGCGGGGGAGGGACGTTCTGCGAGATCACTCCGCTGGGCGGCTGGGCGACCTTCAGGGCCACCACCGTGCTCGCGATGATCAGGCCGATCACCAGGAGCGTGGTAAGCAGGGGCCGAAGTATGCCGGAAACGCCGGTCAACCCCCGTGCCTTTCCGGCTCGAAGCTGGGCGGGCGCAGGCCTGCCCGGCCGTATCTGCCTCGGGGCGCAGGCCGGCCAGCGTCCCCGGTGCGGCCGCGCCCGCTTCGGGACCGGCCCGGGCGCCGGCTCCGGCGATGTCACGGGCGCCGCCGCGGGCCGTGCCGTCTGGTGGGCGGGCCCGCCGCAGTTCGGCCGCGATCTCCGGGGGAGTGAACCAGACGGGCAGGTCACGGCCTTCGGCGAGACGCTCGCGCAGTTCGGTGCCCGAGATGGAGAAGGCCACGTCCCCCGGTGGCACCTCATCCTCCGGCAGGTAGGCACCGCGGTCCGGCAGGTACACCAGCCGCCGGAACGTCATGACCTCGATCCCGATCTCCGCGGCATGCTGCCGAAGCAGGTCCTGCGCGGCATACGGCTCGTAGAACGGCCGCCCGCCCGCGCCCGCCCCCGGGCCGGCGTGATCGCGGCCCACGATGAAATGCGTCGCGCCGTAGTTCCTGCGGATGATCGCGTGCCACAGCGCCTCCCGGGGCCCGGCCATCCGCATGGCCAGCGGCAGCAGCGACAACAGCACCCGGCCCGGCGGGTAGTACGGCAGGATCGCCTGGTAACACCGCACCCGGGTGGCGTGGTCGATGTCGCCAGGCTTGGTCGGCCCCACCACCGGATGGAGCAGGACGTGCGCGTCGGCCTGCCGTGACGCCCGGAGGGTGAGTTCCAGGTGCGCCCGGTGCATCGGGTTGCGGGTCTGGAACGCCACCACCCGCGACCAGCCGCGCCGGGCGAACTCGGCCCGCAGTTCCGCGGGCGTGTGCCGGATCGGCGGGAAGGCGGGGCGCCGCGGCGGCCGCACCACGTCAAGCTCACCGGTGACGTACCGGGGATGAACCTGCTGGAGCAGGTAGCGGGCCCCGGCATGGGCCGGGTCGGCGGTCCCGAATACCGCTTCGGCTTCGGCGGCAAGGTCGGGCCGCCAGGACTCGGTGACATGCAATACGCCAAGCAGGGTGTCATCGTGGTCCCGCAGCGCCAGACTCCGCCCGGGCGGGACCATAACCGCCACCTCCTCCGGCAGGTCCAGGGCCACCGGGATGGGCCACAGGGTGCCGTCCGCCAGGCGCATGGACTCGCACACCCGCGCATAGTCTGCCTGGCCGAGGAAGCCGCGCAGCGGCGCGAAACCGCCGCACGAGAGCAGCTCCAGATCGGCGCGCTGGCGCCGGGTGAGCCGCCAGGACGGCAGCTTCGCCGCGCGGCGGTCGAGCGCCGCAGCCTCACGGGCCGGGCGCGGCGGGGCGCCCGGCGCGGGCCGGATAACGGTGACGGCCACCACTCCTCCTCGCTACTGGGGTCGCCGGAATGCCTGGTAAACCCACCGGGTCCGCTCCCGGAGCGAGGCCAGGGCGGGCTCTTCCCACTGCTCCCGCAGCGCCGCCTTGGACCGGTCCCGGTCCCGGGACGGCACCCATGCCGCCGTCCCCGTGCCCGCCTGCGCCGGGCCGCGGCCGGTCAGGAGCGCGATCTCGGGAAGCAGGTCCCGGGCGGTCACCGTGCCGGACTCGAAACCGAGCAGCGTCGGCGACAGCGTGCCGCGCAGCTTGATCAGCTCGAAGCACCGGTTCGTGTTCTGCTCGGTCGGCTCGAACTCGGCGAAGGCGGTGCCGAACCTGTCGTTGACCCGCCGGGTCACCGCCCCGAAGTCACTGGTGACCTCCTCGAAGTCGGCGACCACCAGCCGGTCACGGCAGGGCAGCAGCCGCCGGTAGAACCGGGCGTACGCGACCAGCGCGTCCCGCAGCGCGACATCCGGTTCCCGGACGAGCTGCGACAGGATCGCCTCCCGCGGCTCCCTGATGACGGCCAGGGCGGGGACGCCGGCCTGTGCCGCCGCGACGAGCTGCGCCGGGGCATGCAGGTGATGGGCGAGCCGCACCGGCACCGGCTGGGCGAGCTGCAGCGCGTAGACCGCGAACGTGGAGGCGCACCGGGTGTAGCCGTCGATGACCAGCTCGGTGGCGGGGCTGATCACTTCCGGGCTGGGCCCGGGGTACTTGAGCCGCGCGAACGGCAGGTACAGCGCGGGAGACTCGGAGAATCGCGCCCGGAGCCGGTGCCGCGCCCGGCGCGCCAGCGTCACCTGCTGATGCCGTTCCCTGCGGGCCGCGAGCGCCTGTGCCGAAGCCACGGCTACGCCCCCTTGCCAGCGAGGTCGGCGACATCGGCCCTGGCCGGCAGCTCAGCCCGTGGCTTGCCCAGCAGGCGCTGGTACACGCCCAGGTAGGCCGCCTCCTGCCGGTCCCAGGCCAGCCGCTCCTCGATCAGCCGCCGGCGGCCCGGCCCAGCGAGGCCCGCCGCGCCGGGTCGCCGAGCAGTTCATCGATCAGCCGGGCGAAGCCCGCCACGTCCCCTGGAAGTGCATAAACAGCAGCGTCGCGGGCGAGGGCACGGGTCTCGGCCAGGTCGAAGCTCACGAACGGCAGGCCGAAGGCCATGTACTCCATGCCCTTGACCGGGGAAACGATCTCTTCCATGTTCGGTTCCAGGCCGATGTCCGCGGTGGACAGGTAGGTGAAGGCCTCGTCCTGGCCGGCCCAGCCGGGGAACGACACCCACGGCGAGATCCCGAGTTGCGCGGCCAGTCGTCTGGCATGAACTCGTGCTTCACCGTCGCCGACGAACGCGAAATGGCAGTCGGCGCGCCCGATGTCATGGACCAGGTGGCCGACGGCCCGCAGGGCGAGGTCGAGGCGGTCCTGCGGGCCCATGTGGCCCAGCCAGCAGCACAGGAACGGCTTGCCGTGCTTGAGCTCCGGCCGAGGTTCGCGCCGGTGGGCACTCGCGAGTACCGGGCCGTTGCCCACCACCGTCACCGCTTCGGGCGGCAGGCCGCCCCGGGTGAGCGCCGCCTCCCGCAGCGTCGCGTTGACCGTGATCACCTGGTCCGCCGCCCGGTAGCTGTGCCGCTCCAGCCAGCTCAGCACCCGGTGCACGGCCCCGCCGCGGCGCCCGTAGCGCAGCTCGTACAGCTCCGGGGACAGGTCCCGCTGGTCCAGCACGAGCGGCCGCCCCATCAGCCGGTACGGTGCCGCGAGCGCGAAGTAGATGTCCGGGGTGCCGCTGACCTGGATGGCGTCGAAACGGTCGCGGCGGAACACTCCGGCCGCCAGCCACGCGGCCATCGCGAACGAGTACCCGTACTCCCAGGCGAAGCCCAGCTTGCTGGTGCCGTCGGCGGGCGCCCGGTACGCGCGCAGCCCGACCCCGGCGGGGCAGGAGTTGCCGGGGCCGCCGGGGTCGCCGCGGCAGATCACCGTGACCCGGTAGCCGTGGCCGTGCAGCGACGACACCTGTTTCTGCAGCCGGTGGTCCCGGGCCAGGGCGACGTTCTCCACCACGAGCAGGATGTGCGGCTGGCCGGCGCCGGTCATGCCTCGCTGCCCGCGATCCCGCCCAGCGGCAGGTCCGCCGCGCCCCCGTCGGGCGGCGCGGCCAGCCCGATGCCGCGGCGCCCGACGTCGAAGACGGTCACGGAGCCACGGCCCACCGGAATGCGCCAGTTCTCGCCGTCGACGCCGCCGAGGGCCACCAGCGTCAGCCGGATCATCACGGCGTGCGTCACCGCCGCCACCGTCTCGCCGGGGTGCCGTGCACCCATGAGCTGAAGGGCGTCCACCATGCGCTGCTGGGCGTCGCCGAGCCGCTCGCCGAGTGGGCAGGCCGCGTCGCCGGGCGCCTCCCGGTAGAGGGTGAACGCCTGCGGATCGAACATGGCCGCTTCTTCGGCGGTCATGCCCTCCCAGGCCCCGTAGTCGACGTTGTTCAGGCCGTGCAGGATCCGGATGTCGGGCACCCGGGCCTCGTCCGCGATGATCTGCGCGGTGGCGATGGTCCGGCGGAGCGGGCCGGTGTACACGGCGGCCAGGCCCTCGCCGGACAGGCGGCGCGCCGCGTCCACGGCGTCCTGGTATCCCTGTGCGTCCAGCGGTATGTCCCGGCGGCCCCGGTAGCGGTTCTCCACGTTGAGCGTGGTCGTGCCGTGGCGCACCAGGTAGAGGCGGCACACGTCCAGTGGCTGCGCTCCCGCCGGGCGGGTGGGAGCCAGGACCTGGTCTGTCATGATGTGTCCTTCCTTGTTGACAGGCTCGGCTGGGCGCCGTTACGAGGGGTCGGCCGTCACGCTGACGTTGTTGGCCGGATGCAGTGCCGCGGCGTCGTGGCCGTCCACCACGCCGGGGAACGGGCCGGGCAGGCCGGGCTGGCCGGTGCCGGGCGGCGGCGTGGGCCCCCGGCGCAGCCACCGGCGGTGGCCGACGTTGTAGATCACGCTGCCGATCAGCTTTCCGGCCGCCTCGCCCGCCTCGCGCATGGCGGCGTCCAGGTGCCCGCGCGTGGACTTCCGCGCGTCGCTGACCAGCAGGATCATCTCCGTGAGCTGAGCCAGCGGCGCGGTGTCCGAGGTGGCGAGCAGCGGCGGCGCGTCGATGACCACGAAATCGGACCGGCTGCGCAGTTCGCCGAGCACGGCGGGCAGGGCGGGCCGCTGCAGGAACTCCGCCGGGTCGGCCGGCAGTGGCCCTGGCGGCAGCACCCGCAGGCCGTGGATGCCCGGCGCGCGCAGCACCGAGGCCAGGTCGGCCCGCCCGTCGAGCAGCGTGGACAGGCCCGTCTCGTTCGGCACGCCGAGCAACCGGTGCGCGGTGCCCCACCGCAGGTCGGCGCAGACCAGGACGGTCCGCCGCCCGGACTGGGCCAGCGCGACCGCCAGGTTCGCGGCGACCATGCTCTTGCGCTCCCAGCCCGCGCTGGTGACAAGCAGCGTCCGCGCCCCCCGGCCGGCCCCCGCGGCGACCACTCGCGTCCGCAGGCCGCGATACGCCTCCGCTACGACCGAATTCGGGCTCCAAACGATCGTCAGGTGGCTGGCCGGGTCCCTGCTCAATGGCTGGTACGCGGGAACCAGGGACAGGACGGGTGCGCCGGACCGGGCTTGCATGTCGGACGGGCCCCGGAGCCGGTCGTCCAGGTGGTCGCGGATCGCGGCGGTCCCGATCGCCAGGCCCAGGCCGACGATCAGGGCAGCGAGGATGTCGATGAGGTAATTGGGGCTGGATGGCGAGGCGGGCAGGTCCGCCGGGGTGATCAGCGTGGCGTGCAGCGTGGTGACGGTGGCCGGGGTGGTGGCCGTCGCCGGCACGTGATGCCGCGGCGCCGCCGGGGGCTTCGGCGTCCGGTAGGCGACGTAGGACTCGGCGATGATCTGCGCCCGTTCGCGGGCGACCCAGGGCACCGGGTCCGAGTAGCCGACATTCATGACCGACGAGCCGGCCGGCACGTTCAGGGACAGCCCGTGCGACAGGTCCGATGCCGGCACCCCGAGCGTCCTTGACGCGATCCCGAGAACGGCCGTGGATGCCACGATCTCCTTCTCGGTGACCATGTTCGGCCCTTGCAGTGCGGCCGGATCCGGCGAGGAGAAATAGACGTCCACCGTGGCATGTGACTTGTACTGCGGTGTCTGGCTGTGCGCGTATGCCGCCGCCGCGCCCACCACCACCACGGTGATCACGAGGATCCAGCGCAGGTGTGCCAGCAGGAACCGGTTCCAGGCACCCGGCGCGTCCGGGGCACGGCCGAATTCGCGTGCCGTCAGTCCGGCCAGCTGGGTTCCCTGGCCGGTGCCCGGATCCCGGGCGGCCAGCAGACGGTCCAGCTTGCCGCCGGACGGGGACCGGCGGGGCTGCCCCCCGTCCTCCGTCTCGGCCGTATGGTCCGGCTTCACTGTCCAACCTCCCTAATGGCGGGGTCATGCTTGGTGGCCCGGGTTGCCGCGAGGGCGAGCAGGGTGAAGAAGGCGTCGCCGGTGCCCCGGTAGGTCAGGTGCGGATCGAAGATCATCAGGACGCTGATCACGACGATGGCGGTGAACAGGGCGATGCCGGCCACGCTCGTTCCTACTGGCCCCACCGCCCCGCCCAGGCCGCCCATGCCGCTGCGGGCGGCCCGCCAGCCCCGGCGGGCCGCGGCGCAGGCAAGGAACACGAACCCGGCCAGCAGCGGAATCCCGCCGGCCCACAGCAGCCACGTGTAACCGCTCTCGATCCACACGTAGCCGGTTGCCTGGGTCGCGACGGGAATCCTCGCCGCGGGCCGCACGCCGAGCAGGAAGTTCCCGCCGGAGAAGAGCTCGGGCCAGAAGTAGGTCTGCAGGTTCGCCAGCCGCCCGGTCCAGCTCACCGGCAGCCCGGACGCCGACTCGAAGCCGCTGAGCCGCCGGGAGATCACCGGCCACAGGGCGTACCCGGCAATGAGGGCAGCGGGCCCGACGGTCCACAGCAGCCTGGGCTGCTGGATCACGATGGCGATGCAGAACACGCCGGTGAGCAGCCCGATCGCGCTGGAGAACTCACCGGCCGACAGGGCTCCCAGCACCAGCACCGCGGTGGCAACCGCCAGGATCGGGCGGTACCTGCGCAGCCGGGTCCACAGCCCGGCCACGATGGCCAGGTTGATGACCGCGAGGTCGGCGGTGGCGGCCGGCAGGCCGAGCGTGGAACTGCCCCTGGCCGCGAACGCGTCGGTGTACCCGAATGGCGCGTAGTAGGTGGCCAGCAGGTGCGGCACGCCGAACAGCCCGAGCGACTGCAGGATCGCCAGGCCGGCCACCACGGCCGACGCGGCCACCGACAGCCACAGGCATGCCCGCACGTGCCGGTCGGTGCTGACGCTGGCCCGGATGAGGACGTAAAGACCGAGGTACTTCCAGAGCACCAGCGCGTAGAGCACGTCGTCCTGGCCGATGGCCTCCTGCCGCACGGCCATCCGCAGCAGCGGCAGCAGGGAACCGGCCACCGCCATCAGCACCAGGGCCCATTCCACCGGGCCCAGCCGGAATCCGGGGTAGCCGCCCGGTCCGCAGCCGGACCACGCCGCGCGCGGCGAGGGTGCCGCCGAGCAGCACCGCGAGGGCCTCCTGTGGCCGCAGCACGGGCAGCGCCGAGCCGCGGTCGATGCCGGCGGTCAGCGGCGTCAGGAAGATGAGCAGGCACGCGGCCAGTGCGGGCCGGGCCCACACGGCGGCCACCAGCGCGGCAACCACCGCGAGCACCGCGGCCAGCAGCGGCCGGAGCGCGCAGGCCACGCCCAGCGCCGCCGCCCCGGTCACCGCAGGCGCTATCACCCAGCGACTGCTCCGCAACCGCAGCCCCCGGCCCTTCCAGGGCAGCGCGGCTGGCGGCGGCGCTACCGGG
Source organism: uncultured Actinomycetes bacterium (assembly GCA_963730235.1). Lineage (GTDB taxonomy): Bacteria > Actinomycetota > Actinomycetes > Streptosporangiales > Streptosporangiaceae > DASXKD01. The sequence continues at coordinate 65,988 of CAVSRH010000010.1, forward strand.
CCGCGGTGCCGTACCGGAGAGCGGAGCGTGACGCTAGCCATCGGCCACCGCCTCGCTGCGGGCCCGGCCGCGCAGATGACCGAAACCCCCGGCGAGCCAGCCAAGCTCGGGAGCGCGCCAGGCCGCCTGCACGGCGAGGAAGATCAGGATCCCCACCGCCGCCGCGGCGGCGATGCCGATCCGGGCGCCCAGCGGCGGGCCCAGCCAGTGGCCGATCGCGGTGGCGGTGAGCCAGGCGGGCCCGGCCATCAGGGCCGCGCCCGCCAGGAACTTGCCCAGGGACGGAGCGAGCCGCTGCGATCCGTCCTGGGACAGGCCGCGCCACACGCGGGCCGTCAGGTGGCAGGCCGCGGCCGTCACCGCGACCGACAGGGCCAGTCCCAGCACGACGAGCACGGCCCAGCCGTGCACGAGCAGGGCGGCGCTCACCAGTCCCAGGCACACGGCGGCCTGCAGCAGCATGGAGATCAGCGGAGAGCGGGTGTCCTTCCTGGCATACGAGGCGTAGGTGGCGATCAGGAACGCGGTCTGGCCCACCACCGCCACCGACAGCGCCGCCAGCGACGCGGCGACCATCGTGGTGCCGGCCGCGCCGTCCATCCGCCCGAAGGACACCGCGCGCGCCAGCGGGACGGCCAGCACGAGGTAGCCCACCGCGGCCGGGATCGTGATGAAGAAGCCGAGCGCCAGGCCGCGGACCAGGGTGTCACGGAACGCCGCGACGTCCCCGGCCTGGTGCATCCGGGCCAGGCGCGGCAGCAGGGACAGCGCGACGGGCGCCGCTCCCACCGCGATCGCCAGGTAGTAGAAGTTGAGCGCGATCTGGAACGCGACAACGCCGCCGGGCAGCCGGTTCGCCACCACCAGCAGGGTCAGCACCTGCAGCGCCAGCAGCCCCGCCTGCGCCAGCGACGGCAGTGCCCGCCGGACGACCACGCGGACCTCCGGATCGCGCCAGCCGGCCCGGGGCGCCAGCAGCACCCCGGCCCGCCTGGCGCCCCACCACTGCACCGCCGCGTGCACCGCGACCGCGGCGGTCGAGCCGAGTCCGAGCAGCAGCAGTTCGCCGGGCGGAACATCGCCGAGCCCGGCGCCGGTGCCGTAGATCACCGCGGTCAGCACCAGCACGGCGATCGTGCCCAGGTTCTCCACCGCCGGCGCGCCCGCCGCCAGGGCGAACCGCTGGCGTGCGTTCATCACCGCGGTGGCGGTGCCGACCACGCCGTAGCAGAAGATCTGCGGGACGAACATGATGATGAGCAGCCGCCCAGTAGCTTCCTGCGCCGCCGCCACCGCGGGCGTGCCGCCGAGTGCGGCGAACCGCAGCACCAGTGGGCCGAGCACGATCGCGACCGGGGCGATCACCACCAGCGCCACCAGCGTCATCCCCAGGAACCCGCCGGCCACCCGGCGCGACGCGGCGTGGTCACCCGCGTCGATGTGGCGGACGAGCGCCGGCACCAGCAGCGAGGAGAACAGCGACCCGGCGAGGAAGCCGTAGTAGACGAGGTTGGGCAGGGAGTTGGTGAACTGGTAGGTGTTGCCGAAGAACGTCGGCCCGAGTACCGCCCCGATGCAGGCGAACTTCGCGACGCCGGTGACCCGGCTGACGATCGTCCAGGTGGCCACCGTGATCGAGTCACCGGCGGCCGCCGCGCCCTGCTCCGCCGCCGTCGCGCCCTGCTCCGCCGCGGGCGCGCCCTGCTCTGCCGCGGGCGCCTCCCCGCCAGGTGGCGGTGCCTGACAGGGAAGCGCCCTCGTGAACCGCCACCGCGCGGTGCCGTTGGGGAGAGCAGGCCCATTGGCCATGCTCGGCCCGCGCTTGGAACCTGAATGGCGGCCACGCGTCACAGCGCACCGCGGGTGGAGAGCACGACGGGAATGGTCCTGGCGAGAATCCAGAGGTCGAGGGCCAGGCTCTGGCTGCCCACGTACTCGATGTCCAGGTCCAGGCCCTGCCTCATGGTGAGCGCGTTCCGCCCGCTCACCTGCCACAGGCCGGTGAGGCCGGGCGGCACGGCGAACCGCCGCTCGTACCCGGCGCCGAACATCTCGGCTTCCCAGGCGAGCGCCGGGCGCGGCCCGACCAGCGACATGTCGCCCCGGATGACGTTGAGCAACTGGGGAAGCTCGTCGATGCTGGTGCGCCGCAGCAGCCTGCCGACCGGCGTGATCCTGGTGTCGGCCGCGAGCTTGAACACGCCCTCCCGGCCGCCGTCGGATGGCCGGGGGCCGGTGAGCAGTTCGCGCACGTACTCCCGGTGCACATCGTCCGGGCAGCCGGAGTACATGGTCCGGAACTTGCAGAGCACGAACGGGCGCCGGTCCCGGCCCAGCCGGGCCTGGCGGAACAGGGCCGGGCCCGGGGTGGTCAGCCGGATCATTACCGCCACGGCCAGCAGCAGCGGGGCCGCCAGGATCAGGCAGGGCAGCGCCACGGTCAGGTCGAGCAGGCGCTTGGCGAGGCGCGCGGGCGGCGAGATGCCGCCCGCGGCGGCGGGCTGCCGCGCGGGGGCGCCGGCCAGCGACTCACGCAACCTGGTGCTCCTTGCCCTGGAGCGCTTTGATCACCGCGTCGCAGACCCGGTCCACCTGGTCATCGGTCATGTGCGGGAACATCGGCAGGGACAGCACCTCGCCGGCGCAGCGCTCGGACACCGGCAGCGGCTGGTCGGCGAAGCGCAGGTAGGGCACCTGGCGATGGCAGGGAATCGGATAGTGCACCTGCGTCTGCACGCCCATCGCCGCAAGGTCCGCGGACACCTGCTCCCGGGCGGGCACGCGCACCACGGCGAGATGGTGGGCGCCCCAGGTTCCCGGGACCGGCACCACCAGCTCGGCTGGGGTGCCCGCCAGCGCGGCGTGATACCGGGCGGCGATGGATCGCCGCGGCGGCGTTCCACGTCTCCAGCCGGGCAAGCTTCGCCGTGAGCACCACGGCCTGCAGCGCGTCGAGGCGGCTGTTGGTCCCGGCGAGTTCGTGCCGGTAATGCGAGCCCACCGCACGGCCGTGGTCGCGCAGTACCCGGATCCGGCCGGCCAGGCCCGCGTCCGTGGTCACCACCGCGCCCGCGTCACCGAAGGCGCCGAGGTTCTTGCCCGGGTAGAAGCTGAAGCAGCCCGCCACGCCACTGGATCCGGCCCGGCGGCCCTGCCAGGTGGCCCCGTGGGCCTGCGCCGCGTCCTCGATCAGCGCGACGCCGGCCCGGTCCGCGGCCGCGCAGAGCGCCCCCATGTCGGGCATCCGCCCGTACAGGTGGACGACGATGACCGCCGCCGTCCGGGGGGTGAGCGCCGCCTCCAGGCACTCGGGCGTGAGCAGCAGGGTCTGCGGGCTGACGTCCGCGAACCGTGGCACGGCCCCGGCCAGTAGGACCGCCTCGGCCGTGGCCACGAACGTGTTCGCCGGGACGATCACCTCGTCACCGGGCCCGATGCCCAGCCCGGTCAGGGCGAGCTGGAGTGCGTCGGTCCCGTTCGCCACGCCGAGCGCGTGCGGGACCTGGCAGTAGCCGGCCCACGCCGCCTCGAACCGCGCCACCTCGTCGCCGCCGATGAACCGCCCGGTGGACAGCACCCGTGCCCAGCCCTGTTCGACGGCGCCCTGGACCTCCCGCGTCATCGGGGCCAGTTCCAGAAAGGGAATCTGGCCGGTCATGACGCCCCCGCTGGTCATGACGCCCCCGCGAAGCGGAGTTCGGCCAGGCGCCCCTCGGTGCTGAGCTCTTCGAGCAGCACCGGCCGGCCCAGCCGCCGGGAGGCTTCCGCGGCTTCCAGTGCCGCCACGACGGCCAGGCCGTTCTCCGCGTCGGTCAGCGGCCGGGCGCCGGTGGCGACGCAGTCGGTGAAGTGCCGGTCCTGCACGGCGAGTGGCTCGTCGGGCGAGATGAACGGGACCACGATGTCCCCGTAGCGGTAGGACAGCGGGGGCTGGGTCAGGTTGTCACCGTCGGGCGGCAGGCACACGCCCTTGTCCAGGACCCGGATCCGCTCGTCCGCGGCGAGGTCGTCGTAGACCGCCATCTTCCGGCTGCCCACCGCGGTGACCCGGCGCACCTTGCACGGGTCGAGCCAGCTCACGTGGATGTTCGCGGACAGGCCGCGGTCGTCGAAGAAGTCGTCGTAGAACAGGCGCAGGTACGCGACGTCCTCGAAGCGCCGGTGCGCGTGCCGGGAGGCCCACGCCTGGGCGGCCACCGGGGCCCGGCCCAGCACGTGGTTGATGATGGAGATGTCGTGCGGCGCGAGGTCGAGGATGACGTTGACGTCGTTCTGGTACAGGCCCAGGTTCAGCCGGGCGCTGTCGATGTAGTACACCTCGCCCAGTTCGCCGTTCTGGACAAGCTCACGGAGCTTGCGGACGGCGGGGTTGTACTCGAACGTGTGGCCGACCATGAGGACCACGCCCGCCGCCGCCGCCGCGCTCTGGAGCAGCCGCACGCCCGCGGTGGTGGGGGCGAGTGGCTTTTCCACCAGGACGTGCTTGCCGGCCTCGATGGCCGCCAGCGCCACCGCCACGTGCGTGCTCGGCGGGGTGGCGACCACCACCGCGTCCACCTCGGCCAGGGCCGGGCCGAGGGCGGTGTGCCAGGAGGCCGACTTGTAGCCGCGGGCCAGCTTCCGCGCCCGGTCCGCGCAGGAATCGACGGCGACCACCTCCGCCACGTCGTCCATCGCGTGCAGCACGCGGACGTGTTTCGAGCCCCAGTAACCACAGCCGACGACCGCGATACGCAAAGCGTTCCCCCGGGATTCCATTACCGCACTCAGCCGCCCCACCTTTGGCTCCGGGCCAATCTGCCCGGACGATTGAGAATTCCCATTGTTTGGCGGGAATTCATCCGGCCTTCACAACCTAAGCGCGGCCCTATCGGCCCGCATCCCCCATCTGTCGTAGCCGCGTTCAGCATTGCTGGGGGATGCGGGCCGTCCCATTACGGGCGGTAATCCTGATCTTTTACGCGGGCGGCTTGGCGTGGCAGGCCGCCGATCCAGAATCGGTGAATGCGGTCTCGCCGTCGTTGACGAACTGCCAGCCGTAGCTGCCGTTATGCAGCGTCATCTTGATGACGCCGTGCGTGGCGGCGTTCAGCACCTGGCTGTTGGGCCGCTGCGCGCCCGGCGTCTCCAGGCCGGCCCCGCCGGTGCCGACGATGAACTCGCGCACCCCGAAGGCGTTGTCCACCACGCCCGAGGAGTTCTGCGGCGCCCACCGTTCGTACCAGTGCGAGTCACCGTTGAGGACCACGTCCACGCCGCCCCGGTACAGGTCCTGCCAGAACTGCTGGTAGTCGGTGTGGCCGCCGGACGTGCCGTTCGACGTCCAGCGCGGGTTCTGGAAGTAGGCCAGCGTGCACACGTTGCTGCTGGCGTTGAGGTCGTTCTGCAGCCACTGGTCCTCTGCCGAGCCTGCCGCGCAGAAGGACGGGTTGTCCAGGCCGCACGGTGCGGTGTTCAGCGCGATGATGTGCCAGCTGCCGAGGTTGTAGCTGTAGTAGCCGGTGGCCGCGTTGACGTTCACCACCGACGGGACCGGTGAGCCGAACAGCCCGCCGCTGGTGCCGTAGTACTGCTGGTATCCGGCACCCGGGGTGGCCGGGCAGTCGGTGCCGCCGGTGGTCTGGTAGTCCTCGTCGCCCGGCACCGGGTAGGTGATCGACTTCTTCACGCCCCAGGTCGGGCCGTAGGACTGCTGGAACGCGCTCACGCCGCCGCAGTCGTACTGGTCGTCACCGATGGGCAGCACCGCGTCCACGCCGGTGAGCAGGCTGGCGGTGGCCGCCGCCTTGCAGTCGGTGTCGGTGCCCACGCCGTTGTTGAACGCGGGCGAGGCCGGGTCGCAGGCGATGTCGCCGGCCGCCCCGACGACCGGATCGGCATTGGCCTGGACCTGCACCGACTGCGTCTGCACGGACTCGGTGTTGCCGGCGTTGTCCACCGAGAAGAACTTCAGCGTCACCGGCTTGCTGATGGTGAACGGCTGGACGAAGACCGGGCTCGAGGTGGTCGGCGTGGACCCGTCGGTCGTGTAGTAGGTCGCCTGCACGCCGGACCCGCCCGGGTCCTTCCCGAACGGCGCGATCGTGGTCGAGCCGCCATAGGCGGCCGCCTGGCACGGCGATCCGTCACATTGCAGCGCGGTGATCGGCGCCTGGGTGTCCGCACCGTTCACCACCTGGGAGACCGTCTTGACCACGGTGCCGGCCGGCGCGCCCGGCTGGCCGGCGTTCTGCAGCCAGTCGAGGAAGGCGTTCAGCGTGTCGAGCTCGATGGGGCCCCAGTCGCTGAGGCAGCCGCTGTAGTTGTCCGGGTCGAACGCCTGCGAGCACACCTGGTGCAGCACCTCGGTGATCCACCCGCCGCCCTGCTGGGCCGCCGCGGTGACGTTGGCCTTGAGATGGGCAAGCGTGATCGGCGGCACGTTCGGCGGGCTCCCGGCCGGCGGGTCGTACGCGGTCCGGAGCGCGAACAGGTCCTTGGCCGGGACGGTTTCCGCATACACCGGCCCGGCGCCGTCGCCGGCCACGTCTATCAGGCCCGCGGCGCGGCCCGAGGTGTAGCCGCAGTCGTGCACGATGCTCTCCGCGGTCGCGTCGTACGCGCCCTCGGGGTAGGCGAAGCTCACCGGGTAGAACCCGTGGTTCATCAGGTTCTGCCGGTCCTGGCAGACCTCGGCGACCTTGGTGTTGAAATCGGCCGTGGTCTTGAGGTTGACGTGGTGCACCGTGTGGCCGCCGATTTCGTTTCCCCCGTTGTTCAGTGCGGTCATCTCGGCCCAGGTCATGTGGTCGGGATCGACGTTGTTCAGGCCGCTGATGTCGTAGAAGGTGCCGCCCAGATGGTGCGGCTTCAGGGCGCGCAGGAAGCCGAGCTCATATTGGTTCTGCAGGCCGTCATCGAAGGTGATCGACACCACCACGGCGAATGCCATCGCCTGGGTCTTCGGCTGTTCTGAATTGCCCGCCAGGTCGGTGGAGAAGAATTTCACCGTGGTGTTCTGCTTGACGGTGAACGGGCCGGTGTACACCGGGCTGGACGTGGTCGGCACCGATCCGTCGGTGGTGTAGTAGGTCTTGTTCACCCCCCAGCCGGAGTCGCTCGCCGTGAGCGTGACGGTCACCGGGGCGGTGTAGGCACTGCTGGCGCAGGCTGCCGCGTTGCAGGCGATGGTGGTAACCGGTGGCGCAGCGTCCGGCCCCTGCTGGACGGTGATGGCCGCCGAGCCGGCCGCCGGTTCGGCGTTGCCGGCGTTGTCCCAGGAGCGGTACTGGACGGTCGCCGTGCCGGTCACCGGGAACGGGCCGGTGTACAGCGGGCTGGACTGGGTGGGCGGCGTCCCGTCGGTGGTGTAGCGCGTACTCGCCACGCCGGAGCCGGTGTCGGCCGCGGCCAGGGTCACGGTGACCGTCCCGGTGTAGGTGGCGGTCGTGCACGGTGCGCCGTTACACGCGATCGCGGTCACCGGGGGGATCGTGTCGCTGGGGGCCGCCGCGGCCGCCATCGTGCTGAACGCCGCTCCGGCCGGCGCCCGCCGGCCTGCCCGGCGTTCTGCACCCAGGTCAGGAACGTGTTGAGGTCGGCCAGTTCGATCCATCCCGCCGACGCGGTGCAGGAGGCGTAGTTCGCCGGGTCCTGCGCCTGCGAGCACACCTTGCTGAGGACGATGGGCACCCAGCCGCCCTTCGCGGCGGCCCCGGTCACCAGCGCCTGCAGGCCGGCCAGGGTGACCTGGCCGGTGGGAGCGTAGGCGCGCAGCGCCAGCCAGGTCTTGGGCGGCAGGGTCTCCGCGAAGGTGGGCCCGGCCGAAGACAGGCTGCCCGCGGTCCTGGCGTTGCCATAGCCGCAGTTCTGCACCTCGGTCTGGATGCTGGCGTTGAACGCCCCGCCGGGGTAGGCGAAGCTGAACGGCTTGAGCCCGTGGGCAAGGATGTTCTGCCGGTCGGTGCAGATCTCGCTGATCTGCTGCTGCGTGGTGAGCGTGGTCAGGCTGATGCCGTCGACGGTCTTGCCGCCGATCTCGCTGCCCGCCGCGGCGAGCGTGCCGAGTTGCGCCCACGTCATCCGCGCCGAGCCGGCGCCGACCGTGCCGCTGTTCACGTAGAAGGTGGCGGGCACCCCGTGCGGCTGCAGGGCCTGCTGGTAGCCGAGCGTGAACTGGCCGGATGTGTTGTTGTCGAACGTCAGCGCGACCAGCGTGGATGTGGCGGCCGCCGCGGCGCTGGGCGCCGTCAGGGCAAGCCCGCTGGCGGCCATCACGATGGTGGCCCCCGTGGCCGCAAGCCGATGGCTTCCCCGGCGCCCGCGGCGTGCCCGGCTGCCGGCCAGATGCCCGAATCCGATACGCAACGTTGTCAGCCCCTCCCAGCCGTTCCCCCCGGCGACGGACGGCTCCAGAGCGGTTCCCCCGGTGCTCGCGCGTGCCGAAAGCCCTGTCCCGGGCAGCGCGGGATGCTGCCGTGACGTCGGTCAATACTCACCGGGAGCCGGTAGCGGGGAACACCCTCATCGGTCGTATCCGGCCTGCGCAAACCGGCTGTCAGCCGCTTGGGCGCAACTGCTCCAGGTGCGGCCGGCTCAGCGCGACCGCCTCGAGGGTGGAGTGGACGCCGAGCTTGGCCATCAGGTTCTGCAGGTGGGTGCGGACCGTGTTGGCGGACAGGTGCAACTGCTCCGCCACCTCCCGGCGCCCGGCGCCCTCGGCGAGGCACGCCAGCACCTCCCGCTCGCGCGGGGTGAGCGCGGCGAGCAGCCCGTCGTTGTCGCGCCGCCGCTCCTGGTCGGCCATCAGGTACCCGAGCACCTGGCCGGTCTCGGCCGGGGGCAGCCAGGTCTCACCCCGGGCGACGCCCCGGATCACGTGCAGCAGATGCTGGAGGGATTCGTTCTTGCGCACCCATGCGGCCGCTCCCGACCGGACCGCGTCGACGATCCGTTCCGGCTGTGCGGAGTAACTGAGCATGACGATGCGCGGGGCGCCGTCGCGGGCGCACAGTTCCTCGCACAGCCGCATCGCGGCGCGTTCGGGCAGGTCGCCGTCCAGCAGCATGACATCGGCATGCCGCCCCACGATCAGGCACTCGGCAGGGGTGCGCGCGTGCACGGCCGCGACGACCTCCACGTCCTCCTCCGCCTCCAGCCGGGCCGCGAGCGCGTCGGCGAACGTGCGCTCCTGGTCCACGACGAAGACGCTGATGCCCATACCGCGAGCGTGGCTCACCGCCCGGCCCGCGCGGAACCCCTGCCCGCCGTGGCCCGGCTACGACAATTGCGGGGTGGCCGGCGGCCTGCGGCCGCGGCGCCGGTCACGCCGCCGCCTCCGCGACCAGCCCTTCGCGGCTGGCCAGCGCGGCCGCCTGCAGCCTTGAATGCGTGCCGAGCTTGGTGAGCAGGGTCTTCACGTAGCTCCGCAGCGTGCTGGTGGCGATGTTCATCTCCGTCGCCATCTGGCCGGTGCCCTGGCCCTCGACGATCCGGCGCAGTACCTCCTGCTCCCGCGGGGTGAGTTCGTAGACCCGCCGGTCGCGCCGCGGCGCCCTGGCCGCCGGGCGGCCGGGCGGGCCCGGCTCGAACACGGTCTCGCCCGCCGCGACCGCGGCCAGCGCCTCCGCGATCTGCGCGACGTTGGCATCCTTGCTGAGGAACCCGGCCACGCCGAGCCGCTGCGCATCCCAGGCGATCGACGGGCCCGCCGCCCTGGCCAAGATCACGACCGAGGTGCCCGGATGGCGCTGCCTGATCGCACGGATCCCGGCCAGGCCGTCCTCGCCGGGGAAACGCAGGCCGATCAGGCAGGCGTCCGGCCGGTACGCGCGGATCGCCGCCAGCCCCCCGGCCAGCGAGGTGGTGATCGCCGCTACCTGGTGACCGCTGGCCGTCAACGCCGGCGCGAGCGCCTCACCGAGCAGCAGGTTGTCATCACAGAGCACAAGTCGCATGGTCTCCCCAAGGTTTGCCCCGGTAACAGCTTGCTACCGGGGCGGGGGAAACGCAGCCTGCTGAGCCGCTTGGCCCGCTCAGGTTTCTAAGCGCTGGTGCTCCGCTCGCGGAACAGTTCGGCCGCGGCGGCCCGGTCTTCGACACCGAGCTTGCGGACCACAGCGGTGATGTGCGCGCGCACCGCGCTGGCCGAGAGCACCAGGCTGGCTGCGATCTGCGCGGTCGTGTACCTGCGGGCCAGCAGCGCGAGCACCTCCCATTCCCGGCTCGTCAGCCGGCCCTCGGAGGCGTCCGCGGTGACCAGCGGCCGCCAGCGCGGCTCCCGCCCGTGGAACCGGTCCAGCACCCGCGCGACCAGTTCCCGCGGCATGGCCGCCTCGCCCGCGAAGACGCCGTGCAGTGCGGCGGGCAGTCGGCCCATGTTCATGTTCTTGAGCAGGTAGCCGTCGGCTCCGGCCCGCAGCGCGGTGAACAGGTCGGTGTCCTCGTCGGAGACGGTCAGCATCACGATCTTCGCCCGTGGCAGCCGTGCCGCGATCTCCCACGCCGCGGCGAGGCCACTGCCGGGCATCCGGATGTCGAGCAGGCAGATGTCGGGCTGGTTGCGCACCGCGGCCTGTACGGCCTCGGCGGCGTCGGCCACCTCGGAGCAGATGCTGAACCGCCCGTCGGCATCCAGCGCCCGCCGCACGTCGTCACGGGTGGGAGCGTGATCGTCGGCGACGAGTACCCGCAAGGGCCTGGCTTCTTCGTTCAAACCGCGACATCCACCTCGCTTCCGCGCCCGGGCCCGGAACTGATGCTCAGCTCGCCCCCGACGGAGCGGATCCGTTCCCGCATCGACACGAGCCCGAATCCGCTACCGGGAACGCTGGTGTCGAAGCCGCGGCCCCGGTCGGCCACCTGCATGCGCACCAGGGAACCGTCGCGCTCCAGGCGGAGCGTCACCCGGCCCGCGCCGCTGTGCTTGGCGGCGTTGGTGATCGCCTCACAGGCCACCCGGACCAGTGCCTCGGCCCGGGTGGGCGACAGCCGCACGTCCGGCACGATGTCGAGGTCTAGTCCGATCCGGAATCGCTCCGCGGTCTGGGATGCCGCCTGCGCCAGCGCCGCCCCCACGGCCTGGCCCCCGGGCGGCGCGAGCGCGCTGATGGCCGACCGCAGTTCGAACTGGGCCCGCTCCACCGCGAGGTGCAGTCGTCGCTTTGCATCCTGGCTGTTCTCTTTGGAGGCATCGAGGTTGCGGGAGATGTAGGCCAGTTCCTGGGCCAGCCCGTCGTGCAGGTCGCGCGCCATGCGGCGGCGGTCCTCAAGCACGGCCGCCGCCGACAGCGCGTTCCAGTACGACCAGATCTCCCGCAGGCAGCCGACGAGCAGGGCGACGTAGAAGGCGAACCTGAAGACGTCCCCGGTGTACAGCACCGACTGTGCGTACGACGCCGGGAACAAGGAGTAGTTCACATGCGAGACCACGGCCAGGATCCCCGCCGCGGCCAGCCAGCCGTAGAACGCGTCACCGCGCCGTCTGGCCAGGTTGAGGAACCCGATCGCGGCCAGGCCGTAGAGCGTTGCCACCAGCAGTTCGAAGCCGAACAGGGCCGGATGGGTGCGCAACGGCGGCTGCGACACCGCGACCGGGCTGAGCGCCGCCGCATATCGCGGTGCCCACTGCGCCGCGAACGTGTGGGCGAACAAGGTGGCCATGCCGAGCGCGGCCAGCGTGGCCACCGCGGCCAGCGCCAGCACCGGGCCGCCCCGGCGCAGTTCGCGCCGGGTGGCGAACGCGGCGAGCACGAACAGCAGTGCGCCGAGCGAGCGGGCCAGCGGCGCGGCCCACACGGTCAGGTCGTCCGGCGCCTCCCCGGCCACCGTGGGCACCGTGACGAAAAGCAGGTTGGACAGCGCCAGCACGGCGAGCGCACAGGCCAGCAGCAACTCGTTCAGGTACGTGCGCCGCCGCAGCCGGCCGAAGACCAGGAACGTGGCGAACAGCGCGATGAGCGATCCAGAGGTCTCCAGCGCCAGCCGCACGGCGGGCCACGCGTAGCCCAGGTGAAGCTGGGGCAGCCGGGCGAACGCGATCGTGACCAGGCCCGATACCGCGGCGGTGAGTCCCGCGATCACCCGGTAACTTCGCATCACGCCGGCCATGGCATCCCCGCCCCCGTCCCCCAGTGGTCGGATGAACTTCAAGGCTCGGGTCTCGTTAAGTAAAGTCACGGTAAAGCCCGACCAACAATACCTTGTCGTGCAGGCGACCAGAAGGTCCGGCGACGGCCGGCCTGCCGTGAATGTCCCGGCATCGGGCGGGTAGGGAGCTTGCGGGCGGCCAAATCCCCTCGGGGCGGGCCGGGTGCGCGTCCTGCAAACCGGGAAACCTTGCAGGCCTTTTTTGCGTTTTGTCTGAAGTGACGTGGGATCGCGGTCGCCCTGCTGTGCCGGACAGGGGAGAGACGATGCATCCTGCTGATGCCACCGGGGTTCCAGGGGCGGACACCGCCGCCCCGCGGAGCGCCGGGCCCGCGGGAACGGGTACCGCCCCCGCTCCCGCCGAGGCACCCGGCACGCCGCCCCCGCCCCCCACCGCGCCGCGGCCGGCCGTCCCCGGGGATGGAGCCGCCGCAAGAAGATCCTCACCTGGGTAGCTGGCTCGCTGGCCGTCGTGCTCCTGCTGGCGGCGACCGGCGCGTACCTCGTATACCGGCACCTGAACGCCAACCTGCACCAGGTGAACGTCTCGGGCCTGCTCGGCAGCCGGCCCGTCGACCTCCATCCGCAGGCGGAGAACATCCTGGTGATCGGCTCGGACACCCGGATCGGGCAGGGCCGCGGCTATGGCAGCAGTGCCCAGCTCAACACCGACCACTCGGACACGTTGCTGATCGTGCACATCGCGGCGAGCCGGAAATGGGCCGACGTGATGTCCATCCCGCGCGACTCATGGGTGAACATCCCGGCCTGCCGGATGGGTAACGGCCAGCTGGCCTCGCCGCAGACGTTCAAGATCAACGAAGCGTTCACGCTCGGCAACCTCTACGGGAACAAGACAGCGCTCGGCACCGCGTGCGTCATCAAGACCGTCGAGAGCAACACCAACATCCACATCGACCACTTCGTCGTGGTCAACTTCGACGGCCTCAAGGACATGGTCAACGCCGTCGGCGGGGTGCCGGAGTGCAACACCAAGCCGATCAACGACCCCAAGTCCGGGCTGCACCTCTCCGCCGGCCATCACGTGCTGAATGGCAGGCAGGCCCTCGGCTACGTCCGCGCCCGTTACACCTTGGGCAACGGCAGCGACCTGGAGCGCATCACCCGGCAGCAGGCGTTCATGTCGGCACTGGTAAGCCAGGTCAAGGCCAAGGAGCTCAACCCGATCGCGCTGTACCGGTTCCTCGACGCGGCTACCAGGTCCATCACGATCGACAGCCAGCTCGGCGGCATCCACGGCCTCTACGACCTGGCCACGAGCCTGAAGAACCTGCCACCGGGCAAGGTCACCTTCTTCACGCTGCCCACGTACCCGCGCTCCTACGTGGACCCCACCGACACCGCCAACCTGCTCTGGACGCAGCCGCAGGACAGTCTGATCTTCCAGGCGTTCCGCAACGACGTGCCGGTGAGCCAGGCGCTGCTCAAGCACCCGCGCGTGCCGCACCTGTCCCGGTCCAAGATCTCGGTCGTGGTGATGAACGGCACCACGAGCTTCGGGCTTCAGGACTCCGTGGGTGCGGACTTGCAGCAATACGGCTTCCAGGTGCCGCACATGCGGACCGCGGGCAGCCAGGCGGTCAGCCAGACGGTGATCCGCTACCACGCGGGCCAGGAGGCGGAAGCGCTGCTGCTGGCCAAGGATCTGCCCGGTGCCTCGCTGGCCCAGGAGTCCGGGCCTGCCGAGGCGATCGGAACCGGGCACATCACGCTGCTCCTCGGGGCGGACTACGGGACCGCGGTCACCATGGGACCGGCGGCGACTCCGCAGCCTGCGTCTACGTTCGCGCCCCGGACCGCTTCGCAGAACATCTGTACCTCTGCCTGAGGGCGGGGTTTAGGGCCTCGTGAGGGTTCGGGTCTGCTCAGGGGGTGGCTGGCCGAAAGGTGCGAGCGGGAGCCGATCGCGTCGCTACGGTGATCGTGTGCGTGCGGTGGCTGGCTGGATCCGGCATGCCGGGGTGGCGCTGGGCGTGAGCGTCGCCGTGGCGGGTGTGTTCGCGTGGGCGGCGTCGGCGGCCAACGCTGACGAGGCGGCCGGCGGCGGCGTGGCGGCTGCCGGTGCCGTCTCGGCGCGGCATGTGGTGATTGTGGGGATCGGCGGGCTGCTGTGGAGTGACGTGTCGCCCGCGGTACGCCGAACTTTGGCGGATCGCGGAGCAGGGGGCTGTTGGATCGCTGGATGTCAGCGGGGTCAAGGAGCTGACCTGCCCGGCTGATGGGTGGCTGACGCTCAATGGGGGAGCGCGGGCGGAGGTGCCCAAGCCTGCCGATGGGGCGTGCCCGGCGGAACCGGCGGTCTGGCCGCGGTCGGGGCTTGTCGCGGCGGGGGTGCCGGTAGGGGCATGGGTGCAGGGGCTGCAGCGGGTGGAGGCCTACAACGGGCAGTTCCATTGGGACCCGCAGTGGGGACTGCTTGGATCGTCGCCGGGAGAGGGGAGGTGTGTCACCGCGGCGGGGCCTGGCGCGGGGCTGGCGGTAGCCCGGCCGAACGGGTGGGTGCGTGGGTATCTGGGCGTGCCGTCCGGCTTGACTTCGGCCGTGGTGGGAGAGTGCGCGCTGACTGTCGTGGACCTTGGTTCGCTCCCCGTGCGGGGTGGGGCTGCCGTTCGGGCGGCGGCGGTGCGGCGGGACGATGCTGAGCTGGGGGTGATCCGGGCCGGGATACCTGCGGGGAGCACGCTGATGGTGATCGCGCCGGGGGATGGGTTGACGCCGCATCTGCGGGTGATCGTGGTGGATGGGCCGGGGTACCGGGACGGGGTGCTCGGTGCGGCGTCGACCCGGGAGCCGGGGCTGGTGCTGCTCACCGACCTGACGCCGACAGTGCGGGCATGGTTCGGTAGCGGAGTCCCGGCTGCCGTGGTGGGGTCGCCGCTGATCAGCAGCCACCGGGATGGCACCCTGGCCGCGACGGTCGGCATGCTGATCGGCCAGGACACCGCCGCCGGGGTGTACCGGAGCACGGTGACGCCGTTCTTCCTGCTGGTCGGGTTCGGCTATGCGGCGGTGTTCGCGCTGATCTGGGTGGTGCCGTGGGGCCGGGGCGAGAACCGGAGCCCGGCGGCGCCGGGCGGTAACCCGGCCCGTCGGCCTGTGGGCCGCGTCGGTGCCCGTTGGCACGTTCCTGGCCGGCTTGGTTCCGTGGGCGGCCCGGCCGCACCCGGCTGCCGTGCTGTACTCGCTGAGTGTCGCGTGGGCGGCGGTCGTGGCTGGAGCCGCCCTGGCGGGGCCGTGGCGGCGGGATCCGCTCGGGCCGGCCGGCCTGGTCGCGGCCGTCACCGCCGGGGTCATCGCGCTGGACATGATGACCGGGTCGCACCTGATGCGGGAATCTCCTTTCGGCCTGTCCGCGCTGATGGCGGGCCGGTTCTACGGCCTGGCCAACAACGCCGTGGTGATGTACGGCGCGGCCGGGATCCTGTGCGCCGCGTGGCTCGGCGGCACCGCGCTGCGCGCGGGCGGCCGTGCCCGGGCCGTCACCATGATGGCGGCGGTCGCCATCGTGGTCGTCGTCGCGGCGGCGTGGCCCGGCTTCGGGGCCAAGGTAGGTGGCACCATCGCCATGGTTCCCGGGTTCCTCGTGCTGCTCGCCGCCGCGGCCGGGGTGCGGCTGACCGCCCGGCGCTGGGCACTCGTGGCGGTCAGCGGCATGGCGCTGGTCACCGTGTTCGCGCTGATCAACTACTTCGTCCCCGGCACCGGCCACTCGGACATCGGGCACTTCGTGGGGCAGGTGCTGCACGGCGGCGCAGGGCCCACTCTGCTCCGGAAGGTGACCGCGAACCTGGGATCGCTCACCGCGAACCCGTTCGTCCTGGTGATACCGGTGGTGGTCGTCGCGGCGGGCGCGGTGACCGCCCAGGCCGGACCGCTTCGGTGCCCGGCCGTTGGCCGGGGCCTACCAGAGCATCCCGCTGCTCCGGCCGGCGCTGACCGCGATCTGGCTGATCGGCGTGCTCGGCTGGTTGTTCGAAGACTCCGGCGTCACGGTTCCGGCGGCAGCGCTGCCGTTCCTGCTTCCCCTGGTAGCGGTTATCCTCTCGTCCGTGCCTCGTTCGGCACGGACTGCCCGTTCTGACCAGTTGATCACCATTGGTGATCCACGGTTATCGTTGAACCTCGGCCGCTGACTGGCATGGAGGGTCGTGTGAAGTACCGCGTGTCCCGGATGCTGGCCGGGCCGATGCTGCACCTGCTGTGGCGGCCCGAGGTCACCGGCGGTGAGCGCATCCCGGCGACCGGCGGGGCGATCCTCGCCTCCAATCACCTGTCCCTGGTCGACTCGATCTTCCTGCCGCTGGTGCTCGCCCGGCCGCTCACCTTCGCGGCCAAGTCGGAATACTTCACCGGGAAGCGTCCCGGCCAGCGGATCGCGGCCGCGTACCTGCGGGCCACCAGGCAGTTGTCCGTGGACCGCGCCGGTGCCCGGTCGGCGCAGGAGACCCTGGAGGCCGCGCTGGGCCTGCTGCAGGCTGGCGAGTTGTTCGGCATCTACCCGGAGGGAACCCGGTCACCCGACGGCCGCCTCTACCGCGGCCGGACCGGGGTCGCCTGGCTGGCGCTGGCATCGGGCCTGCCGGTCATTCCGGTAGCCATGGTCGGCACCGATCGGGTCCTAGCGCCCGGGCACTCCATCCCATCCCTGCACCGGGTGGGCATCCGGGTGGGCGAGCCGCTCACGTTCGAGGGCTATCAGGACCACCGTCCCGCCGCGCAGGCTCGCAGGGCGATCACTGACGAGGTGATGAAGGCCATCGGCAGCCTGTCCGGGCAGGAGTACGTGCCCATGTACGCGTCGGTGCGCAAGGACGAACTGGCCGAGCAGGCGCCAAAGCGGCGCCGCTGAACGCCGCTCAGTCCTGGCCGTCCCCGGCGGGCGGCTGATAGTCGGTTCCGCGCACGGGCGGGAACAGGCGGAACGCGTCCTCCATGTCGGCACGTGGCCGCAGGGCCGGGAAGCTCTCGGTGCTGTCGCCCGGGTTGGCCCCGGGGAAGGACCGGCGCTCCGCAGCGCCGGAGCCCACGACGGGCAAGCTCTCCGTGCTGTCCGCTGCGCCGCCGCCTGCGGGGCTCTCGCCGCGGGACCGGTAAGACGGCGTGCCCGCCGGCGTGCCTGACGGGGCACTCGCCGCCGGACCCGTCCCGCTGGCCCGCGCCGGCCCGGTGGCCTCGGCCGGCGGGACGGCCATGAAGGAGTCGGTGATCTCCCATGGCGGCACGCCGGTCTTCGGCCATGGCGCGTCCGCCGGGGGCTTCGCCGCCGTGGGGAACGCGGGACCCGCCTCCGGCTGCCCGGCTGTCGCCGGGCCGGGCTCGTTCGCGGGCCTGCTCGCCGGGGGAACGGCGGCGCGGCCTGGCCGCCGCCGGAGAGCCCGGCGTCCAGCGTTCCGGCCCCCCTTGTGGGGTTGCTCGGTGCCCCAGGGTCCGTCGGGGGCTTGATCGCGCGGGGGAAGGGTCCCCGCTCGGACTGACCGGCAGCAGGCAAACCGGGATCCGGGGCTGGCGGGAATGGCGGCTGGCCGGCGCCGAATCCGGTCCACCCGGCACCGGCAACCCCAGCATTGGTGGGTCCGGCACTGGCGGGCCCCGCACTCGTGGGCCCGGCACTGGTCCACCCGGCACCGGCAACCCCAGCGCTGGTGGTCCCGCACTGGTTGGTCCCGCACTGGTCCGCCTGGCACCGGCAATCCCAGCTCCGGCGGGCCCGGCGCTGGTCCATCCGGCGCTGGCAGCCCCGGCGCTGGCAGGCCCCGGCGCTGGCAGGTCCGGCACCGGCGGGTCCCGCGGTGAACCCGGCGGCGGGCCCGGCTGCGGGTGACCCGGCACCGGTAAGGCCTGTGCCTGCCGTCCCGGGGAGATTCCCCCCGGCCGGCGCCGTGCCACGGCCGGGACCATGGGCACCGGCCTGGCGGGCCGCGGCACTGCCCAGCCGCCTGGGCAGGGCGAGGCTTGGCCTCCTGGCGGCAGAAACGCCCGGCTGGCTGACCGCCGCGGCGGCGTCGGCTGCGATACTTCCGGGAGCCGGCGCGGGCTCGGCCTGGGCCGCGCGGAAGGGCTCCACCCCGGCTCCGGGGTTCCACCGGTAGTCCGGCCGGTCCTCCACGGGCCTGGCCTGCTCGGGCGAATCGGGCTGGGGCGGCACCAGCCCGGCGGCGGGCACCACCCGGCTGACGGGGGCAGCCGCAGCGGCATGGCCGGAGGGCCCATCCGGCTCGGCAGGCGAAACCGGCGGATGTGGTCTGGCCGCCTTGGGGCCGCCCGGCCACGCCTCTTGCGCCAGTTCATCCCAGGAGGGCAGTTCGGTGCGCACCTGCTCGGGCCTGGGCAGCGAACCGGACACGCCACGGGACGGCGCTGGGGCCTGGGCCCAGGGCAGTTCGCTATCCGGTTCCGGCGCGGGATCCCAGGGCGGCCGCCCGTCTACCTGCGGCGCCCGCGGCTGGCGCGGCCCCTGGGTAAGCCGGGAACTCATCCGGCTCAGGCCCGGGCCACCGGCCGCCAGTTCCGGGCCACCGGCCGCCATGTCGGCCGCTGGCGCGGCGGGAGCACGGGGGAATGCGCTGTCCGGAATCGCCGCACCGGCCGTGTCCCCGGCCGGCGTGCGTGGGTCCGACTGAATCCGCGCCCAAGGCGGCGCACCCGCTCCCGTGAGAGCGGGCGATGCCAGGTCCGGCGGGACGGCGCCGGCGGGGGAGGCATCCGGTGACGCGGGCCCCGGCGCCCCGCCCAGCCCAGCTGACGGCCCGAGCACGGCCGAGGCCGGCCCGGCAAGACCGCCCGCGCCGGAACGACCGCCGGAACCAGCGAATCCGCCGGAATCGGAACGGCCGGCGCCGGGTAATACCACCGGGATCGGAACCACCGCCGAGACTGGCGAAACCGCCGGCATCGGAACGACCGCCGGGACCGGCGAACCCGCCAGGCTCCGAACGGCCGGCCGAGCCGGTAAGTCCACCGGGATCGCCGAGACCAGCGAAACCGCCAGGATCGGAACGGCCGGCCGGCAAGACCGCCGGGATCGGAACCACCGCCGAGACCAGTAAAACCGCCGGGATCGGAACGGTCGGCCGGGCCAGCGAGACCACCGGAATCCGGGCGGCCACCGGGGCCGGTCAGACCGCCGGCATCGGAACGGCCGCCGGGCCCAGGCGGTGGGCTCGCGGCCGCGAAACCCGCAGCCGCCGACCCGGTGAAGCCAGCCGACGATCCGGTGAACCCGGCCGCCGACCCGGTGAACCCGGCGGCCGACCCGGTGAAGCCCGCAGCGGACCCGGTGAACCCGGCGGCGGACCCGGTGAAGCCCGCAGCGGATCCGGTGAAGCCAGCCGACGATCCGGTGAAGCCTCCAGCGGACCCGGTGAACCCGGCCGACGATCCGGTGAAACCCGCAGCGGATCCGGTGAAGCCGGCCGCCCCGGGCCCCTGGGCCCCCGGGCCGAGTGGCGCGGCGATGAAACCAGCGGGCTCAAGCTGAGGTTCGGCCGCCCCGGAGTCGGTGTCCCCGGCCTGCTGGCCCTTCCTCGCGACGCCCCTCGCGCCGGCCTTGGCCGCGGCCTGCTTCTTGGCGGCGCCCGGTCCCGCCCTGCGGGCCGGCTGGGCCGCGGCCCGCACCTCGGCGAGGCGCGCGGACCGCGCACGCCGGCGCCGCCATGTCGTGACCGCGAAGAACAGCCCCAGCAGCAACACGAAGACCACACCGGCGATGGCCGCGTCCTTGACCAGGGTCCCGCGGATATCCCGGTGGATCGGGCTGCTGTGCGACGCCGGGGGACTGGGCGGCGCCTGTCCGGCCGTGGTGTTTGAGGAGGCCGGCTTGGACACGGTCTCCGCGATGGCCGCCGCGGCGGTCAGCGCCGTGGTGGCGTCGACGGTGCCGAAACCGGAGCCGTCCGCCCGCCCGCCCGGCGGGTGGTACACCGTGCTCGTGGTGAGCGCCTTGGTGACCTGCGCCGGGTTCAGTGTGGGGAACTGGGCCCGGATGAGCGCGACGATGCCCGCGACCACCGCACTCGCCGCACTGGTGCTGTTGAGCTGCGGATAGCTCCCGGACGGCGGCGGCGGTGACACCCACCCCGGCGGCGGTCACCGTCACATACGGCTGGTGGCTGCTGAACGGCGCCTTGACGAATTGCTGGTTGAAGGCGCCCACGGAGATGACGCCGTGGTAGGCAGCGGGGTAGTTCACCGAGTCGCTGTCGGTGCCGTTGTCGCCCGCCGGGGCGACCAGTACCACGTGCTTGGCCTCCGCGTAGCCGACGGCTGCCCGCTCGGCTGGGCTGCCGCCCGAGCCGACCGCACCGGGCGCGGTCACCGGGTCGAGTGGCAGGTCTATGACGGTCGCGCCGCGCCGGACGGCCCGACTTGATGCCGTGGGCAATGGCGTTCGGCAGCCCGGCGGCAATGGTCTGGTTACTCAGCAGCGGGTCGTTGCTTTCCAGCGTCACCCGCACGGAGAGGATCTTGGCGGCCGGTGCGATGCCGATAATCCCATTGGCCCGGCCGGGGCCGTGCCCGTGGCCGGCGATAAGGCTCGCTACCTCCGTGCCGTGAATACCCCAGAACGGGCCGCTGGAGGTGCGCCCCGAGGTGGTGTAATCCGGCCCCGTGACGACCGAGCCGGTCAGGTCGGCTTGCGCCGGGTTCACCCCCGTGTCGAGCACCGCGATCGTGACCCCGGACCCGCGCGTCGTCCGCCATGCATTCGTGACGTGAAGGGTGCGCAGCCACCATTCATTCCGGCGGGCCTGATCAGCCAGCGCGGGCGAACTGGCCATGGCGATAAATGCCAGGGTGAGCCCTGCGGCCACGCCAACTCGCGCGCGATGGTGGAAGCCGGGTGAAACGCCAGCCCGCGCGCGTTGGGAGAGACCATGCGACACGGCGGTCCTCCTCCGGGTGTGCACGTGCGCATTCTGTCATGTTCATGACCGTTTCGTGGGCAGAGCTGGCGGCCTGACCGGGCTTGACCCGTGGTTTCCGGGGCTATTCCGATGGCATGGCAAAAGCGCGCTGGACTAGGACGGCGGTGCCGCCGCCAGCCGGACGTGGGCGCCCGGCGGCAGGCCCAGTTGCTGCGCCGCGTCCCCGGCGTTGACCGCGAGCGAGATGAGCCCCGCGCTGTCGGTGAACGCGACCAGTTCGCCAGGCGCGACCGCGGCGAAAGTCTCCAGGTAGGGCACGGTGAGCTGGCGGCGGCCGCAGCGGACCACGAGCTGGGAGCCGAAACCGATGCCAATCCGGTCGGCGTCGGACGCGGCGATCGACAGCTGCACGTTGCCGAACCGGTCCACCGACATCACCTCGCCCTCGGCCTCGCCGTCGTGCACGCGGCTGGTCGGCGCGGGCAGGGTTACCAGATCGCCAGTATCCAGTTCGGTGCCCACCGAGGACAGGTCCCCGCCCGCGGCCAGATGCGCCGCGACGGGGATGAAAATGTCACGGCCGTGGAAGGTCTGCGACACCGGGTGCAGCCAGAGTTCACCGTTGGTGAGCTGGAACGCCCGCCGCGCGCCCCCTAGCGCCGCTACCGCCCACGACAGCAGCCCGTTGTCCGGGCCTATCAGGATCCCATTGCCTGCCTCCACCGCGATGCCGCGGCGCGCGGTGCCGACCCCGGGGTCGACCACCGCGACGTGCACGGCGGCCGGCAGGTACGGCATCGTCTGCGCGAGCACGGCGGCGCCACGGCGCACGTCACCGGGGGGCACCAGGTGCGTGATGTCGAGGACGCGGGCCGCAGGGGCGATCCGGGCGGCGACTCCGTGGCAGGCGGCGACGAACCCGTCGTCAAGCCCGTAGTCGGTGAGGAGCGTGAGGCAGTCGAAGGTGGTCACGAACGGTGAGCGTACGGCGTGCCGCCCGTTGCCGGAAGCCCTGGGTTCTCCGGAAGCCCCGCCGGCCGCTGTCGGAAGGACCGGGGTACTGCCTACGATGGAGGGCCGGGCGGAATCAGGCCGATGCGGGGATTCAGGCCGGCCGGGGGAGTCGGATCGCGGGAGGAGCGTGAGGCAGGTGGCGCAACTGTCCGAGCGCGAGGCCCGGGTCCTGGCTTTCGAGCGGCACTGGTGGCGGCAGCCGGGTGCCAAGGAGCAGGCGATCTCCGACCAGCTTCAGCTCTCCGCCACCCGCTACTACCAGATGCTCAACGAGCTCATCGACCGGCCGGAAGCCATGGCCGCGGACCCGGTGCTCGTCAAGCGGCTGCGCCGCCAGCGCGCCCGCCGCGAGCGGATCCGGACGGCACGCGGGGAGGGCGGCGCCGCGTGACGCGCCCGCCGCTGCGGGTACTCGTCGCCGAGGGAGCCACTCCCGAGGGCGCGGCTGGCCTGGCTGCCATCGCGGCAGACCCCGGCCGCGCGCTGATCGCTCTGGACTTCGACGGCACGCTCGCGCCGATCGTCAGCGAGCCGTCCGCGGCCCGCCCGCAGCCGGGCGTGCTGCCCGCCCTGCAGCGGCTCGCCGCGAGCGTCGGCACCCTCGCGATCATCACGGGACGGCCCGCCCCGGTCGCCGTGGAACTGGGCGGGTTCGCCGGCCTCCCCGGCCTGATCGTGATCGGGCAGCACGGCTTCGAGCGCTGGGAGGCCGGGCGGCTCACCTCGCCCCCGCCGCCGCCGCAGGTGGCCGCGGCCCGGGCCCGGCTGCCCGGGGCGCTCGCCGCGGCCGGTGCCCCCGAGGGAACCCAGGTCGAGGACAAGGGCCACGCGCTCGTGGTGCACGTCCGCCGGGCCGCCGACCCGCAGGCCGCGCTGGCGGCGCTGACCGGCCCGCTGGCGGAGTTCGCCGCCGGGGCCGGGCTGGATGCCAAGCCAGGACGGCTGGTCATCGAACTGCGGCCGCCCGGCGTCAACAAGGGCGCCGCGCTGACCGCGCTGATCGCCGAACACGATCCCGCGGCGGTCCTGTTCGCCGGCGACGACCTCGGCGACCTGCCCGCCTTCGAGGCCGTCCGCGCGGCACGGGCCGACGGCCGTGCGGGTATCACCGTCTGCAGTGCCTCGGACGAGGTCACCGCGCTCGCCGCCCACGCCGACCTGGTGGTCGATGGCCCGGACGGGGTCAGCGACCTGCTGGCCGGGCTGGCTGACGCCGTGGCCGGTCAGGCTGGCTGAGGCCGTAGGGCCACCGCCGCGGCGAGCGCGCTGAGCTGGGCCGCCAGCCACTGCTGCGGTGGGCAGGCGCCGCTCGCCTCGGCAAGCAGGCCAGCCCGGCGATTGCGTTCGGCACTGGTCATGCTCAGCGCCTCGTGCAAGGCCTGTGCCGTGGCGGAGACGTCGTAAGGATTCACCAGCAGGGCGCCCCCGGCCAGTTCGGCGGCCGCCCCGGCCTCGCGGGAGAGGACGACGGCGCAGCCGCGCTCCGACAGCAGCGGGCCCTCCTTGGCGACCAGGTTCATGCCGTCCCTGACCGGGTTGACCAGCAGCACGTCGGCCAGCCGGTACGCGGCGAGCGAGCGCGGGTAGTCGTCGTTGACCTGCAGCACGACGGGGATCCCAGTCCTCGGTGCCGAACTCGTCCACGATCTCCCGTGCGATCCGCTGCACGCTGGCCGTGTACTCGCGGTACTCGGGCAGGTCATGCCGCGACGGGTAGGCGAACGCCAGGTGGGTGACCTGCCCCGCCACTGCGGCCAGGTGATCAGCAGCTCGCGATAGGCGGCCAGCCCCCGGACGATGTTCTTGGACAGCTCGGTGCGGTCGATCCGGACGATCAGCTTCCGGCCGCCCGCGGCCTCGGTGAGCGCGGCGACGTGCGCCTGCACGTCGTCGGCCGCCGCCCGGTCGCGAAGCTGTGCCGCGTCCACGCCCAGCGGGTGGACGCCCACCGTGGTGGTGTGGCCGGCGTGCCGCACCGTCCGTGCCACCCGGTCCACCCGGGCGCCGAGCACGGCCTCGCAGCAGTCGAGGAACGCGCCGGCCCAGCGCTCCGCGTGGAACCCGGCATGGTCGGCGCCGAGGATGCCTTCGAGAACCTCGCGCGCCACGTCGTCGGGCAGCAGCGCGAAATAGTCCGGCGGCGCCCACGGGGTGTGCGAGAAATGCGCGATCGCCAGGTCGGGACGGCGCTCGGCGAGCATCCGGGGCACCAGGGTCAGGTGGTAGTCCTGGACCATGGCCCGCGCCCCGGCCCGCTGTGGCCCGGCTCCCTCGGCGAGCGCGTCCGCGAACGCGGCGTTGTAGGCGCGGAACGACTCCCACTCGCGGCGGAACGCGAGCCCGAACAGGGGCTGGTTGGGGGTGTCGTAGAGCAGGTGGTGGATGAACCAGAGGGTGGAGTTGGCGACCCCGTTGTAGGCCCGGTCGAACACGGGGGCGGGGATGTCGAGCATCCGCACCACGGACTCCGGCGCGTGCCGCGGCGCGCCGTCCGCCGTGAGGGATACGTCCAGCTGCCCGTCCGGTGCGGCCCGGGCGGCGGCCCGGTCGGCGTCGTTCAGCGCGGCGCACACCCACAGCACCTCGGCGCGGCCGGCGACCGCCGACAGCCCCGCTACCACCCCGCCCCCGCCGCGGCGGCCGGTCAGCCTCCCGTCGTCGCCCAGGCTGAAGGACACCGGCCCCCGGTTGGATGCGATCAGTACCCGGCCGCCTGGTTCGCCGCTCATGGAAGGTGAGGTTAAGGCATTTGATCAGGCAGGCCAGCGTTGGGTGCATGGCGCCAGCAAGCTGTCTGCCCACTCAGTTAAGCCGTTGCCCGCATCAGTTAAAGTTGTGGGTACAACTTCATAACGCTCATCCAGAGGGGTGGAGGGAACGGCCCGGTGAAGCCCCGGCAACCACCACGGTGATGCCTTGCGAGGCCTGCTCCGTGGCAGGTGCCAACTCCGGCCCGCGGCTATTCGGCCGCAGGGACAGATGAGGGAGAAAGGCCCCGCACTGTGACCACATCAGCGAGTAATCCGTCCGGTTTCGGCTTCGCGAGTCACCTCTTCTGCCGCGAATGCGGCGCCACCTTCGCGCTCGGTGCCAGCCACGCGTGCGCGGAGTGTTTCGGGCCGCTCGAGGTCGGCTACGAGCTGCCGCCGGTCACCCGCGCCAGCATCGAGGCCGGGCCCGCGAGCATCTGGCGGTACGCGAGCCTGCTCCCGGTGCCGCCGGGCGTCGCCGCCACGCCCAACACCGAGCCCGGCTGGACCAGGCTCGTCCGCACCGACCAGCTCGCCAGGGAACTGGGGCATGCGCACACTGTGGCTGAAGGACGAGCGGGGCAACCCCACGCATTCGTTCAAGGACCGGGTCGTGGCGGTCGCCCTGGCCGCGGCCGTCGAGATGGGCTACAAGGTGCTGGCCTGCCCTTCCACCGGCAACCTGGCCAACGCCGTGGCCGCCGCCGCGGCCCGTGCGGGGATCCGTTCCGTGGTGCTGATCCCGGCCGACCTGGAGCCGCAGAAGATCGCTGCCACCGCCGTGTACGGCGGTGCCATGGTGCCCGTCGACGGCAACTACGACGACGTGAACCGGCTCGCCTCCGAGCTGGCCGACGACCGCGAGGACTGGGCGTTCGTCAACGTCAACGTGCGCCCCTACTACGCCGAGGGGTCCAAGACCATCGGCTATGAGATCGCCGAGCAGCTCGGCTGGCGGCTGCCGGAGCAGATCGTGGTGCCGGTCGCGTCCGGCGCGCAGCTCGTCAAGATCGACAAGGCGTTCCGCGAGCTGATCGAGCTTGGCCTGGTGCCGGACACCGGTACCGGGTATTCGGCGCGCAGGCGACCGGTTGCTCGCCGGTGGCCGCCGCGTTCCGTGCCGGGCACGACGTGGTGCAGCCGGTGAAGCCGGCCACCATCGCCAAGTCGCTGGCGATCGGCAACCCCGCGGACGGGCCGTACGTTCTCGATGTCGTGCGGCGCACCGGCGGGGCGGTGGCTGACGTGGGCGACGATGAGGTGGTACTGCGATCACGCTGCTCGCGGCGACCGAAGGCGTCTTCGGCGAGACGGCGTCCGGGGTGACCCTGGGGGTGCTGCGCCGGCTGCTCGCCGACGGCCTGCTCGACCCGGGCGCGGAAACGGTCATCATCAACTCGGGCGACGGGCTGAAGACGCTGGACGCGGTCGGGGGCCCCGGCCGGGGCCGCGGCGATCCGGCCCACGCTGGAGGCGTTCGGGCATGGGAGTCGTCGCGTGCGGCATGACACGTGCCCCTCGTTCGTGATCATGACTTAGGTGGGCCTAAAGCCACCCGGAAGTCATGATCACGAACCTGGCTACAGAGAAAGGCGGCCGCGGATGAGTATCTCCGTCCGAATCCCGACGATCCTGCGCACGTTCACCGGCGGCTCGGCCGAGGTGAGCGCGGAGCCGGGCACCTTGCGGGAAGTTATCGCCAGCCTGGACGCCGCCTATCCCGGCCTGGCAGGCCGGATTGTCGATGACGCCGGAAATTTGCGCCGCTTCGTCAATGTGTATGTCGGCGACGAGGATGTGCGGTTCGCCGCGGGGCTGGACACCGCCCGTTCCGGCCGGGTCCCGGGTGTCGGTGATCCCGCGCAGTGGCCGGTGGCTGATGCCGGACCCAGCTGCGGCCGCCGGATCGGCGCGATTCGGTTTAACCCCAGCTGACCAGCGTGTCCGTGTTTCCTCGCCGGGCCGGGGGAGTTTCCCGGCCGCATTCAGCGAGTATCTGGTCCGCGCGCGCGTGAGCAAAGGGTATGGTCATACCCGGTCGCTGTCGGTCGGCGAGAACGGCAAGCGATGCTTGCCTGTACGCCTGGCACAACCGCGATCACCGGATCCCGAGAAGCAAGGGCGGGATCCGAAAGCCCGAGCGTAGTTAGGGGTTGTTGAGTAATGGCTCAGGGCACCGTCAAGTGGTTCAACGCGGACAAGGGCTACGGCTTCATCGCGGTCGACGGTGGCAGGGACGTGTTCGTGCACCACACTGCCATCCTGATGGATGGTTACCGCAGCCTCGAGGAGGGTCAGCGGGTCGAATTCGACATCACGCAGGGTGAGCGTGGGCCGCAGGCGGAGTCCGTTCGCGCCGTGTGAAGTAACCGCTCGATCAAGCTGGACTGTGGCCCGGTACCCGGACGCGGGTGCCGGGCCATATGCGTGCGCCGGGCGAGCGCCTGAGCGCCGCCCGACGGCCGCTCAGGGGAGCGGTTCGATCTCCACCTCGGGGTGCATGGCGCGGATCGGGCCCGGCCGGGCGCTCACCACGGGCCAGCCGCGGTCGGCGGCCAGGAAGGCGGCATGGGCCGCGCCGGTGGATGCCCGGGCGGGCAGGGCGTGGCCCGCAGCAGCCCGGTGCCGGTGGCCTCGGCGGCGCCGAACTGCGCCACCTTCGCCATGGGGGACTTCAGCAGGTCGAACAGCCGTGCCTGCTGCTCGGGATCCCTGAGCCTGGCGAGCGCGTCGGCCAGGCAGGGCGCCGGGATGACCAGCGTGATCAGGTGCTCGTGACTGATGTAGAGCAGCGCCTGCATGTACGGGGTGCCGCGGGCCGCCTGGAGCAGCGCGCTGGTGTCGAGGATCCGGCCGCCGATCACCCGGCGGGCTCAGCGCCCACGCCGAGCGCCCGGCGGGCCCAGGCGTAGTGCTTGGCCTCCGGGCCGGGGCACGCTCGAAGATGCGGTCCAGCGTGGCCCGGGCATCCCGCCAGTCGTCCTCCCGGCGCAGGAGGTCGGCGATGTACCCGGACACCGAATCGATCCGGCCCTCGTCCTTGGCCCGTCGCAGCTTCTCGATCAGGTCCTTGGGAAGGCTGATCGCCAGCTTCTCCGTTGCGGACATACTTTGGTTATACCGGGAGGCGCGTGCTGGTCTCAACCTGATCGGCACGGTTGGCGCCCCCGGTGCGGCGTCCTGGGCCGGCTGTGCCCTGCCGGTATTCACGGCCCGCGGGCCGCTCGTCCCTGCTCAGCGGCCTGTGAACCGGCCTGCTGGCATGATCAGCTTGCACTCTCGCCCCGAGAGTGCTAAACAGGTCGTTGGCACTCTCGGGGTGAGAGTGACAGCGCCAAGGCGGGATCGGGGCGATGAGGCCTCAGCTGTGCAGGAAGGGACTGCCATCGGGGAGGGCCGGCCGTCGCGGGCGTCGGCTCGATCCGTCCGACAGCCACATAGTTTCCGGAGGACTGGAGCCTATGGCAGCGAAGATGATCGCGTTCGACGAGGACGCCACGGCGCGGCCTCGAGCGCGGCATGAACCAGCTAGCCGACGCCGTGAAGGTCACGCTCGGCCCGAAGGGCCGCAACGTGGTGCTCGAGAAGAAGTGGGGCGCCCCGACGATCACCAACGATGGCGTGTCCATCGCCAAGGAGATCGAGCTCGAGGACCCGTGGGAGAAGATCGGCGCCGAGCTGGTCAAGGAAGTCGCCAAGAAGACCGACGACGTCGCCGGTGACGGCACCACCACGGCGACCGTGCTCGCCCAGGCGCTGGTCCGCGAGGGCCTGCGCAACGTCGCCGCGGGCGCCAACCCGATGTCGCTGAAGCGGGGCATCGAGGCGGCGGTGGAGCGGGTCAGCGAGGAGCTGTCCAAGCTCGCCAAGGACGTGGAGACCAAGGAGCAGATCGCTTCGACCGCCTCCATCTCCGCCGGTGACACCGCGATCGGCGAGATGATCGCCGAGGCGATGGACAAGGTCGGCAAGGAAGGCGTCATCACCGTCGAGGAGAGCAACACCTTCGGCCTGGAGCTTGAGCTCACCGAGGGCATGCGCTTCGACAAGGGGTACATCTCGCCGTACTTCGTCACCGACCCCGAGCGGATGGAAGCGGTCCTCGAGGACCCCTACATCCTGATCGTCAACTCCAAGGTCTCGGCGAACAAGGACCTGCTGCCGCTGCTCGACAAGGTCGTGCAGTCCGGCAAGCCGCTGGTGCATCATCGCCGAGGACGTCGAGGGCGAGGCCCTGGCGACCCTGGTCGTCAACAAGATCCGCGGCCTGTTCAAGTCGGTCGCGGTCAAGGCGCCCGGGTTCGGCGACCGGCGCAAGGCCATGCTCGGTGACATCGCCATCCTCACCGGCGGCCAGGTCATCAGCGAGGAAGTCGGCCTCAAGCTGGAGAACGCCGACGCTCGACCTGCTCGGCCGGGCCCGCAAGGTTGTCGTCACCAAGGACGAGACCACCATCGTCGATGGCGCGGGCGACGCCGACCAGATCGCCGGCCGGGTCAACCAGATCCGCGCCGAGATCGAGAACACCGACTCCGACTACGACCGCGAGAAGCTGCAGGAGCGGCTGGCCAAGCTGGCCGGCGGCGTTGCGGTGATCAAGGCCGGCGCGGCCACCGAGGTCGAGCTGAAGGAGCGCAAGCACCGCATCGAGGACGCGGTGCGCAACGCCAAGGCCGCCGTGGAGGAGGGCATCGTCCCCGGTGGTGGCGTGGCGCTGCTCCAGGCGGGCGCGGAAGCGTTCAAGAAGCTGGACCTGACCGGCGACGAGGCCACCGGCGCGCAGATCGTGCGCCGGGCGCTGGAGGAGCCGCTCAAGCAGATCGCGTCAACGCCGGCCTCGAAGGCGGCGTGGTGGTCGAGAAGGTGCAGGACGCTCAGGTCGGTCACGGCCTCAACGCCGCGACCGGCGAGTACGTCGACATGTTCAAGGCGGGGATCATCGACCCGGCCAAGGTCACCCGCTCCGCGCTGCAGAACGCCGCTTCGATCGCCGCGCTCTTCCTCACCACCGAGGCAGTGATCGCGGAGAAGCCGGAGAAGGAGAAGGCACCGGCCGCCCCCGGCGGCGGTGACATGGACTTCTAGTCCAAGCCATGGGCGCAGCACCTGGCGCGTAGCCCGCGCCATCGGGTGCCGGGCGCCCGCAGTGAGGGGTGGTCCCGCGTTGCGGGGCCACCCCTCCGGCCTTCCGCAACCCTGCTGGGCCTGAGCCGGCGGGGGTGCTCCCGCGTTGCGGGACTGCGCCTCCGGCCTTTTCGGTATCCTGCTGGGCCTGGGCGGCGGCCATCCCGCCGGCCGGGCCTGGTGGAGCGGCCGTCTCGGCCTTACTAGCGGACATCCCCCCGTCGGCTGGCCGAGTGCGCATACCTCTCCTGCGTTGCACAAACATGCGCTTGCTTACGCACAGTTTGCGTGTGTGTATGCGCTGCAACTTTCAGATCCTGCAAGGGTCTCGTCAATTAGCGGATAAGAGGGGATGATCGGGGCATGAGGGCACGTCCCAACCTCTCCGGCGAGCAACTGGTCACGGACTACATGACCCGGGTGGCGCAAGCGGCGCGCCTGCTGCCCAAGGGGGCCAGGATGGCCTTTGTGGGGCGCACCCGCGCACTCGTCGAGCGCGAGGTCGGCCCGCCTGGCACGCGCACCGATCCCGATCATGTCAGCGCGGTGCTCGCGCGGCTGGGCAAGCCCGATGACCTCGTCATCGAGGAACGGACCCGGATCGACAAGGGCTGGGTCAAGAGCCGGGCTCCCAGCAAGGAGCAGGGGGAGGCCGCGGCAGCGGCCCTCACTTCGCCGCGGATGAACCGTCCCCTGACGGCACGGCGCCGGCCCAACTCCGGCACCGCGCCCTTGTCCGGCCGGCTGGCGCAGCCTGGGCAGGACCAGGCCGTCACCGGACCGGACGGCTCTGCCACCGGGGCGGCAGGGCCGCCCCCAGGCCCTGACCCCCGGCGCTCCGTGCTGCGCCCGGGCCCGCGGAGCAGCGGTGCACGGCCTGCCGGGCAGCGTGCCGCCGGTCCGCGAACCGGTACGCAGAGCAGTGGGCCCCGGGATGCCGGCCCCCGCAGGCTGCGGAGCGCCGGCGTCCCCGGGCACCGGCCCGCAGGGCACGGCGCCCCAGGGTGGTAGTCAGCGCGGCGCCGAGGAGCCGGAGGTCTCCGGCCACGCCAGCACGGTCGGGCGGCTGATCGGGCGGATCCCGGGCAAGCGGACCGCGGCCGGGGCGGAGACGTTCACCGCAACCGCGGGCCAGCTGGCCCGCGACAATGTCCGGGAGACCGTCGCCGTCCTGCTGCTGGGGCTGGGCGGGCTGATCCTTCCGTTCCCGTTCTGGCCGCTGGGTGCCATCGTGGCGATGTTCTCCCGGATATGGGACATCAAGGACAAGTCGCTCGCGGTTCTGGGCCCACTGGTGGTCACGCTGCTGGCGTCAATGCTCGTCGCCTTGTTTGTAGGTGGCTCAGGCGACGTCATCGTCACCTACTTCCACGCCGTGCACGTGTCCTTCGGCCTCATGGTCCGCGTGGGCTCGGTGATCACCGCCGCCTACCTGGCCTGGCGGGTGTCCCAGGGGCCGCGGGTCAAGACTCCGCCCTGGAAGCGCATCACCCGCTGAGTCCGCCGGGCCCGGCCGCCGGGCCCGGAAAGCCGTGCCAGCCGGCCAATCGGCAGGGGTCAAGAATTTCGGTGATTACGGGTAACTATCCCGTGATTATCTGCGATAACTCCAGGGTATAAGCCTGACAAGACCTCCTGAATTTGAGCGAGCGGCACAGTGTGCTCTGATTCCCGGTCACTCACGCGATCCCGTCCCAGCACCATCTGAGCGTGGGGGCCGCGGATGGCGTGGCCCCGGCGTGTCCTGCCGGGGTCACGCCGCTGTTACGAGCGCTAACCGGGACTGACGTCGCGGAGGCGGAACCGACTAACCTGGGATGGCGCTCGCGCGTGAACCTGCCCGCTGCTATTCCCCGTGAGGTCCGTCCGTGCCCACTGGCAAGGTCAAGTGGTATGACGCCGACAAAGGGTTCGGCTTCCTCGTCCCGCGATG
This sequence comes from uncultured Actinomycetes bacterium, assembly GCA_963730235.1. Lineage (GTDB taxonomy): Bacteria > Actinomycetota > Actinomycetes > Streptosporangiales > Streptosporangiaceae > DASXKD01. Next base: position 97,821 of record CAVSRH010000010.1, read on the forward strand.
GCGGCGGTGAGGTGTTCGTGCACTCCTCCGCGCTGCCCGCCGGCATCGGTGCTGAGGTCCGGCCAGCGCGTGGAGTTCGGCGTAGCCGAGGGCCGCCGGGGCGTGCAGGCGCTCCAGGTGCGGGTGCTGGAGCCGGCGCCGACGGTGGCCAAGGCGAGCCGCAAGAGCCCCGACGAGATGGTTGTGCTCGTCGAGGACCTCATCAAGCTGCTCGATGACCTGTCAGGCTCCTACCGGCGCGGCCGCCACCCCGATGCCCGCGACGCCAAGAAGATCGCCGCGCTGCTGCGCGCCGTGGCCGACGACGTGGAGCCCTGATCCGCGATCTGTCCGGCGCCGCCGGGCGCTCGCGGTTACCGCAGGACGGCCTGCGGGCGGGCATGCCGCGCCGCGAGGATCCGGCGGCGCCGCTGGGAGAGCAGGAACAGCGAACGAGCAGGCCCAGCCCGACGGCCGCCACGGTCAGGCCCGCGACCCCGCTGTTGGTCAGGGACAGGGCCACGCCGGCCAGCCCGCCGGCCACCCAGGACAGCTGGTGCAGGGTCTCCGAGACGGCGAAGGCGGAGGACCGGATCTGTCCTCGCCGATCTCCTGCTGCACGGTCGAGTCGAGTGCGAGCTTCGCCAGCACCTGCCCGAACGCGGCGACCAGGGCGACCACGAGCGCGGCCCACAGCCCGAAGAACAGGGCGCAGGCCGCCGTGACCACGGTGGCGGCACCCGAGCATGCCGAACGTGATGAGTACGGCCGCCGGGACCTCAGCGCCGACCCGGTCGCGGTGCCGAGGAAGCCGCCCACCGTGGCGGCCGCGAGCATCCCGCCGAGCGCCATCTTGTCGTTACCCCGGGAAGTGCACGGTCCTGAGCAGGAACGCGAGGAAGAACAGGTGAAGCCGGAGAACGCGCGCAGGGTGGCGTTGGCGCGCATCGCCTCGCCGACGACCGGCCCCACGTGGCGCAGCGTCCGCAGCCCGGGCCGGCCCGCGGGCCGTGCCGGGTCCCAGGCGCCGCCCGGCCCGGCGCGGTTGCCCCCGCCCGCTGGTCCCCGAGTGGCACCGTCCCGCCGGGCCCGCGTGACCCCTGCCGTGGTCCCGGGGGACCCGGTGCCCGGGTTCGGCACCGTGGCGGCCTGGGCGGCGGCGTCCTCCTCGGGCTACGGTCGAAGGAGTCCACATGGTCGGGCACCCGGAAACTCAGCGCGGTGGCGGCGATGTAGACCAGGGTCCCGATGCGCAGCACCCAGGCCGCGCCGTTGACGCCGCCGCCGGCCACGTAGTCGATGCCGACGGCGGCCAGCCCGGCGATGGTGGAGGCGATCAGCGAGGCCATGCCGGTGCGCGCGTTCGCCGTGACCAGCGTGATCTCCTTGGGCAGCAGCCGGGGCGTGACCGAGGTCCTGGTCACCGCGTAGGCCTTCTGCAGCACCAGCACCCCGAACGCGGCGGGCAGGAGTTCCACCACGTCGTTGTGCAGCACCGCGTCGACCATCCCCCAGCACAGCAGGCCGCGGGCCATCAGCGTGCCCGCCAGCAGGTACCGGCGGCCCTGCCGCGCCCGGTCCAGCATCGGCCCGATCAGGGGGGCCAGGACGGCGAACGGCGCCATGGTGATGATGCAGGGTGAGCGCGATCCGGCCCCGGGCCTGATCGAGCGAGGTGCTGAAGAACAGCGTGCCCGCCAGGGCGATGGTGACGAAGGCATCGCCGGCGCCGCCCGCGGCGGTGAGTTCGATGAGGCTCGCCAGGCCGGTGCGGCCGGCGCCGGAGGCGCCGGTCATCCGGTGCACCATCCTGCTGGTGCGGCGTGCGGCCCCAGCGCCGGCTCGGCCGCCGGACTGGGCGGCGGAGGACACCGCCCTGGCCGCCTGCCTGGTCGCCGTCCAGGCCCCATCCAATCCCATGGTCCCAGTATTCTGTGTCGGGCCGGTCCCACGAAACGGCGGACCGGTCTGCGGCCGCCCGATCTGGCCGCATCATGGTGCGAGCATGCACCCGGATGGGGAACAATTACTGACCGTGAGCCCACTTCGTGCCCGCAAGCCCGAACCGGACGAGATCTGCGCCGAGGCGGTTGACCTCGCCCGAGCCGCCGCCGCCGAACTGGCGGGGGCAAGCCACGTCGGCGATCACGTCGGCGCGGAAGCCGAAGCGGACCGGGTCGTCACCCACCTGTTCGGCTGCCTCGATCCCGCCTACCGCGGCTGGCGCTGGGCGGTCACGCTGTCCCGGGCCTCACGGGCCAAGACCGCCACGGTGGCCGAGAGCGTGCTGCTGCCCGGCCCGGAGTCGATCCTGGCGCCGGAATGGGTTCCGTGGCGGGAGCGGCTGCGCCCCGGCGACCTGGGCGTGGGCGACATCCTGCCCCGGCCGCCGACGACGAGCGGCTGGTGCCGGTGGCCTCCCTGGCCGGGGACGACGGGCTGGAGGACATCGCCGAGCTGGCCGCGATCGTGGCCTCGCTGGCCGAGCCCCTGGCGGGCAAGCCGGCCGTGGCCGCCGGCCTGGTGCCGCCGCAGGGCCGGGTGCTGTCCGCCGTGGGCCGCGACGAGACGGGGATGCGCTGGTACGCCAGCGAGCACGGGCCCAAGAGCCCGCTCGCGCACGCGGCGCCGGGGGTCTGTGCGGGCTGCGGATTCTTCGTCCGGCTGGGCGGCCCGCTCGGCTCGGTGTTCGGCGTGTGCGCGAACGCGTTCGCCCCCGACGACGGCCGGGTGGTCTCCGTGGATCACGGCTGCGGGGCGCACTCCGAGGCGCTGCTGCCCGGGAGCGGCGGTCAGCCGGTGCCGCCGGTGATCGACGAGCTCGGCTATGACCTGATGGACGTGCCGGGCGTGTCGGTGGACGAGACGGTGTTCGAGTCGTTCGAGCACAGCTGACCGCGCAGCCCGGTGCGCCTAGGCTGCGGGGTCCTGGCCTGGGCGCGGCGTGCCGCGCCGCGGGCGCGGGCCCGCTTCACCCGGGGCACGTACCACAGCGCGAACAGGCCCATGGCCAGCGCCGGCCACGCAGGTCCAGATCCACCACCGCGCGCCCGCGGGGATCTGGTCGTGCAGCACCAGCAGCACCACCAGGGCGATCGCCCACCCCGCCGTGCTGGCGGCCGTCACCAGCTGGTCGTTGGCCTCAAGTGGCGGCGGCGACGGGCGCCGGTCCGGTCACGATTCCAGGTTAGGGTGCCCGGCCCGGGCGGTTGCCGGGCGGTGCATGATCTACTGGCACCGGGCGGCGGGGAGCGCCCGGGTAATCGGGTCGCGGAATGCTGCGATAGCGCGTACTGTTAGCAAGAGTAATGAGTCAGGCTAATGAAAATGATGCAATCCGAGCACAGGTCCGACCCCGGCCTGGCCACGGCTCTGCGGATCTCGGTGAGCCGCTTGGCCCGCCGGCTGCGCGTCGAGCGCTCCGTGGCCGGCTGGGCGAGCCGGATCTGTCGGAGACCCAGCTGGCCGCCCTGGCCACGCTGGAGCGGCACGGCGCGATGACGCCGGGGGAGCTGGCCGAGCACGAGAAGGTGCAGCCTCCCGTCCATGACCCGCGTCATCGCGGCGCTGGTGGAATCGCAGCTCGTGCGGCGCGAGCCGCACGCCTCCGACCGGCGGCAGGTGGTGCTCACCGCGACGGACGCCGGCCGCGGATCTGGTGATCAAGGCCCGGCGGCGCCGGGAGGCGTGGCTGGCGCAGCGGCTGAAGGAGCTGAGCCCGGCGGAGCGGGCGACGCTGCGGGCGGCCGCGCCGATCCTGGAGAAGCTCAGCCAGTCCTGACGCCAGCCCGCCCCGGATGCGGCCAGCGCCGGGCACGGCGGCCGCCGGGCGAGGTTGCGGACCTTCCGGTCGCTGTGCACCCGGAACTACCGGCTGTTCGCGACCGGGCAGGTCGTCTCCAACACCGGCACCTGGATGCAGCGGGTTGCCCAGGACTGGCTGGTCCTGGAACTCACCCACGGCAGCGGGACCGCCCTCGGCATCGCCTCGGGCCTGCAGTTCCTGCCGCAGTTGCTGTTCAGCCTGTGGGGCGGGGTCATCGCCGACCGGTACCGCAAGCGCACGCATCCTGCTGACGACCCAGGCCATCATGGGCGTGCTCGCGCTCGATCCTGGGCGATCCTCGCGCTGACCGGGGCCGTGGCCGTCTGGCAGGTGTACCTGCTGGCCTTCGCGCTCGGCATGGTCGCGGTGGTGGACAACCCGACCCGGCAGACATTCGCGGCCGAGATGGTCGGCCGGGAGGGGATGGCGAACGCCATCGCGCTGAACAGCGCCACGTTCAACCTGGCCCGGATCGTCGGCCCGGCCGTCGCGGGCCTGGTGATCGCCGCCGTGGGCACCCCGATCGCCTTCCTGATCAACGCCGCCTCCTACGGGGCCGTGCTGGTCGGGCTCAAGCTGATGCGGCCAGGCGAACTGCGCCCGGTGGCCCGGGTGCCCAGGGCGCGCGGGCAGCTTCAGGGAGGCGTTCAGCCTACGTGCGGGCCCGCCCCGACCTGTGGCTGACCATGCTGCTGGTGTTCTTCGTGGCCACGTTCGGCATGAACTTCCAGGTCACCGACCGCGCTGATGTCCGCGGCGTGTTCCACACCGGGGCGTGGCTGTTCGGCGTGGCCTCGGCCGTGTTCGCGCTGGGCGCGCTCGGCGGCGCGCTGCTCGCGGCGCGCCGTGCCCGGCCCAGCATGCGGCTGATGCTGGTCACGGCGTTCGCGTTCGGCGTGCTGGAGGTGGCGACCGGGCTGATGCCGGCGTTCTGGTCGTTCCTGGTGATGCTGGTGCCGACCGGGATGGCGCTGCTGATGTTCACCACCGCCGCCAACTCGGCCACCCAGCTCGCCACCACGCCCGGCGGTGCGCGGCCGGGTGATGGGCCTGTACATGCTGGTCTTCCTGGGCGGGGCGCCGCTCGGGCTCGCCGCTGGTCGGCTGGGTGGCCGAGCAGTTCGGCGCCCGGATCGGCCTGATCGGCGGCGGGGTGATCTCGGCGGCCGCGGCCGCCGGGGTGGCGCTGCTGCTGGCGCGGGCGCGCGGCACGCGCCTTCGGTCCTACCTGCGCCCGGCCGCGCTGGCCCGGGCTCAGGGCTGACGGCGCTGCCACATATGCCCTACGGGCGGGCCAATCCCGGCACGACGGCCGGCGAGGGGGCGTGGCGGCTGCTACCAATGGATCATGAGGCTGTTCGTGGCGATCGGGCTGCCGCTGAGGCGGCCGGCGAACTGGACGAGGTGGTGGCGCCGTTGCGCCCCGCCTGGCCAGATCTGCGCTGGACGGGCCGTGACGCGTGGCACCTCACCCTGGCCTTCCTCGGCGAGGTGGACGAGGCGGTCATCGCCAGGCTGTCGGTACGGCTGGAGCGGGCCGCACGGCGCCATCCCTGCCTGTCGCTGTCGCTGTCCGGTGCGGGCGCCTTCCCCGGTCGCCAACCGGGCCCGGGTGCTGTGGACCGGAATCCAGGGCGACCGCCGCGAACTCGGCCTGCTGGCCGCCTCGGCCGGTGCGGGCGCGCGGCGGGCGGGCGCCCCGCCCGCGACGGAGGGGCGCGGATACCAGCCGCACCTCACCCTGGCCCGGTGCCGTGCGCCGGCCGACGTGAACTCGCTCGTCGGTACCCTCGACGGCTTCGCCGGGACGCCGTGGGTGGCCGCAGAAGTCCACCTGATCCACAGCCGGCTGGGCGCGCATCCGCGCTACGAGGTCATCGGCACCTGGCCGTTGCGCGGTGCCCTAGGCTCCCTGATGTGAACCGCACCACGCGCTGGCTGCTCCCCACCGTGCTCGCGCTTCTGGTCCTGGTGGCGCTGGTGGGAGCCATCCTGCGCTGACCGTCGGCGCTACAGGCGATCGACGACGTAGTCCACGCATGCCGTGAGCGTTTCCACGTCGGCCGGGTCCACGGCCGGGAACATGGCGATCCGCAACTGGTTGCGGCCGAGCTTGCGGTACGGCTCGGTGTCCACGATCCCGTTCGCCCGCAGTGTCGCGGCTACCTTCGCGGCATCCACGGTGTCGGCGAAGTCGATGGTGCCGACCACCTGGGAGCGCTGCGCCGGGTCCGCGACGAACGGGGCGGCGAACGGCACCTTCTCGGCCCAGGTGTACAGGCGGGACGACGAGTCGGCCGTGCGGGCGACGGCCCAGTCGAGGCCACCCTGGGCGAGCATCCAGTCCAGTTGCCCGGCCAGCAGCAGCAGGGTCGCCACCGACGGGGTGTTGTAGGTCTGCTGCTTCGCCGAGTTGTCGATCGCGACCTGCAGCGAGAGGAACTCGGGGATGTACCGGCCGCTGGCCGCGACCTGCGCGGCGCGCTCCAGCGCCGCGGGTGACAGCACGGCGAGCCATAGCCCGCCGTCGGCGCCGAAGCACTTCTGCGGCGCGAAGTAGTAGGTGTCGGTCTCGGCGACATCCACCGGAAGGCCGCCCGCGCCGCTGGTGGCATCCACGATCACCAGGGCGCCGCTGTCCGCCCCTGGCACCCGGTGGATGGGCATGGCCACGCCGGTCGAGGTCTCGTTGTGGGTGAGCGCGTAGGTGTCCACGCCAGCCTCCGCCCGCGGCTGCGGATGGCTGCCCGCCGGTGACTCGATGACGGCCGGCTCCGCCAGCCACGGCGCGGCGCGGGCGACCTGAGCGAACTTGCTGGAGAACTCCCCGAATGACAGGTGCAGGGACCGTTCACGCACCAGGCCGAACGCGGCGACCTCCCAGAACGCCGTGGTGCCGCCGTTGCCGAGCACGACCTGGTAGCCCTCCGGCAGCCGGAACAGTTCGGTGAGGCCCTCGCGCACCCGCTGCACCAGCGAGCGCACCGGCGCCTGCCGGTGGGACGTGCCGAGATAGGACGCCCCGGAAGCCGCCAGCGCGGCCAGTTGCTCGGGACGGACCTTCGACGGGCCACTGCCGAACCGGCCGTCGGCAGGGCGCAGACCAGCAGGGATCTCGATGGGGGCCATGCCGCCAGCCTACCGAGGCCGGCCTCCAGCCCCGGCCCGCGCGGAGCACGCCGCCGCTGTGACAACACCCACAACGCGCGGGCCGCACCCACACGCGTATGTGGTCGTTGGCACTCCACCGACAAGAGAAGGTGTGACGAAGAATGCGACAACTCCGTCCCCGCTGACCAGGGCCGGCGCTTGATCGTCGAGTGGACTACCGATCTGTGACAAGCGCCCGGCGAGCCATCCCCCACCAGAGCTAGATACGAGAAGACGCCAAAGGATCTGTCTGCTGTGCAGCCGGCCACCCTGGCACACCGCACGGCCGGGCCACAGGAACCACACCAGTGCCTCCGGTAGCCGTGGGCCCTCGTGGCTTGTGGCCGATGCGTGGCCCGGGGGCGAGGGTCCTGCGCTTCGGGATCTTGCTCAGGGAGTCCGGCCGTGCAGGCGGGGGACAAGGCGAGGCACCCGTGCCTGGTAGCCGCGATAGGCGTCACCGTACTCGCGGACCAGCGCTTCCTCCTCGACCTGGGTCAAGACCCAGGCCACTACCAGCCACACCGGCGTCAGCGCGATGCCGATGACGGACCCGAAGATCAGCGACAAGCCCAGCGGCCAGAAGATGTCGCACACCATCAGCGGGTGCCGGACGACCGAGTAGAGCCCATCGGTGCGCAAGGGCTCACGCTGGGCTGGTGCGGTGAACGGGGTGATGCGGAGCACGGGCGCCGCGAAGATCAAGCTCCCCGCCATGACGACGGCCCCGGCCGCGATGAGCACGGGACGTCCCGCCTCGATGCGGGGCTGTGAGACAAATGGCAGCGGAAGAAGAGCACGCGGAACCTCGGCGAGAAGAACCAGCGCCACCCCCAGGTGAAGGCTGCGCCCCCAGGTACGCGACCCCACCAGGCCGGTGCACAGGCCCCAGCCGAGGGCCGCGAGGAACGCCCAGAACCACGGATCAGTCAACAGCATCTGCCCGGCTTCCGCTGCTCAGTGAATGCGGCACTAGTGCCTGAGATTCTGCTCCTCACAGCTGCAAGCGGCCAGGATTGGCCAGCAGCTGGCCGCCATCACCCGCCAGCTCGCCGACCAGCGTGCCCTGACCTCAATGACACGGCTCTCCGAGGGCCGGACCCAGACCGTCCAGGCCCGGTTAATCCGGGTAACCAGAGCGGGTCCGTCTGACACTAGGTAAGTGTGGACCTCTCCGACGGTGAGTTGGTGCGGCTCGCCCGGGCGGGCGACCCGGTCGCGTTCCGGCTGCTCGTTGAGCGGCACCTGCCGATGGCGCGGGCCAAGGCGGCGCGGTTGTGTTCCGACCCGGGCGACGTCGACGACGTCGTGCAGGAGTCGTTCTTGCAGGCATTCGTGGGGCTGGACCGGCTGCGTGACCCGGACCGGTTCGCCGCCTGGCTGGGCGGCATCGTGCTCAACGTCCATCGGGCACTGCGCCGCCGGGCTCCGCTGACGCTGCTGGCCGACTGGCCCGAGCGGCTGCATCCGGTGTCGGCGGATGGCCTGCCCTTGGCCGATGACCTCGATCGCGCCGAGGCGCTGCGCCAGGCGGTGGCGGACCTGCCGGTAGGGCAGCGCCAGGCCGTCACCATGTACTACTACGCAGACTTGCCGGCGGCCCAGATCGCGGCCTCGGCCGGCGCGGTCAGGAGCAGCCTGCACAAGGCGCGCCAGCGGCTGCGCGAGCACATCACCGCGCACCGCCCCGATCTCATCCCGATCGTTCCCCGGAGGACCGTCATGACCCAGGTTCGCATCGCGCACGCCGAGCCCAGGCCTGGAGATCTGGGAGATGGCAGGTTCGCCGTCAATCAGGTCCTTGTCGTGCTCGCCGACGACGCCGGGCACCGGGTGGTCCCGGTGTGGCTGGACTCCTCCGACGGCGGCTCGCTGTGGCGGCTGCTGTCCCCGCAGGCCGGGGAGGCCGCGATGGAGCGGGTCCCGGAACAGCTCACCGGCCGGGCTGCTCCGCGCGGCCGGGGCAACCGTGACCGGGGTGGACATCGACGAGCTGGGTCCTGGTGTCACCGCCGCCCGGATCGGGCTGACCGGCCCGGGCGGAACCCAGCAGGTCACCGCCCGCCTGGCGGACGGGCTGTCGCTCGCGGCAGCGGCGGGCGCGCCGGTACGGATAGCCGACCCGGTGATGGACCAGCTGGCCGTGCCGGTGGCGGGCGACGACCTGCTCGCCCCGTTCCTGCCGCGGACACCGGCAGCACGCCCTCGTGCCAGGCGGCCGCGTCACGAGCCGCGAAACCTGGCCTTCACCGAGGGCCTGGCCGGGTGGGAACCCATCGGCAGCTATCTTCGCCACGTCAGCGACTCGCACTGGCAGGACTACTCCTGCACGGCCGAAGATGGGGCCGCGGTGCTCAGGTCGGCCGTGCCCGAACCCTACGGATTCGCCGGCCTGCGCCAGACGATCTTCCCCGGCGGCTACCGTGGTGGCACCATCGTCCTCAGCGGCGAACTCCGCGCCACCAGCGTCGCTGACCAGGCCGGGATCTTCGTGCGGGTCAGCAGCGGCCCGGTGCGGGCCAGGCGCGGCGACCCGGACAACCACCTCGCCGGTGTCACCGGCAGCACCGGCTGGACCAGGCAGCAGGTGACCGTGGAGGTACCCGACGAGGAAGGCCTGATCATCCACTTCGGCATGTTCCTCATCGGCCGCGGCCGCCTTGAGCTGCGTAACGCGGAACTGGCCCCGCCTGACATGCGATAAATGCCGTAGTTGTGCCCACGACAACAGAAGAGTGTCGGTCGGAGTGCCAACGACCACAAATACATCGGGGTGAGCTATACCCTCGCGGTCACATCAGGCTCGGCAGTCACGCCCGCCACGCGCCGGGCCGGTAGTCAGATCTCACCGAGGACGCCATCCGCGCCGGGGACCTCCTTGACCGGCCGGGCCTTCGGGCCCACGTAGTCGGCACTCGGGCGGATCAGCCGCCCGGTTCCCTTCTGCTCCAGGATGTGCGCGGACCAGCCCGCGGTGCGGGCGCAGGTGAACATCGCGGTGAACATGTGCGAGGGCACCTCGGCGAAGTCCAGCACGATCGCGGCCCAGTACTCGACGTTGGTCGCCAGCACCCGGTCCGGCCTGCGGGCGTGCAGTTCCGCGAGGGCGGCCTCCTCCAGCGCGGCCGCCACCTCATACCGCGGGGCGCCCAGTTCCTTGGCGGTGCGCCGCAGCACCCTGGCCCTGGGGTCCTCGGCCCGGTAGACGCGGTGCCCGAACCCCATGAGCCGTTCGCCCTTGTCCAGTTCAGCCTGGACGTAGCGGGTGGCGTCCCCGATCCGCTCGACCTCCTCGACCATGTGCAGGACCCGGGCGGGCGCGCCGCCGTGCAGCGGGCCGGACATGGCGCCGACCGCGCCCGAGAGCGCGGCCGCCACGTCCGCGCCGGTGGACGCGATCACCCGGGCGGTGAAGGTGGAGGCGTTCATGCCGTGCTCGGCGGCCGAGGTCCAGTAGGCGTCCACGGCCTTGACATGCCGGGGATCCGGGTCGCCGCGCCAGCGGATCATGAACCGCTCGACGATGTTGCCCGACTCCTCGACCCGCTCCTGCGGTATCGCGGGCAGGCTGGTGCCGCGCGCGGACTGCGCCACGAAAGAGAGCGTCATGACCGACGCGCGGGCCAGGTCGTCGCGGGCCTGCTCGTCGCTGATGTCCAGCAGTGGCCGCATGCCCTTGGCGGGCGCCAGCATGGCAAGCGCGCTCTGCACGTCCACCCGGATGTCACCGGACCGGACGGGGATCGGGTACGGCTCGGCGGGCGGCAGCCCGGGCGTGAACGCGTTGTCCACCAGCAGGCCCCAGACGTGCCCGTAGGACACCTGGCCCACCAGGTCCTCGATGTCGACCCCCCGGTAGCGGAGAGCGCCGCCTGCCCGGTCGGGCTCGGCGATCTCCGTCTCGAATGCAACGACACCTTCCAGCCCGGGCTTGAAGTCGGACATTCTGTGCTCTCCTCGTGTCTGCGATGAGCGACGGCACCCCGGACTCCGCGGCAGGTGTCCGGGCCCGGCGGTGGGTCGCACTCGCCGCGTGCCGCTTCATTCAACAACGTGTCGGCCTTGTCCGGATAGCGCGGGATGGCGTGATACGCGCCACCAGGGGCTTCTTCCTCGCCCCGGGCACTGGGCCTGTGTGAGGATCGGTACCCGTGGATACCGATCAGCACCCGCCTCAGCCGGGGACATCTCCGGGCAATGACCTTGGCCTGGATGAATCCATGCTGGCCGCGGACCCGGTGGCGCAGTTCTCCGGATGGCTTGCCGACGCGGCCGCGGCGGGCCTGCCCGAGCCGAACGCCATGGTGCTGTCCACGGTGTCGGCGGCCGGGCGGCCACGGGCCCGGACGGTGCTGCTCAAGGAGCACGGCCAGGCCGGGTTCGTGTTCTACACCAACCGCACCTCGGCAAAGGCGCAGGACCTCGCCGGGAATGGGTATGCCAGTGCGCTGTTCCCCTGGTACGCGCTGCGGCGCCAGGTGATCGTCCATGGCGCGGTGACCCAGATGTCCCAGGCCGACAGCGAGCCGTACTTCCATTCCCGGGCGCACGGATCCCAGATCGGCGCCTGGGCGAGCAGGCAGTCGTCGGTCGTCGGCTCCAGGGCCGTGCTCGAAGCTGCCTACGCGCGGCTGGAAGACCGGTGGCCGGAGGGGACGACGGTGCCGATGCCGGATTTCTGGGGTGGCTACCGGCTTGTGCCGGATTTGGTGGAATTCTGGCAGGGCCGGGTCAACCGGCTGCACGACCGGCTGCGTTACCGCCGCGACGGTGCGCGCTGGCTGGTGGAACGCCTGTCTCCCTGAGCAGCGCTCCGGCGCAATGCCCCCGCTGGCGAATACCATCAGGGGGAGGAGGCTTCCGTGACCGCCTACGGGCTGATCGACACCACAGAGATGTATCTGCGTACCCTCTTCGAGCTTGAGGAGGAGGGCATCCCGCCGCTGCGCGCGCGCATCGTCGAGCGGCTGTCGCAGAGTGGTCCCACGGTGAGCCAGACCGTTGCCCGGATGGAGCGCGACGAACTGGTGCGGGTGGAAGACGACCGGCGGCTCGTGCTGACACCGACCGGCCAGGCACTCGCGACCCGGGTCATGCGCAAGCACAGGCTGGCCGAGTGCCTGCTGGTGAGCGTGATCGGGCTGCCCTGGGAGGAAGTCCACGCCGAGGCATGCCGGTGGGAGCATGTGATCTCCGAGCAGGTCGAGCAGCGGCTGGTGGAGCTGCTCGATTACCCCGTCCATTGCCCGCACGGCAACGTCATTCCCGGGCTCGCCGAGCTTGGCGTCCCCACAGCCGCCGCTGACCAGGCCGAACAGGCGCGGCGTGAGCCGGTTCAGCCGATGATTGACGCCGCTTCCGTGGTCCCGGCGCCCGTTGTCATCCAGCGCATCAGCGAACAAGTCCAAAGTGATATCGGCCTGATGCTTAAACTCAAGCGAAGCGGGATACAACCGGGACGCAAGGTCACGCTCTCGGTGGCCGACGACGGTGTGCGGGTGACTAGTGAGGACGGTGCGGGGAGCATCACGGCGGATCTGCCCCGCCGCGTTGCCGCGCACGTGTTCGTTGCCGCGCCTTGACGCTGCGCTGCCCGGACTGCCCGCGTGCGGCTGGCCCAGGTGGCCGCCGGTGAGCGGGATGAGGCCGTGGCGGCCTATCTGCCACCGGATACGGTGCTGGGGCAGATCGAGGCCGCGGTGGTGGTGACCGACCAGCGGAGCAACCTGCTGTACGCCAACGCGTACGCGGCGAAGCTGTTCGACTTCCCCGATTCCCCCGAGCGCCTGGTCGGCCGGTCGCTGGTCTCCCTGGGGTTCGAGGAGGAAGACCTCGGCAAGGCCGCTGACCTGGCCAAGCAGGTGCTTCGCGGGCGTGCCTGGGACGGCACGTTCGAATCAGTAAGGCCCGGGGGATCCCGGGTGTTCGTCCGGGCCCAGGCGGTCCCGCTGCGGCACCCTTCCGGGGCGATCGACGGGATCGTCATCGTCGGCCGCCAGGCGACCAGGCGCAGCAGCCAGCAGGAACGGGAACGGATCGGGCTGCTCGAACGGATCGGGGAGCGCCTGGCCAGGTCGCTGGAACTCGGGCTCACCCTGCGGCACGTGGCCGAGACGCTGGTCCCGCAGTTCGCCGACCACTGCTTCATCGACCTGTACCAGGGCGACAAACTGTTCCGCCGCGCGCAGATCAACGCCGACGGCTGGGAACCGGCGCCGGGCACCTGGGCGGCCGTGGGTGAGCAGATCGACTACCCGGACGGGCACTTCTGCCAGCAGGCCATGGCGCGCCTGGACCCGGTCCTGGTGTCGAACCTGGTCGATACCGAATTCCCGGCGCCGCACGCACAGAGCATGCGGGCCAGCGAGGACGTGGGGCTGACCTCGATCGTGGCCGCGCCGCTGGTCGCCCGGGGCGAGTTGCTCGGCGTGATCAGCCTGGCGCTCTCCCGGCTCACCGAGCGCGAGGAATCCCACTACGACATCGACGACAGGGATTTTCTCGGCGCGGTTGCCAGCCGGGTGGCGGTCGCCATCGACAACGCGCTGTTGTTCGAGGAGGAGCGGCGCACCGCGCTGGCCTTCCAGACCAGCCTGCTGCCCCAGGTCAAGCCCACCCTCGACGGCCTGGACGTCGCCTGGCGGTACGTGCCGGCCAAGCCGCTGGAGACCCACGGCCAGGGCATCCAGACCCAGGTCGGCGGTGACTGGTACGACCTGATCCCGCTGTCCGCGGGGCGGGTCGGCATCGTCATCGGCGACGTGGAAGGGCGCGGCGCCCGGGCCGCGGCGATCATGGGCCAGCTCCGGGCGACGCTGCGGGCCTTCGCACAGGACGACAAGGCCGCCCGCGGAGATCCTGCGCAAGCTGGACGACTGGTGCCGGACGCTGAGCACGCCGCCCACGGCGGACGGGGAGCATTTCGACTCGCCCCGGGCGAGCTGCACCTACCTGGTCTACGACGCCTGGTCCCGCAGCCTTTCGTTTGCCAACGCCGGCCACGACGCGCCGCTGGTGGTGACCGACGGCGACGTCGCGGAACTGGACATCGAGCATCACGGCGTCCTGCTGGGCGTGCGTGGCACGGGCGTGGCGGGCCTGCCCACCTACCGCGAGGAGAGCCTCACGCTGAAGCCGGGGACCACCCTGGTGCTCTACACCGACGGGCTCACCGACCGCCGGCAGCGCGCCGATGGCAGCGGCCACTACACCGAGGCGGAGGCCCGGCAGATGCTGTGCGCGGCCGTGCGGGGCGTGGCCGGCGCATCGGCCGAGGTCATCGCCCAGGCCGCGGAGCAGGCCGTGCCCGGCGACATCGACGACGACATGGCCATCGTCGTGGTCAGCACCTCGCGCGAGGATCTGGCCTCGTGGCAGGCCACGTTCCCGGCCGAGGCGATCCGGGTCTCCGAGGCGCGCCGCCACGCACAGCTCACCTTCGAGCGCTGGGGCCTGCCACGGGACCAGGTTGAACTTGCCTGCCTGCTGGTTTCCGAGGTGGTCACGAACGTCGTGCTGCACACGGCGGCCCCGGCACGGCGGCGGCACCGGATGGCACTGGAGCCCGCGGGCGCGCCCACCGCCCCGGCGGCCGCGAGCGTCCCGAACGGCTGGGATTCGGACGAGTTCGGAGATGGCTTCCGCCGAGCCGGCCAAGCGGACCTTCACGCTGCGGCTGCGGCGCGGGGCATCGGCGCTCTGGGTCGAGGTGTTCGACGGGGATCTGCGGCTGCCGCGAATCCGCAGCGCGGCGGAGACCGACGAGGGCGGGCGCGGCCTGTACCTGGTGGACCAGCTGGCTACCCGGTGGGGGTCACGGCCGACCAAGGACGGCAAGGCGGTTTGGTTCGAGGTGCCGGTCAGCCCCGGGCGCGACGCCACCTGACGGGCGCCCGTGCGGCCGGGTCAGTGCTTGTACGCGGACACCCACATCAGCAGCAGGATGACAGCCCACCACGACCACGATGGTCACCCAGGTGCTCCAGGTCACCCCGACGCCCATGCGCTTGCGCACCCGGGTGATGCCGAAGCCGATGAGGATGCCGATCAGCAGTCAGGAGTATGAACCCACTTGCCACTCTGGCCTCCCGGACCGGCGTTCCTGCGTCCCCCGCACTTTCGAGGATAAGCGTGGCGGCCGCCGGCGGGAGCACGCAGGGGCCCACGGGGCGGCGTCATGGGCGATAGGGAGACTTGAAACCGGGCGGTAACATCGGCACTAGACGGGCGCGGCGGCGAGCCTGCCCCGAGTACCCCCGGAGGGCGTCGTGGCTGAGGCCTACATCGTCGGAGCGGTCCGTACCCCCGTCGGGAAGCGCAACGGCGGGCTTCGCGAAGCTCAACCCGGTGGACCTGGCCGCGCACGTGCTGCGCGAACTGGTGGTGCGCACCGGTATCGACGCGGCCGCGGTCGAGGACGTGATCATGGGCTGCGTCTCCCAGATCGGCCCGCAGTCGCTGGACATCGCGCGGCAGGCGTGGCTGTCGGCCGGGCTGCCGGAGAGCGTGCCGGGCGTCACCATCGACCGGCAGTGCGGCTCGTCCCAGCAGGCGCTGCACTTCGCCGCACAGGCCGTGCTGTCCGGTACGCAGGACCTGGTCATCGCGGCCGGCGTGGAGAGCATGAGCGTGGTCCCGATGGGGTCGTCCATCATGCTGCCGCTGGAGAAGGGGATGCCGCTGCCGTTCGGCACCGGGTGGAAGGAACGCTACGGCGACCAGGAGATCTCCCAGTTCCGCGGGGCACAGCTGATGTGCGAGAAGTGGGGCATCACCCGCCGCCAGCTTGAGGAGCTCGCGCTCGCCAGCCACCAGCACGCGGTCCGGGCGATCGACGAGGGCCGGTTCGAGCGGGAGATCACCCCGGTCGGCGACGCCGCCGTGGACGAGGGGCCGCGCCGGGACACCACGCTGGAGAAGATGGCCAGCCTGGCACCGCTGCGCGAGGGCTGGGAGATCACCGCGGCGACCGCGTCCCAGATCTCCGACGGCTCGGCGGCGCTGCTCGTCGCCTCGGAAGCGGCGGTGCAGCGGCACGGGCTGACGCCGCGCGCCCGGATCGCGGCCCTGGCCGTCGCCGGCGCCGACCCGGTGTTCATGCTCACTGGCCCGATTCCGGCCACCGAGCAGGCCCTGGCCAAGGCGGGGCTGAGGGTGGACGACATCGACGTGTTCGAGGTCAACGAGGCGTTCGCGCCGGTGCTCATCGCCTGGTCGGCCGACACGGGCGCATCGCTGGAGAAGACCAACCCGAACGGCGGCGCCATCGCGCTCGGCCATCCGCTCGGCGCGACCGGCGCGGTGCTGGCCACCAAGCTGCTGCATGAACTGGAGCGGACCGGCGGCCGTTACGGCCTGCAGACCATGTGCGAGGGCGGCGGCCAGGCCAACGCCACCATCATCGAGCGCCTCTGAGACGCGGCCGCCGGGCGCTGGAACATCTGGCAGGACGATGCCGAGGTGATCGCTGCCTGAAGGAATATGTAAGTTGAATTGTAGGTTCACTGAAGATGAGTTAGGATGAAATCTAGATTCAGGGTCTAGGACATCCTGCGACCGGAAGGTGAATCGCAGTGCTGCTTACATCATTCGACCCCTTTGTGGAGTTCGACCGCTTCGCCCGGCGCTCGTTCGGCGCTGGCCACTGGACCGCTGTGCGGTCGGCCATGCCGATGGACGTGATCCGCGGTAAGGACGACGTCCAGCTCCGCTTCGACCTGCCGGGCGTGGACGCCGAGTCCATCAACGTCACGGTCGACCGCGGCGTGCTCACGGTGAGCGCGCAGCGCACCCAGGAGACCGGTGAGGACGAGAAGCTGATTGCCCGCGAGCGGGTTACCGGCTCCTTCACCCGCCGCCTCTCCCTTGGCGACACACTCGACTCTGAGAAGATCGAGGCCGCTTTCGCCGACGGTGTGCTGACCGTGCGGCTGCCCGTCCTCGCGACCGCGCAGCCCCGCAAGGTCGAGATCCACACCGACAGCAAGAAGGAGATCGCTGCCTGACGGCAACCGATCGCCCTGCGGGCCCGGCGCGAGCGGCGCACCGGGCCCGCATGTGTTTGCTCGTAGTCTGAGCCAGGGAGTGAATGACCGTGCCGTCGTTGCCGTTTGAGGATGAAGACCTGCCTCTGTTCACGGTGGGTCAGGTATCGGGCATGCTCGAAGTTCAGCAGGCGTTCCTGCGCCGCCTCGACGAGTTCGGGGTTGTCCGGCCGTCGCGTTCCGATGGCGGTCAGCGCCGGTACTCCCGCCGCGAGGTGATCACCGTCCAGTACGTCGTGCGGCTCTCCAGTGAGGGCGTGACGCTGGCGGGCATCCGCCGGATCCTGGAGCTGGAGGCTCAGGTCGCAATGCTGCAGCAGGAATGTGCCGAGTTGCGTGACCGGCTGCGCCAGTTCGCGGACGAGGCCGGGATCGAGTGATCGGGCCCGGCACCACAAGGCGGCCGCCCGCATTGCCGGGGAGTTCTGTCCAGGCCGCGGTGCCCACCGGTTCCGGTACGATGTCGGGGCGAGCCGAGGCCGGGATGGGCCGGGGGCGCCGCGCGGGTGTAGTTCAATGGTAGAACGTCAGCTTCCCAAGCTGATAGTGCGAGTTCGATTCTCGTCACCCGCTCCCATCGTGAAGGCCCAGGCCAGGGACGGTGTCCCGGGTGTGGCCGAGGACCACTCCCAGGTAGTAGTTGATCTTCCGTGCCATTAGCGTGCCATTAGCTCACGGGGTCGAGCGTGCCCGCCTGGCCGTCGTCATCGTCGCCGCGCTGCTCGGCCTGTACGTGAGAGTTGATCGCCTGGTCCGCACCGCGTGCCTCGTGCTGGTAGATCATGGCCGCCCGCTCGCTGTCATGACCCATCCGCGCCATTAGGTCCCGCAGGCCCGCACCGCTGGACGCGGCGAACGTGTTTCCCGTATGGCGCAAATCATGGAAATGCAGGCCCTTGGCACCGATCGACCTCACCGCGTACGGCCAGGCGGACATCTTGTTGAAGTTGCCCCGCCGTAACGGCCCGCCCATGACGCCGGGGAAGACGAGCGCTCCGGGCTCGGGCTTGACGAAGGTCGACAGATGCTCGCGCAGTACCGCGATGATCGCCTGGGGGATGGACCAGAGACGGTCCGGAGTTCAGCTGCCGGTGCACCCCTGGCTGGTGCTCACCAGGCGGACGCCGATTCTGGATAGGTCGGTCATGGTGATGATCTGCACCCCGGCCCCAGCGGGGAGGGCTGCGGGGCGGAACGCCAGGATCGCGGGCTGCCCAGGGGCTATTGAGGGGACAACCTTCGGCAGTAGCCCAAAGTGGTTGCCGTGGTACCACTGACACGGCTTCTGCCGGACGTTCATCGGGTTTCCGAAGACGACACTGGCCGGTACGCCGTCGGCGCGGAGCTTGCGCTGCAACCCGCCCGGATCGCGCAGCTGGTTGATCCTGACATAGACCGTGCCGTCGGCGTGTTTGACTACCGTCCACGCGGTCAGGTGAATGCCGGGCTGAACGGTGGCCGAGTGGCCTGGCAGTAGCCAGGTCACGGCGAGCCCCGCGGCGGCCACCACGGCCACGGCTGCAGTCAAGGCGGGAACCCCGCGCCGGGCGCGCACCGCGCGGCTGCGGCGCACGATCTGCTCCACTGGCGTGTCCGAATGTACACCGGTGAAGGAGTCTCGCACCGCAGTGATCAAGTCGTGGTCGTTCATGATGATCTCTCCTGCTCTTGGGTGGGGACAAGGTCATCGCGCAGCGCTGTGAGGGCACGGGCCAGGTGAGCCTTGACCGTGCTGGGCGCGACGCCGAGCACCTCCGCGGTGCGGCCGGTATCCAGGTCCAGAAACAGCCGCAAGGCAACGACCTGCCGCTGCCGGGCGGGCAGCCGCAGCAGCGCCGCCATGATCCTGGGGTCGACAGGGCTGTCGGCGGCCTCGTGCGCAATGGACAGGTCCGCGACCGTGCCGAGGTCTGGCACCGCCACTTCCCGGCGGCGGCGCCGCCACCGGGAGACGTTCACGTTCAGCGCGGTGCGGACCACCCACGCCACAGGCGCCGGATGCCTGCTGACCTTCCGCCACGATGCGCACGCCCGGGCGAAAGCCTCATCAACAAGCTCCTGCGCCGCGTCATAGTCACCGACGCTCACCAGAACCGTGCGGAGGCACTCATCCCTGGCTCCGCGGTAGAACTCCGCGAAGTCCAGCCGTTGGGATTCCCACGCCTAATCAACGCACAACCCCCAGCCGGGGACTACATGGCTCGTGCCCGCTGCGTGCCTGATCGGTCTGTAAGACAGGGGCACTCACGGTCGCTCACTTACCTTCGACCGCGGCGATGAAGCCGTCGGGGTCGACGAGGCTGATCGTCAGCGAACTGACCTTACTCCGGGAGGAATAGTGTGCTGGGTTGCCGAGGGGTGTAGCAAGGCGGCTCGATGGCGAGCTCGACCAAGCCGTTATAGGAGCCGTTCACGAGCCAGCGCCCGCGGCGACCGTGTACCCCGATCGTTCCCCGGACCGAGCGCGCAGAGCGGGCGGCTGATCGCACCGTGCTGCGAGGGATGTCGAGGTGGAAGCCAGCCATCCGCACCCGCAGCACGGTGGGGTCGACCTCCACGCCGCCGCGTCCCGGTCCCCCGCCATGCCGTGTCTCCGTCCGCAGGGAGACCCGGCCGATATCGCTGTAGTCGATAGCGAAAAATCTCGCGTCGGAGGACGAGGCGGCTCCCGGTCCGGCTCCGGCGTGCTGGTAATCCTTGATGACCTCGCGGCGGGCGGTGGCATACGGCTCGCCTGTTTCCGCCATGCGCTTGCGGGCCGCTGCCCTGATCTTGTCGTGCGACATCGTGCCTCTGCTCCGGTGGCCGCGTCCCGGCGCCTGGCCACCGCATAGAGGACATCACGATGGAAGCGAAGAATCCACGCGAGGGCTGCGCCGCTCTTGTCCTCGGGCACTACCACCAGCGCCGGGCTGGCGTAGCTCGGATCAGGCAGACGTGGCTGCCAACCGCCAGGTTACGTCAGCCACGTGTACCTGTCCCGGCACCTTGACTTCTTCCCCGCCGCCGCGATCGGTGCCAGGAACAAGCAAGACGGGCAGGGCAAGCTGCTCACCCTGCACTTCGAGGGCATCTCCGGCGTTGCCGAAACCGACATCGCTCCTGACCATAAGATCTTCCGGCTCCGGGACAGGCGTTGGCGCGAGTTCTTCACACGGCATGGCCTCCAGGCGGGCGACAAGATCGCAATCGAGCGCATCAAGCCGGTGTTTGCAGGTCAGCGTCCTGGACAGCCGTATCCGCTCCACTTCCCAAGCTGATAGTGCAAGTTCGATTCTCGTCACCCGCTCCACAGCAAGAGCCCAGCTCAGGGCCATGATCCCGAGCCTGAGCATCGTCGGTCTGCCGTGGATCACGGCAACGCTCATCGTGCAGACGCGGCCTCGGCTCGGTCTGCGCGGACGGCCCGCCGTCTGGCGGTCGACAGCGAGCGAGCGGTGGCTAGGGCGTCGTCGCCGAGGCCGATCGACATCCTGGTGAGGATCTCGCTGTACGAGCGCACCGGGTCGCGGCCGACCGCACCGAAGAACCCGGTGTGCTCGAGCGTGGTGTGGCCGTGCACACCGGACCAGACAGCTTCGCCGGCGGTGGTGACGTCGTCGACCTCCCATCGGCCCGCGTTGACGCAGGCGTGGATGCGACGGAGGAGCGAGACGAAGGTGGACCTAGCCGCCTCGAGGTCGGCGGGATCACCGAGCCTGAACGCGGCCAGTCCAGGACCGAACATCACCGCGTACAGGTGGGGTTCGCGCAGAGCGAAGCGGCGGTAGCTCCAGAGGTAGGTCATCCAGTCGGCGACGGCATCGTCGGTGACCGCGCCGCGGTCCAGCTCGGTTCCGAAATCGCCGAACCCGCGGCGCATCACCTGTCGGGTCAGTTCGTCCATCCCGCCGAAGTGGGTATAGACGACCATCGTCGACGTGCCCAGCTCGCGGGCCAAGCGCCGCGCCGACACGGCGCCCTCAGTGGCCAGCAGCCGCGCGGCGGTGTTGATGATCCTTTCGCGCAGATGAGGGTCGGCAGACCGGGGCGGCACGCTCGGCAGCATATCCATAACACCGTCATTGACATCGGTACATCACAGTGTTATGCATAACACTGTCATGTAAAGGCCGGTTTGGCCGCTCCTGCCGACAGGAAAGAGGACACGAGATGGCCACCAACAAGGAAATCGTCGAAAACGCCTATGCGAGCTTCGCAACCGGCGACGTTCCCGCCGCCCTCGGCGCCATGGCCGACGACATCCAGTGGACCGAGGCCGACGGATTTCCACTCGCTGGCACGTACGTCGGTCCTCAGGCGGTGCTCGAAGGGGTGTTCATGCGACTCGGGGAAATCGGCGATGACTTCGCCGTGGTGCCCGAGCAGTTCGTCGCCGACGGTGACACAGTCGTGGCGCTCGGGAGCTACGGGTGGAAGCACAAGAGTTCCGGAGAACCGGCCGTTGTGAAGATGGTCCACGTGTGGACGATGAACGGTGGCAAAGCTGTTGCCTTCCAGCAGCACGTCGACACCCTCAGGGTTCGCGAGCTCAGCTGACCCTCCGCCGTCCTGGGCTCGGGGGCGATCTCGATGGCCTGCGAGGCAGTTGGTGCTGAGGTGGCCGGTCATCCCGCCCGCCATCGACCGCGGCCCCTGACGGGCCATTCGCGGGCCACTATGGAGGCTCAGGGCCGGACAGGGTGCTGGGAGTAGTGTCCTGAGCCGCACTTGGCGCATATGCGCAGAGCTTCGGCTCGCTCGACGAGTGCCCTGCCCGCCTGAAGCTCGGGACCACAAGCAGACGTGCTGGCCCTCAGTGGCTGGGATCGGGAAGCCCGTTACTTCGATGCTACTGCCGCCCACGCCGATGCGGCGTGCCCGATAGCACAGGGCTGGCCGCCTCCCGGGCCATCAGTCGGTCATGGGCCATTAACCAGATCAACGCGCTCGTCCGGCTGGTCCTTGACCGTAGTCATGCCACCACTGGCGAATTACCCGGGCCTTGTCGTCGAAGTCCGAATCGTCCTGCCAGGACGTCACCAGCGGCGCCCGCAGCAGCACGCTCCGGCCCTTGCGCCGGGCCACCCGGATCGTGGCCAGCTTTCCCCGGTAGCCTCCATCGGAATTGAACGTCACCCGCGACATCGGCTGCTTGACGGGTGAGTTCCACGGTGTCCCGGTTAACGCGGCAGCCTCAGCATCCGGCACCGTGTACCCGCCGATGTCCAGGCCGGTGACCTCCGGCCATGGGATGAAGTGACCGAAATAGCACTGCGCCTCGATCCCCGTGGTCGACAGCCGGGTCCGGAACCGGCTCTGCCAGATGAGAGCGTCCCCTGGGTCAGCGCCACCGCGCCACAGAGCACCGAAGCGGCCCAAGCCAGTGGTGGCACGACTCCCGAGCCCGCCAGGAACGCCGCTATCGCGGTAAGCACCAGGAAGATGGCAGCGCGGCGCAGCAGTGGCGCCCGGTAACCACGGGCGGGGATAAAGACAACATCACGCCCAGTTGCGGGATCGTCAGTCGACATACCGCCAATCATGCATTCCTTTGCTCCGGCCAGCACGCGGGACTTCCGGGAGCCAGCGCGGCGGACGTCTCCCACCCGCACCGCGCCCGCCCGGAGGGCTACGCTCGGATGCGTGGTTACGCAAGCTGAAGTTGAGCTGAGCGACGGGCGGACGCTGCACTACTACGACACCCGCAAAAGACGAGTCGGACACCCGGGTTGCGGTCTTCTGGCACCACGGCACACCCAATGTCGGCTCTCCGCCTGAGCCACTGTTCTCAGCCGCGGCCGAAAATGGCCTGCGCTGGGTGTCCTACGACCGGCCCGCCTACGGCGGCTCTACCCCGAACCCCGGCCGGGACATAGCCTCCGCCGCCGCTGACGTGGCAGCCATCGCCGACGCGCTCAGCATCGGCCGCTTCGCAGTAGTGGGCCACTCAGGCGGCGGACCACATGCCCTGGCCTGCGCGGCGCTCCTGCCTGAACGTGTCCTCGCCGTGGTCAGCATCTCCGCGACGGCCCCGTCCGACGCCGGGGGACTTGACTGGCTCGCGGGCTGGAGCCGATCAGGAGTGGCAGAGCAGCGCGCCGCCCGGGCCGGACGGGCCGCGCTGGAGGCCTATCTGCCGACGGCCGAGTTCGACCCCGACACCTTCACTCCCGGCGACCAGTCGGCGCTCGAAAGCACATGGGCCTGGCTGGGCCGGAGTTGCCGGTCAGGCCATGGCAGAGGGCGACGAGGGAATGGTGGAGGACCTGCTGGCTGGCGCGCAGGGATGGGGATTTTCCCCGGGGGACATCACTGTGCCTGTCCTCATCGTGCACGGGGATGAGGACCGGATGGTGCCTAGCGCCCACGGCAAGTGGCTCGCGGCGCACTGTCCAACAGCCGAACTCCGGCTTGCTCCTGGCGCTGGCCACATCACGGTGCTCGACTCAGCCCCGGCGGCTCTGGAGTGGCTGCGCGCCCAGGTGTCCCACTAACCCAAGCGAGATGCCATGGCAGGGGAAGACCACTACCCCTGAGTTTCAATCTCCGGTGACCCCGTCGATGCGCTCGCGGAGCAGGTCGGCGTGGCCGTTGTGCCGCGCGTACTCCTCGATCATGTGAGTGAGGACATAGCGGAGCGAGTACGTCTCGTCGTAATAGTGCCCGGTGACGTCGAGGGACTCGGCGGCGGCTGCGAACTCACGGGAACGCGCACACTCTGCGCGCCAGACCTCGAATGCCTCCTCCGGGTCGGCGTCCGTAACGTCGAATTCAGTACTGCCGCCGTTGAAATCAGCATCCTCGCCTGGTACGCGTGGCCAGTGATACGGAACGCGCTGGCCGCTCATTACGAGCTGGAACCAGCTCTGCTCGACTTCGGCCATATGCCGGACCAGCCCGAGCAGGGACAGAGCCGAGGGCGGCACGGCCCGCTCCCGTAGCTGTGCGGCGCTCAGGCCCGCGCATTTCATGGCCAAGGTCTCGCGCTGGTAATCCAGGAAGCCCGTCAGCGTGGCGCGCTCGTCAGCCAACTGTGGAGGCTTGCTTCTGTTGTCAACGGCCACCGGGACATCATGACAGGCCAGGGCTCACGTGAGCCACGGCACATCGCGGGCACGTCACCCCGCGATCTGCCCGTGGCCGGGACGCTATCGTGGACGTTGGCGCTGGAGGGTGCCACCGGGTCCGCGGAGAGGACAGAGTCCACCTCTGTGTTAGTCCACGCTGGTTGTTGGCATCTTCCTTCAGCCTGAGCAGCGGACCGCAGGCGTAGGAGGGAGACGCCATGTCCGCTCCGCTTCCCGAGCGCCCCGACCTCGGCCAGTTGCGCCGCCAGGCCAAGGAGCTACGCGACGCGCGCCCGGCGCGGCGACCCCGGCGCCGTCGAGCGCTTCGCCCGCCATACGCCGACCCACCCCAAGCTGGCGTCACCCTGGCTGCCGCCCAGCTGGTCATCGCCCGGGAACTGGGCTTCGCCAGCTGGCCGCGGCTCAAGGCGGCAGTGGAGGCCCGCGCCACCACTCCCGAGCGACTGGCCGAGGGCGTTCGTAGCGGCGTCGGTCGAGGGCCGGATGCGTGAGGCCGCCACCATCCTCGACGCTGCCCCCGACGTCGCCCGCTACAGCCTGGCGGCCGCCGCGGTCCTCGGCGACTCCGAGCAGGTGGCGCGAGAGGCTCGCCGTCGACCCAGCGGCTGCGGTCGCCATCGACGAGGTTCGGGGCTGGCCGCCGCTGCTGTATGTCTGCTACTCGCGCTGGCACCGGATCGACCCTGGCCGGGCGGCCGGGATGGCCGAGGTGGTGCGGCTCCTGCTCGACGCCGGGGCCAGCCCGAACACCAACAACGGCGCCATGCAGGGATACCGCTCGGCCCTGAAGGGGTCCGTGGAGCTGAACAACCCCGAGGTCGCGCGGGTTCTGCTCGAGGCGGGAGCCAATCCCGACCTTGGCCGGCCCATCGGCGAGGCGGCCGGTCAGCGCGACCACCGGTGCCTGGAGCTGCTTCTTTCCCACGGCGCCCGGGTGGTGGCCGGAACCTGGACGGTCGGCGCCGCCGTCTACGCCGACGACGCCCACGCGGTGTCGCTCCTGCTCGAAGCCCTCGACGGTGCCACGGGCCAGGCGGCGCGGGAGGCGACCGAGGCGCTGCCCGACGCGGCGGCGGACGCCTCTGCCGATGTCGTCGCCGCCCTCCTGGCCGCCGGAGCCGATCCCGCGGCCTACGACGACGACCGGGGCCTCTCCGCGCTTCGCCGGGCGGTGCGGGCCGGCAAGAACGAGACCGCGGCGCTGCTCGCCAGCCGGGGCGCGCCAGACGACAGCACCGACATTGACCGCTTCATCGGCGCCTGCCTGCGCGCCGACCGCCAGTCCGCCGAGCATCTCCTCGCCGAGCATCCCGACCTGCGCGACCGGCTGACCGACGACGACACGCGCCGCAGTCGTCGAGGCCGCCGGCTCTGCTTCGGTCGCCGCCGTCGCGCTCATGCTCGATCTGGGGTTCTCACCCGATGCCCGCAACGGCTTCGGCGAGCAACCGCTGCACAGCGCGGCCTACGCCGGGAACGCCGATATGGTCCGTCTGCTGATCGACGCCGGCGCCGACGTCGACGGCCGCGACGCCAGGTTCGATGCCACGCCGTTGGCCTTCGCTACCGTCGGCAGCGGCGAGCGCGCCGGACAGCCGGGCGACTGGACCGGGGTAGTGCGGTCACTCGTCGATGCCGGCGCCTCCCGGGACGACGTGTGGATCTGCGGGCAAGCCGCCCAGCGAGGAGGTCATCGACCTTCTCCGCGGCTACGGCATCACCCCCGGACGACGAGCCCGAACCGCAACCAGATGACCAGACCGAGGTGCCTGGCACGGTCGGCACCGGGGTGATGGCCGACATCGCCCGGCACCTCGAAGCCGCCTACCGCGACCTCGACCTCGAGCTGCTCGGCTCGCTCCTGCACCCCCAGGTCCAGTGGACCGGAGTCTGCGGCAACCGCGCGCAGGTCCTCGACTGGTACCGAAGCCTGCTTGCCGACGGCATCCGGTCGGCCGTCGAAAGCGTGAGGTAGACGGCGACGCCGTCGTGCTCGGACTCAGCGTGGCCCGCCAGGCCGACGGAGCCCGGCCGGCCCCGCCCGATCACCTCTGCCAGGTCTTCACCGTCGAGAACGCGCAAATCATCGAGATGCACGGCTACCCCAGCCGTAATCGCCGGCATTGAAGATCGTCAGCAGCCCGCTGCGAGCATCTCGTTGAAGAACGCGGTCGCGCGCGGTATCGCCGCCGAGGTCATGGAGACGTAGAAGCCGTCGACCTCCACCGACTGCGCCGCGGCGGCCATCTGGCCCGGGTCACCATGGTTCGTCGAGAGTTCGGCGAGGACCGTCACACCGGGGTTTGCGGCGAGCGCATGCTCCCTGGCGCTTGAGACAAGCCATTGGTACGCACCCAGATCCGTGGTGCGCACCTGGGACTGGATCACCACGGCGTCGGCGCAGGCCGCAGCGGTGCCCGCGATGCGATTCCGGAGGTACCACTGGTCCAGGGTTTCCCCCTGCCGCTTCGCGCATACCGCGTCGCCGACATTGCCGAGGTCGCGGGCGGGCGCCTGGATCACGTAGAACCCGTGCGCGTGAGCGAGCCGCGCGAACATCGTCATGTGCGCGGCCGGATCCCGCCGCTCGCTTGGTGGGGTCTGGGGCCAGTCTTCCGGGTCGTACAACACGGCCGGATAGGAATAGCTGATGGCGGCGGCGGCGATGTCGGCGGCGAACTGGGCATACGAGGCGTAACGCAGGGTGGGGGTCGCCGCGTACCCGCCGGGGACCGGATTACGCGCGGGGTGCGGGCCGGTGCCGAACGAGGCCGGCGTGCCGAAGAAGTGCGCCGCCGTCGCACGGTCAGCCTGGCCCAGCAGGTGAATGTTCCACCCGGTGGCAATCCACCTCACCGGATACTCCTCCCGTTGCCGCGCGATCCTGAAGTATGCACGGCTGGTGGTCCACCAGCTGATCGGTGAGCCGTTTCGGGCGATTGCCCCGACAGCCGGTGCTGACGTGATCGCCCGTCAGATGTTGCGCCCGCGGATCGTTACGGGTGGCCGTCCCAGTGGCGGCGCAGCGCCGCGGTGAATTCGGTGGCCCGCTCGTCGGGGAAGAACAGGCGCCCTGCGTCGATCTCGATCACCTCGGTGGCGCCGGGGATCGTGTCGCGCAGCCAGTAGGCCCACTTGAGCTGGAAGAACTTGTCATCGGTGCCCCAGACGATGAGCGTCGGGACCTGCAGCCGGGCCAGCGCGGGCTCGATCGCCAGCAGGTCGCGGGCGTGCAGGGACGTGAGCAGGCGCTGGAACTGACGGGCCGATTCCGCGGTGCCGAACGCCTGCTCCAGCCAGGCCTGGGCGATCTCATCGGGCAGGCTGGCAGCGTCCTGGTAACCGGCGCCGGCGAAGCGCTTGGCGGCCTGGGGGGCCCGGCGCACCAGTGGCGCCGCGATGCGGGCGAGCAGGCCCGTGCGGGCGAGCAGGACCGCGGGCAGCAGCGCCCTGGGTGGCATGTTGTCGTGCGCTTCGCAGTTGGTCAGGGTCAGGGTGTGCAGCCGCTCCGGATGACCGGCCGCGAATGCCTGGGAGATCGCACCGCCGGTGTCGTTCGCGACGAGGTCGATGCCGGTCAGCCCCAGCGCCGCGCAGAAGCCGGCGAGGAAGCGGGCGAGCCCCGGCAGCGAGAAGTCCTGGCCGGCGGCGGCCGGAGTGCGCCCGTGCAGCGGCAGGTCGACGGCCACGCATCTGCGCTGGCCGTCGAGCTGGCCGAGCACGTGCCGCCACAGGTAACTGCTGGTGCCCACGCCGTGGACGAACAACGCCGGGCGGCCCGGGCCGCCGGTGTCGATGTAGCTGGCCGGGCCGGACGGAAGTCGCACCTGGCTGCGGTACTTGTCGAGGCGTTCCATCTCGCTGAGCATGGGTTCTCCCTCGTCGCGCGGCCGCCGGGGTACAGTGACCACATAGACCGACTAACGGTCTAACTCTTACAAACCGTCAGTCGGTTTGTCAAACCGTGCCGGGGAGCGGATGAACAAGAACGTTGCGCGAGGCCAGGTCACCCGCGCGCATCTGGTCGCGGTCGCCACGCGGCTGTTCGCCGAGCGTGGCTACGACGGCACGTCGATCGAGGCTGTCCTGGCCGAATCGGGTGTCAGCCGCGGCTCGCTCTACCATCACTTCCCGGGCAAGGATGCGTTGTTCTGGGCGGTCCTGGAGGGCATCGCCGCCCGGGCCGGCGCGCAGATCGCCGAGGCGGAAGCGGGCGCCCCGGACCCGGTCGCCGCGCTGCGGGCCTGCTGCCTGGCGTGGATCCGGCTGGCCAGCGATCCGGTGATCCAGCAGATCGTGCTCATTGACGCGCCTGCCGTGCTGGGCTGGCAACGGTGGCGGGAGATTGACGAGCAGAACAGCCTCGGCTGGATCCCGGGCCGCCCTCGTGTACGCCGCTGACGCGGGCCGCATCGAACGGCGTCACGTGGACACGTTCGCGCACGTCATGCTGGCCGCCACCTACGAGGTGGCCCTGATGATCGCGCGTGCCGAGGACCCCGCCGCGGCGCTCAGCGCCGCGGAGAGCGCGTTCCCGGAGTTCCTGGACCGGCTGCTCGGCCCCGCTGGCTAACACTGAAGGCCCGTGACGGTGGCATGGCCGCAGCCGCCCGCGGTGCGGCGAGCGCGCAGGCGGGCCGGGCAGGCGGGCCGGGCAGGCGGGCCGGCAGGCGGGCCGGCCAGGGCCCGGCGTCAGGCCTCGCCGAGCCAGGATCGCAGCAGGTGCCGGTCGATCGAATCCACCCGGCCGAGCGGGCGGCCCGCCGCGGCGCGCTCGGCCAGTTCGGCGCGGGTGAACCAGCGGGCTTCCAGGATCTCCTGGCCGTCGGGGGTGACGGACTCCCCGGCGGCGGTGGCGCGGAACCCCGTCATCAGCCCGGCCGGGAACGGCCAGCCCTGGGAGCCGGCATACATCACCGTCACGACCCGCACGCCGGTCTCCTCGGCAACTTCGCGGCGCACGGCATCCTCCAGGCTCTCGCCGATCTCCGCGAAACCCGCGATGAGCGCGTAACTGTCCGGCGCGGAGCCGTTATGCCTGGCCAGCAGGCAGCGTGGCGGTG
Organism: uncultured Actinomycetes bacterium; assembly: GCA_963730235.1. Classification (GTDB taxonomy): domain Bacteria; phylum Actinomycetota; class Actinomycetes; order Streptosporangiales; family Streptosporangiaceae; genus DASXKD01. The sequence goes on from CAVSRH010000010.1 coordinate 126,952, forward strand.
GCCCGGCCGATTCGACCAGCGTGATCACCACGGGCTCGATGCGCGGGAAGTGCAGCCGCGCGCACGGCTCGTCGCGGCAGACCCGCAGATGGCCGCCGTGGCTGCTGCGCGTCGCGGCGCCACAGCTGCCGCAGAACCGCTGATGCCGGTTCCAGTAGGCCAGCCCGCGGGCGTAGGCCAGCACCGCGGACTGTGCGGCGCTGACGATGCCGGTGAACGCCCGCAGGTCACCCGTCCGGTCCGCGCCGGCGATCTCGACGGCACGGTCCTCGTCCAGGGCCGACAGATCCACGGCGAACAGGCCCACGTCACCGTCCAGGCCGAGGAACAGCGGCATCCCCGCCTCGAGCACAGCCTGGCGCCGGGCACCGTCGAGCGCGGTGACCGGCGCGGGCGGATCACCCGAGACCAGGCAGAAGTCCCGCCAGACCGGGATCAGCTGGGCCCGGGGAGCGTCCAGGAGCATCGCAACCCAGCGCGGGTCGGATCGCCGGTCGCTCGCCCGGTCCAGGAAGGCACCCGTATACGTGAGGTTCTCCACCGCGCTCCTGCCCTGATGCGTCGCAGTCCTGGGACAAGTAAACGCGCCGCCGGCTCTGGGTGAGATTTCCGCGGCAAGCTGCGGGTGAGCCTCCCGGATTTTGTTACTGAACGACAGGCCCGCGCGCACCTGGCCCGGAGGCAACCCCGGCTACCCGGGCCTGCGGTGCCAGAAATCGTGGGGATGGCGGCCAGGATGAAACCCGGCGGCCTCGGCGGCCTCGGCCAGCACGGCGAAGCGCCTGGCCACGGCCAGCGGGTCATGGGCGTCGCTGCCGAAGGCCAGTGCCTCGCCGCCGGCCTCGTACCACCACCGCACGATCACGGGCGGCAGTGGCACGGCCGCGTTTGCCTCCAGTGCCCGGCCGGAGCGGGCCAGCGCGGCCAGGACGGCGCGGTACTCGTCCTCGAAGGCGGCGGGTTCGAATGGGCCGGCCTTCTCCGGCCAGTGCCGCAGCGGGTAGTCGATATGCGCGAGGACCGCGAACGGTGCCGTCGACTCGGCCAGCCGGAGGGCCTCGGCGAGATAGGCCCGGACCAGATCGCCGGGCGTGGCGCTGTTGAAGAGGAAGTCCACCAGCCGGGTGCCACCGGCCTCCAGCGAGTGCACCGACCCCAGGACCCGGTCGAAGGTCCCCGCGGCGAGCAGCGCCTTGACCTGCTCCTCGTGCCAGTGGGGCTCGCCCAGTTCGGTTCCGGAAAGAATGTGCAGCCCGGGGAACTCCGCCCGGCAGCGCTGCACGCACGCGAGGTAGGCCGCGGCATCCAGGGGCGGCGGGCGGAACATGCCGTCGGGCCCGACCCGGGCCGCGTTCTGCGGCCGCATCCGCGCCCTGATCCGGGCTCGACGATCCAGCCGGTGAAGTCGGCGTGCTCGGTGAAGGCGATGGACGGCAATCCCAGGTCCACCGCCCGGGCGCAGGACCGCACCATCGACCCGGCGGCGGCGTCCCAGGACCATTCGGTGTGCACGTGCCCGTCCGGTGGAAGCACCATTCGACTCCGCGGTTCTGGTTCTGGCCAGCGCGGCAAGCTTAGACGGCGCAGCGGAAGCGTCCCCACGGCCGCCGCGCTGGTGGCCGCCCGGCCGCCCGGCGGTGGCGCCGTGACGGTGGGTGGCGGAGAATCAGGGTGTGCGATTCTCCTGGCGGGCTCGTGAGTACGAACGGACCTGCGCCGACTGCGGTTACGCCTGGCGCGTGCCCAGGTCGGCCGTGCACAAGCCGATATCCGGCTTCAGCGTCGCGCCACGGGGCCGGGCCGTCAGCCTCGGCGGGATCGACCCGGTCGTCGCGAACTCGGAGCCGGAACTCGTCGACAGCGAGGCGATCAGCGAGGTGGCCGCCGCCTACGCCCACTGCCCCAAATGCAACTCGGAGCACTACACGCAGCGCCCGGTTCGCTCCTGACTCCGGGCCTACTCCTGACCCCGCGGCCCTGACCTGGGCGGCCCCGGCTTGGGCGGCGCTGAGCGCGGCCAGGGCCGGCTGGCAGAATGCCGGGTGTGCCTCACCCTCAGCGCGGGCCCTTCCGCGGCCTGCCCCGTGAGGTGCCGTTCCTCACCGCGATCTCGTTCACGGTCGCGCTCGGGTTCGGAATCGTGTCTCCGGACATCCCCGCGTTCGCCCGGCACTTCGGTGTCAGTACGGCCGCCGCCGCGAGCGTGGTCAGCGCGTTCGCGCTGATGCGCATCGTGGGCGCGCTGCCCGCCTGGCCGGCTGGCGGACCGGTTCGGCCAGCCCGTGGTGATGGCGGCGGGCATCGCGATCGTCGCGGTGAGCAGCATCGTGGCCGGCTTCTCCGGCTCGTTCGCGGAACTCATCATCCTGCGCGGCGCCGGCGGATTCGGCTCGGCGATGTTCGGTGTCAGCGCCCAGACCCTGCTGCTCGTCAGCGTGTCCAGTGAGCAGCGGGGCCGGGCGAGTGGCCTGTTCTCGGCGGGGTTCCTGGTCGGCGGGATCAGCGGGCCGGCCGTTGGCGGGCTGATCGCCGCCTGGTCGGAGCGGGCGCCGTTCATCATCTATGGCGGCATGCTGATCGTGCCGGGGATCATCGCGGCGGCGATGCTGCGCGACAGGTCCGCGGCGGGCGCCACGGCCAGCCAACCGGGCAGGCGGGTGCTCGCGGACATCGCCGGCGCGCTGCGGGACCGCGCCTACCGGGCCGCCGCCTCGGCGAACCTCGCGGACGGGTTCGCCACCATCGGGGTCCGCAGCGCCATCATCCCGCTGTTCGTCCGCGACGTCCTGCACAGGTCGGCCGTCTGGACGGGCATCGGGTTCCTGGTGGTCGCCGCGATCAACGCGGGGACGCTGCTGCCCGCCGGGCGTCTCGCCGACCGGTTGGGCGGGCGTCCGGTGGTCATCGGCGGCTGCCTGCTGTCGGCGGCCGGCATGGTCCTGCTGGCGCTGCTGCCCGGGGTCGGCGGGTATCTCACCGCGCTGGCCGTGCTCGGGCTCGGCTCCGGTTTCCTCGACGTCGGGCCCGCCGCGATGCTCGGCGACATCCTCAAGGGCGGCGGCGGGACGGTCGTCGCCACGTACCAGATGGCCGGGGACCTGGGCACCGTGACCGGGCCGGTCACCGCCGGGTACCTCGTGGACGTGGCTTCCTACGGCGCGGCCTTCGGTGTCACGGCGGGCGTGCTTGTCCTGGCCGCCTTCCTCGGCGTCTTCGCGCCCGAGACCCGCTGGCGCGATCGGCCCGCCGGCGCCCGGCCGCCTGCCCGCCCCGCACCCGGGCCCGCACCCGCACCCGGGCCCGGGCCCGCATCCGGCTCCTGACCGGTTCCGTACCGCCCGGGCTCGCCGGACCGGGATGAGGGCCCGGCGTTTGGTTGCGCACCAAGGCGACTCAACTGCATGACGAGTTCGGCTCGGCACCCTGTCCGTATGGATGGCGTCTTTCTTCTTACTACTTTGTAGGATTTCCCAGGAACCTGGACTTTTGGAGGATTTCTGGGCGTATACGGGAGCAATCGCTCAAGATCGGATCGAGCACACCTCAATTGCGCGGCCCAAGAGGGGAAAGCTGATGCCAGCAGCCCACAAGATACTGACCACCTCGGCGCTATCCGTAGCCGCCGCGACCACGCTGCTCGTGAGCGGCGTGAGCGGCGCGGCGGCGAGCTCATCCGGCCATAGCGCCCGCGATCTGGTGCGGAGCACCGCGCCGATCGCCGGGCAGAACGCCGGCCTGCGGGCGATGCCGCGCACCAGCCGGGTGCACGTGAGCGTGTTCATCGGCCGCGACCAGGCGGGCCTGGCGGCCGCCGCGACGGCCATATCAAACCCGCGCAGCCCGCGGTACGAGCACTACCTCAGCCCGGCGCAGGTCCAGGCCCAGTTCGGCGCCACCGCCGCGCAGCAGAGCGCGGTCAGCGCCTGGCTGGCTCGACTCCGGCCTGGCCGTGACGCACCGCGACCCGTTCGTGGTCGCCGCGTCCGGGACCGCCGCCCAGGCGGAGGCGGCCGTGCAGGCGACGCTCGGGCTGACCCACCCGCGCGGCGGGCCCGCCCAGGTCGTTTCCACCGGCGCGATGTCGGTGCCTGCCTCCCTCGGCGCGGCGGTCAGCACGATCCGGGTGAGCCCGGGCACCATCCCGATGGGCCAGCATGAGCAACTGAAGGCGAGCGACACCGCGGCACCGGGGTCCAGCGCCGCGGCGACCGTCAAGCAGGCGTGCTCGGTGTACTACGGCCAGAAGAAGGCGAGCACGCTGCCCGCCGCCTTCGGCAAGACGCTGTCCTTCGCGCCGTGCGGGTACCTGCCCCAGCAGCTGCGCAGCGCGTACGGGGCGACCCGGTCCGGGCTCACCGGGCAGGGCGTGAGCGTCGCGATCCTCAGCGAGGACAACGACTCGACCGCGCTCGCCGACGCGAACCACTGGGCCACGGACCGCCACTTCCCGCCGTTCAAGCCCGGCCAGTTCCTGGCCAACATCGCCGCGCACGGCGTGCCCAACGGCGTCGGTGACGGCGAGAGCGCGCTGGACGTCGAGTCGGTGCACGGCATGGCCCCGGCCGCCCGGGTCAACTACGTGGTCGGGAACGGCACCATCACCGGGGACAGGCTGCTCGACGCCCTCGACACCGTGGTGACCTACCGGATCGCCACGGTCGTGTCCAGCTCCTGGTTCGAGGGCTACATGCCGGTGCCCCAGAGCATGATCACCGCCTGGGAGGGCGTGCTGCAGCGGGCCACCGTCGAAGGCATCGGCGTCAACTTCGCCACCGGCGACTTCGGTGACCTTACGCCGCTGCAGTACCCGGGCAGCGACCCGTGGATCACGCTGGTCGGCGGCACCAGCCTCGCCGTCGGCAAGAACGGCAGCACGCTCTGGGAGACCGGGTGGGAGTCCGACCAGGCCAACCTCAGCAAGAACGCCCAGTCCTGGAAGCCGGCGCCGCCCGGGGTATTCAGCGAGGGCAGCACCGGTGGTATCTCCCATACCTTCCCCGAGCCCTACTACCAGCAGGGCATCGCATCCCACAACATCGTCAAGGGCGTGGCGATGCGGGTCGTGCCGGACGTGTCCGACCTCGGTGACTGGAACCTCGGCTACCAGATCGGCCTGTCCATCCCCATCGGCCACCACAAGGTCAAGTACTTCAACCAGATGAACGGCGGCACCAGCCTGTCCTCGCCGATGTTCACCGGGTTCGAGGCCGACCTGATCCAGGGCCGTGGCGGCATCTCGCTCGGGTTCGCCAACCCGGCGCTGTACAACTACGCCAACACCGACACCTTCCACGACATCACCGGTAACCCGCAGGGGCAGGGGGTGACCGAGGCCACCGTGTTCGGTATCGGCTACGGCCAGCCGCCGACCCTGTCGGTCATGGGCCAGTGCGGCAGCACCCGGCACCTGGCCTGCGGCGTGGGCTACGACACCGTGAGCGGGCTCGGCAGCCCGGGCCCGGCGTTCTTCAGGTCCTTCGGCTCCAAGCCGAAGTAGGCCCGGCCAAAGTAAGACGGAGTGCGGCGGTGACCTGACCGGCCACCGCGGCACGCCGCCGCGGCACAGGGCCCGCGGCCCCTTACCGGGGCCGCGGGCCCTTGCCCGTCCGGGCGTCAGTCGTGCCGCCCGGTGAGGGCCAGGCTGGCCCCGATTCCGATCATCACCAGGCCACCGGTCCCGCCGACCAGTTCCAGCCGCCGCGGCGAGCGGGCGAACCAGGCCCTTGCGGTCCCGGCGGCCAGCGCCCAGGAACTGTCACACAGCCCCGCGATGGCCACGAACGTCGCCCCGAGCACCAGCATCTGCACCGGGACGTGACCGGCCTGCCGGTCCACGAACTGCGGCAGCACGGCGGCGAAGAACACGATCGCCTTGGGGTTGCTGGCCCCGACCGCGATCCCGTCCCTGAGGATCCGGGCGGCGCTTTTCGGTGCCGCGGCCTGATTGAGTGCGGTACGCAGTGACCGCCGGTGCCTGATCCCCTGGACGCCGAGGTAGACCAGGTACCCGGCACCGGCGAGCTTGATCACGGTGAACAGCGCCACGGACCGCTCGACGAGTGCCCCGATACCCAAAGCCACCGCCATGACCTGCACGTATTCCCCGGCCACGCCACCCAGGGCGGTGCCTACCCCGGCCGCTCTGCCGAGCATCAGCGAGCGGGTGATGACGAAGATCACGTTGGGCCCGGGGACGATGATCAGCACGAACGAGATCAGCGCGAAGGCGAGCAGGTGACTGGCGGGCGGCATGCCGCAGCCTAACCACGGCAGCCGCGCGCCGGGCAACGCAATAACGGCCGCGAGCCGTCCCGCGGCCCGGTACCGGCGCGGGCCGGCCAGGGCTCTAAGGTGACGCCATGGCTGCGAAGGCGTCGTGCGCGATCGGCGTGCCCAACGTGGGCTCCTTCGGGGACCCGTCCTTGCTGGTATCGCTGGCCGTGGCGGCCGAGGAGTACGGCTGGGACGGGTTCTTCGTGTGGGACCATCAGCTCTACTGGGATCCGGAGTGGGCGGTCGCCGACCGGTGGTGGTGATCTCGGCGGTCGCGGCGCGGACCGCCCGGGTCCGGATCGGCGTCATGGTGAACGTGCTGGCCCGGCGCCGCGCGGGCAAGGTGGCGCGGGAAGCCGTGACGCTGGACCGGCTGTCGCAGGGACGGCTCGTCTTCGGCGCCGGGCTGGGCTCGCGGGCGGAGGAGTTCACCTCGTTCGGTGAGCCCGGTGACGCCAGGGAACGGGCGGCCCGGCTGGACGAGTCCCTGGAGTTGCTGGATGCCCTCTGGACCGGGGAGCCGGTGGACTTCCACGGCGGAGCACCTCACCGCCACGGACGTGACCATGCTGCCGCGCCCGGTGCAGCGGCCCCGGATCCCGGTCTGGTGCGGCGGGCGCTGGCCGAACCGGGCGCCGTTCCGGCGGGCCGCCCGCTGGGACGGGGTGATGCCCACGCACGCGGGATACGGGCTCGGCGAGACGATGCCACCGGACGACCTGCGCGCCGTCCTCCGGTACACCCAGGAGCACCGTGCCGCGGCCGGGCCGTTCGACGTGGCGCTGGAGGGGCGGACCGACGGCGCCGCGCCTGACCGCGGCGCGCGGCACGTGATCCCCTATGCCGAGGCGGGCCTGACCTGGTGGATCGAGGCGCTCGGCTGGTGGCGCGGCACCCCGGAGGATGCCCTGGCCCGGATCATCCAGGGCCCGCCGGCGCTGGCGTTACCGGCGGCTGCGCCGCCCGGGACGTGCTGAGGCCGAACCAGGGCAGGCACGGTCCCAGCCCGGACACCCGGGCCCGCAACGGCCGGCGGGCCTGCCAGGTCGCGCGGTCGAGCAGCAGCCGCTGCGCGTTGATCGCCTGGCCACGCACCACGAAATGCTCGATGCCGTCATCGGCGTAACCGAGCTTGCGTGACACGCCCAGCGAGGCGGCGTTGTCGCTGTGCGCGGTGGACCGGGCGTACTCGGCGTGCAGGTCGTCGAACGCCAGCGACAGCACGGCCGCGCGCATCTCCGTGCCGATGCCGCGGCCCTGGTAGGGGCGGCCGATCCAGGAGCCGGTGTGCACCTCGCGGAGGATCGCGAAGTCCGGCCGCCTTCAGGGCCTGGACGCCGACGATGTCGCCCTGGTGCACGACCGCGAAACTGAGTTCCCAGTTCGCCAGCTCCAGGCGGCCCACTGGCGACCAGAAGAAACGCAGTGACCTGGCGGGCAGTTCGGCGGCGGCCACATCGGTCCACGCGGCGCTGAACGGCTGGACCCCCGGGTCGTGCACGCCCGCCGCGGCGAGCGCGACAAGCTTGTCGAGGTCCTCCAGGCTGGGCCAGCGCAGCTCCAGCCGCGGTGTGCGCAGCCGCAGGCCCGTGAGCGGCCAGTGCGGCGATGTCATGACAGCTGATTCTGGGCGGGCAGCGCTGCCGCTGGCAAAGGGATAACCGTGCCCGGGGGAACCCGTGCGGCGGGGTAACCGCAGGTGTCGTCAGGCCGGGCAGTTCTCGTGCACCCAGGCGCCGGTGGCCCGGCGCCGGGCGTCCTGGCCGAGCCTCGATCGGCCCGGCCGCAGCGGCCGCACCGGCTGCCGGCGGCCCGTGCGGTGGGGCCGCTCAGCGCCTGGCCCGGGGCGGCCTGGCCCGGTGTCGAGCCCGATCGGCCGGGAGTCGGTCACCGGGAAACTGGCGCCCCCGGGACAGAAATGGCTGAGGTGCGCTCGCGCACCCGCTCCTCGATGCTCCATCGCCACCCCCGTCCAGTGTGCCATTCCCCGTCCAGTGCCCGGCCGGGCCCGGGCGCCGGACGGAGGTCACGCGGCGGCGGGTGCCACGTCCAGGCCCGCCGCCGCGCGGAAGGAGCCAGGCACCAGTTCCGCGGCCGCCGGGTGGTCGCCGATCGGCGCGGTGACCCAGCGGCCCGCGCTGAGCCGGAGCCGGTCGTGGAACCGGCCGGGTGCCAGCAGGTAGGAGGCCACCGCGACCGGCTCACCGGTCAGGCCGGCCAGGAACGACACGGCCTCGTCGACCGCCGGGCGGGCGGCCGACGCGAACGCGGCGACCACGGGTGCCCGGCGGTACGCCGCGAGCATCGCCGCCTGCCGCCTGATGTCCGCCAGCGCCCGCGGGTCGCGCGACCCGGCGGCCGCGAGCACGACCGGGACCCGGCCGGGCGCGCCCGCCTCGGCCAGCCGGTCCGCCAGCGCGGCGCACCAGCCGGGGACCGGGGCCGAGCGGGGCCGCCACCGGCACCCCGGCGGCGCGCGCCGCCCAGGCGATGTCGGAGCTCAGGTGGTACCCGGTGGAAAGCAGCAGACGGGACCACGACCACCCCGGCCGGCCCGGCTTCCGCCCGCGCATCGTCCAGGCCTTGCGCCAGCGACGGAGTTGCATTCTGAACGAAGGCCGTCCGTACCCGGATCCCGCCCGCTAGCGAAGCCACCCGGCCGGTGAGGGACAGGACGCATTCCTGCGCGGCCGGATTCCCGGCTGCCATGCGCGACAGCCAGCAGGACCGGGGTCATGACGATCCCTGCCCCGCCGGCACCACGCCGGTGAACTTCAGCTGGAACGCCCGGGCGCACGAGGCGCACCGCCACGACCCGCCCGCCGGCCCCTCCGGCCGCAGGTCGGTGTCCCCGCAGTACGGGCAGTAGAACGGCACCTGCCTTTCGCCAGCCGGCTCGCTCATTGCAGGCAGCCCCTCGTCGGCGCGGCGGGCCCAGGTGGCGAACTGCTCGCCCTCGGTGCGGTCGGCGAGGTAGTTGCGCAGGACCCGCTCGACGTAGTCGGCCAGGCCCGTCGGCGGTCGACCTTCAGCCCGCGCAGCTTGCGGCCGAACGCCGGGTCGGTGCCGAGCGAGCCGCCCAGGTGGACCTGGAATCCCTCGCCGCCGTCCACGATCGAGCCCTTGAGCCCGATGTCGGCGATCTGGAACCGGGCGCAGGAGTTGGGGCAGCCGTTGACGTTGATGCTGATCGGGGTGTCGAAGCCGGGCAGCCGCCGGTCCAGCTCCGTGTACAGGTCCACGGCCCGCTGCTTGGTCTCCACGATCGCGAGCTTGCAGAACTCGATGCCGGTGCAGGCCATCGTGCCGCGCCGGAACGCCGAGGGTTCGACCTGCAGGTCGCGCGCGGCGAGTTCGTCGGTCAGCTCGGCGACCCGGTCTTCCGGCACGTCGAGGATCAGCAGCTTCTGCTGTGGTCGTGGTCCGGACCCGGCCGGAGCCGTACGCCTCGGCGAGGTCGGCGACCTGCCAGAGCTGGGTGCCGGAGGTGCGGCCCACGTTCGGCGCGACGCCCAGGTAGTAGCAGCCCGTCCCGCTGCCGGTGCACGCCGACGTGGTCGCGCGCGCCGGCCGGCGGGAGCGCGGGGCGCGGGCCCGTCGGGCAGCGCCCCGCCGCAGGTACTCCTTCTCCAGCACCTCCCGGAACCGCTCGGTGCCCCAGTCGGCGACCAGGAACTTCAGCCGCGCCCGGCTGCGCAGCCGCCGGTAGCCGTAGTCGCGGAACAGGCCGGCGACCCCGCTCCACACCTCCGGGACCCGGTCCGGGACGACGAACACGCCGAGGCGCTGGGCCAGCATCGGGTTGGTGGACAGGCCGCCGCCGACCCACAGGTCGAAGCCGGGCGTGCCGTCCGGGCCCGATAACGCCGACGAAGGAGACGTCGTTGATCTCGTGCGCGGTGCACTGGGCGGCGCAGCCGCTGATCGTGGTCTTGTACTTGCGCGGCAGGTTGGTGAACTCCGGCTGGGCCGCCGCCACCTCTTCGGTCGCCCGCAGCACCGCGGTGGCGTCGATGATCTCGCCGGCGTCGATGCCGGCCACCGGGCAGCCGAGGATGTTGCGCGGGCACGTCGCCGCAGGCCTGCTGGCTGGACAGGCCGACGCCTTCGAGCCGGTCCCAGATCGCCGGCACGTCCTCGATCCGGATCCAGTGGAACTGGACGTTCTGCCGGTCGGTGATGTCGGCGAGGTCGCGGCCGTACTCCTTGGCGATGCCCGCCACCGTGCGCAGCTGCTCGGCGGTGAGCTGCCCGCCGGGGATGCGGACCCGCATCATGAAGAGGGCGTCCTCGATCTCGGCGTCCTCGAGCGCGCCCGGTCTTGCCGCCCGCCGATGCCCGGGCGGCGCTGGGTGTACAGGCCCCACCAGCGGAACCTGCCGCGCAGGTCGGCCGGGTCGATCGAGTCGAAACCCTGGTGGGCGTAGCGGTTGAGGATCCGGTCCCGGACGTTCAGCCCGTCGTCGTCTTTCTTGAAGCGCTCGGCCGCGTTCAGCGGCTCGTGGTGGCCAAGCGCCCACTGGCCCTGGCCGCGATGGGTCCGGGGTGGCATGTTCGTGTTCCTTCTGCCGCAGGGAGCGCCGCGTACGCGCGCAGTGGCGGCGCGGGCAGTACGCGGGCGGGCGACTGAGGTTCAGCGGCAGAAACGACAGATGGCGCTGGAGACGCGGAGCAGGTCGACATGACGACGGCACACCAGCGGCACCCAGCGGGGGCCACCAGCGGTGCTGGTCACGGGTGCAGCCTCCTCGCCTGCCAGCCGGCCGAAGCCGCGATGCTGGCACTCATGCCTCGTCCCGGCAAGTCTAACCGGCACAACCACCAGGGCAAAGATGATATTTCCGGCACAAACCCGCTGCTCAGCCCCCTTCCCCGAACGTGATCATGACTTAGGCGGGGCTATAGGCCCCCGGAAGTCATGATCACGAAATGAGGCGGCGGGGAGGCCGTGCTGGCCGCGTAGGTGGGATGGGTGAATGATATTGATGACGACGGCGATGCCTGGGCACGGGCGGCTTACCTTCTCCTGTTTGCCCAGGTGAGCTGCTAAGAAGGCCAGAACGGAGAGAGCAGCCATGGGACTCATGGACCGGGTGAAGGAACAGGCGGCGCAGGTCGCGCAGCGGACCGCGCAGGCGACCCAGGAGGCGGCCCAGCAGGGCAAGGCCAAGCTGGACCAGGCCCAGGCGAAGCGCCGGGCCGACGCCATGTTCCGTGACCTCGGCGCGGCCGTCTACGCCGAACGGACCGGCCGCGGCGGCACGGACACCGCCGACAAGATCGAGCGCCTGGTGACCGCCCTGCAGCAGCAGGAGGCCGAACAGGGGCTCGGTGACACCGACGGGCCGCCGCCGGCCTGAGCCTGCCGTAGCGCGAAAGCGGGGGGATCGCCCGCGCCTGAGCGGGCGATCCCCCCGTTGCCTTGCCCGGGGATGGGCTAGCCGGTCACCCCGGTGCCGGAGATCGGGACCTCCAGCGAGTGGGTGCCCCAGACGTCCCGCCAGGTGACCTTGTACGTGCCGCTGAACGGGCCTGCCTTGTCCGGCGTGAAGACGATCGGGACCGTCAGGTCGTCGGTCGAGCTCACCGGCAGGCCCTTGGTGATGTTGAACAGCGCGCGGAACGACGGGCCCTGGGTGGACCCGCCCGACATGAGCGCGGACTGGTTGCCCTTGTTGATGATGTCGACCCAGATCTTCGCCGTGTGGCCGACCTGGACGGAGCCGAAGTTCACCCGCGACGGCACCGAGCCGAACTTGATCACCGGCTTCAGGCCGGTGCCGGTCAGCGTCACCGTGACGCTCGGGCCCTTGCTGGTGTTGATGGTGAACGAACTGTTGGTGGCGCCGAGCTTCGTCGGCGTGTACTCGCCCTGAACCGGGATCGCCTCGCCGGGCTTGATGACGGTGCCCGGTGTGGGCAGGCCGGCGATGGTGTACTGCCCGCTCGGGGCCTTGACCGAGGTCACCCGGATCGGGGTGTCGCCGCCGTTGACGATGCTGGTCACTTCCCAGTCGTTGATGCCGAGCGGGACATTCGTGATCACGTCGCCGTCATTGGTGTTCAGCTCGAAGTGCAGGCTGGTGGACGTGGCGAACAGCCCGGTCGCGATGCCGTCACCGATGAGGGGCACGGAGACCGCCCCGGCCGGATCGGCACTGGTGGTGAACGAGACCGCGCCGGAGGCGCCGTACGTCGAGCCCGGTGCGAACTTCACCTGCGCCCGCAGCACGTCGCCCTTGTGCAGGGTGACCGGGAACTTCACCGCGGCCGCCGTGCCACCGGGGTGGGTCACCGTCACCTGGCTGATCGTGAACGGATCCGGCTGGGTCAGCGCCTTGAGCTCGGTGCCGGTGACCGTCACGGTCCTGGTCGCGGTGATGCTGGCCGGTGAGGTGGTGGCCGAGTTCACCGGCGTGTCGGAGAACGTGTCCGTGCCGCCCGACTTCAGCGCCCCGCCGCTGGTGATGCCGAAGCCGTAGACGTTGCCGTCCCTGGTGCCGACGTACACCATGCCGTTGTCGGTGGCGGCCGTCGTGAACTTGACCGCGGTGCCGATGGTGCCGGACCAGATCTCGTGCAGCTTGGTCCCGCCGCCCGCCTTCGGCTGCGGCGTCGCGTCGAACGCGCCGAGCCAGGCGTTCGCACCGCTGCTGCCGGGGCTGTCGACCACCCAGACGATCGCCGAGTTGGCGTTGGTGCCGTTCGAGGTCACCACCGGGGAGCCGGAGCCGTACCCAAAGGTGAAGGTGCTGTTGGCCTCGTCGGTCAGGGTCGGCTGCGTCGCCGCTGCTGCTCACGCCGAACTTGAACGCGCGCATGTAGTCGTTCTTGCCGACGTAGTAGAGGTAGTCGTTCGAGCCGGGGGCGTTGGCAGTGGTCAGGGTCGTCGTGTCGCCGAAGATCCCGGGAGTGCCCCACAGGCCCTCGAGGTGGCCGATCTCGAACAGGTCCTCGTCCCCGCCGACGGAGTTCTGCTGACGGCCGCCGAGGTCATTGCGGTTGAGCAGGTACAGCCGGCCGTACTTGCCGGCCTGGGCGACGACGTCCGGGAAGCTGGACGTGCCGAACGGGAGCCCGACCGGGCTGCCGGAGCCGAAGTCCTTGTCGCCCGCGTCGAGCTTGGGCGCGTTGGCCGGGCTGAAGAAGTCCTGCGCGCTCAGCGCCCCGGTGGTCGCGTTCGGCTGCAGCCGGACCACGGACTCGGCGAGCTGGCCCGGCGGCTTGTCGCCGGGGCCCTTGGCCGGGGAGATGCCGTTGCCGGAGGTGAAGAAGATCCGGTTCGGGCCGTCGGACATGAGCCCGCCGTCGCTCTGCCAGATGCCGGCCTGGTCGTCGCTGACCCCGGCCTCGTCGGTCCACAGGGTGGACTGGGTCGGCGTCGCCTCGACGTTCACGCCCGACACGTAGCCGGCGTAGGGCGTGTGGTCGCAGTGCGACGCGAACGCCGCGTACACCCAGCCGTTCAGCAGCAGCAGGCCGGTCCGCTGGTCCTGGGGGATGGCGGTGAAGGTGATGTGGCTGTCGTTGCTGGGATGGCCGGTGACCTGCTTGTTCAGCGTGACGGCCCCGTTGGTGATGTTGAGCCCGAACAGGTGGAACCCGAAGTTCGTCTTCTTGACCATCGCCATGACGTACACCGAGCCGGTGTTCGGGTCGTACACCGGCGTCGAGGTGATGCCGATGTTCGGGGTGAGGTCCGTGCAGGTGGTGATGGGGTACGGCGTGCCGAGTGACTTGCTCCACAGGATCGCCCCGGTGGTGGCGTTCAGCCCGTAGACCCAGTCGTTCTCCGTGGCCACGATGAGGGTGTTGCCGATGACCAGCGGCTGTGCGTACACCTCGCCGTTGACCGGGGTGTTGAAGATCTGGCCGAACTGGCCGCCGCCGACGGCGGCCTGGGTCAGTGTCGGCTCGTTCTGATCCCACCCGTCCCGCAGGTTGTTCTGCTCGCCGGTGCTCTCGTCGCCGGCCGGCCCGGAACCGGCCGCCGCATGATGGTGGGCGGCGGCGGCGGCGCCGGCCGGCCCGGCCGCGGCGACCGCGGTGAGCCCGGCGGCGGCCATCGCCGCCACCGCCAGCACCGAGAACGACTTGCGCGCGCCCAGTGCGGTCCGGGCGCGCGCGGGAACGACCCATTTCCCGAACGATGTCATCAGGTTCCCCTCTAGGCACGCATCACGTGCGCCACACCCGGCGGGAAGGCAGCGCCGCTTTGCCGCGATGTCAGACCGGCAAAGCCGGCTTCCCCCCATGCCAAGCTGTGGTCAGATCTCACTTGTTAGGCAACCCTAAGGCAACGATCTCCCGGCACGCGGCGATTTGGTCGTATTGGTTCCCCTTTGGTCTCGCCGGTCATCCCGTGCCGGTGCCGGTGATCGGCACGTTCAGCGAGTGCTTGCCGAAGCGGTCGGTCCAGGTGAGCCGGTAGGTCCCGTGGTAGGACCCGGCCTTCACCGGGTGGAAGGTCACCGGCAGGGCCAGGTTGTAACCCTGGTTGATGGGCAGGCCGTCGGCGGCCCGCAGCGGCGCGCCGAACGGGCCGCCCGGCAGCCCGGTGCGCCCGATGATGGAGGGCTGGTTACCGACATTGGTGACTTCGATCATCACCCTGGCGGTATGGCCCACCGGCACCGGCCCGAAGTGGACCACGGCCGGCGCGGCCGTGAACTTGGTGAACGGCGGCAGACCGGTGCCGGTCAGGCTGACCGTGACGGTGCCCCCCCGGCTGGGGGTGATGGCGAACGAGCCGTTCGTGGTCACGTCGTGCGCCGGCGTGTAGATGACGGTCACCGGGATCGCCTCGCCCGGCTTGATGACCGTGCCCACCTTAGGCAGGTCGGCCGAGCTGTAGACGCCGGTGGGCGGGGTGACCGACTTCACGGTCACCGGCCTGGTGCCGTCGTTGACGATGTCGGTCACCTGCGGGTCGGTCATCCCGACCGGCACGTTGGTGATCAGCATCCCGTCGTCCTCGTTCAGCTTGAACGACAGGGCGGTGCTGGTCGCGACCAGCCCGGTCTGGGTTCCGTCGCCGATCAGCGGGACCGAGACCGGCACCGGGGACGCGGCGGTGGCGAAGGACACCTGGCCGTCGACGCCGCCGGCCGCGCCCGGCGCGAACTTCACCGCGGCGCGCAGCACGTCACCCTTGTGCAGGGTGACCGGGAACTTCACGCCGGCCGGCGAGCCGCCGGCCCGGATCAGCGTGACCTGGCCCAGGGCGAACGGCGCCGGGGTGCTGGCCGCGGCCACCGAGGCGGCGGTCACGGTCACCGTCCTGGTCGCGGTCACCGAGACGGTCTTGGTGGCCGCCGCGTTGACCGGCGTGCCGTTGAACTCCGCGGTGCCGCTGGTCGTGAGCGCCGCGCCGCTCGTGATGCCGAAGCCGTATACGTTGCCGTCCCTGGTGCCGACGTACACCATGCCGTTGGCCGTGGCGAGGTTGGTGAACTGGGACGCCGTCCCGATCGACGCGGCCCAGATCTCGCTCAGCTTCGTCCCGCCGCCCGAGCGCGGCACGCCCAGCAGTTCCCAGGCGCCCAGGAAGGCGCCGGTGCCGGTCTTGTCGTTGTTGTGCTCCACCCAGATGAGCCCGGTGGCCGGGTTGGTGCCGTTGGAGGTGATCGCCGGGGCGCCGGAGGTGTAGCCGAGCGTGAACGTGCTGTTGTTCACGTCGGTCAGCGTCGGCTTTCCGCTGCTGGTGGCGCCGGCCTTGAACTCGCGCATGTAGTCGTTCTTGCCGACGTAGATCATGTAGTCGTTCGACCCGGGCGTGTTGGCAGAGGTCAGCGTGGTGGTGTCGGCGAAGAACGCCGGGTGGTTGAACTGGCCGGCGATGGGCCCGACCGCGGCGAGGGCGCCGCTGTCGGAGCTGGTCCGGCCGCCGAGGTTGTCGCGGTTCAGCAGGTAGATCGTGCCGAACTTGCCGGCCTGCATGAGGATGTCCGGATCGGCGCTGGTGCCGAACGGCAGCCCGGTGGGGCCGCCGGATCCGAAGTCGACGTCGCTGGCGTCGAGCGAGGGCGCGTTCGACGGGCTGAAGAAGTCCTCGGCCTTGAGGGATCCATCCGAGTTCACGCCCAGCCGGATCACGGACTCCGCGAGCTGGGCGGGCGGGTTGTCGCCCGGGCCCTTGCCCGGGGAGATGCCGTTGCCAGAGGTGACGAAGATCCGGCCGGACCCGTCGGACATGAGCCCGGCACCGCTCTGCCAGATGCCGCCCTTCTTGTTGGCCACCCCGACGTCGTCCGCCCACAGCGTGGTGGTGCCGGGGCTGCCCACGTTCCAGCCGCCCACGTAGCCGTCGTAGGACTGGTGGTCGCAGTGCGACGCGAACGCCGCGTAGACCCAGCCGTTCATCAGCAGCAGGCCGGGGCGCTGGTCCTCGGGCAGCGCGCTGAACGTGAGCCCGGAGTCGTTGGTCGGGTGGCCGGCGATCCGCTGCTTGTAGGTGATCGCCCCCGTGCTGACGTTCAGCCCGAACATGTGCCACTCGAAGCTGACCTCGTCCACGAGCGCGAGCACGTAAACGGTGCCCGTGGAGGGGTCGTAGACCGGCGTCGACGTGGACCCGATATTCGGCGTGAGGTCGTTACAGGAGGTGATGTGGTAGGGCGTGCCCAGCGACGTCTTCCACAGGATCGCGCCGGTGGTGGCGTTCAGCCCGTACACCCAGTCGTTCTCGGTGGTCACGACCAGCGTGCTCCCGATCACCAGCGGCTGCGCGTACACCTGGCCGTTGACCGAGGTCTTGAAGATCTGGCCGAACGATCCGTTCTGCAGTGCGGCCGCGGTCAGCGCCGGCTCGTTGGGATCCCAGCCGTCGCGCAGGTCATTCTGGGACATGCCGGTTTCGTCGCCGGCCGGCGCGGACCCAGGTGCCACGGGCGCCGCGTGATGGTGCCGCCCGGCGTGCGAGGTCGCCGCCCCGGCCGGTCCGGCCGCGGCGACGGCGGTCAGCCCGGCGGCCGACAGGGCCGTCACCACCAGGACAGAGAAAGACTTGCGCGCGCCCAGCGCGGAGCGGGCGCGGGCGAAATTGAGCCAATTCCCCAGCGATGTCATCGGATTCCCCTCTAAGGCACGCGACATCTGCGGCTGGCCCAGCGGGAAGGCAGCGCTACCTTGGATAATGGCAGCCGACAAAGATAGCTAAACCCCCCGTTATGAGCCTGTGACCAGATACCGGATGTAAGGCATCCGTAAGACAACTACCCACAGATTGTGAGTGATTTAGTCGGGATTCGCCGGCCAGGCCCGGAGGGCCAGGGTGCCGGGAGCCCGGCGGGTCAGGTGCCGGGGGCAGGGTCGCGGGGCAGGCCCAGCAGCCGCTCGCCGATGATGTTGAGCTGGACGTCGGTGGTGCCGCCCCCAATCGTCAGCGCCCGGGTGAACAGGACCGCCCGAGACCACCGGGTGCCGTAGACCGCGCCCTCGGCGCCGGACAGGGCCCAGCACTCCTCCGCCACCCGCTGCGCGTACCGCATGCCCAGCACCTTGCGGACGCTGCCGGTGGCGCCGGGCTCGGTGCCGGACAGCCGCTTCAGCGTCGCCCGCACGCCGAGCAGGTCGATCGCGTGCCCCTCGCTGACCAGGTGCCCGGTGCGCTCCAGCAGCGCCGCGTCCGGGCTCTCGCCGAGCCCGGCCACCACCTCGAGCAGGTCGGCAGCGCCACAGCCGAACGTCCACGACTGGGACAGCGACACCCGCTCGTTGGCCAGCGTGGTGCGGGCCACCTTCCAGCCGCCGTTCACCTCGCCCACGACCAGATCGTCGGGCACGAACACGTCGTCGATGAAGACCTCGTTGAACAGCGAGTCCCCGGTCATCTCCTTCAGCGGCCGCACGGTGATCCCCGGCGAGGCCATGTCCACCAGGAAATAGCTGATCCCGTCGTGCCGCGGCGCGTCCGGGTCGGTGCGGGCGATGCAGATCGCCCAGGCGGCGTGCTTGGCCAGCGAGGTCCACACCTTCTGCCCCGACAGCCGCCATCCCCCTTCGGCACGCACCGCCCGGGTGGTGAGGCTGGCCAGGTCGGACCCCGCACCCGGCTCGCTGAACAGCTGGCACCAGACGGTCACACCGGACAGCGTGTCCGGGAGGAACCGCTGCTGCTGCTCGGTGCTGCCGTACTGGATCAGGGCCGGCACGACCCAGGCGCCGATGCCCAGCCCCGGGGTGCGCAGCCCGGCGGCGCGCAGTTCCTCCGCGATGACCAGCTGCTCCAGCGGGCTCGCGCCCCGGCCCCACGGCGCGGGCAGGTGCGGGGTGACCCAGCCACCGGCCGCCAGCAGCTTGGCGTGCTCCGCCCTGGGTACCGCGGCGATGGCCGCCAGTTCCCCGGCCACCTGGGCACGTACCGCGGCGGCCTCCTCCGGGAGCTCCACCGACAGCGACCGGGTGGCGCCGCCCAGGGCGAGCCGGGCGACCTGGCCGGCCCAGCCCGCCGAGCTGCCCGCCAGGGCGCGCAGCGACAGCGCCCGGCGGTAGTACAGGTGGGCGTCGTGCTCCCAGGTGTAACCGATCCCGCCGAGCACCTGGATGCACTCGTGCGCACAGCTGACCGCCGCGTCGATGGCGACGGTCGCGGCGGCCCCGGCCGCGAAGTCGCGGCCCGGGTCCGGCTCCGGGCCAGCGGGTTCCGACCACGCCCGCGCCGCGTCCCAGGTCACCGCGGCGGCCTGCTCGGAGGCGGTGAGCATCCATGCGCAGCGGTGCTTGACCGCCTGGAACTGCCCGATCGGCCGGCCGAACTGCTGGCGGATCTTCGCGTAGGAGGCGGCGGTGTCCACCGCCCAGGCGGCGATCCCGCATGCCTCGGCGGCGAACAGCGTCGCGGCCAGCCCCGCGACCAGCCCCTCGGGCAGCCCGGGGAGCACCCGCCCGGCCGGCACCGCCGTCCTGCTGGCGGTCACCCGCGCCACCGGCCTGGTCAGGTCCATGCTGTCCAGCGGGGTCAGCGTCACCTCGCCGGCGTCCACCGCCACCCAGGCCTGTGCCCCGCCCTGCCCGGCGGGCAGGATCAGCAGGTCGGCCAGGCCCGCGCCGGTCACCGGGCCGCAGCTTCCGTCGATCACCACGCCGCCGCCGTCGCCGGGCACCCAGCCCAGTCCCCGGCCGAGCGCGACCGCGGCCGTGAGCGTGCCCGCCGCCAGCTCCTTGACCAGGGCCTCCAGCGTGGCGGTGTCGGCCCCGTCCGGCGCGCGGGCGATCGCGCTCGCCAGTACCGCGCCGGCCAGCGCGCTGGGCAGGAACGCGCCGGGCACCATCGCGCGGGCGAGTTCCTCGGCGGCGACCGCCAGTTCCGGCAGGCCCGCGCCCTGCCCGCCCAGCGCCTCCGGCAGGTGCAGGCCGAGCAGTCCCTGGCCCGCCAGGCCCGGCCGCAGCGTGTCCCGGTACAGGGCGGCGCCGTGGTCCTCGGCGTCCACCGCCGACCGGACCACCTTGGCCGGGGCCGCGTGCCCCGCCCAGCCACGCACCGACTCGGCCAGTGCCAGGTGATCTTCCGTCAGGGCCAGCGTCATTGCCCACCTCACTCGCCGAGAAACCGCGCTCCGGCCTCACTGTAAAACGGCGCCCCGCTCAGCGGAACCACCCTGTGCAAATCTCGTTACCGGCTGGTAGGATCTAATAAGTTACTGACCAGTAGGACTGCCGGAACCGGATTCGGGGCCCGGGCGGTCCCCGCGCGAGAGGCGGGGCTTAGTTGAGTCACTACAAGAGCAACCTGCGTGACATCGAGTTCAACCTGTTCGAGGTGCTGCGCCGGCAGGACGTGCTCGGCAGGCCTCCCTATCCCGAACTGGATGAGGAGACCGTCCGCAGCATCCTCGCGGAGATGAACCGGCTCGCGACGGGCCCGCTCGCCGACTCCTTCGCCGAGGCCGACCGCAACCCGCCGGTGTTCGACCCGGCAACCGGCACGGTCACCATCCCCGAGGGCTTCAAGCGCTCCTACCGGACCTACATGGACGGGCAGTGGTGGCGGCTGGACGTCCCGCCTGGCCTCGGCGGCACCGGCGCGCCCCGGTCGCTGCACTGGGCGATCGCGGAACTGGTGCTCGGCGCCAACCCGGCCATCTGGATGTACGCCAGCGGCCCGTCCATGGCCCAGGTGCTCTGGTGGGTGGGCACCCCGGAGCAGCAGCGCTTCGCCCAGATCGCGATCGACCGGGGCTGGACCTCCACGATGGTGCTCACCGAGCCCGACGCCGGCTCCGACGTGGGCGCCGGCCGGACCAAGGCGATCCGCCAGCAGGACGGCACCTGGCACATCGAGGGCGTGAAGCGGTTCATCACCTGCGCCGAGCACGACATGGCGGAGAACGTCTTCCACCTGGTCCTGGCCCGCCCGGAGGGAGCAGGCCCAGGCACCAAGGGGCTGTCCATGTTCCTGGTGCCCAAGTTCCTGACCGGCCCCGATGGCACGCTGGGGGAGCGGAACGGCGTCGAGGTGACCGGCGTAGAGCACAAAATGGGGCTGCACGCCTCGACTACCTGTGAGCTGACGTTCGGCGCCAGCAGGCCGGCGGTCGGCACGCTGATCGGGAACACCCACGACGGCATCCGGCAGATGTTCTTGATCATCGAGGCCGCGCGGATGATGGTGGGCACCAAGGCGATCGCGACCCTGTCCACCGGGTACCTGAACGCGCTGGAGTACGCCAAGACCCGGGTGCAGGGCGCCGACCTCGCCAAGATGGCGGACAAGACCGCGCCGCGGGTGACCATCACCCACCACCCCGACGTGCGCCGGATGCTGATGATGCAGAAGGCGTACGCGGAGGGCATGCGGGCTCTGGTGCTCTACGCGGCATCGATCCAGGACGCGCTGCAGATCCAGGCGAGTGGCCCCGGGCAGGACCAGGAGCTGGTGGCGCTCAACGACCTGCTGCTGCCGATCGTCAAGGGGGTCGGCTCGGAGCGCGCCTACGAGATGCTCACGCTGTCGCTGCAGACGCTCGGCGGCTCCGGGTTCCTCAAGGACTACCCGATCGAGCAGTACATCAGGGACGCCAAGATCGACAGCCTGTACGAGGGCACCACCGCGATCCAGGGCATGGACCTGTTCTTCCGCAAGATCCTCCGCAACGAGGGCACGGCGCTGCGCACGCTGCTGGGCCAGATCACCGCCTTCGCGGCCGGCGAGCAGGGCAACGGCAGGCTCAAGCCGGAGCGGACGGCCCTGGCCCGTGCGGCCGGGGAGGTCGAGGGACTTGTCGGCACCCTGGCCGGGTATGCGGCGGCGTCGCTGGAGCGGCCCGAGGAGATCTACCGGGCCGGGCTGAACACCACCCGGCTGCTGATGGCCCTCGGTGACCTGGTGATCGGCTGGCTGCTGGCCCGCCAGGCGGAGGTGGCCCTCGGCGCGCTGGATGGCGAGCCCGGTGCCCTGAGCGCCGCGGACCGGGCCTTCTACCAGGGCAAGCTGGCCACCGCGCGGTTCTTCGCGCAGACCGTGCTGCCGCGCCTGGCGGTGGAGCGGGAGATCGCCGAGACCACCACCCTGGACCTCATGGAACTCGCCGAAGAGGCGTTCTAGGCCCGGTCAGCCGGGCAGTTCGAACTGGATCGCCGCCCGGGCGGCCACGATCGGGCTCACGTAGCGCTCGACCATGGCCCGGTGCGCCGGGTGGTCGCGGTAGCTGACGTAGCCCGCCGCGTCGTCGAAGTCGGCCACGACCGCGTAATCGCTGTTCGCGGGGTTGATGCCCGCATCGGGGCCGTACCGGTAGGCGCGGATGGCCTCGATCGCCGGGGGCATCTTGGCCAGTTCGGCGTGCAGCGCCTGCCTCTGCTCCTCCGTCGCCTCCGGCGTCCAGGTGAACAGCACGACGTGCCTGATCATTGCCCTCCTTGGGGACAGGCTCCGGTCAGCCCCAGGCGATCATGCGGAGCGGGTCGGTGAGCATGGCGCCGATGTCGCGCAGCACGGCCGAGCCCAGGTCGCCGTCCACGATCCGGTGGTCGAAGGACAGCGCGAGCGTGGTCACCTGGCGCACTGCCAGGGCGCCCTCGTGCACCCAGGGTGCCTCCTTGACCTGGCCGAGCGCGAGGATCGCCGACTCGCCGGGGGTCAGGATCGGCGTGCCGGTGTCCACGCCGAACACGCCCACGTTGGTGATCGTGATCGTGCCGCGGGCCAGGTCGGCGGGCGGGGTCTTGCCCTCCCGCGCCGTGGTGGCCAGTTCCGCCAGCGCGCGGGCCAGGCCGGGCAGGGACAGCTCCTGGGCGTTCTTGATGTTGGGCACCAGCAGGCCCCGGCCGGTGGCGGCGGCGATGCCCAGGTTCACGTAGTGCTTGACCACGATCTCCTGTGCCGCCTCGTCCCACGACGAGTTGATCATCGGGTGCCGGGCCACGGCCACCAGCAGCGCCTTGGCCACCAGCAGCAGCGGGCTCGGCCGCAATCCCTCGAACTCGGCCAGGTCCCGCAGCCGCCGCACCGCGCTCATCGTCTCGGTCACGTCGATCTGCAGGAACTCCGTCACATGCGGCGCGGTGAACGCGCTGGACGTGACCGCCAGCGCGGTGTGCTTCCGCACCCCCCGGATCGGGATCCGCTCCTCGCCGCCGGCCGGCACCATGGGCACCGACCTGGCCGCGGGCGCATCAGCCACAGGCGCAGCGGCCGCCTGCACATCCTCCCGGGTAATGGTCCCCTCGGGTCCGCTCCCCGTCAGCGCCGCCAGATCTACCCCCAGATCCTTCGCCAGCTTCCTGACCGGCGGCTTAGCCAACGGCCTGTCCACGGTCCCAGTCCGTCCCGAGGATCCGTTCCCCTCCGCAGCCGCCGGACTCACGGGCTCTGCCGGAGCCGCACCAGCCCCGGACCCACCTCCCGCTCTCCCCCCCTTACGTGCCCGCCGTGTTGTCGTCCCCAGCTTCACCCCGTACCCGACCAGCACCGCCTGCCGCTCGATCTTCGGCGCCGGGCTCCCCTCGATCCCCGGTTCCCGTGCCGCAGTCTCATCCGCAACTCCGGCCCCCGCAGCCTGGGTCGTCGGTGCTGTTCCGGATGCCGTTGTGGCAGCCGGGACAGCATCGTGCGATCCAGGCCCCCCCGCACCGCCGTCCCCGGACACGTCAACCGCAATGATCGGCGTCCCGACGTCCACCGACTGCCCCTCAGGCACGAGCAGGTCGGTAACCACCCCATCGAACGGGCAAGGCAGTTCCACCAGCGATTTCGCCGTCTCGATCTCCACGATGACCTGATTCACGGTCACGTGGTCCCCGGGCTTCACCTTCCAGGAGACGATGTCCGCCTCGGTCAGCCCCTCACCCACGTCCGGCAGCTTGAACTGCTTCACGTCAGCCATGTATCTCTCCCGCCTCAGAACGCAATCACGCGGTCGACGGCGTCGAGCACCCGGTCCAGGTCGGGCAGGTAGTGCTCCTCCAGCCGGGACGGCGGATACGGAGTGGAGAACCCGCCGACCCGCAGGACCGGGGCCTCCAGGTGGTAGAAGCAGTTCTCGGTGACCCGGGCGGCGATCTCGGCGCCGAGCCCCGCGGTGACCGGCGCCTCGTGCACGACCACGCACCGGCCGGTCCTGCGCACCGACCCGACCACGGTGCCGATGTCCAGCGGGGACAGCGAGCGCAGGTCGATCACCTCAAGGGCGCGGCCGTCCTCGCGGGCCGCGACGGCGGCCTCCACGCAGGTCCGCACCAGGGGCCCATAGGTCACCACGGTCACGTCGCCGCCCTCGGCCACGGTGCGCGCCGCGGTCAGCGGCACCGCCCCGGACAGGTCCGCGGCGGTGTCCACCTCGGCCTTGTCCCAGTACCTGCGCTTGGGCTCGAAGAAGATCACCGGGTCGTCGGAGGTGATCGACTGCTGGATCATCGTGAACGCGTCCGCCGGGCCGGAGCAGGCGACCACCCGCAGGCCGGCCGTGTGCACGAAGTACACCTCGGGCGATTCGCTGTGGTGCTCCACCGCGCCGATGCCGCCGCCGTACGGGATCCGGATCACCACCGGCATCTTGACTTTCCCGAGCGAGCGCAGCCGCTGCTTGGCCAGCTGGCTGACGATCTGGTCGAACGCGGGGAAGACGAAGCCGTCGAACTGGATCTCGCACACCGGGCGGTAGCCGCGCAGGGCGAGCCCGATCGCGGTGCCGACGATGCCGGACTCGGCGAGCGGCGTGTCCACCACGCGGGATTCGCCGAAGTCCTTCTGCAGCCCGTCGGTGACCCGGAACACCCCGCCCAGCTTGCCGACGTCCTCGCCCATGATGAGCACCTTGGGGTCGGCTTCCAGGGACTTGCGGAGGCCCTCGTTGATCGCTTTGGACAGCGTGAGCACGGTCACCGTGCCACCTCCTCGGCCTCGAAGGTGTCCAGGTAAGCGGCGAACTGCTCGCGCTCGGTGTCCAGCAGGGCGTTCGGCTCGCTGTAGATGTTCTCGAAGATCGACAGTGGCTGCGGGTCGGGCATGGCCAGGCAGCCCTGCCGGACACCACGGCCCACCTCGGCCGCTTCGGCGTCGATGGCCTCGAAGAAGGCCGCGTCGGCGGCGCCGGTGCGGACCAGGTAGGCCTTGACCCGCTCGATGGGGTCCTTGAGCTTCCAGGCCTCCAGTTCCGCGGCGAGCCGGTACCTGGTGGGGTCGTCGGTGGTGGTGTGCGCGCCCATCCGGTAGGTGAAGGCCTCGATCAGCGTGGGCCCCTGGCCCTCCCTGGCGGCCTGCATCGCCTTGCGGGTGACGGCCAGGCAGGCGAACACGTCGTTGCCGTCCACCCGGATGCCGGGGAAGCCGAATCCGCTGGCCCGCTGGTAGAGCGGGACGCGGCTCTGCCGCTCCAGCGGCTCGGAGATGGCCCACTGGTTGTTCTGGCAGAAGAACACCACGGGGGCGTTGAACACCGAGGCGAAGACGAACGCCTCGTTCACGTCGCCCTGGCTGGTGGCGCCGTCGCCGAAGTAGACGATGGCCGCCTCGCCGTTCTCGCCGACCAGGCCGTCGCGCTGGATCCCCATCGCGTAGCCGGTGGCGTGCAGCGTCTGCGCGCCGATCACGATCGTGTACAGGTGGAAGTTGTGCTCGGCGGGATCCCAGCCGCCGTGGCTGACACCCCGGTACAACTCAAGGAGCTTGATCGGGTCCAGGCCGCGGCACCAGGCCACGCCATGCTCGCGGTAGGTGGGGAAGGCCATGTCGCGGGGGCCGAGCGCCCGCCCGGAGCCGACCTGGGCGGCTTCCTGGCCGAGGAGGGAGGCCCAGATGCCCAGTTCGCCCTGGCGCTGCAGCGCGATCGCTTCGGTGTCGATCCGGCGAACCAGGACGAGGTCGCGGTACAGGCCCTTCACCTCGTCGTCGGACAGGTCCAGGGGATAGTCGGGGTGTTCCAGCCGCTCCCCTTCGGGGGTCAGCAGCTGGATGGTTTCCACGGGCGACCCGGCCTGCTGGTCCAGGCGGGCCGATCCCGGTGCGGTGGTGACCGCACCGTCAGCATCGACGGCCACGTGCCACTCCTTGTGATCGGGGCCGGCTGCGGGATCACCGCGACCGGCCGGCGGGGGTCCGTAACGGCTCTGGTTGGGCCCGGACCGTTAGGGCCATCGTGACAGACGGCGGGGCGTGCGGCTAACCCCGGATGAACACTTACCGGCAGGCTGCGTGTCGCGTACGCTGCGTGGCCGGTGGGCAAGGAACAAGGAAAGGCAAGGAAAAGTGACCAAAATCATTGTCGATGTGATGCTGAAGCGGGAGATTCACGACCCGCAGGGAGAGGCCATCTCACGCGCCTGCCAGCGACTTGGATACGGCGATGTGGTGGGTGTGCGGCAAGGCAAGCGGTTTGAGGTGGAACTGCGCGGTGAGGCCGATGACAGCGCTCTGACCAGGGTCGGAGAGCTTGCCGGTGAATTGCTTGCGAACCCCGTGATTGAGGAATTCGTACTGCGCGCGGAGTGAGGAGATGGCGTCCTGCGTCGGCCCGCCGCTGCTTAACCATCCAGTAGCGGCATGCGTTAACCATGGTGTCACTCAACTTGACGGTTACCCCGGCCCAGGCGGGGGAAAGCACTCAAAGTGGCCAACGTGGACCGTGCAAGCGGTAACCGGGGGGTCAGGTGCACACACGGGTGAGCAGCGCCGAGGAGCCTAGCGTGGACGTGAAGCTCTGCCTGGTGTTTCCGCGAGAGGCACTGAGCGTGCCGGTGATGCGCCATATGCTCGGCGACGCCCTGCGGGGCCTCGGCGCCGACGACGATGGGCTCGCGGAATTGCTACTCGCGGTGACCGAAGCATGCACCAACGTGGTGCGCCACGGGGGCCCGGGACGCAGGTACGAGGTCGTGGCCAGCCTGGGCCGGCGCGGCTGCCGCATCGAGGTGCAGAATACCTGGCAGGGGTTCGCCGGCCGCCGGATTCCGGGGCTGCGGCGCCCCTGGCCGGCCGGGGCCGCGACGGCACGCCCCCGGCGTCGCGGCGGGCGCCCCGCCACCCTCGGCCGGTCGCTGCTCGGGTCCGGCCGGGCCGGCTCCGCCGCGGGGGCACATGCCGGGGCGGGGGCCAAGGAGGACGACATCGCCGCGCTGCCCGAATCGGGGCGCGGCATCGATATCATGCGGGCCTGCGTCGATGACGTCAGCATGACCAGCGGCCCCGAGCACCGCACCGTGGTCTCCCTGCACAAGCGCCTGGCCTGGCGCCCGGGCGCCCCGTTCGCCGACGCCCTGGACGACGAACTCGAAGACGGCGAGCTCGCCGACGCCGGCTGATCCTGCCCGCCGGGCCCGGGTACGTCAGGTCTCGTTGACGACGAACACCTCATTGAAGCCGTTACGGGTCTGGTAGATCCCGACGGCGCTGCAGTGCCCGGCCGAGGCGCACGACACCTGGTCCACCCCGGCGATTCCGCCCTTGTTGAGGGCCGGGAAACCCGGCACCTCCTGCGCCGTGCCCCAGGTGCCGTTCGTCTCGCCGGCGACGAACGCCTGCTCGTTGCCGGAGCCGTCGGTGTAGTACCCGCCCGCGCTGCAGTTGCCCGCCGCGGCGCACGATACCGACGCGAGCCGGGCACCTCCGCCTTGGTTGAGGGCCGCGGTGCCGGGTACCTCCTTGGCCGTGCCCCAGGTGCCGTTCGTCTCGCCGGCGACGAACGCCTGCTGGCGGCCGGAGCCGTCGGTGTAGTACCCGCCGGCGCCGCAGTTGCCCACCGAGGGGCACGACACCTGGCTCACCGCGGCGGACCCGCCCTTGTTGAGGGCCGCGGTGCCGGGCACCTGCTTCGCCGTGCCCCAGGTGCCGCCCTGCTCGCTGGCGACGAACGCCTGCTGGCGGCCGGAGCCGTCGGTGTAGTACCCGCCCGTGCTGCAGTTGCCGGCCGCGGCGCACGACACCGAGGCGACCTGGGCGACCAGGCCCTTGTTGAGGGCCGCGGTGCCGGGCACCTCCTTGGCCGTGCCCCAGGTGCCGCCCTGCTCGCTCACGACGAACGCCTGGCCGTTGCCGGCGCTGTCGGTGTAGTACCCGCCCGCGCTGCAGTTGCCCGCCGCGGCGCATGACACCGAGGTGAGCTGGGCGACTCCGCCTTGGTTGAGGGCCGCGGTGCCGGGCACCTCCTTGGCCGTGCCCCAGGTGCCGTTCGTCTCGCCGACCACGAACGCCTGCTGGCGGCCGGCGCCGTCGCTGTAGGACCCGCCCGCGCTGCAGTTGCCCGGCGCGGCGCACGACACCGAGGCGACCTGGGCAACCAGGCCCTTGTTGAGGGCCGCGGTGCCGGGCACCTCCTCCGCCTTTCCCCAGGTGCCGTTGGTCTCGCCGGCGACGAACGCCTCCTTGTCGCCGTCGCTGTCGGTGTAGTACCCGCCCGCGCTGCAGTTGCCCGCCGCGGCGCACGACACCGAGGTGAGCTGGGCGACTCCGCCTTGGTTGAGGGCTGCGGTGCCGGGCACCTGCTTCGCCTTTCCCCAGGTGCCGCCCTTCTCACTCACGGCGAAAGCCTCCCCGGGGCCAGGTTCGGTGACGAACGTCGTGTAGTACCCGCCGGCGCCGCAGTTGCCCGCCGAGGCGCACGACACCGACAGCGGATTGGAAGTCCCGTCCTCGGCGAGGGCCGCGATGCCGGGCGCCTCCTCCGCCTTTCCCCAGGTGCCGCCCGAGGCGGCGGGGCGGGCAGCAGCAGCGGCGTGCGTGACGGCTGCCGCGCTAGCCTGCGCCGCGGTGCCTCCGGCCAGCGCCGCCACCGACACCAGCCCCGCGACAACCGCGGCGGCACCCCGCCTCAGCCCGGCTCCTCCACCGACCCGCATACCGCTCATCGGGCATCCTCCATTCACGTACCGCCCCGGCCGGGCCAGGAATGACAGGTTAGCCGGATTGCCCGAATGCCTTCGGGTGCAGCCAGTGGGCGATGGCTGTGACGGCTTGGGCGTTGCGGGGGCTGGGGGTGAGCTGGTCGTAGCTGAGGTGCAGGATGCAGTTGTTGCGGACGGCGGGGAGGTTGCGGGTCACTGGGTCGGTCTTGAGGAATTTCTCTTTCTGCTGCCAGGTTGGGGTGCCGTAGTCGTTGATGAGGATGCACCGTGGCTGGCGGGCGACGACCGTCTCCCAGGACACCGATGTCCAGCTTTGCTTGAGGCTGCCGAAGATGTTGGCGCCGCCGCCGAGCTGGATCAGGGCGTTGGGCATGGCCAGGCCGGGGGCCGTGAACGGGGCCGCCTGCCCGCTGTCGTAGAGGAAGACCGAGACGGGCTTGAGGCTGGCCACTTTGGCATGTGCGGCAGCTACTTGGGCCTTCATCTGGGCGATGAGTTTGCTGGCGCGGCCGCGCACGTTGAAGATCGCGCCGAGATTGGCCAGGTCCCGGTAGGTGTCGTTGATCGAGACTGATTTCTCGCCCGGGTTGACGCGGGCGCAGGACTCGGTGAGCGCCAGGGTTTTGATGCCGAATTTGGCCAGGCCGGTCGGTGTCAGGCTGGTGCCGGCCTGCAGGCCGTAGTCCCAGCCGGCGAACAGGAAGTCAGGGTGCAGGCCGACCAGGGTTTCGAGGGTGAAGTAGTCCGGGGAGACGTCCCGGACCTGGTGGAAGGCGCTGAGGTACTGGGCGGGTACCGGATGGCCCTGCGGTCCGTCGCCGGTGACGCCGAAGTCGCCGGCCATCCGCGATTGCAGCCCCAGGGCGAGCATGTCCTCGGTGGTGTTGATGTCGTTGGAGACGGCGCGCCTGGGCGCACGGGTGAAGGTGACCGGCGACCCGCAGCTTTGCACGGTCACCGGGTAGGCAGCCTTGCCCGCCGCGGCCGGCGGCGAGGCTGGCGTTGCGCCTGCGCTGCTGCCGCACGCTGCGAGCGCGAGGGCGCCGGCCAGGATCACGGCAGCCAGCGGGCCCGCAGGACAACGGCGGCGTTCGTGGTGGCGGCGGGCGTTAAGCATCGGGGGCCTTTCGGTCGGGATCCGCTGCCCCGCCGTTCTGGCGGTGCTTCGGCATGGTCGCGGGGCGTGCCGCTGGCCGGTGGGTGCCGGCGAGGCGGCGTGACAGCAATTGGGGAGTGCCGGTGTCGGGGTGGTCGATGATCAGGACGTCGGCGCCATAGGCGGCGCGGACGGTCTGCGGGGTGATCACATCCGCCGGCGGTCCCGCGGCGATCAGGTGCCCGTCCGCCAGGACGTGCACGGTGTCGCAGAACAGGGCGGCGAGATTGAGGTCGTGCAGCGCGGCGAGGACGGTGACGCCGAGCCCGGCGACCAGTTCCAGGATGCTGATCTGGTAGCGGATGTCGAGGTGGTTGGTCGGCTCGTCGAGGATGAGGTGATCGGCGCCCTGGGCGAGGGCGCGCGCGATCAGCACCCGCTGCTTCTCGCCGCCGGACAGGCTCTGGAAGCTGCGGCCGCCCAGATCCGCGCAGCCGGTCCGCTGCATCGCGTCCTGGATGATCGCCTCGTCGTTCTCGTCGTCCCGGTCGAAGGGCCCCTTGTGCGGGGTGCGGCCGATCATCACCATCTCGCGGACCGTGAAGCCGAAGTCCATCAGATTTTCCTGGGCCACCACGGCGACCCGGCGGGCGGCGATCCTGGGCCGCATCTGGTGCAGGTCGGTGCCGTTGACCAGGACGGCGCCGGCCGCCGGGCGGTGGACCCGGTAGATGGCCTTCAGGATGGTGGATTTCCCGCTGCCGTTCGGCCCGATCAGCCCGGCGAACTGGCCGTCGGCGACGCGCAGGCTGATGCCGGACACGATCCGCAGGCCGGCGATGTCCACGCACAGGCCGCGCAGTTCCAGGCTCATTCGGCGGCCCCGTACAGATAGGGGCGCCGGCGGATGAGCAGCAGCAGCGCCGGCGCGCCGATGAAGGCGGTGATCACGCCGATCGGCATCTCCTGCGGTGCCACGATCGTGCGGGCCAGCAGGTCGGCCAGCACCATGAACGACGCCCCGATGAGCACCCCGGCGGGCAGGACCCGGCGGTGATCGGAGCCCACCAGCAGCCGGACGATATGCGGGATGACAAGGCCGACGAACCCGATCACGCCGCTGACCGCGACCGCCACGCCGGCGATGAGCGAGGCGGCGATGAACAGGTTGCGGCGCAGTTGCCGCACGTCCACGCCCAGCGCCGCCGCCGCTTCCGGTCCCATCGCCAGCGCGTTCAGCGACCGGGCCTGCGCCAGCAGGTAGGCCATCGCGGCCAGGAGCACCACGGCCGGGATCGGCAGCTGCTGCCAGGACGCCAGGCCGAACGAGCCGAGCAGCCAGAACAGGATCGACTGGGTTGCCTGCGGGTTGCCCCGGAAGATCAGGAAGCTGGTGATCGCCTCATAGAACGCGGCCATCACCACGCCGCACAGGATCAGCTGTGTCGGGGCGAGCCGCCCGTGCTGGCGTGCGACCGCGAAGACGCTGACCATGGCGGCCAGCGCGCCGATGATGCTGCCCACCGAGATCGCCCACAGGCCCAGCGACGCCAGCGCGCCGAACAGTAGCACCGCCGTTGCCCCCACGCTGGCGCCGGAGGAGATTCCCAGCAGGAACGGGTCGGCCAGCGCGTTGCGCACCAGGACCTGGACGACGGTCCCGGCTGTGGTCAGGGCCGCGCCGATCAGCGCCGCGAGCAGGACTCTCGGCACCCGGATCTGCCAGACGATCTCCCCGGCGACGCTCTGCGCCGGATGACCCTCAAGGTGGCTCAGTACGACATGCCAGACCGAGGCGGGGCTCAGCGGCACCGGCCCGATGCCGATCGCCGCCGTCATCACCACCATGAGCAGCAGCGCGCAGGCGGGAAGGACCACCAGCAATGGCAGCCGCCCGCCGGAGGCGGTACCGCGGCTGCGGTCACGCTCGGCGGCCTCACCGTCCGGGGCACGCTGCCGGGCGGATGGCCGCATGACCGCGCGGGGAACGCGCACGAATCGCCCTTCCGCCGAGGACCGATATCGCTGGCTCAGGGCAGGCGTCCGGACTCATCCCCAGGCCGGGGCATCACCGTTGCGGGACAGTGCCGGCATCTCACCGGCTTCGCTGCAGCTGAACCACCCGGGCCGGCGGCCCGGGGGTGGGCACACCCTAACGACGGCAGATCGCCGCCGTCAAATCTCAGCAGATAAATACCTATGCAAATCAGAGTCTGCGATGATCGGGCCATGCACCTCGTCCCAGCCGGCCGCCGCACCCTCGACAGCGAGCGGGTGTGCCAGGCCCTCAGCGCACTCGGCGACTGCGGTGACATCGCCGGATGGGCCAGCAGGTTCCGGACCCTCGGCGATCCGAGCCGCCTCACCCTGCTCATCTGCATCCATCAGGCCGGCCCGATCAGCGTCACCGACCTGGCCGTGGCCGCCGGGATGAACGAGACCACCGTCTCCCAGGCCCTGCGCCTGCTCCGCGCGGCCGGCACCGTAACCGCACGGCGCACCGGGCGCGTCGTCTGCTACCAGCTCACCGACGGCACCATCCGCGACCTGATCGGCCAGATCGCCGGGCCCCAGACCGGTTCACGGCACCGGCACACAGCCACCTGACACACCGGATCGGCCCGCCGGGTGAGCATGGGGCGTCCAGTTCGAGGCGTACCGGGCGGCGGTATGCACCAGCCACCGCAACAGGCATGGCGCGCGGGGCGCCCCGTTTTGACACCGGTGAGCCGGTAGCCTGCGTCCGTGGGAGGACGCCCGTGACGGCCAGGGTGGGGGTCGTCACCTTTCCTGGATCACTCGACGACCGTGATGCCGCGCGCGCGGTGCGCCGGGCCGGCGCCGAGGCGGTCGCGCTCTGGCACGGTGACCGTGGCCTGCGCGGGGCCGACGCCGTCATTCTGCCCGGCGGCTTCTCCTACGGCGACTACCTGCGCTGCGGCGCGATCGCACGGTTCGCGCCGGTGATGGCCGACCTGGTGCCCGCCGCCCGGTCGGGGCTGCCGGTGCTCGGCATCTGCAACGGGTTCCAGATCCTGTGCGAGGCGCACCTGCTGCCGGGCGCGCTGACCCACAACACCGGGCTCCGGTTCATCGACCGGGAGGTCCGGGTGCGCATCGAGCACAACCGCACTCCGTGGACCAGCGGCTACGAGCCGGACCAGGAGATCACCGTGGTACTGAAGAGCGGGCAGGGCTCCTACCTCGCCGATGCCGCCACGCTGGTCCGGCTCGAAGCGGATGGGCAGGTGGTCGCCCGGTACCGCGACGGGAGCCCGAACGGCTCCGTGAACGGCATCGCCGGGGTGGCGAACGCCGCGGGCAACGTGGTCGGCCTCATGCCGCACCCCGAGCACGCGATCGACGCGCTGACCGGCCCGGGCAGCGACGGGCTCGGCTTCTTCACCTCGATCGTCCGCGCGCTGGTGGCCCGGTGAGCGCGCAGGCCGGGCCAGGGGGGGTCGAGCCTCGCCAGCGCCCAGGCCTGCGGCCGCGGCCGACGCGACGGAGTCGCGGGGGCCGCTGGGCCATCGGGGGGTTCCAGGGGGTCGCCCCCCCAGGCCAGTACCGACACCGTGGCCGTGGCCGCCGCCACCCCGGACCGTCTCCAGCCCTACCGGGAACTGGGCCTGACCGAGGAGGAGTACCAGCGGATCCGGGGCCTGCTCGGCCGGCGGCCGACCGACCCGGAACTCGCTTTGTACTCGGTGATGTGGAGCGAGCACTGCTCCTACAAATCCTCCCGGGCATACCTGCGCCAGTTCGCCGACAAGGCGCCGCCGCGAAGGGAGATGGGGAGGCGGGTGCGCTGCTGGCCGGCATCGGGCACAACGCCGGCGTGGTGGACATCGGCCAGGGGTACGCGGTCACCTTCAAGATCGAGTCGCATAACCATCCCTCCTATGTGGAGCCGTTCCAGGGCGCGGCGACCGGTGTCGGCGGGATCGTCAGGGACATCCTGGCCATGGGCGCCCGCCCGGTGGCGGTGATGGACTCGCTGCGGTTCGGCCCCGCGGACGCGCCGGACACCGCCCGGGTGCTGCCCGGCGTCGTCGGCGGCATCTCGTTCTACGGCAACTGCCTCGGCCTGCCGAACATCGGCGGCGAGCTTGCCTTCGACCCGTGCTACGCGGGCAACCCGCTGGTGAACGCGCTCTGCGTGGGCGTGATGCGGCACGAGGACCTGCGCTTCGCCGCGGCCCGCGGGGCGGGCAACAAGGTGATCCTGTTCGGCGCCCGCACCGGGCCGGACGGGATCGGCGGGGCGTCGGTGCTGGCCAGCGCGTCGTTCGGCGGCGGGGAGGCGGCCAAGCGGCCGAGCGTGCAGGTCGGCGACCCGTTCATGGAGAAGCTGCTGGTGGAGTGCTGCCTGGAACTGGGCGCGGCGGGGCTGCTGGCCGGCATCCAGGACCTGGGCGCCGCCGGGGTGTCCTGCGCGACCGCGGAACTCGCCGCGGGCGGCGGGTCCGGCATGTCGGTGGACCTGGACCTCGTCCCGCTGCGGGACTCCTCGCTCGGCCCCGCCGAGATCCTCATGAGCGAGTCCCAGGAACGCATGATGGCCATCGTCGAACCGGGCCACGTGGCGCGGTTCGCCGGGATCTGCGCCCGCTGGGACGTGCCGGCCACGGTGATCGGCGAGGTCACCGGCACCGGGCGGCTGGAGATGACCTGGCGCGGCGAGGTCGTGGTGGACATCGCACCGCAGACCGCGGCCAGCCAGGGCCCGCTCTACGACCGGCCGGCGGTGCGCCCGGCCAGCCAGGACGCGCTGGCGGCCGACGACCCGGCCCGGCTGCCCCGGCCTGCCCCCGGTGAGCTGGGCGGCACCCTGCTCGCCCTGCTGGCCTGGCCGGACCTGGCGGACAAGACCTGGGTGACCGAGCAGTACGACCGGCACGTGCTCGGGGACACGGTGCTCGCCGCCCCGGAGAACGCCGGGGTGATCAGGGTCGACGAGGAGAGCGGGCTCGGGGTGGCCCTCGCCACCGACGGGAACGGCCGGTACTGCCGCCTCGACCCCTACGCGGGCGCCCAGCTTGCCCTGGCCGAGGCGTACCGGAACGTGGCCGCCACCGGCGCGCGCCCGGCCGCGGTGACCAACTGCCTCAACTTCGGCTCACCCGAGGACCCGGCCGTCATGTGGCAGTTCGCCGAGACCGTGCGGGGCCTCGCGGACGGCTGCGCGTTCCTGGGCACCCCGGTGACCGGGGGCAACGTCAGCTTCTACAACCAGACCGGGGCGGCGCCCATCCACCCCACGCCGGTGGTCGGCGTGCTGGGCATCCTCCCCGACGTGCGGCGCCGGCTGTCGCTCGGGTTCCGCCGCCCGGGCGCGGGCCTGGTCCTGCTCGGCCGGACGGGCGCGGACTTCGGCGGATCGGCCTGGGCCTGGGTGATGCACGGCCACCTCGGCGGCCGCCCGCCCGCCGTGGACCTGGGCGCGGAGCGGGCGCTCGCCGGCGTGCTCGCGGCGGCGGCGGGCGACGGCCTGCTGGCGGCGGCGCACGACCTGTCCGACGGCGGCCTGGCGGTGGCCCTGGCCGAGTGCTGCCTGCGCGGCCAGGCCGGCGGCCGGGTCAGCCTGCCCGGTGACCCGTTCACCATGCTGTTCAGCGAGTCGCCGGCGCGGGTGGTGGCCGAGGTCGCCCCCGGCGCGGCGGCCGCGCTCGCCGCGCTGTGCCAGCGCCACGGGGTCCCGCTGACGGATCTGGGCACGGTCGGTGGCGACCGGCTGGAGGTGGCGGGCTGCTTCGGCGTGCCGCTGGACGAGCTCGCGGCGGCACGGGCCGGTGTCCTGGCCGCCCTGTTCGGCTGAGCACGGATGACCGCCGCCAGCGACCGGGCCGAGCAGCGGCTGCGGGCCGCCCTGGACGAGCAGCGCGCCGCGCTGGGCGAGCAGGCCTGGGCCGGCGCCGGCGATGCTGAGGCGCTGGGCCGGGCCTGCGCCGTGGCGGTCGCGGTGGCGCTGGGCAGCGGCCGCGCGCCGCTGCCGGAGGCGCTGCGGGGCGCCGTCAGGTACCTGCTCGGCAGGCTCGCCGCCCAGGCGCCCGGCCGGGCGGTCGAGGTGCGGGTGCCGCCGTACGCGGCGGTGCAGTGCATCGAGGGCCCCCGGCACACCCGGGGCACCCCGCCCAACCTGGTGGAGATGGACCCGGTGACCTGGGTCCGCCTGGCGATCGGCCTGACCTGCTGGGCCGACGCGGTGGCGTCCGGGGCGGTCCGGGCCAGCGGGGTCCGCGCCGACCTGACCGCATATCTGCCGGTGCTTGCGGCGGGGAACGCCGGCCCGGAGTCACTAGACTGACCGCGTGGTCAAGCCCGACGGCCGACTCACCGGCGACTTGGATCCGGACGATCGGCCCCCCCGGGACGCGTGCGGCGTGTTCGGCGTCTGGGCCGAGGGTGAGGACGTCGCCAAGCTCGCCTACTTCGGCATCTACGCGCTGCAGCACCGTGGCCAGGAGTCGGCCGGCATCGCCGTCAGCGACGGCTCGCGGATCGTCGTCTACAAGGACATGGGCCTGGTGGCCCAGGTGTTCGACGAGCGCGTGCTGAGTACCCTGCACGGGCACATCGCGGTCGGGCACTGCCGCTACTCCACCAGCGGCTCGTCGGTGTGGGAGAACGCCCAGCCGACGTTCCGGCCCACGCCGCGCCGGCGGCGTCGCCCTCGGCCACAACGGAAATTTGATCAATACGCTGGAGCTTGCCGCCCTGGCTGCCGCCCGGCGGACGGGCTGCCGGGGCTGGCCGGGACGTCCGACACCGACGTGCTGACGGCGTTGTTCGCCGGCCCTGCCGCACGCCACCCTGCTGGAGGCCGCGCTGGCCACGCTGCCGCAGGTGCGCGGGGCGTACTCGCTGGTCTTCGCGGACGAGCGGACCCTGTACGCGGCGCGCGACCCGCAGGGCTTCCGGCCGCTGGTGCTCGGCCGGCTCGCCAGCGGCTGGGTCGTCGCCAGCGAGACCGCGGCCCTCGACATCGTCGGCGCCCGGTTCGTCCGCGAGGTGGAGCCGGGGGAACTGATCGCCATCGACGACGGCGGGGTCACCTCGGCCACCTTCGCCCCGGCGCAGCCGCGGGGCTGCCTGTTCGAGTACGTGTACCTGGCCCGCCCGGACACCACCATCGCCGGCCGGGGCGTGCACGCGGCGCGGGTGGAGGTGGGCCGCCGGCTCGCCGCCGAGCACCCGGCCGAGGCCGACCTGGTCATCCCGGTGCCGGAGTCGGGAACCCCGGCCGCGATCGGCTATGCCCAGGCCAGCGGCATCCCCTACGCGCAGGGGCTGGTGAAGAACTCCTACGTGGGCCGCACGTTCATCCAGCCCAGCCAGACGATCCGCGAGCGCGGCATCCGGCTGAAGCTGAACCCGCTGCGGGACGTGATCGCGGGCAAGCGGATCGTCGTGGTGGACGACTCGATCGTGCGCGGCAACACCCAGCGCGCCATCGTCGGGATGCTCCGCGAGGCCGGCGCCGCCGCGGTGCACGTGCGCATCTCCAGCCCTCCGGTGCAGTGGCCGTGCTTCTACGGGATCGACTTCGCCACCCGCGCCGAACTGATCGCCGGCGGCCTCGACTGTGCGGAGATACGCGACTCCATCGGTGCGGACTCGCTCGGGTTCATCTCGCTGGCGGCACTGACCGAGGCGACCACGGTGCCCGCGGACCGCCTGTGCCGGGCCTGCTTCGACGGCGACTACCCGGTTCCGGTCGCCGAGGCCGAACGCGGCAAGCACGTCCTGGAGGGGGCGGCCGCCGGGGTGCGCCCATGACAGTGCTGGCCCGGGAGCGACCCCCCGGACCCCGGGCGTCGATGGCGCCTGGCCGGGCAAGCCGACAGGCCCCATCGCGCGGCGAGCGGCTGGACTACCGGCCGCGGGGGTGAGCATCGAGGCGGGGGACCGTGCCGTGGCCCTGATGCGGGAAGCCGTCGCGCGGACCGCGGGGCCCGAGGTCGTCGGCGGGATCGGCGGGTTCGCCGGCCTGTTCGACGCCTCCCGGCTGACCGGCTACCGGCGCCCGTTGCTGGCCACGGCCACCGACGGGGTGGGCACCAAGGTGGTGATCGCCCAGCGGCTGGGCCGGTACGGCACCGTGGGGCTCGACCTCGTCGCGATGGTGGTGGATGACCTGGTCACATGCGGCGCCGAGCCGTTGTTCATGACCGACTACGTGGTGTTCGGCACCCTGGTGGCCGAGCGGGCCGCCGAGATCGTCCGCGGCGTGGCCCGCGGGTGTGAGCTGGCCGGGCTGCGCGCTGCTCGGGGGCGAGACCGCCGAGCACCCCGGCCACCTCGGCCCGGACGACTTCGACCTGGCGGGCGCCGCGACCGGCGTCGTGGAGGCGGACGCCCTGCTGGGGCCGGACCGGGTGCGGCCGGGGGACGCGGTACTCGCGCTGGCGTCCTCGGGGCTGCACGCCAACGGCTACTCACTGGTCCGGCGGGTGATCGCCGAGGCGGGCCTGGCCCTGGACGCCGAACCGCCGGAACTGGGCCAGACGCTGGGCGAGGAACTGCTGACCCCGACCACGATCTACGCGCGGGACTGCCTGGCCCTGGCCGCCCAGTGCGACGTGCACGCCTACGCCCACGTCACCGGGGGCGGGCTGGCCGCCAACCTGGCCCGGGTGCTCCCGCCGGGGATGGGCGCCACCGTGGACCGCGGGACCTGGCGCCCGGCCGCCGATCTTCGGGCTGCTCGCGGGGCATGGCGGGATCGCCGAAGCGGAACTGGAGCAGGTGTTCAACATGGGCGTCGGCATGGTCGCCGTGGTGGCAGCGGACGACGCCGACCGCGCCGTGCGCCTGCTCGTGGATCGCGGCGATACCCGCATGGCGCGCCGGCGAGGTCACCTCGGGATGCCGAGGAGCGTCCGCCTGCGCTCGGCGCCTATCGGCGCGCAGGAATCTAGTCCGCTCTCTTCGTCGTCTTCTTCGTCGTAGTCGTCGAAGTCGCTGTAGCGGTCGGCGTAGCTCGGAAGATACGTGGTCGTTGTTCTCCTGCACGCTTTCCTCACCGACGCCCAGCTCGGTCCGCAGCCGGTCAAGGTCAGTGCCGCCGCTGTTGTACTTAAGCTGGCGTGCCACCTTTACCTGCTTGGCCTTGGCTCGGCCGCGCCCCATTGGCTCGACCCCCTCGAACATGCGGAGCCCTGCCTAGGGCCCTGTTCCCTGCACTGAGCAATACGGGTTTCGCGCACATGATGCGGCGCGTCGTTCTCCAGCGCCTGGAAGCGCGACGCGCGTTCGAGCCCGCATGCATCTATTACGGTACCTGCTTTGCGCCGCGAGCGCTTCCCAGCCGCACGTGCTAGTTCTCACCCCGCCGCCCCGCGCTCCAAATTTCTCACCCCGCCGCCCCGCGCTCCAATCCCTCACCCCGCCGCCCCACCCAGGGATCTTCTGCGGCAGACGCTCGGCTCAGCCGGGCAGCCAGATGCCGCGGAGCCGGCCGACCTCGGCCATCCGCCGCTCGGCCAGCCGGTCGGCGGCCACCGCGGGCGGTACGCCTTCTTCGTCTGCCAGCGCGAAGATCTTCTTGGCCGTCACGTAGATCTTCTCGGTCCGCGCGCTGGCCCGCTCGAAGTTGAAACCGGCCCGCTCGTCCGCGACCTGGATGACCCCGCCCGCGTTGACCAGGTAGTCCGGGGCGTAGAGGGTGCCGCGGTCGGCGAGCACCTTCTCCAGCCCGGGATGCGCGAGCTGGTTGTTGGCGCCGCCGCAGACGACCCGGGCAGACAGGGCGGCGACTGACTCGTCGGTGAGCGCGCCACCCATCGCGCACGGTGAGTAGATGTCGAGCGGGAGGGCGAGCAGTTCGGCTTGGCCGCGGACGGCCTGCACGGCCGGGTGGGCCGCCAGCACCCGCTGCACCGCCGCGGGGCTTACGTCGCAGATAGCGACCTGGGCACCCGCCTCGATCAGGTGGCCGACCAGGCGGTGGCCCACCTTGCCGACGCCCTCGACCCCGACCAGGCGGCCCTCCAGGCTGTCCGAGCCCCAGGTGTGCTCCGCCGCGGCCCGCATCCCGTGGAACACCCCGATCGCCGTCAGGATGGAGGAGTCACCGCCGCCGCCGTTGAGCACGGTCCGGCCGGTGACGTACCGGCACTCGCGGGCCACGATGTCCATGTCCGCGCTGTAGGTGCCGATGTCGCACGCGGTCAGGTACCGCCCGCCCAGCGATTCCACGAACCGGCCGTACGCCCGCAACAGCGCCTCGGACTTGAGCTTGGCCGGGTCCCCGATGATGACGGCCTTGCCACCGCCGAGGTCTAGGTCGGCGAGGGCGTTCTTGTAAGCCATCGCGCGGGACAGGTTCAGCACATCGGCCAGCGCCGCGTCCTCCGACGGGTAGGGGAAGAACCGCGTGCCGCCCAGCCCCGGGCCCAGGGCGGTGGAGTAGATGGCGATGATGGCCCGCAGCCCGGTCTGCGGGTCCTGGCAGAACACGACCTGCTCGTGCCCGCCGCGCGCGGTGGCCGCGGATCCGGGCGTGTCCTGGGGGTAACCGGGCACGCTTCCGCTGAGGCTGGTCGCGAAGACGTTCGTCACTGTGGTGACTCCTGGCGTCGACCCGCGTCCTCGTTGACGCGGACTCGCGACAAGCGTATTCCCCCTCGCGGTGCGCGCCCGTGGGCCGCAGCACTCTCGGCGTCCCGCGCGATCCCCGCCGTTTTTTCCCGGGGGAATCGCCGGAGATCGCCGATACCGGGCAAAATGAGGCGCGGGGGAGGGATGCGCATGAACAGGTCCCGGGCCAGGATGACGGGCATCACCGTGGCGGCGAGCGCGTTGCTGGCCGGGCTGGGCGTCGCGGCCCCAGTGGCCCAGGCGATCCCAGCGCCCCGCGCGGCTCCGGCCCCGTTCGTGATCATCATGATGGAGAACCACGGCCTGCATCCCGTGCTGAACGACCGGACGGACATGCCGTACCTGAACAGCCTGTGGCGCGGCGGCAGCAGCCTGGACTTCACCCACTACGCCGCGCTCGCCCACCCGAGCCTGCCCAACTACCTCGGCATGACCTCCGGGTTCACCCAGGCCACCTCCGATTCGGTCCATCCGGGCCAGTACTCGGGGCCGTCGATCTGGGACCAGCTCACCCAGGCGGGCGTGCCCTGGGGGATCTTCGAGGAAGGCATGCCGTCGGTGTGCTCTCCGAAGGTCACCTACAACGACCCGGTGACCGGCGGGCAGTACTTGCTCCGGCACGATCCCGGCATTCCCTACGGCAGCGTCTACCACAGTGCCGAATGCCAGCAGGTGCAGCCGCTCACCGCGCTCAACTACGCCAGCCTGCCCGCGGTCAGTTTCATCACGCCGAACACCTGCGACGACATGCACGGGCTGACCGCTGCCCAGCTGGCCGGCACCGGGTTCACCAACTGCCTCAAGGGCTCCGACGCGCTGGAGCAGCGGTCCGATCAGTGGCTGTCCCAGATCGTGCCGAACCTCACGGCCGCCGGCGCGACGGTGTTCATCACGTTCGACGAATGCTGTGCGGCGACGCTGAGCCCCGATTACGCGATCGAGACCGGCCCCGCGGTGACGCCCGGCTCCAGCGGCACCAGCTACTCGCACTATTCGGTGCTCGCCGGGATCGAGGACGCCTACGGGCTGTCACTGCTCGGCGGAGCCGCCACGGCGAGCCCCATCCCCGTGCCCTGATTGCCAAGGTAGCGGTTCCCAGGGAACACCCAGGGTGCGGTGATGATCTCGTTACGTGTCGTGTCTAGGCCGGGCGATCACTGCGTGCCAGGATTCCGGGGTGCTTCCCTACGCCGCATACCTGCGTGTCTACGAACCCCTCTCGGCGTTCCCCGAGGCCGACGGCAGGCACTGGGCTGGCTACGCGGCATCGGCGGGCCGCCCGCGCCGGGCCGGTGCGCTCGCCGCGGAGCAGGCGGAGTCGCTGGCCAGGGCGATCGCGTCGCCGCCACCGGCCTGGCCCCGGAGCGGGAGAGCGACCACGCCTACGTCCGGTGGTCGGAGGGCGTCACCTACGTCTGCCCATGGCAGACCAGGCTGCGGTCCTGGCTGGTGCTGTCCCGGCTGCGCTCCGCCGCGCCGTCGCTGACCAGGGCCGCCTTCTCCGCTGGCCACGCGGACGCGGCCGTGCGCGACTTCGCGCGCTGGCGCAGCCAGGAGTACTCACCCCGGGTGTACATCCAGGCGAGCACCTGGTCGGTGCCGTTCGCCTGGTTCGTCCCGTTCGCCGCGGATGAGCGCTGGCTCGTGCTGGGGGCGTCCAGCGAGCCGGGCGAGGGGGGCCGGGCGACCGCCGCGGGGACGCGCACGCTGGTCTACGCGACCGCGATGAGCCAGGCGCGCACCCGGGTGGCCAAGGCGCTCGGCGGTGCTCCGGCCGGCCAGGAGCCCGCGCGCCGCGGGGGCCGTCGGGGCGGTGATCCCGCGGCGCTGCTCGCCGAGCTCAGGGAGGTCGGCGCCTGGCTGGAGGAGTTCCACCCGCACTCCCTGGTGGAGCTCGACTACGGCGGCCTGGTGCACCTGCTCGACGACGGTGCGCTCTGCGCGGACCAGTCGGTGGCGGAGGTGTCCGCCTCTGATCAGCGCCGTGGCTGCCGGGGAGGTCGAGTTCGCGACCGCGATGTACCAGCGGTTCGTGCGGCGCTGGCGGGCGCTGGAGGCGCTCGAGCAGGCCATCCTGAGCGCGCACGGGCATGACTTTTCCGAATCTCCGCCGTCGCAACTATACGTATCGCTAGAATCACGCAGCGTGACTCAGATC
Source organism: uncultured Actinomycetes bacterium (assembly GCA_963730235.1). Lineage (GTDB taxonomy): Bacteria > Actinomycetota > Actinomycetes > Streptosporangiales > Streptosporangiaceae > DASXKD01. The sequence goes on from CAVSRH010000010.1 coordinate 169,356, forward strand.
AGTGGACCAAGGGGGACACGCTGTCGCAGAATCTTTGCTCCCGGTGGTCGACTTGTCACCGCTGGTGATGGCAATATGGTCTCAGTGGGCCATATAGGACATCCACGGCAGGCTCCACCCGGGAGCCAGGTAGAGCTACAAAACGCAGGATCGCAGTACTGGTCCAGGAGGAGAGGCCGTACACATGTCTGCACGCACACCCGAAGCTGAACCGCTTCTGACACCGGCAGAGGTTGCCACGATGTTCCGCGTGGACCCCAAGACCGTCACGCGGTGGGCGAAGGCCGGCAAGCTCACGTCGATCCGGACCCTGGGTGGCCACCGCCGGTACCGGGAGACGGAGGTCCGTGCACTGCTCGCGGGCATCCCGCAGCCCCGGTCGGAGTAGTTCCCTGCTCATGCGCGGTACGCCGCCGCGGCCGGACCCGCGATTGTCCCCGGCCATCGATGCGAGGCGTGCCGCACCGGACTGCCAGGCAGTCCGCCAGCAGTAGCAGTAGTCAGGGGGGTCGGCCCCGGCGGTCATCAGCCGCCTTGGGGGCGCCATTCGCGGGTCACATCGCACGAGCGATGGGCCGGTCAGACGTCGCCGGGGTCGATCCGGTCGCCCCGGGAACAAGTCCGGCACCGGGCAGCCGCCGCGGCCCGCGGCGCCAGCCGGGACAGGAACGGGCGGCCGGGCGACCGGAGCGGTCCGCCGCGAGAAGGGGCCTGGCCCATCCGGCGGGAAGAATCCAGGCCTGCGGGGAAGAAGCATCTAAACCGCCAGGTAGGCGCGCTGCGCGCGGCAGATGCCCGAAACGCCTGATTGCTTCGGGTAATCGGAAGACAACTTTTCGTAATCGCAGGTGCATCGGACAGGGGTCAGCCATACTAGGCCGCGAACACCCACAGGCAGGTGGCGCTCACCCTCGGTGACGCCATGGAGCCTGGGGCCATGGATGACGGCAAGCGCTGCTGCGCATGCCCGGAGTTTGGCAGCGCCACATGGGGTTCCGCGGGTGCGGGACGTGGCGTCGCCGTTCAGGGGAGGATCCCAGATGCGTGATCCGGATTTGGTCACCCGCGCACAGCGGGCTGCGGTCGCGCTGGAGCGCGCCTGGGAGCGCTGGCGTGCGATGCATGGCCTGTCGGCAGAGCCCATGCCACCGGTTTCCAGCTATGTCGGCTACTCGATAGAGGAGCCATGGGGGCGTCCCCGCGTGGTGTTCGGGGTCGATGCCAGGGAGGCCGAACTGCTCGCCGCCCTGCTCGACCACCACGAGTGTGTCGGGCCGTTCTACCAGGCCGATCGGTCGGTGCGCGGGCACCTCGGCTGCAGCGCTGCAGGGACAGCTTCCCACTCGACGAGGCGCGCTCGCGCATCCCGGCGCAGGCGCACGCCGCCGAGGAGCGGCCGCCGCAGCGGTGGGGCCAGGACGGCGAGCCGGCGTGGCGGACGGTCGCCCGGATGGCCTGGCCGGTGCCGATCCCGGCGACGAACCCCATTACCCTGACCGCCGGTCCGCGCAGGAGAACGGCGCCGCCGAACTGCCGCGCCAGGACGAGACGCAGGGCGGCAACGGGCAGCCCGCAGACCATCGCCGCGGGCGGCGCACCGAACCGGGCAGGCCCAGCCGCGGGAGCGGCGCGCGGCAGGCCTGCAGCGGCCGGCGAGGAGGCCCGCGGGAGCCGGTGACCGAGGCCGGTACCGATGCCACCGAGCACGCCGTGGACGGCAACGGGGCCGACGAGGCGTCGTGGCCGCCGGAGGTGCCCGGACTGTCCTGGCCGGACCACAAGGCAGAGCCTGCGGGCGGCGCACCGGCCAGGCCGGGGCGTCCGGCGGCCCGGCGGTGGCCAGCACCCCCGTGGACAGCACCACTGTGGACAGCATCCCGGTCCAGGGCGCCGCGGCGGACCGGCCCCTGCCGCTCCGGACGGCGCCGCGCCGGATGAGCGCGCCCCGCGGGGCAAGAGCCTCTACGACGTGACCAAGGCCAGCCGTGAGCGCAGGCGGATACGGGCCGCGGCCGGGGGACCGGCCAGGCGGACCGGCGCCAGCGCGCGGCAAAGGACCTGGGCCAGGTCCGCGCGGCGGACGCCGGCCGCGGCGGCAAGCCCAGCGCGGAGCCGGTCAGCTCGAACGGGGCGACGGACGCCGGGTACGCCGGGCCGGCCTGGGCCTGGCCGCGGCAGAAACCGTCCAGCCCGGATCCAGCGGGCCCGGGCCTGCCCGGGCAGGCCCGCACCGGTGCGACCGCCGCAAGCCAGGCGCAGCACGGCCGGGGTGAGGACGCAGCCCAGGACGCCGGGTACCCGGTGCCGGACGGCCAGGAGCGCGTGGACGAGGCCGGGGCGCAGTACGCCGGAACGGCCCAGTGGGCGCAGGACACCGATCCGGGCCTCGACTTCGCCGCAGACCAGGGCCTGGACTACGCCGACGACGCCGGCCTCGACTACACCGCGGATGCGGGCCTAGCGATTACGCCGGGGACGTGGGCCTCAATTACGCCGGGGACACCGGCCAGGACTACCCGGGCGACGACAGCTGGGACGACCTGGCCGGCGCGGGCGAATCCTGGGAGCGGGCCGCGCCGGCCGGCGGACAGCAACGGAGACCCCGGCCGCAACGATGTGGCCTGCCTGGACCAGCTCTGGGACATCGGGCGCGGCCCGCCACGGCCAGGACCACATACCGGATGCACCCGCCCGCCAGGCGCACGACGCGGCTGGCCAGGACCCGCGCGGCGGCGACCGTGCCCGGCATGGCGCGCGACGGTGCCCCAGACACGGGCGAAGGGGATGCGGGCCTGGGCGGCGCGCACAGCAACGGCGCCGCGGGGCACGCCAGTGCCGCGCTACGGCGCGGGGCTGGTCCCCGCACGGGAGATCCGGCCGGCGCCGGACGGCGGCCCGGCGCGGGACACCCGCCCGGCGCCGCGAGGCCGGCCCTGGCGGCGAGGGCGGTTCCGCGTGGGACATCCGCACCGCGAGAGGAGGCCGGCTCCCGCACGGGACACCGGCCCCGGATCGCCGCCGGACGCGCGCCGGGACCTGCCGGGCGACTTCGGCCCGGACCCGCTGGGCCGCGCGGCCAGGCAATGGAGTCCGCTGACTTTCTGGCCGCACCGCCGCCGACCAGCAGCATCCTGACCGCGCCGCGCCCGGAGAGCAGGACCGCGCGGCCGGGCAACGTCGGCACCGAGACCATTGCCGCCGAACTGGCCGGCTGGGCCGCCGGGGAACTGCCCGGGCAGGCTTCGGCGCGGCTCGCCGCGTGGGCCGCGATCGGCGGGGTTCCCGCGGCCGGGTACCAGCACCGAAGGTTCCGACCTGGGCCCGGCGGGCGTGAGCCACCGAGCGGGTCAGGTAGCGCCAGTTCCGCGGGCCGCACCGCCGCGAGCCCCGATGCGCCCGGCGGCGCGCCGGTGGTGCAGGCTCGCCGGCCACGGCATGACGCCGGTGCGGCCGTAGATTGTCGCAGCCGGGGCGGACAATCTTCAACCGTGCGCGTCGCGGTGGTCGGCGGCCCAGAGGACGGCTGCCTGATGGCCGAGCCCGCCTCACGGACGGCGCCGGCCACGGGCGCATCGTCTGGCATGAAGATCTTTCCGCCGCGGTGGCGGCGCGTGAGCGGGCCGGTGACGTCCGGTGGATCTGGCCGGCCAGCGGCGAGCTCTACCCGGCGCTGCTGCGTGCCGGGGTGCGGGTGCAGCGCTGTCACGACGTGGCCCTCGTCGAAACGCTCCTGCTGGGCCGCGAGGGGCGCCTGGGAGAGCCTGCCTCCCTGGCCGGGGCGTGGGCCCGGCTGCGCGGGGCGGCGGTACCAGCGAGCAGGCCGCGCGGCGCCTGGCCGCTCTCCGGCCAGGCGGCCCTGTTCGAGCCCGCCGACCCGGTCCTTTCCCGACCCGCGCAGGGCGCTGGAGGCCCTGTCGCGGTGCATGCCGGCCAGCTGCGCCGGATCGCGGCCGACGAGTACCCGGCCAGGCTCGGGCTGCTCGCCGCGGCCGAGTCGGCCGCCGGGCTCGTGGCGGCCGAGATGGGCTTCGACGGGCTGCCGTGGCGCGCCGACGTGCATGCCGCGCTGCTGACTGGCCTGCTCGGCGGGGCCGGCGCCCGGGCTGCGCCCACCGCGGCTGGCCGGACCTGGCCGGCCCGATCTCCGCGGCGTTCGGTGGCCGCCCGGTGAATCCCGATTCTCCGGCGCAGGTGCTGCGCGCGCTGGCCGCCGACGGCGTCCGGGTGCCCTCGACCCGCGCGGCGGTGCTGCGTGAGGTGGACCACCCGGCGGCCGCGCTGCTGCTGGAGTACAAGGAACTCGCCCGCCTGTACGCGGCGTACGGCTGGTCGTGGCTGGACGAGTGGGTGGCCGGCGGCCGGTTCCACCCGGAGTACGTGGTCGGCGGCGTGGTGTCCGGGCGGTGGGCGACCAGGGGCGGGGGCGCGCTGCAGATCCCCCGGGTGCTGCGCCGGGCGGTGGTGGCCGACCCCGGCTGGGTCCTGGTCGTGGCCGACGCCGCCCAGCTCGAGCCCCGGGTGCTGGCCGCGCTCGCCGGGGACCAGGCGCTGGCGGCAGCGGCCGGTACCGGCGATCTCTACCTGGCGCTGGCCGACGCGTTCGGCGGGGACCGGGCCAAGGCCAAGATCGCGCTGCTGTCCGCCATGTACGGTGGCGCGGCCGGCGAGGCCCGGCAGCTGCTCGCGGTGCTGCGGCACCGGTTCCCGCTCGCGGCGCGGTACGTGGAGGCGGCCGCCCGGGCGGGGGAGGAGGGCAAGGTCGTCCGGTCCCGGCTGGGCCGGACCTGCCCGCCGCCATCGCAGGCCTGGCGCGGCCTCACCGCCGAACCCGACGACCCGGATGCCGCAGAGCCAAGGGCGGGCAGGTCGGTGCGGGCCCGCGGCCGGTTCACCCGCAACTTCGTGGTCCAGGCGAGCGCTGCCGACTGGGCCGTTGTCTTTCTCGCTGAGCTACGGCGCCGCCTGGCTGGCCTTTCTGTGCCGAACGCAGCCGCCGCGGAGCCCGCCGCCCCGCCAGCCAGCGCCGCCGGGCCTGCCGCCGCGGCGGCGACGCGTCAGCCGCGCCTGGTCTTCTTCCAGCACGACGAGGTGATCGTGCACTGCCCGCAGGAACTGGCGCAGGACGTGGTGACGAGCGTCGGCGAGGCCGCCGCCGAGGCCGGGCGGCTGGTGTTCGGGCCGGGCCCGGTCCGGTTCCCGGTGACGACGGCCGTCGTGGCCAGCTACGCGGACGCGAAGTGACCGCCGGTCAGGCAGGCGGCCTCCTGCGGCTGGTCGGTGCCGCAGTACTTGCACTTGCTCGCGGCGGCCGGCAGGTCGCTGGACAGGCAGGCTGGGCATGTCTTGACCGGGGCGGGGTCGCCGAACACGCTCTGCCCGCGCCGGGCCTGGATGTGCCGGTAGGGGACGATGATCACGAAGTAGACGACCAGCATGAAGACGAGGAAGTAAATGATCGAGGAGATGAGGGCGCCGAAGTTTATGAACGTCGAGGGGTTATTGGCCTGGCCCAGCTGAACGCCCAGGCCGACGGAGTGGCTGCCCTGCGCCCTTGCCACGATCGGTTTGATGATGTTGGCGGTGAAGCCGGCGATCAGGGCGCTGAACGCCAGCGCCACGGCGAGGCCGATGGCCACCACGACGATGTCGCCGCGCATGAGGAAGTTCCTGAATCCCTTGAGCACGCTGACCCTCCTTGGCCGTTTCCGGGAAAGGGAACACTGGTACCGGCCAGGCCGGCCATGGAATGACGACGATATCGTGCCGGGCCAGCAAAGTACCGGAACACGCCCGGCGGGCACCCGGCGGCCGCCGCATGGCCCAGAACCTGGCAGGATCGGGCGTGGCCGGCTGGCATGGCGGCGTCCAGCACCGCGTGGCGGGCACCCACAACCGCCGCGGCCCGAAGTGAACGGCCCCGGGGAACCGGCCGTTCATTAGCCGAGACAGTATCCGAAACGACCTTACGCGGCAAGGGCAGTGAATGAGACAGGTCCTGCTTGTGGTGATTGGGGTGGCTGCTGCGCTGGCCGGGATTGTCTTTACGTTGCAGGGCCTTGGCTTCGTGGGCGGAAGCGCCATGAGCGGGGACACCGTCTGGGCGGTGATCGGCCCGGTGATCGCGCTCGCCGGGCTGGTGCTCATCACGCTCGGGGTGCGCGCGGCGGCGGGCCCGCTGACACGTTCTGCATAAAGCGCCCCATAGACCGTTACATAACCAGGGACTTCGCAGCGCCAGCCATTTGCTAAACCGGCTGGTCAGCAAGCCTTGCCAGCGGCTAAGTTTGGCGCCGAGACCCTGGTCACTCCGGTAAGCTGCCGTCAGGGATGGCTCGCGGGGGGCCATTGGGAGGGCCACATGGATGGACGCTATGTGGTCGCGGAGGGAACCCACGACGCGGATGTGTCGTGGGTCGTCTGGGCGCGGCGAGATGAGCCGCATGACGGTGACTTGTTAAGCATGATCCGGCTCACCGACTCCGGTGGGCGCATTATCCACGTGGGAGGCCTCCGGGCCGCCCTTGTACCCCGGCCGCCTGCTCAATGTCAGTACCAGTGGCAGCGAGGAGGGACCGCGGGCGCTGCTGGCGCGGGTGGATCCCGGCGTCCGGCGGCTGGAGCTGCGGGCGACGACGGCGGCACCATGGACGTGCCGCTCTTCGACTGGCCGGGCATTCCCGAGGTGCGTTTCGCCGCCCTGCTGCTGCCACGTGAGGTGACCGCTCGGACTCCTGGCCGGTTTCGGCGCCAAGGGGCCGAGCTCGAGCGGTTCGACCTGAGGTTCCAGCAGGGACGGTGGGAGGCCCGGCACTGGGCGCATGCGGTCGGGTGGCCACTTTATTGCCGCCTGCCGGATGGCGTGCCGCCGGATAGGCGGCGGCTATCCGGGTGTCGTGCCTGGTTATCCCGTGCCGTGCTGCCCGGGTATCGCGGAGCGGGCGCCGCACGGCGGGGAGGGCGCGGCGCTCTCCGGCATCCGCCAGGCGGTGGCCGCCGCGGCCATGATCTCGGCGGTGGTGCGCAGGCTGGCCTTCCCGGTGACCGGCCGGTGGTGAGGAAGTCACGGACCGCTCGCAGCGCCGCCGGGTCGCCGAGCAGTTCACCATGGAACGCCGGGATGACGACCACGTTCCGCGGCAGCGGGCAGGCGGGCAGGGTCACGGCGTCGGCGAGCGGGATGACCTCCAGCAGGCGCACCGGCGGCGTGCGCGGCGGCGGCCGCGGCGAACCGCGCGCCCACGCTGTTCACCGAGTTGATCAGGGTCTGCGGCGCCGGAGGTCCCGAACGGGGACAGCCCGCCCACGAACCAGATCAGTGCGTGCAGCTCGTCCCCGGTGACCAGGCCGGTGCCGCTGGCCCCGGGAAGCCGGACTGGCCGGGCGCGACGATGGGGCTGAGCAGGACCACCGAGCCGACCGGGACGTGGGGGTGCTGCGCGAGCATGGCGTACACGGCCGAGGGTGCCCTCGCTCTCCGCGACGATGTCGACCGGCTTGCCTGTCTCGGTCGTGCAGCCGCCACACCTGTGCGGCGATCCGGTCGCCGAGCTCCGGCAACGGCAGGTTGCTCGCCGCGGCGCCGTAGGGGAGCGGACTGGCCGCGTGCGGTTCGTCCCCCGGTAGGAGAACTGCTGGACCAGCGTGTCCGGCAGGGCCCTGGCCAGCGCCCGGTCCTGCCCGCAGCACCACGACCCGAAGCCGGCGACCTCCAGCACGGGGTGGTCCCCGGCGTCAGACGCCGGCCAGGGCGCGCTTTGCTATGCGGCCCCGGTCACCCAGGCCACGCGTGGCCGGTGGGTTGCCCGGTGCGGTGGGGCCGCCGACCACGAAGACGAGCCTGGTCAGCACGATCACGATGGCGATGACGGCGGCCAGCGGCCACGGCCCGGCCGGAACGGCCAGATGGCGGGCCCCCGGCGGGCACCGCAGCCAGCCGGGCTGGCCGCCGGCTGCGCCGGTGCCGGGATCATCCGCCGGCCCGGGCGACCGCGCCGGTCAGGCCGTACCACGCGCGGGCGTTGACCAGGCCGGCCAGCCCGGCCACGCGGCACCGCGCCGGCGGCGGGCAGCGCGGCGCATCACCGCGGCGGCGCCGTCAGCGCGGCGAACTCCGCCAGCAGCCACGCCGCCGCCGCAGCCGGCGGCAGCGTCCGCCACCAGGTGTCCGGCCAGCCCCGCGTGGCTCAGCGGCAGCGCGATCAGCAGCATCGCGGGCAGCATGGCGCAGGAACGGCCAGGAGAAGGGCAGGATGGCCACCCCGAAGGTGAGGCTGACCAGCGGGGATATCAGCAGGCAGGCGAACACCGTGACGACCAGCGCGCCGCGCAGCGCCGCCAGCGGCGGCGGTGGGCCAGGTGCGCCGGCCAGGCCAGCCGGACCAGCGCCGTGTTCAGCGCGGACCGCGCCAGCAGCAGCCCGGCCAGCAGCAGGCAGAACCACAGCCAGGATCGCTGCGTGCTGTACAGCCAGCGCAGGTCGTGGAAGATCGCCAGCGGCGGGAGCGCGGTGACCTGGGGCGCGAGGGCCCGGGCGGCGGGCGCGACCGCGGTCAGCACGGCCGGCCTCGGCCATGGCCGTGCCGCAGCACAAAGCGATCAGGCCTGCGGTGCGCCAGGAACCGGTCGCCCCGCAGGCCGCGGCCGCCGCGGCTCTCCGTCCATGCCCCGCATCTGAGATCCGTGATCTGCCGCGGCGGGCCGGACAGCCCCGGACCGCCGGTGTCGCCTATCTGATATATCCCAGCACATGCGTCCGGACAGCAACGGATTAATGCCGCGTACGTGCCGGCACCGGCTGGTGCCCGCGCGCCGCGCGCGTGGGTCAGAGCCGCCCGGCGTCCACGATGCGGCGCAGGAACCGCCGGGTGCGCTCGTCCTTCGGGCTGGTGAAAAGCTCGGCGGGCGGGGCGTCCTCGATGATCCGCCCCTCCTCGAGGAAGCACACCCGGCGGGCGATGTCCCTGGCGAAACCCATCTCGTGCGTCGCGATGACCATGGTCATGCCGGTGGCGGCCAGTTCCCTGATCACGTCCAGCACCTCGGCCACCAGTTCCGGGTCGAGCGCGCTGGTCACCTCGTCGAGCAGCATGATCTGCGGTTTCATGGCCAGCGCCCGGACGATCGCCACCCGCTGCTGCTGCCCGCCGGAGAGCCGGTCGGGGAAGTCGGCTTCCTTGTCGGCGCAGGCCGAACCGGTCCAGCAGCGCCCTGGCCTCCTCCTCCGCCTCGGCCTGTGGCAGGCGCAGCGACCTTCGCCGGGGCCAGCGTCACGTTGCGGAGCACGGTCATGTGCGGGAACAGGTTGTAGGACTGGAACACGATCCCGACGTGCCTGCGCACCAGGTTCGGGTCGATGCCCGCCGCGGTGATCTCCTGGCCCCACAGGCTGATCCGCCCCGAGTTGATCGGCTCCAGCAGGTTCATGCAGCGCAGCAGCGTGGACTTGCCGGACCCGGACGCCCCGATCAGGCAGACCACCTCGTGGGTGGCCACGGACAGGTCGATGCCCTTGAGGACCTCGTTGGCGCCGAACGACTTGTGCAGCCCTTCGATCCTGATCGCCTCGCCGCCCGTCGACCTGCTCGGCCGCGGTCATGGCGTGGCCCCGGCCAGCCGGCGGCGCGCGGTCCCGCTCGATCAGCCGGTCGGTGAACCGCGCGAGCGGGATGGTGAGGATCAGGAACAGGATGGCGGCCACCGTGAAGCTGGAGAAGTTGAACACCTGCTCGCTGTAGATGTCGGCCGCCTTGTTGGCCTCGATCGTGCCGAGCACCCCGACCAGCGCGGTGTCCTTCTGCAGGCTGATGAAGTCGTTGAGCAGCGGCGGGATGATGTTCCGCACCGCCTGGGGCAGGATCACGTAGCGCAGCGCCTGCCCGTGCCGCAGGCCGAGCGACCGGGCCGCCGCGACCTGGCTCTGGTGCACCGAGTTCAGCCCGGCCCGGTAGACCTCGGAGACGTACGCGGAGTAGGACAGCACCAGGGCGGTCACCCCGTACACCGCGTTGGACTGGGTGGACAGCACCGGCAGGCTCAGGGCGGGAACGCCCAGGCCGATGGCGAAGATCACCAGGATCAGCGGCACGCCGCGGAAGAAGTCGACGTAACCGGTCCCGAGGATCCTGATCGGGAACAGCGCGGGATGCGTGGACTGCCTGATCAGGGCGATCAGCAGGGCCAGCGCGAGGATGAGCACCTCGGCGATGGCGAACATGCGGATGTTGAGCCAGATCGCCGCGCCCACCGAGTAGTAGCCCTGCCGCGGGTTGCCGATGAACGACTGCCACATGTCCTGCGGGTTGAAGAACGCATGTTCCACCGCCCGCGCGCCGGGCGCCAGCAGGAAGACGGCGGCCAGCGCCCCGAGCACGACGAGCGTGCTGACGGTCGAGATGACCGTCCCGCTCCGGCCGCCGCCGAGCAGCTTGGCCCCCCGCCCGGTCCGCGCGAACGAGCCCGGCGGCGGGTTCCCGCCCGTGACCGAGCCCGGGGGCGGGCTCCCGCTCAGCGCCACCCGCGGCTCAGGGCTGGATGGTCGGGAACGTGAGGTAGATCTTCAGGTACTTCTGCTGCAGCCGCTGCAGCGTGCCGTTGGACTTCAGCGCGGCGATCGCCTTGTTGACGCAGTTCACCAGCGGGTTGCCCAGATGGAAGAGCAGCCCGTAGTGCTCGCCCACCGACGGGAACTGTGCCACCAGCACCGCGTGCTTGAGCTGTGCCGAGGCCATGTACTGCGCGGTGGGGGTGTCGGTGATCAGGGCGTCGATCCGGTGCGCCTCCAGCGCCGCGGACACCTCGCTGAGCGTGTCGAAGACCCTGGGCTGCTGCGGTCGGCTGAATGTCGTTGGTGATGTAGGTCAGGCCGGTGGTGCCCACCTGGTCGCCGTAGAGGTAGTTCTTCAGCTCGGCCGTGGAGTGCTTGGTGACGATCGCGGTGCCCTTGAGCGCGACGATCGCCTGCTGCACGTCGTAGTAGCTGGCGGAGAACGTGACGGCCTGGGCGCGCTGCGGGGTGTAGGAGATCTCGTTGATGTCGAAGTCGAACTTCTTCGGCCCCGGCGCGTACGAGCTGCTGAACGGCTCGGTGACCCACGTCACCTGCGACTTCTTGAAGCCCATCTGGGCGGCGATCGCGTAGGCGACCGCGCTTTCGTAGCCCTGGCCGTTGGTCGGCTTGTTGCTCACGAACCACGGCGTGTACACCGGGTTGTCGGTCGCGACGGTGAGCGCGCCCTTGGTGTACAGCTCGTTCTGGATGCCGGCGAAGGAGCAGTTCGAGCCCGGGCTTGCCGTGCTGCTACGGCCGCTGCTGGTGATGGTGCTGGACGAGGTGCTCCCGCAGGCCGCCATGGCGGAGCCGATGAGCGCGGTGGCGGCTGCCGCAACGATGATGCGACGCATATGATCACTTCCCCGACCGTGCCGAGGGGCGCGGGTTGGTCCTTGATCGTCGGCCGGAGCCTATCGGGTTCCGCCGTGTTTACCCAAGTCCGCCGGGCTGCCGCGGCGCTTCGCCGCCGAGCGCGAAGCGGAGGTAGCGCTCCGCGGACCTGGCCACCGCGGCCGTCCCGTCGGTATGCACCACCCGCCGCCACCAGGCACCGTAGACCCGCTCGAACGGGTAGGGCCGCAGCCGGGCCAGGCCGCGCCGGATGACCTCCGGCCGCTCCGGGATCAGGTTCGGGTAGCTGTACATGAACGACACGTACCGCCGGTCCTGGACCACGGTCATGATGTCACCGGAGAACAGGGCGCCTGCCCCGCCGTCCGCGCCGGCCCAGTGCAGCACCTGTCCGCCGTCGAAGTGCACGCCGACGTTGATCAGCGTGAGGCCGTCCCCGATCTGCTCGGTCTCGCCCTCCCAGAACCGGACCAGCGGGTCCGGCCGGGCCACCCACTGCCGGTCGGCGGCGTGGATGTAGACCGGCGCGCCGAACTCGCGGGCCCACTCGGTCATCGAGCCGTAGAAGTGCGGGTGGCTGATCGCGATGGCCTGGATCCCGCCCAGCGCGCGGATCTGGCCGGCCAGGTCCTCGTCCAGGTAGGTGATCATGTCCCAGAGCACGTTCCCGGCCGGCGTGGTGACCAGCAGGGCGCGCTGGCCGATCGCCGTCGGCGGGTCGGTGCCGATGCCGAGCACGCCGGGCCCCTCCTCCCTGAGGCTGCCCCGGTGCCCGGCGGCGGCGAGTTCGGCGAGGCTGGTCCAGCGCTGTCCGTCCCAGCCCACGTACTGGCGTTCGTCCAGGCAGATGGGGCAGTCCTCGCGCGCGGCCGGGTACTGCACTCCGCAGGTCGCACAGATCGGCAGATCCACGTCCATGCCCTCAGGTATAGCCGAAGCGGCATCCGCCCGGGCGGACCCTGGCCCCGCACTCGCAGCGGGCCGGCGGTGCCGCGTTCCCGCCGCCTGCCGTCAGCGCTTCGCCCAGTACTCATCCGAGGCCAGCGACTCCGCCATGGCCTCAGCCGTCTCGAACCCCGGTGCCATCGAGGCGTCCGTCCCCGCCATCACCTCGTGGTGCCCGATGTTCAGCAGCCGCAGCCAGCTCTGCTGCCCGAACGTGAGCCCGATGAAGCAGCCCAGCTCGACCAGTTCCGGCTCGCTGAAATGCGCCCGCATCCGGTCCCAGAACTCATCCGGCGTCGGCAGGTGCCAGGCGATCGCCTCGGCGTAGGCGAGCGCGGCCTTCTCCCGGCCGGAGTAGCGCTGGGAGGACTCGAAGTTCAGCAGCTCGTCGTACTTGCCTTCGGTGAGGCCCGCGGCCGCCGCGGCGACCGAGCGCTGGTTGCCGCAGTACTCACACTGGACCGTGCGGGAGATGTAGACGCGGCACAGTTCCTTGATCTGGTGGTCGCACACGCCCTGGCGGAAGATGTCGTGCCACGACCGCGCGAAGAACCAGAAGCAGGCCGGGACATGGGCCCGGACCGCGGAGCTTTCCGGCCGCGGGGTGCCCTCGCGCGCGCACCGCTCCATCTCGGCCCGCATCTCGTCGTCCATCTGCGCAACGGGCACGTAGCTGATGCGCTGCTTGTCCGCCATGGGGCCTCCTTCTCCGCGCGGGCGCGTCCTGGTTCGGAGCATGCCACAGGCCCTGGCCGCCAGCGGCGGCCGCTCATGGTGATATCGGACACGCAGCGCCTGCTGGCCGGCTTTGCCTCTAGCGTCGTGGCCGCGGGCAGGCCGCAGGAGCTGACCCTGGCGGAGGAGGCTGACCCCCTGGCGGAAGGACCGCCCCAGAAGGTCCCTCCGCCAGGAGCAAGCCTTCGTGCACCCCCCCACCACCCAGTGCACGTCGGCTGCGCCAGCCCACAATGGCCCGCCCCCGGGGACCGGGGGAGCCGGTGACTGTCACATTCGTGACCGGGCCCGGTGCCCGGCGCTCGGCCAGGCACCATCACAGTCTGTCGCCTCGTGTCCCGTTTGGGGGTGGAAGGGAAACAGTCGGACAACCCCGGACAGGCGCTCAGAGGCTGTCGATGACGTTCTTCGACTCCTTCAGGCCGAGGCCGGTCAGCTCGCGGTAGAGCTTGATCGCCTGGATCTTCTTGCCCTGCCGGGCGAGGCTGACGACCTCGGGCGTGAGCCCGGCGATCCGGGGATCGGCCGGCGCAGTGGGCGGCGCAGCGCCGAACGACGGATCGGGAGCCGGTGGCGGCACCGGGGCCAGCATCGGGTCGAAGGCCGGATCCACCATCCGCGGGTCGGGTGCGCCGGTCCCCAGCCGCGGGTCGAAGACCGCGCCGGAGGCCGCCGATGTGAACGGCACCCCCAGGCGGCTCGACAGGGTCGCGACCTGGGCCTCCACCGCCTCCAGGCGCCGGCGGAGATCGTCGATCTGGGCGCTGAGCTGGTAGTTGTCGGGCATCTGATCCGTCCTGTCCCGCGGGCCGGTGTGGGGTGTCTGCCCGTGCGGCGCAGCCCGTGCTGAGCGTCCCCGATCGGGGGCGTCTCATCGTAGACCGTGCGGCCGGCCCGGGCGGTGTCAGCGGGCCGCGGCGCGCAGCAGCGCGGCGACCCGGTCTCTGGGGAGCGCGGGAACGTGGTGGCCGTCCCGCCCGGTCATGTCCTCGTTCGCCACCAGGGCGTTGGCCACCGCCTCCTCGGTCGCCCGCACGACCGCCGCGAAGAACGGGTTCATCTGCGCCCAGGGGACGAACCTGAGCCGGTCGTAGTCCTGGCCGGCGCCCGGCTCCGGGTGGTAGCCGCTGAACCCGCCCGGGTTGGCCGTGGAGAAGGCGAGGAACAGGTCGCCGGAGAAGTGCGAGCTGACGGTGCCGGTGCGGGCGATGCCGTGGGTGACCCGCCGGGCCAGCGCCGAGCACTGGTGCGGGAGCAGCGGCGCGTCGGTGGCCACGACGGCGATCACCGAGCCGGCCCCGGGCGGCACCGCACCGCCCGCGGTACCGGGGCCGTCCGCGGCGGTGTGGCCGTCGCCGGCGAGCAGCCGCCCCAGCCGCACGCCCGCCAGCGTCAGTTCCTCCCGCGAGCCGAAGTTCGCCTGCACGAACACCCCGACGGTGTAGCTGGTCCCGCGGTAGTCCACCTGCCGCGAGGCGGTGCCGTTGCCGCCCTTGAACTCGTAGCAGATCATCCCGGTGCCGCCGCCCACCGAGCCTTCCTCGACCGGCCCGCCGCGTGCCGCCTCCAGCGCGTCCAGGACGGTGGCCTCGGTGACGTGGTGCCCGTAGGCGTCGTTGAGGTAGCCGTCCCAGGTCTCCCCGGCCACCGGGAGCGACCACTCGTCGCCGAGCTCGGGGTGGTGCCTGGCCGTCCACGCGACGATCCCGGCGTGGGCGATGCCGACCGCGTGGGTGTTGGTGATCGCCACCGGGAGGGCGAACGTGCCGGACTCGCCGATCCAGGAGACGCCGGTCATCTCGCCGTTGCCGTTCAGCGAGAAGAAGCCCGCCGCCACCGGGTCGGCGGCACCGCCGGGGCCGCGCGGGTCGATCCCGGTCACCCCGGTCCGCACCGAGTCGCCCTCGATGAGGGTCGCGTAGCCGACCTCGACCCCGGGCACGTCGGTGATCGCGTTCCACGGCCCGGGTGTCCCGTCGAACGGGATGCCGATCGAGCGCGCCCGCGGCTTGCCGGCCGGCGTGGCCGCGTGCGCGCCCGGCAGGTGTTCGGTGCCTGTCATCGGGTGAGCCTCCTCATGCTCCCTCCGCCCCCGGCGCGGGGACCGTCTCGCCGGGGGTGCCGGTCTCGCCGTAGCGCAGCGCCCGTACCGCGTCGCTGACCTCGGTGAGGGCGCTCTCGCTGAGCGTCTGCGGGGTGCCCGCCAGCCGGGCGTACCAGTACACCCGGGCCAGCCACTCCAGGGTGCGGGCCCGGTCGTAGGCGCGGGCCAGGGTCGGCCCGCAGGTGAGCGCGCCGTGGTTGCGCAGGATCACCGCGTTGCGCCCGGCGAGCGCGGCGGCCGCGCTGGCCGCTAGCCGGGGGGTGCCGAACCTGGTGTAGGGCGCGACCCGCACCGGCCCGCCGAGGTCGGCCATCGCGTAGTGGATGGCGGGCAACTCGTCCAGCACGGTGGACAGCGCCACCACGAACGGCGAATGCGTGTGCACGATCGCCACGGCGTGGCTGGCCTGGTACAGCGCGAGGTGCATCGGGGTCTCCGTCGACGGCCGCGGGCCGGACAGCAGCGCGGCGTCAGACGTGCGGACCAGGCAGATGTCCGCCGGGCCCATCCGCTCGTACGGCATGCCGGACGGGGTGATCGCCATCACCTCGCCGCGGCGCACGCTGAGGTTGCCCGACGTCCCCGGCGCGAGGTCGTCCGGGGCCATCCGCCGCGCGTAGCCGACCAGGTCCTCCCGGTCCGCCAGGCTCACGCCGCCCATGCCGTCCGTCTCAGCGTCCATCCGTCCTCCTCATTCCCGCCCCACCATGATCCCGGACGGGGTGACTCCGGGGGAATCGGGCAGGGAACGTTCGTGATCATGGCGTTTTGGTCGCCAGAGCAGCCAAAGTGCCATGATCACGAAACAGGGGGAGGGGCCGGGGCTCACTTCATCCCGGTGGTGGAGGACGACAGGGAACGGGGATCGCGCAGGCGCCAGGCGCCGCGTTCCACGGCGGCGAGGAACCGGTCCACGGCCGCGTTGAACTCCTCCGGCTCCTCCAGGTTCGCGGTGTGGCCGGTCTGCGGCAGGATGGCCAGCCCCGCGGACGGGATCGTGCGCTTGAGCATCAGCACGGTCTCCAGGCAGCCCTCGTCCTCGTCGCCGACCAGCAGCAGCATCGGCGTGCGGATCCCGGCAAGCTCGTCCCGCAGCGCATACAGCGACGGGCGGCCGGCCTGCACGCCGCGCATGGTCAGCGCCGAGCCCTGCGCCGAGTGCTGTGCCAGCGCGGCGGCGAACTCCGCCCAGCCGCGCGGGTTCTTGTTCTGGAACTGCACCCGCGCCGGGCCGACGGCGTAGCGCTCCGCGACCCGCCGCGCGCCCTCGGCTTCGAAGGCCGCCGCGGTCGCCGCGCATTCGGCGCGGAACGCCTCGGCCCGCTCCGGCGGCGCCCCGTACCCGGCGCCCGCGACCACCGCCGAGATCACCCGGGCCGGATGGCGCAGGGTGAGGTGCAGCGCCGTGAACCCGCCCATCGACAGCCCGGCCACGTGCGCCCGGCCGATGCCAAGCCCGTCCAGGACGGCCACGGCGTCGTCCACCGCCCGCTGCTGGGAGTAGGCGCCCGGGTCGGCGGGCACCTCGGACGGCGGGTACCCACGGGCGGCGTAGGTCACGCACCGGTAGCCGCGGCCGAAGAACCGCACCTGCGGCTCCCAGCTGCGGTGGTCGCCGGCGAACTCGTGGATGAACAACAGCGGCGTGCCGGTCCCCGTGCTCTCCACGTGGAGCGCCACGCCGTCGCCGGTCGTGATCGTGGGCATCCGGCCTTCGTCCCGGTCCGGCGTGACCGGTCAGTGCGCGGCACCCATGATGTGCTGATAGGTCAGGGCGGACGCGGCGGCGGCGTCGCCGGCGCCGGAGCGCGCCGAGGATGGCGTCGTGCTGGCGGGCCGACTCGGCGTGGCTGCGCAGTACCCGGGGGCCGCCCTGCAGCGACGCCCAGAGCAGCCGCATCAGGGTGAGCAGCAGCGGGCTCCCCGCGCAGGAGTACACGGCGAAGTGGAACTCCCGGTTCAGGTCCGGCGTAACCCGGGTCGTCGTCGCCCATCGCGCGCATCTGGTCATTCAGCGCCTGCAGCCGGGCCAGGTCCTGCTCGTCGATCTTCCGCGCGGCCAGCGAGGCGCCCAGCGACTCCAGGGCGGCGCGGATCTGGAAGTTCTCCTCGACCGGGCCGTCGTCCGGCTCCACCACGGTGAAGCCCCGGTGGGTGTCGCCGACGACCAGGCCTTCGGATTCGAGCCGCCGCATCGCCTCGCGGACCGGGGTCTGGCTGACGTGGAACCGCTGGGCCAGGTCGCGCTGGCGCAACTGCACGCCCGGCGGGCGAGTTCCCCGGTGATGATCAGCTGCCGGATCAGGGCGGCCACCATGTCGGTCTTGCTGACGTAGCCCCGGCGCCGCCTGGCGGGGGCCCGCCCGCATCCGCGGTGCAGGTCGCACGGGCCACCTCCGGTGCCCGTGACGTGGTCGTTGGCGCGCCGGCGTCGGCTCATGCCAGCCGCGGCGTCCCGGTCCGGCCCGGGGCGGCGACCCTGGCCGGGGTCAGCGGCAGCCGGCGCACGCTGCCCGCGAGGCCCAGCGCGTCCCGCACCGCGCTGGCCACGGCCGCGCCCGCCGCGCTGATCCCGCCCTCGCCCGCGCCCATCACGCCGAGCGGGTTGCCCGGCGTGGCCTGCTGTGCCACCACTACGTCGATCGGCGGAATCTCGGCGGCGGTCGGCATCCGGTAGTCCATGAACGTCACCGCCTGTGGCTGGCCGGCCTCGTCGTAGCTGAACTCCTCCAGCAGCGACCCGCCGATGCCCTGCGCCACGCCGCCGCGCAACTGTCCCTCGACGAGCGCGGGGTTGACCGCCCGGCCCACCTCGTAGGCGACGAGGTAGCGGAGCACCCGCACCTCGCCGGTGCCCGGGTCCACGTCGGCCACCGTGATGTGCACCCCGTAGGGATAGGTCATGTGCGTGACGTCAAACCGGCGCCGCGCGGCCAGCCCGGCGGGCTCGCCGGGCCGCAGGTACCCGCTGGCCGGGGCGGCCGCCCGGGCGATCGCGCGAGGGTGACCGCGGAGCGCGGGTCACCGCGGACCGTGATCGTGCCCCGGCCGCGATCAGGTCGTCCTCGGCGGCCTCCAGCATCCGGGCGGCGAGTTCCCTGGCCCGGCACGCGACCGCCGTGGCCGCCAGCGTGCACCGCGTTGCCGGCCACCACCGTGGAGCGGGACGCCCAGGAACCGGAGCCGAACGGCTGCAGGGCGGTGTCCCCGTTCACCACCTGCACCGCGTCCATGCCGACGCCGAGCGCGTCGGCGGCGATCTGGGCCAGCACGGTCTCGATGCCCTGCCCGAGCGAGGTGCCCCCCGAATACACGTGCACGGTGCCGGTGTTGGCGACCACTACGTCCGCGGTCTCCTGCGGGCCGAGCCCGCTCTTCTCCAGGAAGACCGCGAGCCCCAGCCCGCGCCGCCGCCCGGCATCGCGGCCCTGCGCCACGAGCGCGGGGTAGCCCAGCCGCGCCGCCTCCGCCTCGGCGGCCGCCAGCAGCCCCGGGTAATCCCCGGCGTCCAGCACCACGTCGGTGCCCAGCGCGGTCAGCGGCCGGCGGCAGGGCAGCTCGTCCGGCGCGAGCAGGTTCCGCCGCCGCAACTCGGCGCGGCCGATGCCGAGCCGGTCGGCGGCCATGTCGAGCAACTGCTCGCGGGCGGTGGTGCCCTCGAACCGGCCCGGCGCGCGGTAGGTGCCGCACGGCGTCTTGTTGGTGAGCAGCACCCGGATCCGGCCGTGGTACGCGGGCACCCGGTACGGGCCCGGCAGCATCGCCACGGTCAGCTCCGGCACCGTGATCCCGTGCGTGCGGCAGTACGCGCCGTTGTCGTGCAGGATGTCGTCGGCCAGCGCGAGTGATCCGGCCGGCCGCGTCGAACGCCGCGGCGGATCCGGTGCGACCTGCTGGCGGGAGTGGTTCACCGCGACCAGGTGCTCGGCCCGGTCCTCGGCCCATTTGACCGGGCGGCCCAGCGTCCTGGCCAGCCACGGCACCAGGTAGTCCTCCGGGTAGAACTCGCCACGGACGCCGAAACCGCCGCCCGCGTCGATGGCGTGCACGTGGATCGGGCCTGGTCGATCCCGAGCAGGCCGGCCAGCACGTCGCGGTTGAACACCGGCACCTTGGTCATGCCGAAGATCGACAGTGAGCCGGTGCGCGGGTCCGGCACGGCCAGCAGGGCCCGCGGCTCCAGCGGCACGCCGCTGTGCCGCCCGATCTCGACCTCGGCCTCGGCCACGTGGGCGGCCCGCGCGAACCCGGCCTCGGTGTCCCCGTAGCCGAGGTCGAACGTCGGCGGCGACGTTGCCGGCCGGGAACAGGAAGGGCGCATCCGCGCCGCCGCCGCGCCGCGCGTCAAGGACCGACGGGCAGCGGATCGATGTCGATGTCCACCAGTTCGGCGGCGTCCTCGGCCGCGTACGGGTCGCGGCGGCCACCACGGCCAGCGGCTCGCCCACGTAGCGCACCACGTCGGCGGCCAGCACCGGCTGCAGGTAGTCGGTGAGGGCAGGCCGCGGAGCGCCAGCCGGACCGGGATGGCCAGCCCCGGCGGGAGGTCGGCGGCGGCGACGGCGGCGGTCACCCCGGGCGCCCGCCGGGCCCCGGTCACGTCGACCGCCGCACCCGCCGTGCGCGACCGGGGAGCGCACCACCCGGCCCACAGCTCGCCGCGGGCGTGGAACTCGTCGGCGAAGCGGCCCCGGCCGCGCAGCAGCCGGGGGTCTTCCTTGCGCGGCACCGCCGTCCCGGTCAGGGCCAGGCGGATCGCGGTCATGGGCGGCCCGTGCTCACCGGCCGGATTCCCGGTCATCCGGCGGCTCCCGGTTCCTGGCGGCCCGCGGCGCGGCGGGACCGGGCGGTGGCCAGCATCGCCGCGACGATGCCCTGGTAGCCGGTGCACCGGCACAGGTTCGAGGCGACGAGTCCGCGGATCTCCGCCTCGGTGGGCTGGCGGCTCGTCCGCCCCGGGCGGCGGGCCCGGCCGGGATCGGCGGGGCGGGCCCGAGGCCGCGTTCGGCAAAGTAGGCCTCGGCCAGCAGCAGGAAGCCGGGCGTGCAGAACCCGCACTGCAGCGCGTGATGGTCGCGGAACGCCTGCTGCAGGTCGGAAAGCTCGTCGCCGTCGGCCAGGCCCTCGACGGTGCGGACCTCGGCGCCGTCCGCCTGCACGCCGAAGATCAGGCAGGAGCGCACCGGGCGAGCCGTCCAGCCGCACCGTGCAGGCGCCGCAGATGCCGTGCTCGCAGCCCAGTTGGTGCCGGTGTAGCCCAGGTCGTGCCGGAGCATGTCGGCGAGCGTCCGCCGGGCCTCGACCGGCAGCTCGTGCTCGCGGCCGTTGACCCGCAGGCGCATCTGGTGCATGTCCGCTCACCCGGCGCCCCCCCGGCCGGTGTCGCGCCCGCGCCTCCCGCCGTCAGCGCGGCGGCCGGGCCGCCCCGGCGCCGCCGGCCCGCGCCGGCCAGCGCGGCGAGACACGTCGCCGGGCAGCACCGGGATGTGGTCGAAACTCGCCCCGGTGCCGGCGAGCGCGTCGTTGACCGCGTTGAGCACCGTTGCCGGGGCGCCGATCATGCCGCCCTCGCCCATGCCCTTGGCGCCGCTCTCGCTGAAGGCCGACGGGGTCTGCAGGTGGACGATCTCCACCGGGCACATCTCCGCCGCCGTCGGCGGCAGGTAGTCCATCAGGGTGGTGGTCACCGGCTGCCCCTCGCCGTCGTAGCGGACCCGCTCTAGCAGCGCGGCCGCCACGCCCTGGGTGACCCCGCCGAGGACCTGCCCGTCCACGATGAGCGGGTTGATGACCACCCCGCAGTCCTCCACCACCAGGTAGCGGTGCAGCCGGATGCCGCCGGTGCCCGGGTCGATCGGCGACCAGGGCGGCATGGCAGGCGTTGGAGAAGGTGCCCGGCGGGTCGTAAGGAGGCTCTGCGCCTCGAGGCCGTAACGCAGCTCCTCCGGCACGGGGTGGGTCTGGAAGTGGACGACCCGGGCGAGCTCGGCCAGCGGTATCGCCGCGCGGGCGTCGCCCCGGATCCGCGCCGCGCCGTCGCGCAGTTCCACGTCGGCGGGGCTGGCTTCGAGCAGGTGCGCCGCGGCCGTGCGGAGCTGGCCCGCGACCTGGTCCGCCGCCCGCGCCGCCGCGCCGCCGCCGATCACGATGGACCGGCTGGCGAACGTCCCCCAGCCGTAGGAGGCGAGGTCGGTGTCGCCCTGGCGGAGCCGCACCTGATCGGGGTGCACGCCGAGCCGGTCCGCCACGATCTGGGCGAACGTGGTCTCGTGCCCCTGGCCGTGCGCGCAGGTCCCGGTCGTGACGATGACCTCGCCGGTGGGGTCCATCCGCACCGTGGCGGTGTCGTAGCCCGGGGTCATCCGCATCCGCCGCTGCGACATCGTCGGGGTGCCGTAGGCGGTGCGCTCGGAGAAGCAGGCATACCCGATGCCGGCCAGCATGCCCTCGCCGCGCAGCCGGTCCCGCTCGGCGCGGCCAGCCAGCCGATGCCACCCGCTGCTCGGCCAGGTCCAGCGACTCGCGGTAGCTGCCCTCGTCGTAGCTGATCAGGTTGACGCCCACGTAGGGGAACTCACCGGGGCCGATCATGTTCAGCCTGCGGACGTCGAGCGGGTCGAGGCCCAGCTGCGCGGCGGCCTTCTCCATCAGCCGCTCCATCACCAGCACGATCTGCGGCCGCGACACGCCCCGGTACGGCGCGGTGGGGGCCTTGTGCGTCGCGATGCCCCGGCCGCGGGCCCGGTAGGCGGGCACCTTGTAGATCCCCGGCAGTTCGCTGGCCGCCATCAGCGGCTCGACGGCGCAGGTGAACGGGTACGCCGAGTACGCGCCGATGTCGCAGTCGATCTCCGCGTCCAGCCCGAGGATCCGGCCGGCGCCGTCGAACGCGGCCCGCACCCGGTAGCGCTGCTCGTGCCCGTGGAAGGAGGCGGACAGGTTCTCCTGCCGGTCCTCGGTCCAGCGCACCGGCCTGCGCAGCCGCAGCGCGGCCGCCGCCACGGCGACCTCCTCCCGGCCGACCACGCACTTCAGCCCGAAACCGCCGCCCACATCCGGGGCGACCACGCGCACCGCCCGCTCGGGGATGCCCAGCGCCTGGGCGACCCCGGACCGCACCTGGTGCGGCACCTGGGTGGAGACGTGCAGCACCAGTTGCCCGTCCCGGTCGTCCCACTCGGCCAGGCAGGCCCGGCCCTCCAGCGGCATGGCCGCCACCCGGGCGCTGGTGAACTCCCCGCCGACCACCACGGCCGCGCCCGCGAAGATCCCGCCGAGCCGTTCGTCGTCGAACATCAGCAGGTCCACCAGGCAGTTGCCGCTGGCCTCCGGGTGCACCCGGGGCGCGCCGTCGGCCCGCGCGGCGGCGAGGCCCGCCACGGCCGGGCCCGGGTCCCAGTCCACCTCGACCAGTTCCGCGCCGTCCTCGGCCAGGTAGGCGTCGGCGGCGGCGACCATCGCGACCGGTTCCCCGGCGAACCGGACCGCCTCGCCGGCCAGCAGCGGCATCCGGGTCGGCACGAACTCGTCCCGCTCCAGCGTGGCCAGCAGGAACGGATTCCCCAGGTCGGCCGAGGTGAACACGGCCGTCACGCCGGGCGCCCGGCGTGCCGCCGCGGTGTCGATGCCGGTCATGCGCGCCGCCGGGAACGGGCTGCGCGCGAACGCGGCGTGCAGCATCCCGGCGCGGGTCATGTCGCCGACGAACCGGCCCCGGCCCTGCAGCAGCCGGCGGTCCTCCTTGCGGGTCAGGGCCGCGCCGACCCAGCGGCCGTCCTGGCCGGGCCCGGTGGCGCCCGGCGGCGTCGCGGCGGGCGCGGTCACGGCCCGGCCGCCTGCGCCAGGGCCCGCGACACCAGCGTGGCGGTCAGCAGCTTGCGGTAATCGCTGCTGCCGTGGTTGTCCGAGGACGGCTCGACCTGGCCCGCCGCGAGTTCCCCGGCCGCCTGCCAGGTCTGCGGCGTGGCCGGCTGCCCGGCCAGGCCGCCGGTGCCGATCCGCACCGGCAGTGGCCCGACGCCGCCGACGACCACGTCCGCGGACCGGACCGTCCCGTCGGCGATGTCGGCGAGCACGGCTGCGGCGACGATCGCGAAGTCCCCGGCGCGCTGCGCGAACTCGGTCAGCACCGCGCGCCCGGCCGGCCGCGGGAACCACACCTCGGTGATCATCTCGTCGGGCGCCGCGTCGGTGGTGTAGTACCCATGCAGGAACTCGGCCGCCGGGACGGTGCGCTGCCCGCCCGGCCCGTGCAGCACGACCTGCGCGCCGAGCAGCACGGCGAGCAGGCACCACTCCGACGCCGGGTCGGCGTGCGCGATGCTGCCGCCGAACGTGCCACGGGAGCGGATCGGGTAGTGCCCGATCCACCGCGCGGCCAGCGGGAGCACCCCGAAATCCCGGAGCACCGCCGGGTCCGTGCTGGTCTCGATCGCCCGGTGCGTGGTCAGCGCCCCGATGTGCAGTGCGCCCGGTCCGGCCCGCAGGTAGGCCAGGCCGGGGATCCGGGTCACGTCCACCAGCGCGGCCGGCCGGGCCAGCCGGAAGTTCATCATCGGGACCAGGCTGAGCCCGCCCGCCAGGATCTTGGCCTCGTCGCCCAGCTCGGCCAGCAGGGCGACCGCCTCGGGCACGCTGGTGGCCCGGTGATAGGCGAACGAGGCTGGTTTCACCCGGACTCCCATCCCTCCGGAAGCGTGCGGGGCGTGAGCTCCCGGAGCCTCGGGTCATTTGGTATACCATATTTCAACATGTCTGGCCGCTGCCCGCGACCCGGGGACCCCCGCGCACCCCGCCCGCGACCTGGGGAGTCGCTCGGATGACGCACCCATGCCTGCGGTCCGAGCGCAGCCCGCACGGATTCCGGCTGCTGCTGCTGGCCTGCCCGCGGCGGCACAACCCGATCACCCCGGATCTGGCCCGCGCGCTGCAGGACGCCTTCACCGCCGACCCCGCGGAGCCGGTGGTGCTGGGCAGCACCGATCCCGCGGTGTTCTGCGCCGGGGCCGACCTCACCATCGGCGAGGCCGAGCGGGCGGAGGTCTCGGCCCTGCTCTACGAGTGCCTCGAAATCATCATCACCCGGCCGGGGCTGGTGGTCGCGGCGGTGGGCGGCCCGGCGGTGGCCGGCGGTGCCCAGCTGGCGGCCGCCGCCGACCTGCGCATCGCCGGTCCCGGGGCGCGGTTCCGCTGGATCGGGCCGCCGGGCCGGGATCTCGCCGTGGGTGCCTGGGTACTGCCCGACCTGGTGGGCCGGGGCCGCGCGGCCGAACTGGCCATGACCGGCCGCTGGGTGGACGCCACCGAGGCGCTCGCGGTCGGCCTGGTCAACCGGGTCGAGCCGGAGCCGCTGCGCGCCGCGGAGGAACTGGCGGCCAGCCTGGCCGCGGGCAGCGCGGGGTCCCTGGCCCGGGTCAAGATGATCATGATGGCAACCGGCCTGCTGGACCGGCTGCACGCCGAGGCGGACGCCAACCGCGCCGCCTGGGCGGCGGCCCTCGCCGCGGGCCCCGCCGCGGGCCCCGCCGCCCCGCCGGCATGACCTGTTCCCCCGCGTACTCGCCCCCCACCCGGGCCCAGCCGCGCCCGCTCCAGGGCATGAATGTGACGGCGAGGCCCCTACAGGGGCATCAGATTCCCATTGATGCCCGCCCCCACGCGCCCGAGCGCGGGCCGGGCTGGGCATGAGCCACTACGAGGAGTGGAGCCGGGCCGGCTGGGCCACCCATCTGCCCGGCGTCGCGGACATACCCGCGCACGTGGCCGGGCTCGGCGAGGCCACCATTCCCGGGCTGGCGGCGGCGTCCGCGGACCGGGTCCCGGACCGGGTCGCGCTGGACATCGACGGCGAACAGGTCACCCATGCGGACCTGGACGCCGGTGCCGCCGGGGTCGCCGCCTGGCTCGCCGCCAGGCTGGACCCGGGCGGCCGGGTGCTGCTGGCCGCCGGTTCCGGTGTCGGCTTCGTGCGGTGCTACCTGGGCGCGCTGCGCGCCGGCGCGGTGGTCGTGCTCGCGAACCCGGCCTACACCGCCGCCGAACTCGCGCACCTGGTCACCGACTCCGGCGCGGCGATCGCGTTCGCGGACAGCGGCCCGGCACGGCTGCTCGCCGGGCTGCCGAACGCGCCGCTGACCGTGCCGCCGGGCGAGGTCCCCGCCGCGCCCGGCGACCCCGGGATCGTGCCCCGCCCCGGTGACACGGCGCTGCTCGCCTACACCTCCGGCACGACCGGCCGGCCCAAGGCGGTGCCGCTGACCCACCGCGCGCTGCTGACCTCGATCCGGGTGGCCATGGCGTCCTGGGAATGGCGCGAGGATGACGTGCTGGCACACGCCCTGCCGCTGTTCCACCAGCACGGCCTCGGCGGCGTGCATGCCGTGCTCATCGCCGGCGGCACCGCGCACCTCGGCTCCCGGTTCAGCGCGGCGGCCGCCGCCGGCCTCCTGCACCGCGCCACCGTGCTGTTCGCCGTCCCGACCATGTACCAGGCACTCCTGGATGACGGGCCGCACCAGGGCCGGCTGCTGGCTGGCCTCCGGCTCGCGGTGTGCGGCTCCGCGCCGCTGACCGCCCTGCTGGCCAAACGATTGGCCAGCGAACTGGGGCGCGCCCCGCTGGTGCGTTACGGGCTGACTGAAACCGGCCTCAACGTCTCACACACCGCCACGGACATCCGCCCAGGCTCCGTGGGCATCCCCCTCCCTGGCGTGCTGGTCCGCCTCTGGGCGGGCTCGGCGATGGCCCCGCCGGGCGCCGACGGCGAGATCCAGATCCGCGGCCCGCACGTCTTCCACGGCTACGCGGGCAACCCCGCCGCCACCGCGGAGTCCTTCACGCCAGATGGCTGGTTCCGCACCGGCGACATCGGCCGCCTCGATCCCGGCACGGGCCACCTGGCCATCCGCGGCCGGATCAAGGAGATGATCATCTCTGGCGGCCTGAACGTCTACCCCCGCGAGGTCGAAACGGTGCTGGAGGAACACCCGGCCGTCGCGGAGGCCGCCGTCACCGGGGTGCCGCACCCGCACTGGGGCGAGCAGGTCACCGCCTGGGTCACCCTGCGCCCCGGCCACCACTTCGACGAGGCCGCCCTCATCGCCCACGCCCGCACGGCACTGGCCGGCTACAAGTGCCCCAAGCGCGTCTACCTGCTCCCCGCCCTGCCCCGCACCTCCCTGGGCAAGCTCCAGCGCACCGCCCTCACCGAGCCCCCCACCTGACCGCCCAGCCCGCCCCATCCAAGCCGTCAAGCACTCTGTTAGGAGCTTGATATTTGATATACCATCCGTCATTACCTGGGTGGGTATGACGGTTTGCCTGGGTATAGCCCAGCTATGGAACGCGGGCGTCGGCCCGGTTGCTGATGGCACCGGAGCCCGTCAGCCGGCGAGAGGGGTTGGCGTTGGACCTGCAGCTAGGCGGGAAGGTGGCCTTCGTCACCGGCGCGAGCAAGGGCATCGGCCGGGCCGTGGCCGAGGACCTGGCGCGCGAGGGCGCCGGCGTGGTCATCACGGCCCGCAACGCCGAACCGCTGGAGAAGACGGCCAAGGAGATCACCGCCGCGACCGGCCAGGCCGTCGTCCCGATGGCCGGCGACATGAGCGTCACCGCCGACGTGCAGCGCTGCGTGGATGCCACGCTGGCCCGCTTCGGGAAGATCGACATCCTGGTCACCTGCGCGGGCAGTTCCCCCGGCGGGCTGCTGGAGGACCTGACCGAGGACCAGTGGATGGCCAGCCTGAACCTCAAGTTCATGGGCTATGTCCGCTCGGTGCGCGCGGTGATCGGCCACATGCGCGAGCGCGGCGAGGGGTCCATCGTGCTGGTGGTGGGCAACGACGGCCTCAAGCCCAGTTACTGGGAGATGACCGCCGGGGTGGCGAACGCGGCCGACATCAACTTCGCCTCCTCCGTGGCCGAGCAGTACGGCCGGTACGGCGTGCGGATCAACACGGTCAACCCGGGCCCGGTGAACACCGACCGGTGGGACACGCTGGAGAAGGCGTTCGCCCGGGACAAGGGCGTCGACCAGGACCGCGCCCACGAACTGGCGAACCAGTCCATACCGTTCGGCCGCATCTGCGAGCCGGGGGAGGTCGCGGCGCTGGTGACCTTCCTGGCGTCGCCGCGAGCCAGCTTCATCAACGGCGCGCACATCCCCATCGACGGGGCCCAGCGCAAAGCGATCATGGATCAGTGAGGAACCTGCCGTGACGGAACTCGGCACGAACGGCATGAATGAGGTGTCCCATGGCTGAAGGTCAGGGTGCCGCAGGCGCTGCCACAGCGACGGAACTGCGGCCATTGCAGATCGAGATGAACGGCATCAACGTCATCTCCGACTCCGAACGCAAGGGTCATCCACGTGACCTGTTCTGGCCCTGGTTCGCGGCGAACGTGTCGGTGCTCGGCCTGAGCTACGGGTCGTTCGTGCTCGGGTTCGGCATCTCGTTCTGGCAGGCGGTGATCGTCGGTGTCGTCGGCATCGTGGTGTCGTTCCTGCTCTGCGGGTTCATCGCGGTCGCCGGCAAGCGCGGCTCGGCGCCGACGATGGTGCTCAGCCGTGCGGCGTTCGGGGTCCGCGGCAACAAGCTGCCGTCGGTGATCTCCTGGCTGCTCACGGTGGGCTGGGAGACGATCCTGGTCATCCTGGCGACGCTGGCCACGGCCACGGTCTTCGACCGCCTCGGCTGGGGCGGCGGCACCGCGACCAAGGTCATCGCGCTGCATCGTCGTCGTGGCGCTGACCATCGTCGGCGGCGTGATGGGCTTCGACCTGATCATGCGGATGCAGGCGGTGATCACGATCGTCACCGGGGTGCTCACGGTCGTGTACATCATCCTGGTCGCGCGACAAGATCCACTGGACTGCCGTGTCGTCGATCCACGGCGGGCACGGTCCACGGAAGCTCATCGGCGCCCTGGTGTTCATGATGACCGGGTTCGGGCTCGGCTGGGTCAACGCGGCCGCCGACTACTCGCGCTACCTGCCGCGGCGCTCCTCGGGCCGGGCGTGGTCGGCTGGACGACGTTCGGCTCCTCCATCGCGCCGGTCTTCCTGCTGATCTTCGGGCTGCTGCTGGCCGGGTCGTCGTCGAGCGCTGACCACCGCGATCGCCACCGACCCGATCGGGGCGCTGGCCAACCTGCTGCCGACCTGGTTCCTCGTCCCGTTCGCGATCGTCGCGGTGCTCGGCCTGGTCGGCGGCGCGGTGCTGGACATCTACTCGTCCGGGCTGGCGCTGCTGACGCTCGGCGTGCGGGTGCCCCGGTTACGTCGGCCGCGCTGATCGACGGCACGGTGATGACGCTCGGCGCGATCTACGTCGTGTTCATCGCGCAGCAACTTCTTCGGCCAGTTCGAGGGCTTCCTGATCACGCTCGGGCGTGCCGATCGCCGCCTGGTGCGGCGTCATGCTGGCCGACATCGCCCTGCGCCGCCGCGATTACGCCGAGCATGACCTGTTCGACCCCGGCGGCCGCTACGGCGACATCCGGCTGGTTCCCCGTCGGCGTGATCGTCGTCGGCACCGTGATCGGCTGGGGCCTGGTCACCAACTCCTCCGCGGGCTGGCTGAACTGGCAGGGCTACCTGCTCGGCCCGTTCGGCCTCGGCGGCAAGACCGGCGCCTGGGCGTTCGCCAACCTGGGCGTGCTGGCGGCGCTGGTGCATCGGCTTCGTCGTCACGCTGGCGTTCGGCCGCGCGGCCGGTCCGGGCGCAGGAAGCGGCGCCGCTGGAGCCCGCCGTCGCGAGCGATGACCGGCCAGGCCGGTGTGAACCGCCGGAGCCGCCGGCGGCCTCGCGGTCATCGACATGCAGCGGGTGTTCGGCGAACCGGGCAGCCCCTGGCTCGCGCCGCGGTTCGCGCGAGATCGTGGCGCCGGTCCGCCGGCTGGCCGCGGCGCTCGCGGCCGCGGGTCGATCTTCACCAGGTTCGTGGCCCCGGCCGAGCCCGCACGGTGCCTGGCGGCGGTACTACGACCAGTGGCCGTTCGCGCTCCAGCCACCGGACGCGCGGATCTACGAGCTCGCCGACGAGTTCGCCGCGAGGCCGGCGCCCACGCTGGACGCCACCACCTTCGGCAAGTGGGCGCCCGAACTGGCGGCCAGGCGCCGGCCAGGGACCGCTGCTGCTGGCCGGGGTCTCCACCGACTGCTGCGTGCTGTCCACCGCCCTGGCGGCGGCCGACGCCGGGGTCACGGTGCGGGTCGTCGCCGACGCCTGCGCGGGCATCGACGACGAGAGCCACGCCAAGGCGCTCGCACATCATGGGCCTCTACGGCCCGCTGGTGGAGGTGGTCACCGTGGCCGACGTCCTCGGCGGGGCGAGCCACGCCTGAGCGCGATGGATGACACGAAGGCAGCGTGCCCTCGGGGCGCTGTACGGGCTGGCGATCGGGGATGCGCTGGGCATGCCCACTCAGTCGCTGCCCCGCGCCGAGATCGTGGCCAGGTACGGCGACGCTGGTCAGCGACTTCCACCCGGGGCCGGCCGGACCACCCGCTCGCGGCCGGGCTGCCCGCCGGCACGGTCACCGACGACACCGAGCAGGCGGTGCTGCTGGCCCGGCTCGTCGTCGCGGGCGGCGGCCTGGATCGACGCCGACCGCGCTGGCACGCGACCTGCTCGGCCTGGGAGGAGTCGATGCGCGCCCGGGGCTCGCTGGACCTGCTCGGCCCGTCCACCAGGCAGGCCCTGGCCGCGCTGGCCGCCGGGGCGCACGGCGGACCAGGCAGGCCGGCACGGCGCCACCAACGGCGCGGCCATGCGGATCGCCCCGGTCGGCATCGCCACCTCCTCCCGCGACCCGCGGCTGCTGGTGGACCGCGTGGTCGCCGCCAGCCGGGCTGACGCACAACACCGGGGTCGCGCTGGCCGGCGCGGCCGCGGTGGCCGCGGCGGTCAGCGCCGGGATCGACGGGGCCACGGTGCCCGCCGTGATCGGCCGCGCCGTGGCCGCCGCCGCGAGCGCCGCCCGGCGCGGGCACTGGGTGGCCGCCGCGGACGTGGCGGCGCGGATCACCTGGGCGGCCGGCAGCAGTCGCCGGGCTTGGCCCCGGAGCAGGCCATGCGACACGGTGTACCGGCTGGTGGGCACCAGCCTGGCCACCCAGGAGTCGGTTCCCGCCGCGTTCGCGATCGCCGCCGCCTGCCCCGGACGACCCCTGGCTGGCCTGCCGCCTCGCCGCGTCCCTGGGCGGTGACTGCGACACGATCGCCGCCATGACCGGCGCGATCTGCGGCGCCTGCCACGGGGCGGGGCGTTTCCCGCCGCCGCACGGGCGACGGTGGCCCGCGTCAACGGCCTGGACTTGGGCGCCGCTCGCCGGCCGAGTTGCTTGCGGTCCGCGGCGAGCGGCCGATGAGCGCAGCCCGCCGTCGACCAGGCCGGCTGCTGCACCTCGGCAACGTCGTCGTGGACGTGGTCGCTGAACGTGCCCACGCTCCCCGAGCGCGGCGGGGATGTCCTTGCCACCCGGTCGCAGACCGCGGCGGGTGGCGGGTTCAACGTGATGGCCGCGGCCGCGCGGCAGGGACTCGCCGTCGCCTACGCGGGCGTCGACGGCAGCGGCCCGTTCGCCGAACTGGCCCGGGCCGCGTGTGCCGCGGAGGGCATCGGGGTGCTCCAGCCGGCGCAAGGCGGGGGCCGACACCGGCTTCGTGGTCAGCATCGTGGACGGCACCGGCGAGCGGACGTTCCTGACCAGCCGGGGCGCCGAGGCGACGCTGACCGCGGCCGACCTGGATCCGGTGCGCCCGGCGCCGGGCGACGCGGTCTACCTGTCCGGTTACAGCCTGGCCCACCCCAGCAACGCGGCCGCCCTGCTCGGCTGGCTGGCCCGGCTGGGCGAAGGTCACGTCGTGGTCTTCGACCCGGGCCCGCTGGCCGGCTCGCTGCCGGGTGAGGTGCTGGCCCCGGTGCTGCAGCGGGCCGACTGGGTCACCTGCAATGCCAGGGAGAGCGCGCTGCTGACCGGGGTGGCGGATCCGGGGGATGCGCTGGCCGCGCTGACCGGGCGGCTGCCCGGGGCGGGGGTGCTGGTCCGGGTGGGGCCGGACGGGTGCCTGCTGGGCGGCCGTGGGCTCGTCGCAACGCACGTGGCGGGATTCCGGGTCGAGGCCGTGGATACGAACGGGGCCGGGGATACGCACGCGGGGGCGTTCCTGGCCGCGCTGGCGTCGGGTGCTTCGGTGCCGGAAGCGGCGCGGCGGGCCAACGGGGCCGCGGCGTTGTCGGTGACCCGGCGCGGGCCCGCGACCGGGCCCTCGCGTGCTGAGCTGGATGCGTTTTTGGGGGAGCGGCATGGGCGGTCCCCGGGCCCCGGCTGACAGGCTGGACTCTCACCTTGGGGGAGGCCGCACACTCGATCCGTCGGGCTGTGTGGCCCGGCGACGAGGGGGTGTGCGGCGTGGCGGAAGTCAGCATTGGCGAGTTCGCGCGGCGGTCGCGCCTGTCGGTCAAGGCGCTTCGTCTCTACGACGAGCTTGGCGTGCTGGTTCCCGCGCGTGTCGACGAAGCCTCCGGCTATCGCTACTACGACGTCGCGCAGCTCGACGCGGCGCGCCTGGTGGCGATGCTGCGTCAGCTCGGATTGCCCCTTGCCGCGATCAAGGAACTGCTCGTATGCGATCCCGCTGACGCCGCGGAACGCATCACGGCGCACTGGCAGGAGGCTGAGGCCGCACACGGCGCCCGCCGCGATCTCGCTGACTACCTCGTCAACCGGTTGAGCGGAAAGAGGCCCGTCATGAACGAAGTCGGCACACGAGAGATGCCCGAGCGGAGCTTGCTCTGCCTGAAGCGCAATGTCGACGAACAGGGCGCATGGGCGCTCGGAAAGGAGTTCATCGCGATCCTGCGCGACCGGCCGCTGCCGAGGATGGCCGGGCGGGAAGGCGCAGTGTTCTCCATCTACTGGGGTGAGGTCAGTGCCGACAGCGACGGCCCGGTCGAGTGGTGCAAGCCGGTGCCCGCCGCGGAAGCGAACGCGCTTGCTTCGCAATATCCCGAGCTCAGCCTGCGGGCCGAACCCGCGCATCGAGAGGCGTACGTCGCAATGTCGGCGGGCCCGGGCGGGATTCCGGCGGTGCAGTGGCAGCTCGCGTCGGAGGCATTGCAGGCCTGGGCGCACGAGCACGGCCTCAATCCTGAGGGTCTCGACCTCAAGCCCGAGGATCTCGGCGTGCGGATCACCTACCTCTGGAGCCGGCCGGTCACCGATGCGAGCTTCCCCGATTGCGACTTCGCGGTGCCGTTCGCCTGATCCGCGCCGCCGGGCCCACCGCACGGCGGTAATCACCGGGTGCGGGGGCTGGGGGATTCCCTGTGGAACAGCAGGTCCGTACGGGACAGGTGAACATTCGTAATTAACCCTACCAAAATTATAGGAAGTTGGTTAGCCTGCCGGAGGGTGGTCCGCAGGCGCCCGTGACCACCTGCCCGATGTGACCGTTTCATCCGGAAGGTGGAAAGCCCCGCATGCACAGACCAACCGTCCACGACCTCCACTCCCTCCGGTTGCCGCGCCGCTGGCGGATACTGCTGGCCACGGCCGCCGTGACCGCCGTCGTGGTGCCCGCCGCACAGGCCGCGGCCGTGATCCCGGCCCAGGCCCGGGCGAACCCGGCAGCGCCCGCGCCAACTGACCCGCCGCCGGTGACCGTGCTGACGCAGGGGGCCGGCAACGGCAACGGGGACATCTTCATCGCCCCGTTCGGGGACAGCACCACCTACGCGAATGGCCCGGAGATCATCAACACCGCCGGCCAGGTGCTCTGGTTCCATCCGGTCCCGGCCGGGGAGGAGGCGGCCGACTTCCGCCCGCAGAGCTACGACGGCCAGCCCGTGCTGACCTGGTGGCAGGGCACCGGCCTGGGCGGCCTGTCCAGCGGCACGGACTACATCTACAACGACCATTTCCAGCAGATCGCCACGGTCAACGCGGGGAACGGGTACCAGGCCGATGGGCACGAATTCCTCATCACGCCGTGGAACACGGCGCTGATCCTGGCCTACACCACCGCGACGGCGGATCTGACGTCGATCGGCGGGCCGCCCGACCAGACGGTCATCGATGGCATCGTCCAGGAGATCGACATCCGCACCGGCAAGGTGCTGTTCCAGTGGAACAGTGCCGATCACGTCCCCTACAGCGACAGCGAGCAGCCACTGCCGTCCTCGCCCAGCACGCCATGGGACTGGTTCCACGTCAACGCGGTGCACCTGGACACCGACGGCAACCTGCTGATCGACGCCCGCGATACCTGGACCACCTACAAGGTCAGCCTGCGCACCGGCCAGATCATCTGGGAACTCGGCGGGAAGCAGAGTTCGTTCACCCTGCAGGCCGCTCCCGGCCAGGCCCTGGACAGCGCGAACGAGATCTTCGCCTGGCAGCACGACCCGGAGGCGATCGGGCACGGCGAGTACACATTCTTCGACAACGAGTCGTCCGGTACGCCGCTGCTGCCCTACAGCCGGGCGGTCACCGTGCAGCTCAACCCGTTCACCAGGGTGGCCACCCTGGTGCGGTCGGACAACCAGCCCGAGGGGCTGTCGGCCGCCTCGCAGGGCAACGCGCAGACGACCCGCAACGGTGATTTGTTCGTCGGCTGGGGCGCGCTGCCCTACTTCTCTGAGTTCAGCCCGTCCGGGCAGTTGCTGTTCAATGCGGAGTTCCCGGCGGGGGTGAACACCTACCGCGCCTACCGCGAGCCGTGGTTCCCGTTCGGCGGGCACGCGGGGCGCGGCGCACCGGCCGGCTGAATGACCCAGGGCGGTGCGGTGACGGTCCACCTGCCGGGACGGTCACCGCGCCTTGGGGCGCTGGGCGCACCGGCGGGCTCCGCCGGTGCGCCCGCACCGCTCCGCTTCCCGGCACCGGCGGCGCGCGATGCGGAAATGGGTTAATTCCGGCTATGGCCAGCCGGCCGTGATACGCGAAACCGTCCCGGCCGCGTGCACCTTTTGCCATCTATGATGGTTTCTGCCGTTGCCGCAACGCCTCTGAGCTGGCAAGTTAGGTTTTTTTCCGGCGCCATGATGGTGTAAGTGGCGGCCAATCGTGGAATAGGACCCCCGTAATTGATCACTACGGGGGGAGATCAATGCCTCTGCAATCCACGGCCCGTAAGCCCGCTCGGCGCGGTTCTGCGAATACCGCCCGCGCCGCGGCGAGCCGAAACGGGGCGATCCGGCGCGCGACCAGTAGGCCCAAGGTTGCCACCAAGCCCAAGGGCCGGGTCAGCGCCAAACCAGCCGCGGCCAAGACCGCGCCCACCACGGTGGCCGCCGCGAAGACCGTGTCTTCCGCGGCCGCGAAGGTCACCTCGGCTGCGACCAAGATGACCGCGGCGGCGACCAAGGCCACCTCGTCTGCCAAGACGATGTCGGCCGCCCTGCAGGCGATGAACGCCGCCACCAAGGCCATGACCATCGCCTCCAAGGCACTGACGGCCGCTGCCAAGACCATGTCGTCGGCGAAGCCCGCCGCCGCGCCGAAGGCTGCCGCGCCGAAGAAGGCCGCGAAGCCGAAGGCCGCTGCCAAGGCACGCACGATTGCCAAGCCGCGCACGGTCGCCAAGCCGAAGACCGCCGCGCGGCCCAAGGCTGCCGCCAAGGCGCGGGCCACCGCGAAGCCGCGGACCGCGGCCAAGCCACGGACCGCCAAGCCGGCTGCCGCCAGGCCGAAGGCTGTCACCAGGCCTGGCCAGTGCCCGGTCCGCGTCCGCGCGGAAGTCCACCACGTCCCGGACCGTGACCACGTCGCGGGCCGCGGCCACTGCCAGGTCACGGACCACGGTAAAGCCGAGGGCCGCCGTCAAGCCCGCGGCAGCCAGGCCCAGGACGGCCGCGGCCAGGCCCGCCGCCATCGTCAAGCCGCGCACCGCGGTCAAGCCCGCGAACGGTGCGAAGCGGATGAGCGTGACGGCCAAGCCGTCGGCCCGCCCGGCCGCCAGCCGGTCCGTGCCTCCGGCCCGCAGTTCCGGCACCGCCGGCCGGCCGGGGACGCCGCTGTCCACGGTGACCAGGACGTCGGACTCCGGCGAGTACCGCGACATGCTGGCGGGCCTGATCCGCTGAGGCCAGTCCTGGAGGGAACGCCCGGGAACTCATGGGCCTGCTGCGGCGCGGTAGCGCTCCCCGGCCGGGGACCCGGGCGTCCCCCTCGGGCCACCGCCGTCCCGGCCGGCCGGCCGGGCGGCGCAGCCGTCAGCGGGGGAACTCGGCCCGGACGCCCAGGAGGCGGACCGCCCGGCGGCCGCTGAACTGGTCGAGCGCGGCGAGGGCGGCCTGCTCGATCGGCGCGGGGTCGGTGGTCGGTTCCGCGAGCGGATGGCCGTGGGTCTGCGTGAAGAACGGCACGTACCGCACCTTCACCACGACCCGGCCGGCCTGCCGTTGCTCGGCCGCGATGTCGGCGGCCACCTCGCGGGCCAGCCGCACCACCTCGGCGCGAACCGCATCCCAGTCACCGATGTCCTGCTGGAATGTTGTCTCGCGGCCGTGCGAGCGGGCCACGTAGGGCGCGCTGTCGACCGGTGACGGGCTCAGTCCCCGGGCGGTCTGGACCAGCCACGGGCCGGTCGCCGGGCCGAAGTGCGGGGCAAGGGCGAACGGGTCGGTCGCGGCCAGTTCGGCGACCGTGCCGATGCCGAGCGCGGCCAGCTTCGCGGCGGTCTTGCGCCCGATGCCCCACAGTGCCTCGGTGGGCTCGCCGCCAAGCACCTCGAACCACGAGCCGTGTGTCAGCCGGAACATCCCGGCCGGCTTGCCGTATCCCGTTGCCAGCTTGGCCTGGAGCTTGTTCTCGCCGATGCCGACGGTGCAGTCGAGCCGGCTCACCGCGCGCACCCGCTCCTGGATCCGCCGCGCCACGTCCTCCGGGTCATCGGTCTCGACCGCGAGGAACGCCTCGTCCCAGCCCATCACCTCGACCACGGCGTCGAACTGCCGGAGCGTGGCCATGATGGTGGCGGACACCGCTTCGTAGGCGGCCTTGTCCACCGGCAGGAACACCGCGTCGGGGCACCGCCGCAGCGCGGTGCGCAGCGGCAGCCCGGAATGCACGCCGTGCGCCCGCGCCTCGTAGGAGGCGGTGGCCACCACGCCGCGCTTGGCCGGGTCCCCGTCGCCGCCGACCACCACGGGGCGGCCGTGCAACTCGGGGTGCCGGAGCACCTCGACAGCCGCGATGAACTGGTCGAGGTCCACGTGCAGAACCCAGAGCGCCACGCCTTCAGTGTCGCCGAGCCCGGTCGGGCCGCTGCCGCCGGCTCCGGCCCGACCTGGGCATGGACCCGGTCCGCGCAGACTCGCGGCCCGCGGCAGGTGCCGCGGGCCGCGAGTCCGTGGTGGCGCAGGTGCGGCTCAGTAGGCGCCGCCGCCACCGGAGCTGGAGCTGGCCTTCGGTGCCGGGTCGGCCTTACCGGTGAGCACGATGTCGTGCCAGACGCCGCCGGACAGATTGAGCCCGTTGCCCTTGGCCATCCCCGGTGCGGTGTCGCCCACGTAGGTGTACAGCGGGTGCCCGTTCCAGGTGGCCTGCTTGGTCCCGTTGGACCGGGTGATCGTGCCGAGCGTGCCGGTCACGCCCGTCCCCGCGGTGACCCCTCCGGGTACCGGCGGCCAGTACTTGGCGCACGCGCCGTTGCACTTCGAGGTGGTCGAGGTGTCCGGGACGAACCAGTACAGGGTGAGCCCCTTGGCGTTGGTGAGCAGCGTCGCGCCGCTGACCTTCATGGTCGACAGGGCGCCCCCCGTGGCCGCCGCCGCTGCGGGCGAGCTGCTCGAGCCAGAGCCGGAGCTGCCCGAGCTGCCGGTACTGGACGAGCTCCCGCACGCGGCGATTACCAGCGTGGCCGCGATCGCGCCCGCCGGCACCAGCCAACTGTTCCGCATGACATGTCTCCTGTTCGGATGAAATTAATCAGATAATCATTCCACGTAGCTCGGGGCCGGTTCGTTCACGAGCGGTTCACCAACGGCGGGGCGCCCCGGCCCGCCGCAGGTCAGGAGCGTCAGCTCGACTCCGGTGGCCGGCGGTGCCGGGTGGGATGTCATGCCTGGTTCGGCGGCGCCGCGTCCGGCAGGCCGGGCTCCATCGGCTGGCCGGGGCGGTACATCTGGGGCGGTTTGTTCCCGGCCAGCTGGCCGCCGTCGATGGGTATCACCGTGCCGGTGATGAACGAGGACTCCGCGGAGCAGAGCCACAGCACGGTCCGCGCCACCTCGGCGGCGGTGCCCGTCCTGCGCATCGGCGTGGACTGCCCGGCCAGTTGCTGTGCCCGCGGCCCGGCCGCCTCCAGGTGATGGGTCAGGATCGGCCCCGGCGCCACCACGTTGACCCGGATGCCCTGGTCGGCGTAGTCCAGCGCGGCGACCTTGGTCAGCCCGATGATGCCGGCCTTGCCGGCGACGTAGGCGGCGAGGTTGGCCGTGCCGTTGAAGCCGGCCACCGAGGCCATGTTCACGATGGCGCCGCCGCCGCCCGCGAGCATCGCGCCGATCTGGAACTTCATGCCGAGAAAGGTGCCGCGGATGTTGGTGGCGATGCCCTGGTCGAACTCGGCGGGGTCGATGTCCGCGAGCGGGGCCGGCATCGGGCCGCCGCTGGCGTTGTTGAACGCCATGTCGAGCCGGCCGTAGCCGGTCATCGCCTGGCCGACCAGGTTGCGCATCGAGTCCACGTCCGCCACGTCGGCCCGGACCGCGATCGCACGGCCGCCGGCGGCCACGATGCCGCCGGCGACGGCTTCCAGGGCGGTGATGTCGCGGGCGCCCAGGACGACCGCGGCCCCGGCGGCCGCGAACGCCTGGGCGGTGGCGGCACCGATACCCCGGCTGGCACCGGCCACCAGCGCCACCTGGCCCTGCATGGGCTGCTTAGCCATGCCTCCTCCTTCTAATACTTAGATATCTAAGCTTATGATAGCAAAGCTTTTGGAGCTGTGTGGCGCCGCAGTGCGCCACCGCCATCCCCCGTTGGGGCACGAACGCGACAACGAGGCCCTTCTAGGGGCATGAAGTTCATGTTCATGCCCCACGCGAGCCGGGGAAAAGTAAGTTCGGGGGGGATGCGGGAGGCGGCGTGGCTGATCTGGCGGGGATGTACCGGGAGACCAGGGAGCGGCTGGCCGCGCTGGTATCCGGGCTGGACGAGGCGCAGCTGGCCACCGCGGTGCCGGCCTGCCCGGGGTGGTCGGTGGCGGATGTTATAGGCCACCTGGCCGCGATCCCGCAGGACGCGCTGGCGGGCACGCTCACCGGCCCGCCCAGCGAGGCTGAGACGGCCGTCCAGGTGGACCGGTTCCGGGGCAGGCCAATGGCGCAGACCCTGGCCGGCTGGGCGAGCATGGCGCCGCAGTTCGAGGAGATCGTCGCCGCGTTCGAGGTCTGGCCCGCGGTGATCGACGTCGCCAGTCACGAGCAGGACATCCGCGGCGCCGTGGACCAGCCCGGCGCACGTGACACCGCGGTGATCAGGGACCTGGCGGGCTGGCTCGTCGCCCGGCTCCGGCCGCCGGTGCCGATGCGCGTGACGTTCGAGGACACCCAGCTCGACATCGGCCCGGACGGCGAGCCGGTGCTCGGGCTGACCACCACCCGGTACGAGGCGTTCCGCTGGCGGATGGGGCGCCGCAGCCGCAGCCAGCTCGCCGCGCTGGACTGGTCCGGTGACCCGTCCCCGGTCCTGGATCACCTGGTGGTCTTCGGGCCCGCCCCGGCGGACGTCATCGAATAGGGACCACGCCCGCCGCGTGCCGGAGCGGGCACAGTTCCGTTGCCGCCCGGTTCCCGGGCTGCATCGCCGCAGTTCTGGAGCGGTGCCACGGGGCGCGAGTATCTTCGGTACATGGTGGCCCCGCACTCAGCGCCATCGGATTCGCTGCCGCCCGCGTTCCGCGCCTCCGACGAGGATCGCGACGACGTGATCCGGCTGCTCCGGGATGGCTCCGTCGGCCGGCCGCATCTCGAACGAAACCTTCCTGCGGCGGGTGGACCGTGCCCTGCGCGCCCGGGGTGTGGACGAGCTCGCCGAACTGCTCCGCGACCTGCCGCCGGTACCGGCCGAGGGCGCCGGGGGCTGGTGGGACCGGTTCGCCACCGCGCTGCGCGGGATCCGCATCCAGCCGTCCCGGCTGCGCGCGGCGCTGCGGCCGCCGCGGCTGCCCCCGCTCGTCCTGCCCCGCGGCCCGAGGACCGTGTTCACCATCGGCCGGTCGCCGGACTGCGACCTCCCGCTGGGCGACATCACGGTCTCGTGGCGCCACGCCGAACTGCGGCGCAGCGGCGAGACCTGGGTCCTGGTGGACCTCGGCTCGACGAACGGGACCCAGGTGAACGGCTGGCGGGCCGACTCGGGCTTCACGGTCCGCGCGGGCGACTGGGTGAGCTTCGGCCGGTCCGCCTTCCGGATCGCCGACCACGGCTGAACCGCGTCGTGATCGTTGACGTTTCCACGTGTAGCTGGGCCGGCCGGCCCGGAGAGCCACGACGGAGGAGACGTCATTGATCCGGAGATTGCTGGGCCTGGGAGCCGCCGCGTGCCTGCTGGCCGGTACCGCGGCGGGCGGCGCCAGCGCCGCCACCGTGGGCAGCATCTGGCGGGTGGTGCCGAGTGAGAACCCGCAGCCGCACCTGGTGACGGATAGTTCCCTCGCCAGCGTGTCCATGGGCAGTGCCACCGACGGCTGGGCGGTGGGCTCGTTCCTGGCCGCCAACGCGCTCGGCCACCCCCTGGCAGAGCACTGGAACGGCACGGCCTGGACCCGGGTTGCCGCCCCGGAGCCAAGCGGCACGCAGGCGGGGCTGGCAGGCGTGGACGAGCTCAGCAGCAGCAACGCGTGGGCCGTGGGGGACACCGCGGCCGGAACCGCGGGCGAGGGCAACATCGACAACCAGCCGCTGATCGAGCACTGGAACGGCAGCGCCTGGTCCGTCGTCAGCGGGGTGGCCCTCCCGCCGGGCGCGACCGGGGTGCTGAACGCGGTCGGCGGGTCCGGCCCGGACGACCTGTGGGCCGTCGGCTACACCCTCAGCGCCGAGGCGACCCTGGAGCAGGTGCTGTTCGAGCACTTCGACGGCACCAGCTGGCAGCAGGCCTCGTTCCCCACCCAGACCGCGGCCTGCGACCCGAACGCGTCCGACTGCTTCCTCCTCCCCAAGGCCATTTCGGCGACGTCACCGGACGACGTGTGGGTGGTCGGCTCCGTCCTGGAACCGAATCCCACCGCGAACTTCGTCGCGCACTGGAACGGGACCGCGTGGCGCGTGGTGCCCGCGCCCTGCCTGACCGGGCAGAAGGTGACGCAGTGCTCCGGCGCGACGAACGACCTCAACGAGCTCAACGGCGTGACCGCGATCAGCGGCAGCGACGCCTGGGCCGCCGGGAGCGAGGGCAACGTCAACGGGCAGAACTTCCACGTGCCCTACGTCGAGCACTGGAACGGCAGCACGTGGTCGCTGGTCAAGACCCCCAACCGCGGCGGCGAGGGCAGCCTGCTGAACGGCATCACCGCGCTGGGCTCCGGCGACGTCTGGGCTGTCGGCCAGACGCAGCAGCTCAACGGCGCCATCATGCCGATGACCGACCAGTTCAACGGCACGACCTGGTCGGTGGTCCCCAGCCCGTCGCCCGGCACGGCCGGCGGCCGCATTCCCGACGACTCGCTGTCGGGCGCGGCCAGCCTTGGCGGCGGCCTGGTCTTCGCGGTGGGCGCCCGCGACGTCCCTGGGCAGTGCTGCCTGCGGACGCTTGGGCTGATGACCACCTCCGGCTGACGGGACGCGTGCCGTGCCCGGCCCGCTACCGTGGGAGGTTCCAGGTCACTCGGTGACCTGGAACCTCCTGGGTGCGTAGATGAGCGCTTCGCCGACGGCCAGGCACGGCCGGCCGGTCCTGGCGCCGGCCGGGACCACGCACCGGACCGTGACATCGCTGACCTCGTCCGGTGTGGTCTCCACGGGGCCGAAGAACACGGCGGTGGTGCCGGCCAGGCCCTGGCCGTGGATCGTGACGACGGTCCCGGCCGGGCCGGAGCCCGGCTCGATGCTGTAGGCGGTCGCGTTCGCGCCCTCCTCCAGGCTGTCCCGCTCGTGCGGCACGGTCGCCAGCAACATGCTGAAGATCGTCTTCAGCTTCTCCGACGCCTGGGACGCGAACAGCCCGACGAGCGCGGAGATCGCGGCGAAGCCGAAGAAGTTCACCTGCGCCGCGGTCCCGGTGACCAGGCCGCCCCGGAGAATCACGTAGAACACCACGGCGAGGGCGCCACCGATGAACGGGTGCGACAGATAGCTCAGCAGCCAGCTGCGCCGCAGGATCCGGTTCCCCACGTACCCGTACAGCGACCGCGCACTGTGGATGAGGCCGCCCAGCGCCCCGGTCACCGCCACCACGGCGAAGAGCCGCTGTTCGCGGTTCAGCAGCAGCCAGGCGTCCCGCCACTTCGATCGATGTCGCCTTGCTGTGCGGGTCGGCCGGCCAGACGGCGACCAGGAAGAACACCGCCAGCACCAGGAGCCCGAAGATCACGATCGCGAGCAGCGTGATCCCCCGCGGCCCGAGCGGGCTTCCCCCGACGCCGGAGTCGAATGTCTCGGGAAGCGACCGCGTGGGCTCGCCTTCGGGCTGGCCACTCCCGGGTGCTTCCGGCGCTCCCGGCCCGGCCCCGCCCGCACCGGACGCGGTCATTGTTTCCCCCCAAACGGCAGAACGGGGCAATCTTGACAGGTGAGAGTACCGGGAAACGGTGCAATGGGAGAGAAAGCAGCGTCAGCGCGGTTGCGGGCGGCGGATCCTCGTCGCAAATAGGTCCCGGAGGCTCACCACGCCGCAGACCGTGCGGCCTTCCACGACCGGAAGGTGGCGGAACCCATTCTTGAGCATGATCTCGGCCGCTTCCTCGACCGAGGTGTCCGGGCTCACCGACTGCGGGTCAGGGGTCATCCAGTCCGATACCCGGGCTACCCGCAGGTCCTCGCCGGCCGCGGCGGAGCGCAGCACGTCCCGTTCGGTGAGGATCCCGGCCAGGAACCGGCCCTGCATCACGATGGCCGAGCCGACGTTCGCCTTGATCATGACCGCGGCGGCCTCGGCAACAGGGACCTCAGGCGCGGTCAGCGCCACCCGGCTGCTCATCAGGTCGCGGAGCACCGTCACGGCCGCCGCCCCCGGGCCTCAGCCACTGCCACCCACCTCGTCCAGGTCGCCATCGAGATGCGGGCTGGACGGCCCGGCCAGTTCCTCGGAGAGCATCCGCCACAGGGAACCGGCCCACGCGGACAAATCGGGCCATTTCTTCCAGAAGAGCTGCAGCGTGGTCTCATCGAACTCGGCATTGGCCCGTTCGGGCGTGATAGCGTCCCCGACGTCCTCAAGGCGGTGAATCGCTTCGAGGAATTGTGCCGCGACATCATCCATGCAATCACCCTTCGGGCGATTGTAAGCAGACCTTCAGCCGCAGCGCGAGGGTCCGTACACTGCCGCTGTGACACAAGAGGCAGCGGGCGCGTTCGAACTCGGCACCGACGGGCCCATGGCGATCCTGGTCGGCGTGGACGATTCCACCACCTCGCTGCGGGCCGCCTCGTACGCGGCAGGCCTGGCCCGCAGGCAGGGAGCCAGCGTGACTGCCGTGTTCGTGGCCCCGGTGGCGTCCCTGGGCGCGGCGACGCCGGGCGGGGCCGACCTGGCCGCCGCACGGCGCTCCGCGGCCCATCAGATGGCCGAGGACATGCGCCGCAGAGCCGGGGAGTTTTCCCGGGAACTGGGCATCTCGATCACCGTCATCGTCACCGAGGGCGACGCGTTCACCGAGATCCGCCGGATCGCCGACGAGATCCGCGCCGACGCCGTCGTGGTGGGGGCGTCGGCCCAGGCCGGTCACCGGCTGATCGGATCCCTGGCGGTGCGGCTGGTGCGGGCCGGCCGCTGGCCGGTCACCGTCGTGCCCTGAGCAACCGGGCTGTATCTGGAACCGGGCTTTCCGCTCTGTGTGTAGAGGGCCGGCCGGGGGGCCGGTCAAGGCGGTGAGGACAGGGGGACTCCATGCCTGTTTTGAGTCAGTACTGGTTCCACAACGGTTTCTTCCAGGGGCCGTTCGACGTATTCAACGAGCCCTACCCGGACGGGGGCTGGGCGTGGATCTCGAATGGGTCGTCGTCGGCGGCCACGCTGGCCTGGAATCGCGCGGACGGTGAGCAAGCGGTCGACCTGGCCGCGCAACTCAACACCGGCGACGTCCTGGCCATCGTGGACAAGGCGCTGGGCAGCCAGGCGTCGCGCACCAGCGGGATCATGGTCCAGGGCGTCTTCTGGCCGAGCGTGCCGTACTACGGCAGCGACCCGGGCCGGCACCCGGCTTCGATGATGCTCGCCCGGGTGTACTTCGACTTCCACGTGTCGACGCCCTGGTACTGCTCCGACGCGGACGGCAACATCGACTACTACCTGGTGCTGTACCTGGACGCGTCGGGCCACGCGCAGGGGTACGTGGACGGCTGGAGCTACAGCTACAACGGCGGCGGCCCGTTCTGCACCGGTTCCATCAACGACGCGCTGAACAGCGCCGTCCCGGGAGCGATCAGCCAGGTCCAGAAGGTGCTGGACGACAGGCTGGCCCTGCTCGCCGCGTTCACCTTCTCCACCATGTACTACCTGCCCGGGTCGGGGACCGCCAGCCAGGGTGACCACGCGGAGAACGCCGACACCGACCTCGCCGTGGCGGTGCTGCCGTAGCGCGCCGCTGCGGCAGCACATTCGTTAGGACAGGAGAACGAGAATGAAGAACGAAGTCATCGAGCGTCTGCAAACGCTCCTCCGGGACGAGGGGTTCACCAACCTCAGCACGATCCGCGCCAGCCACGACGTGACGATCAGCGCCGCCAAGGGCGACACCCGGCTGGTCACGCACATCAGCAACCGCGTGTCGGTGCCGTCCCAC
Source organism: uncultured Actinomycetes bacterium (assembly GCA_963730235.1). GTDB lineage: Bacteria > Actinomycetota > Actinomycetes > Streptosporangiales > Streptosporangiaceae > DASXKD01. The sequence continues at coordinate 213,495 of CAVSRH010000010.1, forward strand.
GCGCAACCGCACGACGAGGTACCGGACCCGTCGGTGATCGCGGTCCGCCCGCAGGTTCCTGGCATCCCAGCCGACCCGGTGTCGGGCACCCCAGGGCGGGCCGGCGGAAGCGGCCTCAGCAAGGGCCGCTGACCGAGCCGGTGGGCCCGTCCGCGCCGGCCCGGGCGAGCCCACCGGCCCGGGCCGGCCCGGACGGACTGGCCGGGCCGGCCCCGGGGCGGGAGGACGATTGCGTCCCCCCGCCCCGTGGCGTTTCCGGCCGCGGCCGCGGCGGTGCACGCAAAATCCGGCCGTGGCGCGGGCCCGCTACCCGGCGGCTCAGGTGGTGACGGCGAGCGCGAACGGCAGCACGGCCGGGGCGCCGGCCTCGCGCAGCAGCTTCGCGCCGACCGTCATCGTCCAGCCGGTGCCCACCCGGTCGTCGACCAGGAGCACCGGCCGGCCGAACCCGGCCACCGTGGGGCCCAGGTCGCCAGGGACGGCCAGGGTGCGCCAGAGCGCGGCCAGCCGCTGGGCGCTGTTGTACTGGCGCCCCGGCGGCCCCCCGTTCCGGTAGTCCAGGGCGCCCAGGTAGCTGAGCTTCCCGGCCGCCGCGATCCGCTGGCCGAGCGCGGTGATCAGGTGCGGGCGGGACCGGGACGGCAGGGTCACCACCCCGGCCGGGCGCTCGGCCCAGTCCCAGGCGGCCAGCACCGCCAGCACGGCATCGAACAGTTCGCCGGGCACGGGCTCGTCCTGCGCCCCCTCGGCGAGGACCCTGCGCAGCACGGCGCCCCAGCCGATGTCGGTCAGCCGGCCGACGGCCCGCCCGGGCTCGGCCGCCACGCCGGCCGCGATCCGCCCGGTGGCGTCCACGCCGAGCGCGGCCATCGCGGTGGGCCAGATCCGCCGCGGTGTCACGGTCACGCCGGGACGCCGCAGCCGGTCCCGGGCGAACTCCTCGGTGCTGCTGCTCACGCCGGCCGCGCGGGCCACGCCGGTGCAGTTGTCACACCGCCCGCAGGGCGCCGCCTCGGGGTCGTCGAGTTCCCGGCGCAGGTACTCCATCCGGCAGCCACCGGTTCCTGAGTAACCGAGCATCGCCTGCTGCTCGCGGGACCGCTCAGCCGCGACTCGTTCGTAACGCTGCCTGTCGTATGCCCACGGCTGGCCGGTCGCGGTCCAGCCGCCGGGCACCCGGCGCACCGCGCCGTCCACATCCAGGACCTTCAGCATGATTTCCAGCCGGCTGCGGGTCAGGTCAACGTGGGTTTCCAGGGCCGCGAGCGACTGCGGCCCGCCGGCGGCGGCCAGCGCGGCCAGGGCCGTCCGCACGTCGCGTTCCGGCGGGAAGGCGAGGCTGGCGAAGTAGGCCCAGATGTCCCGGTCCTCGGTGGCCGGCAGCAGGATGACCTCGGCCCGCTCGACGCCGCGGCCAGCCCGGCCGATCTGCTGGTAGTACGCGACCGGCGACTGCGGCGCGCCGAGATGGATGATGAAGCCCAGGTCGGGCTTGTCGTAGCCCATGCCGAGCGCACTGGTCGCGACGACCGCCTTGAGCTTGTTCGCCAGCAGGTCTTCCTCGATGGCCAGCCGCTGCGCCGGGTCGGTCTGCCCGGAGTAGGCCTCGGCGGTGTAGCCCCGGTCCCGCAGGAACTCGGCCACGTCATGGGCGGCCGCGACGGTCAGCGTGTACACGATGCCGGACCCGGGCAGCTCGCCGAGCCGGTCGGCCAGCCAGGCGAGCCGCTGCGGCGCCGCGGGCAGCCGCACCACGGCCAGGTGCAGGCTGTCCCGGTCCAGCGGGCCGCGCAGCACCAGCGCGGGGGGCGGCTCGCCGGGCCCGCGCCAGCCGGAGCCGAGCTGCTCGGCCACGTCCCGGGTGACCCGGGCGTTCGCGGTCGCGGTGGTCGCGAGCACCGGCACGTCCGGGGTGAGCCCGGCGATCACCGAGCGCAGCCGGCGGTAGTCGGGCCGGAAGTCGTGCCCCCAGTCGGAGATGCAGTGCGCCTCGTCGATGACCAGCATGCCGGCCGTCTCGGCCAGCTTCGGCAGGATGAGGTCACGGAATCCGGGGTTGTTCAGCCGTTCCGGGCTGACCAGCAGCACGTCGACCGCGCCGGCCTCGATCTCGGCATGGACCTCGTCCCACTCGTCGATGTTGGCCGAGTTGATCGTCCGGGCGCTGATGCCGGCTGCCTGGGCGGCCGCGATTTGGTTGCGCATGAGCGCGAGTAGTGGCGATACGATCACCGTTGGTCCCGCGCCCCGCTCGCGCAGCAGCGCCGTGGCGACGAAGTACACGGCGGATTTCCCCCAGCCGGTGCGCTGCACGACCAGGGCACGGCTGCGGTCCACCACCAGGGCCCTGATCGCGGTCCACTGGTCCGCGCGCAATCGTGCCTGCGGCCCGGCGAGGGCTCGCAGCCGCTGCTCGGCCGCCGCCCTGATCGCGTCATCGGAATCCGGGGCTGGGGGCGCGTGCTCGCGCGGTGCGGGGCCGGCCGTCATCCCTCCTTGGTATCAGCAAGGTCGGACGCCGCGGTGGCGGCCCGGCCGTTTCGCCTGCCCCGGCACGCCGGGCGGCGGATGTTGACAGCGCGGGGCCCGAGGTCTTACCGTTCTACTAACATCATAGAATAATGTCATGATGGAAGAAGGCTGATGTTCCGGTTCCGGCTTGACGGCTCCTCGGGCGTCCCGCCCTATCTGCAAATCGTCCACCAGGTGCGGCAGTCGCTGCTGCTGGGCTACCTGCAGGAGGGCGACCGGCTGCCGACGGTCAAGGACGTTGCCGGCGACCTGGCGATCAACCCCAACACGGTCGTCAAGGCCTACCGGCAGCTCGAGCACGAAGGACTGGCCGGCGGGCGGCCGGGCCAGGGCACGTTCATCACCGCCGCATCGGCGCCGGCCCTGCGGGGCGCGCAGGGGGCACTGCGCGAATCGCTGGAGCAGTGGCTCCGCGACGCGGATGCGGCCGGGCTCAACGACGAGGCGGTGACGGCGCTGATCGCCGTGGTTCGCCAGGACGTGAAGAAGGAGAAGGTCTCATGACGCACGACGACACGGGCGGCGGCGTTTCCGCGCTCCGGACCACCGGGCTCGGCAAGCGCTACGGCCAGCTGTGGGGCCTGCGGGACTGTTCGCTCTCGATCCCGCCCGGTGCCATCGTCGGCCTGGTCGGCCCGAACGGCGCGGGCAAGACGACGTTGCTGGAGATGATCATCGGGCTGCGCACGCCCACCGAGGGGCAGATCGAGGTGCTCGGCCACACCGCCCACGCCGACACCGCCGAGTCGCTGGCGCGGGTCGGCTACGTCGCGCAGGATCATCCGCTGTACCCCGACTTCACCGTCGCCGACATGTTCCACCTGGGCCAGGCGATGAACCCGGGCTGGGACATGGCCTTGGCCAGGTCCCGGATGGAGGCGCTCGGCGTCCCGCTGAAGCGGAAGATCAAGACCCTGTCCGGCGGCCAGCGGGCCCAGGTCTCGCTGGCCATGGCGCTGGCCAAGCGCGCGCCGCTGCTCGTGCTCGACGAGCCGGTCGCCAGCCTCGACCCGGTTGCCCGGCTGGAGTTCATGCGCGAGGTGATTGCCCAGGTCGCCGACGGCGGCCCCACGGTCGTTATCGCCTCGCACGTGGTGTCCGAGCTGGAGCGGATCTGCGACTGGCTGGTCATCCTCACCCACGGGCATGTGCAGCTCGCGGGCCCGGTGGACGAGCTGCTGGAGGGGCACCGGTTGCTCACCGTCCCGCGCGCGACCTCGGACGCGGACCTGCCCGGCACCCCCATCCACCGCACCGACAGCGACCGGCACTCCTCCGTGCTGCTCCGCACCGGCCCGGCCGCGGCCGGGCCGCGGCCGGACTGGCATGCCGAGGCTGTCGGCTTCGAGCAGCTCGTCCTGGCCTACCTGCAGCGCCCGGCCAGGGCGGCGGGTTTCCCCAGCCCCGCCCGGGAGGCGCAGCCGCCCGGGCCGACCACGAAGGTGATGTCACGATGATCTGGGTCAGCTGGCGGCAGCACCGCAGCCAGGCCATCACCGGCCTGGGCGTGCTCTGCGCACTCGCGGTGTACGCGATCGTGCTCGGCCTGCAAATGCGCACCTCATTCAGCCAGAACAACCTGGCCACCTGCCTGGCGCAAAGCCTGGGCCGCGGCTGCCAGAACTCGGTCGCGACGTTCGACGAGCGCTTCGGCAGCCTGGTCAACATCGGGTTCTGGTCGGTGCTCCTGCTGCTTCCCGGGCTGATCGGGGCCGTCGTGGGCGCGTCCGTGCTCGGCCGCGAGATGGAGATGGGCACCTGGCGGCTGGCCTGGAGCCAGACCGTGCCGCGGTCCCGCTGGCTGGCCATCAAGCTGGCCGTGGTCGGCGGCGGGCTGATAGTCCTGGGCGCCGCGATGACCTTGGTCATTACCTGGTACCGCGCACCCATGGACCGGCTCACCGGGCATTTCGTCCATAACGCCTATGACTACGAGGGCCTGGTATTCACCGCCTACATCCTGTTCGCGTTCGGGCTCGCGGTGCTGGCCGGGCAGTTGCTGCGCCGCACCATCCCGGCGATGCTCTCCGCGCTCGTCCCGTGGGTGGCCGTCCGGATCGTGGTGGAGTTCGTGCTCCGGCCGCACTTCATGGCGCCGCTGCCGTACACGTACACCTGCACGCACAATTGCTCAGGCAACGCCATCGTCGACGTGCCACCGGTCACCGGGCACCTCGGGGACCTGCTCGTCGCGGCCGGCGGCGGATACGGGTCCACCTACCAGCCCGCCAGCCGCTATTGGGCGTTCCAGTCCATCGAGGCCGGCATCTTCGTCGCGCTCACGCTCATCGCGCTCGGCGTCGCGGTATGGCTGCTGCGCCGGCGCATCGCCTGACAGCACGGCCTGCCGTCATGGTCCTGGGCTACCGCCCCCCGGGGCGGTAGCCCAGGATTATCCGCCGCCGTGCGTGGTAACGATGAATCCGGGCGTGCGGCAGGAGATGAGCCACATGAGATGTCCGTGGACGTCGCGGCGAGGAATCGCGCTGGGCCTGGGCGCGGTGCTGGTGTCTGCCGCGCTCGGCGCGTGCGGCTCCGCATCGGCGAAGGCGCCGGGAACGGCCTCGGTGGTGTCGGCGCCGGTGCGGGTCGCGCACACCAGGCTCGGCGCCGTCGGGTACCGGATCGTCGGGAGCGGCCCTCCGCTGGTCTTGATCATGGGCTACGGCTGGACCATGGAGGGCTGGGATCCGCGGCTGGTGCACGCCCTCGCCCTGCATCACCGGGTCGTGATGTTCGACAACGCCGGGGTTGGCCGTACCCGGCCACTGCCCGGGGAACAGACCGCGACACTGACCATCGACGCCATGGCCGACCAGACCAGTGCGCTCATCGACACCCTCGGCCTCGGCAGGCCGGACGTACTGGGCTGGTCGATGGGCGGCATGATCGCCCAGGCCCTGGCGGTCCTGCACCCCGCCCAGGTGCGCCGCCTGGTGCTCTGCGCCACATACCCGGGGACCGGCGCGGCCGCGGCGCCCTCGCAGGCGGCAATACAAATCGGCAGCGATTTTCCTGCTAATCAGGGCAACGCCTACGACGCGTTCAAAGCGGCAGTCGCGGAATACCCGGCTGCCCCCCCGGCGCCGGCCGCCACGAAAGCGGCTCAGTCGGGCGCCGCATCCAATTGGTGGGACGGCAGCGACCCGACCGGGCACAAGATCGCCAGGATCTCAGTCCCCACGCTCATCGCCGACGGCACCGACGACCAGCTTGATCCGGTGGCCAACGACCACGCGCTCGCCCGCGTCATCCCACGGGCAAAACTGGTGCTCTACCCCGATGCCGGGCACGGCTTCCTGTTCCAGGAAGGGCCGCGCTTCGCTGCCCTCGTCGACGCTTTCCTGACCGGCCACCCAAACTCGGCCACGGTGCGATAGCGCTGGCCGGGCCACCCGGTGATTCTTCAGGGCCTGCCGCGCCGGCTGAACCGATCAGGCCGGGGCAAGGGCGATTCCTCGCTCAGAATCCTGTCGCACAACTCCAGGCACTCGGCACAGATGGTCCGCGTGTCACCGGCTGATGCCATGCCCGCGACCTGGTGGCGCTGCTTCCCGCAGAAGCCGCATTGTTGTGCCGGGGATTCGTCACCGACCTGCTGGATCGTGGCGATGGGCGTACTGACCGTATGGCCCTGCCCGGCTATCACCGCGTGCGCGTGGCGCACACATCCGTCGCAGATGAACATGTGCGGCGGCGCCGCGATCAGCTTCCCGACCTGCCGTTGACTGGCCCCGCAGAACGAGCACGACAGCTGGTTCCCGGAGACGGGCACGCGGTCACTCTACCCAGGCAGCACCATGTGCCAGGCCCGCCACCGGCCCTGACCTGGGCTATTTATCGGATAACAACGCCATCATCGCCGTGATCATCGCCGTTGTCGTCACCACCGCCACCACCGCCACCACCAGGGCTATAATTATTGCAAGGGGCGGTAAATCGCTGATGTGTGATGGCGTTTGTATATGTGCACTGGGGGGGATCACATCCGATCATTAAGTTGCCCGCGAGAAAGGTTCCCACGATAGGCACGAGCGCGACTCGGAGGATCTTCATCTCCCACCTCAGATCATGTTTGAGATGATGATCTGATTAAACACTACTTCTTTACCTATCACCAGCCATTCCGGGGAGGCGGCCCCGGCATGTGCGTTCAATCGCCAGTCAGACGGCCGTGACAGGCCGTCACCAGGTAGAACATCCGCTTGCCTGACACCCGGCGTTCCCGGACGTTCGTGGCAGTACGAGCTCCACGAGCACCAGCCCCGTCCCTCAGCCGAGACCAGGCAGGGACAAGGTGTCAAGGATCAGCCGCCCGGTCATGGTGGTCAGGAGCACGTTCTCACATGCCGAATAGCGGGCGTTGCCCAAGCGCATACTCATGCATTGTTGGCATAGGCCGATCGAAGCTCGATGGCCGCGATGATCGCCGGCTCGACTGCATCATTCGTTGTCAGGGCAGCCGAACGCCGACTCAGGGCGGCCTGGTGATGGCTGCTGCCAGGCCGGGACGGCCGTTCCCAGATGTGCCCATATGCACGTGACAGCCACCGCTCGCGCGACGCTCTCCTGGCTGGATTGTCAATCCAGGGGTGCCGGCCCAGGCTGGGGCACGCCCCGCGCCGCCGGAATGCCTCTTCAATCCCACCGTGGCGGCCCCGCCACTGCGGCAAGACCCGTGTCCTGTCCGCAGGTGTGAGCCCGGCACGCCCACCCCAGGTAATGGCAGGCAACCACGATCTGCCCGACCAGCTCCCACGCCGGTGGCCGGGCAACCTTGCCATTCAGTAGCGCCGACAGCTGCGCCGGGCTAATATTTACCCCGCTGGCCGAGCGCCTTTTGGGTCAGCCCGGAACCGCCATTTAACTGTTTGAGCTGCGCGCAAATCCGCGACAGGCCCACGGATAGCGCACCGGCCACCGCCTGCCCCCGTCGGTGTTCGTCGTGATTCGGATCCAGAACCATGGTCTACGGCCCGGCCAGCGCTTTCGCGGTTCTCGTTCGGCCTGGTTCGGCGCTCGGGGTGCGGGCGGGCCGTCACCGGCTGGTAGCGCCCCCAGCGGCATTCCCGGCTGGTAGCTGGCCGGCCGGTCCGCAACTGGTGGAAGGAGGTTGCGCGTTACCGGCGCGGGGCGCGTCGCACGCTGGCAGGCCGGGCAGTACGGGGGCCTGCGGGCCGTGAGGGAAACATGAGACCGGAAGGATCCACAGTTAATGAACCCGTTCTACGTATGCCAGCCACAAACGGCGAAAACAGCAGCTCGCCGGGCACGGCCGGGCCGGCTCTTCATTGCGGCGCCGGTCGCAGCCACCGTTCTTGCTATCTTCTTTGCCGCCACCGGGGCAATCCCGGCCAGTGCGGCCACTAGTTTCACGGCAACCGCAGCGCCGGCGAAGCTGGCGGTGAACAGCCAGCGTGCCGTCACCTCGCGCGCAGTGGTCAACCTCGGCCTGAGCATCAAACAAGCCAAGGCCGTCCAGGTCTGGCTCGACTACTACGGGTACAACGCCGGCACGGCCGACGGGCAGCTGGGTCCCAACAGCTGGATGGCCTTCCAGCGCGAACTCAAGCAGTACTGGGGCTACAGCGGCAACATCGACGGCATCGTCGGATCCCTCACGGTGGAAGCGCTGCAGCGCCTTCTGGTGCAGTACGGCTACCCCAGCAACGAGATCGACGGCATCCCCGGACCGAAGACCCAGGCGGCGTTCGCGCGCTTCGCCAACTCCCTCATCAGCAGCGGTTACTAGCCAGTCCTAGCACCAGAGTCCCTCCCGGGTCCCACCCCCGGGAGGGATTTCCCCGTCTAACGCCAGGCCTGACCCGCACCACGATGGACGTTGGCGCACCCGCGATCTCCGCCTCGCCCCCATCCTCGACGGCCGGGGAATCATCGAGCTCGTGCGGGTTCCGCGCTTGACCGAGTCTGCATCGCCTGCGGCCTCAAGCCTGGGAGGCATCCGGCAGCGCCGGCCAGCGAACGGCCGCAAGGTGACCGGGATTCGTTGAAAGGGCCGGATTCAGGCGAGTGACAAGGCGGCACGCACTAGGTCGGCGTTAGAGCTGGCGGCAGAACCGTCGGGCAGGAGAGGTGAGTCTTCAAACCCAACCCGTGTGTCATGGCCACGCCGGAATGCGTCCTCCACCAACGGCCACGCCCAGGCTCCTGCCCCGTGAGTCAGCCGGGGTGCAGCACATCCGATCGAGTCGAGTGCCTCATTGAGCTGACCCGAAAGAATGAGCGGGTCGCCTTGGCGGAAGTACGGCTCGCCGGGGTCCAGTTCAATGCTGACACGCTGCACATGATGGACGAATCCTGAGTTGACGAGGCGCTCGATCTCGGAGAGGTCCCATAGACCCACGTCGATGCCGATGCCCGACGATCTCATGGCCTCCATGACGTGATCGAAGCCCTCCTCGCTCAGATTGACCGTGGCGCAATCCACGTCTTCCCAGTCCGGGATCATGTCGATGCGGGACTGGAGATCCGGGACGATCCATGCTCCGGTTGTCAGGCTGATCTCCACGTCGATACCGCACTGATCCGCGAGTTCCCGGACCGCGCTGACGGTCCGGTTCACGTCGCCCGGCTGCAAAGACTCGTTGCCCTGCCCGTCGCGTGCATGGAGGTGCACGCCGCGGGCCCCGGCCTCGAAGCACGATCGCAGGTCTTCGATGAGCTCACCGAGTGATACAGGCAGCTGGGGGTGAACGTCCTTGCCGTAGGGACCGTTCGGCGTGACCTGCAGCATGGCCATGTGCTTCATCGTGTCGCCTGCTACCGACAAGCAGTCTCATCGCCCCAATGAGGCGGCGGCATGACATGGCGGTCAGCACCGTTTGTACGGCCCGGGCATGCCAACCCGCAGCGCGGCCACCGCGTCGTACAAGTGACCACCCGGCGGACGGCGGCGATCAAGCTCGTCGCGCTCGCCGCATGGCGTGAGGACGGCGGCTTATGCATCAGATCCACGTCAACCGAGCGTTGATCACTGTTGCTGTCCGTACCTGCTGGTTCGCCGGACTGGCTGGCTTAGGAGTGCCCCGCCGGCGCTACGGGCACCGCGGGTTGCGCTTGGCCGCTCTTGCCGGTGTGCTGGCCGCCTTTGGTGTTCCTGGTGTCTGGCAGTCAGCCGCCGTGGCGAGTTCCTCCCCCGGCCTGAACTGGACGAAGCAGGCCCCGGCCACCAGCCCGGATCCCCTGTCCGCCGAGCCGATGGCCTACGACGCGGCCACCAGCACCGTGGTCCTGTTCAGCGGCCAGGCCCGCACCGGCACCTGGACCTGGAATGGCACGACCTGGACCCGGCACTTCCCTGCGGCCAGCCCGGATGCCCGGTTGAATTCGTCGGTGGCCTACGACGCGGCCACCGGCACCGTGGTCCTGTTCGGCGGCAACGTCGAGGATCACGGGGCGCAAAGCGACACCTGGACCTGGAACGGCACGACCTGGACCAAGCAGGCCCCCGCGACCAGCCCGCCTCCCCGGCAGGAGGCATCGATGGCCTACGACGCAGCCACCGGCAACATGGTCCTGTTCGGCGGCACTGGCAGGCGCGGCCTGCTGGACGACACCTGGACCTGGGACGGCTCGACCTGGACCAAGCAGGCCCCCGCGACCAGCCCGCCTCCCCGGTATGGCGCGTCGATGGCCTACGACGCAGCCACCGGCAACGTGGTCCTGTTCGGCGGCCACAACATAGGTCACGCGCTGGGCGACACCTGGACCTGGGACGGCACGACCTGGACCAAGCAGCCCCCCGCGGCCAGCCCGCCCATCCGGGATAGCGCATCGATGGCCTACGACGCGGCCACCAGCAACGTGGTCTTGTTCGGCGGCAACAACGCCGGGCGCAGCGTGCTGGCCGACACCTGGACCTGGGACGGCTCGACCTGGACCCAGCAGGCCCCCGCCACCAGCCCGCCCGCCCGGGAACTTGCCTCGATGGCCTACGACGCAGCCACCGGCAACGTGGTCCTGTTCGGCGGCGAGAACTTCGCGTCCCATATCTTCAACGACACCTGGACCTGGGGCTCTGGCTAATTCAGCCCAGGGCCGACGGCGGAGTATTCAATGCATAACTATCCGTCGTCACTCCGCACCGCGAACGTCCGTTTCTGGCGCCGTGGGCGTGTTGGCTCGGGGCTGTCCGATCTGGAATCGGCAGGGCCCCGCCTTTGGCGGGGGTTGTTGCTGCGGGCTCAGCCGGAGAGCGCGGTGGCGGCTGGAAGTGGCCGGTCTGCGGTGGGGTGGCGCCTGGGCTGGCCTGGTCGCGCTAGGGTGCTCACTCCGGCTGGGGCCGTTGTGCCGGTCAGCCTGCGGGATGGGTGGCCCGGCTGGATGTGGGATCTGATTGGCGCGTTGCGTAGGGAGCCAGTGATGAGCGAGCGGCCGCTGACGATCTTGTTCATGCCCGAGAGCGCGTACGGGCCGACCAATAACTGCATCGGGATCGGTGATGTTCTGCGCCGCCGCGGCCACCGGGTCGTGTTCGCGGCCGAGGCGTCCTGGAAGGGGCGGCTGGAGCCGCTTGGCTTCGAGGAGGACCTTGTCGACCTGGCGCCGCCAGCTGCCGGTGCTGCGGCTGGCCAGGGTGCCGGGCAGTTCTGGAAGGATTTCGTCCGCGACACCGCGCCGGAGTTCCGCAAGCCGACGATCGAGCAGCTGGACACGTGGGTGCGGCCGGTCTGGGAGGAGCTCATCGGCGGCGCGCAGTACTGCCAGCCGCAGCTGACCCAGATCATCCAGCGGACCCGGCCCGATGTCATCGTCGAGGACAACGTGGTCTGCTTCCCGGCCCTGGTGACCGCCGGGGTGCCGTTCGTGCGGATCGTGTCCTGCAACCCCCTGGAAATAAAGGATCCGGGCATCCCGCCCGCCTTCTCCGGGTACCCGGCCGCCGGCCCGGTCGGCTGGCAGGCGTTCCGGGACGAATACGAGCGCGTGCACCGGCGGGCCTGGGCGGCGTTCAGCGCATGGGTCACCGGGCAGGGCGCGCCGCCACTGCCGGACCTGGAGTTCATCCACCCAGGCACGGTCAACCTGTACGTCTATCCCGAACTGGCCGACTACCCGCGCGCCCGGCCGCTGCCGCCGTCCTGGCACCGGCTGGACTCCTCGGTGCGGCGCACCGAGGAGCAGTTCACCTTGCCCGGGCCCCTCGCCGCCGCCCAGGGCCCGCTGATCTACTTCTCGCTCGGCTCTCTCGGGTCGGCAGATGTGCCGCTGATGCAGCGGGTGATCGGCTGCCTGGCCGCGACACCGTACCGCTACCTGGTGTCCATGGGACCGCTGCACGCCGAGATCGAGCTAGCGCCGAACATGGCCGGTGCCGAATTCCTGCCCCAGACGTCGGTTCTGCCGCTCTGCCAGCTGGCGATCACCCACGGCGGCAACAACACCGTCACCGAGTGCCTGCACTACGGCAAGCCAATGGTCGTGCTGCCACTGTTCTGGGACCAGTACGACAACGCGCAGCGCATGGACGAACTCGGCCTGGGCATCCGCCTGGACACCTACAACTTCACCGACACCCAGATGCACAGCGCCCTGGACCGCCTGCTCACCGACGACACGCTGCACCACCGGCTCGCCGCCGCAGCCACCACGATCCAGGCCCGTGACGGCCTGACCAAAGCCGCCCACCTCATCGAGCAGGCAGCCACCTAGCCGCCCACTCCCGGCCCATGCAGCTGGAAGCGCGGACGGCACGCCGACAGATGACGCAGACACGCCGCCGCTGTTGTCGCCCCATTCATTTGTGGCGATGCGGCATAAGTATGCGCCGCCAGCGCTCACGTGAACTTCCGCTTCTGCCGCACTGCGTGTGCTGGTCCGAGCTCAGGAGTGCTGGGGACGAGAGAGCGTACCGGGACGGTCGTAAGATAGCGGGCCTCAGCCGAGCGGGCCTGACGAGCGAGGGCCCTGCTGAAGTCGTACCGTACGACGAGGCTGGTTCACGGCATGGGGGGGTGGCGATGGGTTTCTTCTCCAGGTTGCTGGTTCCGCGCAGCGTCCGCCGCGCTATGCATCCCGGTCGCGCCGTCAAGCGGGCGGTGACACCCAAGGTGGTGAAGAGGGCCACTCGTGCGATGCACCCCATCGACAATGCGACCTACTCGATACAACGGTCCGTGGCTACGAGCATTCGTTCCGGGCGGAAGCGCAAGGCGCGCGTTTACCGTCACGGCAACTGCCCGATCAAACATCGCAGCCCCGAGGCCGCTGCCAAGTGCCGTAATCCCTGACAGATCAAGGATCGACGTGTCGCTGCGGGCCCCTCCGTAGCCGCGATGACGGTGGCCGCATGTGCGATGGGCTGTGGTCTGTTGGACATACTGCTGCCATGGTTGGTGTCCGGCCTGCGGCTGCTGCCGATGCCGCAGTGATCGCGGCGCTGATGACGCAGTTGGGCTATCCGTGCTCGGTGGACGACGCCGCTGCCCGGCTTGGCTACTGGCTGGCGGATCCGATGAGCCGTGTGCTGGTGGCCGAGCGGGACGGCGCGGTGATCGGGTGCTTGTCGCTGCAGCTGTCAACGGCCAAGTTGCAGTCCCCGCTGGTGGCCAGTTAAAAGTCCCCACCCCTCGGGTTCATCATTTATCTTTCAGGGCGGTTCCTCCTCGGGCTCGGGCCTGGCGCATGCGGTACGAATCGCCGGCTGTGACCACGACGTTCGCGTGGTGGAGCAGGCGGTCCAGGAGGCTGACGGCGGTGGTGTGCTCGGGCAGGAACCGGCCCCAGGACTCGAAAGGCCAATGGCTGGCGATGCCGAGAGCGCGTCGTTCGTAGGCGGCGGAGACGAACCGGAATAGCAGCTGGGCGCCGGTGTCATCGAGCGGGGCGAACCCGACTTCATCGACCAGGATCAGGTCGTTGCGGAGCAGGTTCTCGATGATGCGGCCGACGGAGTTGTCGGCCATGCCGCGGTAGAGGGTCTCGGTCAGGTCGGCGGCGGTGAAGTAGCGGACCTTGTGCCCGGCGTGGACGGCGGCGACGCCGACGGAGACCAGGACATGGCTCTTGCCCGTGCCGGCCGGGCCGACCAGGCACAAATTCTCCCGGGCGGTGATCCATTCCAGGGACGCGAGGTAGTCCAGGGTCGGGCCGGGGATGGAGCACGCGGACCGGTCCAGCTCATCGAGGGTCTTGATCACCGGGAACGCCGCCGTCTTCATCCGGGTCCTGGCGTTGGACGCCTCGCGGGCGGTGATCTCGGCGTCGATCAGGGTCCGCAGCAGTTCCTCGGGCGCCCACCGCTGGGTCTTCGCGGTGATCAGCAGTTCGGGGGCGAGCTGCCGCATCGCGGCGAGCTTGAGCCGCCGCAGCCCGGCGGCGATGTCAGGTGCCAGCGGCACCGCGGCCGCGGTCATGACAGGCCGCCGATCGCGTAGTCGGCCAGCGGGCGGACCGGGACGGCCGGCAGGTCCAGGATCAGTGCGTCACCGGCCGGGACCTGGGGCCCGGGCACGCCCGCCCCGGCGGCCAGGATCGACCGCACGTCGGCGGGCCGCCACCGGCAGAACGCGACCGCCCGGTCCAGCGCGGCGAGGAACTCCTGGTCGCCGTGTGCTGCGCGCAGCGTGTTCAGCTCGGCCAGGTCGGTGCCGAGCCGAGTGCTGCCGGCCGCGGCGGCACCGGTGATAAACGCCTCGGCGACCGGGCCGAGCGAGCAGAACTCCTTCTCAGCCGCGGTCTTCGGCCGCGCCGCCCGGCGGGGCGCAGGCCGCGGCCCGCCGTAGTGCTCATCGCGGACCGATGCCTCACCGGGGGCGACCAGGGTGTGCTCAGCCACGACCTCCCCCGCCCCGGTCATGATCACCAGCAGCCGGCCGTCGTCAGTCCGCAGCCTGACTTCGGTGCCGGTCAGGCGGACGGGCACGGAGTAGCGAGCCGAGCCGAAACGGACGCAGGACAGCCGGTCGACCTTGCGGGTGGTCATCTTGCCGATGCTGGCCCGCAGCGACGGCAGCGGGGCGAGCAGCTCCCGCTCGGTCAGCATCCGCTCCGCCGGGACCGCGCAGATCTCGCTGTGCACCACGCCGTTGACCTCGGCGCACCAGGCCCGTGCCGCGGCGTTAGCCGCGGTCAGGTCACCGAACGGCGCCTGCGGCACCATCAGGTCGGCCTTGGCATAGCCGACCAGGTTCTCGACAATCCCTTTCGATTCGGGGTCCGCGGCCTCGCAAAAATCGGGCCGGAACCCGTAATGGCTGGCGAAGCGGACGTACTGGCCAGTGGGCACCACGACGTTGGCGACGACGCCGCCCTTCAGGCAGCCCATCCGGTCCGCGAGCACCTTGCCCGGCACCCCGCCTAGGGCCTCGAAGCACTCCGCCAGCATCGCCAGCGTCGTCTCCGCCCGCTCGTCAGCGGCGAACCGGACGAACCGGACCCGGGACCACGCCAGCACCGCGCAGAACACGTGCAGCCCGCCCTCGGCGCCCCAGTCGATCACCAGATGCTCACCCGGCGACCAGACTGCCTGCCGCCGGCCACGGTGATGCCCGGCCCGCCACGCCTGCTTGCACTCCGCGACCAGCCGCCGGAAGTTCCGCGCCGACCCCGCGTAGCCGGCGGCCTGAGCGGCCGGCAGCAGCCGCTTCGCCGAGATCCGCCCCGAACTGGCCTTCACCCGCGCGGCCACCAGTTCCGCGACGGCATCGTAGTTACGGGCCCGCGGCACCCGCGCCGCCACGGCGCTGCCCTCGTGCCGGGCGATCACCCGCTTCACGGTCTTGTGCGTCGTGCCGCTGATCACAGCGGCGCCGCGGTAAGTGCCCACCTCGCGGTAGGCCGAAATAATGTCCATCCGTTCCCTCGCAGACTTCAATGGAAGCTCCCCGGGCGGTGCGGTGACTGGCTCACACCGCCACCGTCACCGCCCGGGCCTCAACCTCCGGGACGACACGACGAACGAGGGATGGGGACTTTTAACTGGCCACCAGCGGAGACCTCGACCCGGCCACACACGGGGACTTTCTCACGGCCATGGACACATGCGGTGCCCTATCTGGAGCGCACCGGCCGGTGGGCGCGGATCGAGAGCCTGGTCGTTGACAGGTCTGCGCGCGGGGCGAGGGCAGGCGCCGCGCTGGTGCACGCGGCGGAGAGGCAGGCGCGCCGGTGGGGGTGCCTGGCGATGGAGGTCACCAGCGCCCGCACCCGCCGTGACGCTCATGCCTTCTACCAGCGCATGGGCTTTACCGACGTCTGCAACCGGTCCGGGCGATTCCTCAAAGAACTCGGCTGACGGCTTCTGCGCCACCAGCCCTTGGCCGCACTCATCTGCCGCGATCCGGGCCGGTCTTCGTGGCGGCAGCCGGGATGGCGCTGGCCGCTGGTGCGGGAATGCCCGGCTGGAATATTGGCTCGCCAGGACGGCAGCGGGCAGTGAGAATCTGGCTATGGAGCATCTGTCGCGCCAGGAGCTGGAGGCGGGGCTGGGCCAGATCCGCGGTTCGCCCCGCGATGGCGGCCAGGTCGTGCTGGTGGTCCGTCGCCCGCGCGTGGGCGTGCGGGAGGTTGCCGGCGAGGCGATGCTGGGCCTGGTGGCCGGGCTGGCAGGGGACAATTGGCTGGGCCGCGGGAGCACGGGCACGCCGGATGGGTCGGCTGACCCGCAGCGGCAGGTGACGGTGATGAACGTCCGGGTGGCTGCGCTGGTGGCGGGCGGGATGGACCGGGTGCCGCTGGCCGGCGATCAGTTGTATGTCGATCTGGATCTGAGCGTGGGCAACCTGCCGGCAGGCAGCCTGCTGGCGGTCGGCCAGGCGGTGTTGCAGGTCAGCGAGGCGCCGCATCTGGGCTGCGCGAAGTTTGTCGAGCGGTTCGGTGCTGAGGCGATGCGGTTTGTCAATTCCCGCACCGGGCGGCAGTTGCGGCTGCGCGGGATGAACACCCGGGTGGTGGAGCCCGGTGTCGTCCGCCCTGGTGACATTGCCGCCAAGGCCCGCCCCGCTGACCGCAGATCCAGCCTGGGAACCGTGGGCAAGTCCTGGAAATGACCCGCAGCTCCCCAGGCAGTTTGCCGCGATCATGCTCCTGGCCCGCCAGCCCCATGCCGGCGCTCAGCTGACCTCACTGCGGAAGCCAGTCATTGTTCAGGCCGCACGGTTCAGTGGTCCGTCACTGGTATCGCAGGGTAGTAAGACCCGATGATGTCTGCAGCGGTGGGCACCGGTGGAGTGGCGACCCGGGCTGCGGAATCACGGCCGAATTCCTTGAAGGCCGCCAGCTCCGGCAACGGGTTCGATCCGTCTGGCGTGTCCGCTGACGATATATGCACGAACGAGATCCCGTCGTCGAGGCGCACGACCTTGTACTCGACGTTGCCCGGCTGCTCGGCATGCAGCTGCGCGAACACCGCCTCGATCAGGCGTACGTGCTCGGCGGCGGCCTCGGGCCTGACCTGGTAACTGACGACTACGCTGCTGATCACGCAACACTCCCCTTTTGGGACTGGGCCTCACTCTGGCCAGGAGCGGGACGTAGGCACTCACGCAGTATGACCGTAAGGTAATACCAGCACGACAGAGAGTCCGCGCTCCAAAGCCGCCCAGAACGGCTCAGCGCGCGCCCGTCGGCTCACCGCGCGTCTACCGATCGAGGTTCTGCCATCCGCATGAGCTGACAAGCTCGCATAAATATGTACGACATTCGCCTTGGCGAACGCCCGGATCTACCGCGTACAGCGCGGCTGGCCTACCAGCCTGAACGTTGGGCTGCCTGGTGACTGGCCGGGCTGTGATGGCGTTGCCCGGCAGTCATCCGGTTGGCGCGCCGCTGTTGGGGTTCATACTGTCGGGTAGCTGGCCGAACCAGTGCAGCGCCGCCGTCTCGTAGCCGATTCCGAACGCTAGTGTCACCCGCTGTTCCGCGGGCACGCCCGCTGCGGCGAGCCGCTGGTCCAGGGACCGGTAGGCGTCCAGCCGGCGCCGGTGAACGGCATGGTGGTCGGACAGCATGGACTGCAGCCGGCCGGGGTCGATCACGTCGGCGAAGGTGAGCCGCAGCAGTAGCGGGATCCGCAGGTTCTCCGGTTCGGGGCTGGTGTTGACCCACGTGCGGAACGCGGCCAGCCCGGCGGCGGTGAGCCGGAAAGGCTGGCGGTCGCGCGGACCGGCCGGGCCTTTCTCAAGTAGTCCGCGGTCGGCGAGGGCGGCCAGTTCCCGGTATACCTGGCTGCGCGTGATCGTCCAGAATCCGCCGATCGTCTCCTGGGCCGCAGCGACCAGGTCATAGCCGGAACGCGGGCCGTTGCGCAGTAGCCCGAGCAGCGCACCTGCTGTCGAATTCAGCCGGTCGGCCATCCGCAGTACCCCCTCTTGACAGTCCACAGTAGACCGTCCACTATGGACTATCAGCGCCTGGGAAGGTGATGCCAATGCCCACGATGCTCCTACTGCCCTGGCAGCGGACCGTTGAGCCTCGCCCGGAGAATGCGCTGCTGTTCGCCAGCCGTTTCGACAGCACCGGGCTCCGCCAGGGCTGGCGGCTGCTCACCGGCGGGATCCGGCTGCGCCACGCGGTGCTGCGAGCACCAGGCGCGCTCGGGGTGAGCGTTCGTGCCCACCCCTTCAGCGGCCACTACTACACCCTGTCCCTGTGGAAAGACCAGCAGAGCCTGCTGGCCTTCGCCCATGGCCCTGCGCACAGGAACGCTGTCGCCAGCATGGCAGAACTCGGTCCGGCTCAAGGACTGCTGGTATCGCGGGATGCCGGCCCGCGGCAGCGGCCCACCTGGCGGGACACCATGCGCTGGCTGGCGGCGCTAGATCCTGGCCCCCTCCGCCATCAGCACCAGCCCAGCCCAGCAGGATCAGATCCCATCGCGCTGGCGCCCTGACAATCACAAACCCGCCATGCCGCCCAGCGGGCCGCCGCCTGATATGCCCGCGTGGACGCCGCGTAGTTCGTTGCGTTGGGGCCTCGGCCCTGCGGCGTGACCGGCCGGGCTGAGCCTGGTTGTGCGGGGAGCGCATGTCTGCGGGCATCTTCACTGGGCGGGTCTTGCGGGACGTCCTTGAGTAGGCACGCAGTCTGACTGCACCGTTGTCGTAGCGGTTCGCCTATTGGACTGTTGTGATGCCGGCCAGGATGAGGTCGATGCCGGCGAGGAACTGTTCGCGGTCGTCGTGCCCGGGCAGTTGCGTCGCCACCTGATGCACGAACGGGTACTCCGTGGGGTCGAGTTGCGCCCACCGTGCGGCGATAGTCGCGAGGAAGGCCGATCGATCCGTCTCGCGCGGGAGGAGGCGGGCGGCCGCAGCGTACTGTCCTGCGAGGCCGAGGATGTAGTTCACGAGCGCTGACGCGCAGTTGAACTGCGCCTGTTCGGGGACGCCGAGCGCCTGGAGTTGCCCACCGGCGCCTTCCAGGATCTGCAGCGTCGCGGACTGCCACGGCTCACCGGAGAGCTGGGTGCCCACCCAGGGGTGTGCGTCGATGGCGTCGAACACCCCGAGGGCAATGGCCCGGATCGCCTCCTGCGGCGCCGCACCACAGGCCACTTCGGTCATGACGTGGGCGATGACGTCGTCGGTGGCCGCCGTGAGCAGCTCGTTCTTGCTGGCGACGTGCCAGTAGATGGCTCCGCTGCCTGTCGCCAGTCGCGCCGCGAGCGCACGGAAGGTCAAGGCGCGCTCGCCGTCGGCATCGAGGATCTCGATCGCTGCCGCGACGATCCGCTCCTTCGAGAGCGCGTCCGTGCGCCGTTCGGCCCGTTGTGCCCTGGTCGCCATGGGCACCATCTTGACATGGTTGGAACGTGGTTCCAAACTTCCTCTTGGAACAACGTTCCAGTTGTCTCCGGGAAGGAAGATCATGACGACGACAGCAGTCACGATCGTCGGCGCGGGCCTCGGCGGCCTCACTCTCGCCCGCGTCCTTCATGTCCACGGCCTCCCCGCGACGATCTATGAGGCGGATGTCTCAGCGCAGGCCCGCACGCAGGGCGGCCAGCTCGACATCCACGAGAACAACGGGCAGCTCGCGCTCGAAGCGGCCGGCCTCACCGGCCAGTTCCGCGCGATCATCCACCAGGGTGGCGAGGCCACGCGCATGCTCGACCAGCGCGGCACGGTGCTGCTCGACCAGCCCTCGGCGAGCTCGGCTGGCCGTCCCGAGGTGCTCCGCGGAGACCTTCGTCGGATCCTGATCGGCTCCCTGCCTGCGGAGACGATCCAGTGGGGCAAGAAGCTCACCGGCGTCTCAGCCCTCGGCGGCGGCCGGCACGAACTGACCTTCGCCGACAGCACGACCGTGACCACCGGACTCCTCGTCGGTGCCGACGGCGCCTGGTCGAAGGTCCGGCGGCTGCTGTCGGACGCCAAGCCCGAGTACACCGGCACCACGTTCATCGAGACCTACCTGCACTGCGCCGGCGAGCGGCACTCCGCGGCGGCTGAAGCGGTCGGCGGCGGCGCCATGTACGCACTCACCCCGGGGAAGGGGATCGTTGCGCACCGTGAAGCCGGAGACATCCTGCACACCTACGTCGAGCTGAACCGCTCTGCCGAGTGGGTCGCCGGCATCGACTTCACCGACGCCACCGCCGCGGCCGCCCGGGTCGCGGCCGAGTTCGGCGGATGGGCGCCGGAGCTCACCGCGCTGATCACCGACGGTGAGACCGCGCCGGTCCCGCGCATGATCTACACGCTCCCGGACGCACACCGATGGGACCGCGTGCCCGGGGTCACGCTCCTGGGGGATGCCGCCCACCTGATGCCACCGTCCGGCGAGGGCGCGAACCTGGCGATGTTCGACGGCTCCGAGCTCGGGACGGCGCTCGCCGCGCACCCCGACGACATCGAAGGGGCCCTCACCGCCTGCGAAGAGGCCATGTTCGCCCGCAGCGCGGCGGAAGCCGCCGATGCGCACGAGATCCTGGACCTCTGCCTCGGCGACCGCGCACCGTTCGGGCTCATCGAATTCCTCACCGGCATTCCCGAAGAGGGGCACCGGCCCGCGCAGTCTTGATTCACACCGCCAGCCCCGTACAGATCGCGCAGCCGGGGAACGCGACGTCCGTGAGCCCCGGTGCCCGCGGAGGGGATCCGCTACAGCACACCAGGCGATGACCGGGCAAGAGCACGAGTAGTCGTTCCACGACTGTTGCCGCGATGAACCTCGTTCCGGCAACTCAGACTGGTCAGGTCTTCACGTTTGGCGGTGAGCTGGGCGGATTCGCGGGTTGATTGGGGCGCCGCCCACAGGTTAAGCGGGTCGTGTCCACGTTTGTTTTGGCTGGCCTAGCGGTTCCGGCGCGGGCCGGGATCGACGATCTGGAGGCGTGAGTTCCTGGAGCTCGGCGAGCAGCGCCCGTATCTTCCTTGATTGTCGAACAGGGGCTGCTAGTCGGCGACCTGGCCGGGGTGAGGAGGCGGGTGACGGTCCTGCCGTTTATCTTGCGGGTCCATTCGGCGTAGGGGCCGTGCAGGGCGGGCGGGTCGCCGTGGCATCGGCAGGCCGGCTTGCCGCAGGCGTAGGAGCGGACGGTGAGGGTGCCAGGCAGGGCGAGGCCCGGCGGCTGCGGCGAGCTCGGCGGTGATCTTGTCCAGGGCCGCGCGCTGGGCTGGGCTTACGTGCATGCGACACACCGTCTCATGATCCGCGGTCTCTCGTACTGTCCGCAGTATAGTCCTGTGGAATGATACCGGCAGGAGGCCTGATGGGTGTGGCTGAGACCGGGATGGCTGGCTATATCGCGGCCTGGCGCCCTGTCTCGGTGCCGCCGCAGGCAGCCGCGTTCGCCCGGGCGGCCGTCGGGCAGGCAGCCCCGGCCCGGCGGGAGCGGGCGAAGAACCTGCTGTGGGCCGCGGGAAAGCTCGCCGGCTGGGCGGCCGGCCTCGGCCTGGACCTTGTGCCGGAGGTGCTGCTGCACCCGTCGGTGATCGAGCGGTTCACCGCGCACGCGCCGGGCCTGACCGGCGTGACCCGCCGCACGCTGCGGACGAACCTGCGGTTCCTGGCCCGGGCGGTCGTCCCGCAGCTGTGCCCGGCGGACGCGCCGCTGCCCCGCGAGCGGGCCCGGGCCCCGTATGCCCCGGCGGAGATCAGCGGCTACCTCGCCCTCGCCGGTGCCCAGCCCACCGCCGCGCGGCGGATGCGTGCCGCCGGCCTGGTCTGCCTGGGCGCTGGCGCCGGGCTGATCCGCGGCGACTTGCGGCAGGTGCGCGGCACCGATATCACCGCCCGGTCCGGCGGCGTCATCGCCGAGGTGCGCGGCCGCAGGCCGCGGATCGTGCCGGTGCTGGCCCGCTACCACGAGCCGCTGCTGGCATCAGCGCAGTTCGCCGGCACCGGCCTGGTCACCGGCGGCACCGATCCCGGACGGCACAATGTCACCACGCCGCTGATCACCGCGCTGGCCGGCGGGACCGGGCTGCCCAGGCTGGACACCAGCCGGCTGCGGGCCACCTGGCTGGCCGACTGCGCGGAACTGCTCGGCCTGGCCACGTTCCTGCACGCCGCAGGGATCAGCTGCAGCCAGCGGCTCGGCGACATCACCGCCGCCCTCGACCCGGCTGGCGAGGCCGAGGCGGTGGCGCTGCTAGGCGGGCAGCGGTGACCCTCCCTCTGGCCCGGATCGAGGACATCATCGACGGCTGCGGCGTCGCGCCGGCGATCGAGGCGCTGCTCCCCGCCGGGGTGCGGCACCGCCAGCTGCCAGTCCGCACCTTACTGACCGGGATGATGCTCACCCTGGCCGATGACCGGCCCGCGCACCTGACCAGGGTGCACCAGGCGCTGACCACGCTGCCCGGCCCCGACCAGGCACGGCTCGGCGTGACCGAGAGCTGGAGGACCGGCCCGCATCTGCTCACCTACCGGCAGGTCGAGCGCACCTTCAGCCTCGTCGCGGATGCCCTGGGCAAGGACGAGCCCGACGGCGCCCCCACCGATACCCTGGCCGGCGTCTGCGATGACCTGCTGGAAGCCAGCATCCCCGCCGGGCACAAGGGCGCCTCCGCCGCGCTGGCGGTGGACTGGACCGACGTGGAGACCTGGTCCCGCCCGCCGCGGCACGGCACCACCGGCTGCGCTGACCCGGAGGCGTACTGGGGGCACCGCAACTCCAACCTGCCCGGCCCGAAGGGCGAGATGTTCTTCGGCTTCTATCTCTCGGCCGGCACCATGACCCGCGAGGAAACCGGCCCGCCCGTCCCCGAACTGGCCCGCCGGATGACCCTGTCCTCCTGCGAGCTGGACCCGGTCCGCGCCCTCGCCGCCGTCCTGACTCGCATGCCCAGACAGGGCATACCGCTGGGCGACATCCTGGATGACTCCGGCTACGCCCACCGCGACGCCGAAGCCTGGGCCATCCCGCTCCGCGCCGCCGGAGCGCAGCTCGTCCAGGACCTCCACCCCCATGACCGCGGGCCCCGCGGCACCCACCACGGCGCGATCATCGCCAACGGAAACCTCTACTGCCCGCAGACCCCCAGGCTGCTGCTGGAACTCGGCCCGCTGCCCCCCGGCGCCGCTCCCGGCGACATCACCGCGCACGACCAGCAGACAGCCGAGCTGGCGAAACACAAGCTCGGCCGGATCAGCGCCGATGACGCCGACGGCTACCACCGGGTCATGTGCCCCGCCGTCATGGAGAAGACCCGATGCCCGCACCGGCCAGACTCGATGACACTGGACCGCAGCCGCCCGGAGATCCTCACCCCGCCCCAGGACCCGCCGGCCTGCCGCACCCAGCAGACCATCACCGTCCCCCCGGCCGTGGCGGCCAAAACCCGGCAGAAACACAACTACCCATCAGCCGGGCACAGACGCTCCTACGCCCGGCGCACCGGATCCGAGCGGACCTTCTCCACGATCAAGGACCCCGCCACCACCAGCATCGCCCGCGGCTGGTGCCAGCTGATGGGCGTAACCCCGCTCGCGCTGTGGCTGGCCTGCCTGCTTGCCGTCCGTAACCAGCGCATCCTGCACGCCTTCGATGCCCGCCAGGAGCAGAACACCCGCCGGGCTGCCGCCGGGCTGCCGCCGAAAACCCGCAAGCGCCGCCGCCAGACCCTCGCCAGCCTCGCCGCCGGGCCGCCATAACAGCCGCCGCCCGCCCGCGCCACACCAGCGGCACCGTATGCCGCCATGCCCCCGGCACCACCAACACCGGCCCCGCGCGCCCCGACCTGGGCCAGCCTGCCCGCCCAGGGCCCGCCCGCGTCACACACAAGGTCATCTCAGGCCCGGCAGCCCCCGCACCCGAGCCAGGCCGCAAAATGTCACAGCAAAACGTGAACATAGACCCAGGTCAAACGTGAAGACCTCCTGGTGGGGCGCCAGGGGCTCGAACCCTGAACCCACGGATTAAAAGTCCGCTGCTCTACCATTGAGCTAGCACCCCTTGCAAAATCCGCTATCTGACCTGCGGCTTCGCTAACCTCCTGCGCTCTGCGGACATCTGCTCAGCGCTCATAGAGCTTCCTATATCGCAGTTATCCACCTGCTGCCGTCCTGGAAGCTGGCGCTGGACGCCACCAGCAGCCCCAAGACGATCATCTCCCACCTCGACTCGGCCAAGCGACTGGAAGCCTACCTGTAGGTGGAAATGAGCCACCGGCGAAGCGCTTCCGAGGTGCCGTACGGGCCGCTCTACCCGATGAGCTTCTCTGTGCCGCCAGAGGGTGTGGGCCCGGTGCCGGTGAGAGAGGTATTGCCGCTGTTGGTGATCGACACGCTCGACGCCTCGAGGAAGCCTGTGTCCGTGCCGCCGCTGACAGTGAAGCTCGCCTGCCCGTATGGTGCGAAGGCGTCGCCGGTGAACGTCCCCGAGCCGCTGTTGACGACGCTGATCCCCCCGGCTGTGGCATAGAAGAGGGTCTGCGGCGTGCCACCCGACGAACAGGACGACGGGCAGTAGCCGGTGAACGTCGTATTCCCGCTGGTGACAACGCTGATCGCGGACGAACTGGTGCTTTCGCTCACGAACTCGTAACCGCTGAACGTCATGTTCCCGCTGTTGACGATGCTGATGGTGCCGGTCGTGCAGTACATCCCCGGTGGGTTGGAGCTGAGCCAGCTCGAGCTGGTGATGCTAATGCTCGCGCTCGGGCACGAGGACGGAAGGTTTCCCTGCGCGACGGTCGGCAGCGGGGTCGGCCAGCCTGTGTAGGTACTCACGCTGGTCGCCCCGGGCGGCGTCAACTGGCTGGGGAAGGGGCACGAGGAGTTCGCGACGTCCACCTGGCCGGTCACGCTGATCCCCTGGCCGACGGCCGAGATCCCTCCGTTGCTCCACAGCGTGGTACTGGAGACCTTGCCACTGTCGACGATGCTGATCGCGTTGCACGCGGTACTTGCCGCATAGATGAAGCCACCCGTGCCCTGGGTGGCCTCGGCCACGGCGCTTGCGGTGATCGTGGGCCCGCTGATCCCGAAGATGGATGCAAACGTAACCGTGCCAGGCTTGGACACCGTTACCTGGATCTCGCTGGCATCCCCGTTATAGGGGGTCACGACCGTGACCGTCGCGCCCGAGACGTTGTCGGCCGCATAGGTCTGCGCGGCAGCCGTGGCGCTGCTCGGGCTGTTCGGCAGGTACTGAGCACCCGCGAGAGCGGCGGCGTCTGCCGCCGTCTGCAGCTGCGACTGTGTCTCGTACCAGGATCCCACGTCGATGACCAGCCCGGTGGTGCCGATGATCACCGGCAGCAGGATCGCGATTACCACCGCTACCGCACCCCGCTCGGCACGGCGGCGACGCCACAGCATCCCAGCCACGCGGACAGTGCCCCGGCCGAGCCGGCGCGCGCGAGCCGTGAACATGACAGATCCCCCCGAGGCCGACGACGCATGAATGCGCCGGTGCTGCGAGCACAGTGCGCTATATCGGACACGTTACGTGATAGATGCTGGTCACGGCGCCGGCCGGACGTATGATCCCATCTCACCAGCCTGCCGGCATGCCGGCCGATCGACGGACACTTGTCCCATTAGGTAATTGATTGCCTAAGCCATGCATATCTCGGGCGGGTGCTGCGCTTATTTCCGCTTCGCAGCATTACCGGGGGATTAGGGATGAATCACCCCCGTTTCCGAAGGTCACACGGCTTGACGTTTCCGGGTTATGAGCGCTTGCGGCCGATGCCGGCCAGCATCCCTGCCGTAGTGAGCGCTGGCGCCAGCCGCAGCGGCGGTTGCGGTGTATCGGCCGTCTCAACCGGCCATTCGGTGACCGGGACTATGCCGGGCGGCATCAGGTCGAAGTCGCCGAAGCAGGCGGCGAACTCGGCCGCCGTGCGGCCGGTGAGCACGGTGTCGGCACCGTAGGCTGCCTGGATCTGGCCGCGCACCGGGATGCTCCGGTCGTTCCCGTGCCCGGCCGAGATCACCAGGTAGCTTCCCGGCGCCATCCACTCCCGGAACGCGGCAACGGCGGCGTCGGCCTCGTCGGCGGGCAGGAAATGCAGCATGCTGACAAACAGCACGCATACCGGCTCGGCGGGATCAATGAGCGCCGCAAGTTCCGGGGCCGAGAGGAGCGCCTTGTACTCGCGCGCGTCCCCGTTGACCACGGTCACCTTGTCATCGGTGGCCAGCAGGGCGCGCGCATGCGTCACCACGAGCGGGTCGTTGTCGACGTAGGCCACCCGGGCATCGGGGACCGCCTCCCGCGCGCACTCGTGCACGTTCGGCGAGGTAGGCAGGCCCGCGCCGATGTCCACGTACTGCCCGACGCCCTGGGAGGCCACGTACCGGACCGCGGCGGCGAGGAACTCGCGGTTGGCCTTGGCGACCTTCGGGGCATCGGGCAACGCCTCGACGAGCCTGGCCGCGGCGTCCCGGTCGGCGGCGAAGTTGTCCTTCCCGCCGAGCAGGTAGTCATATACCCGCGCTGCGTTGGGCAGGCTCGGGTCGAAGCCGCCGCTTCCCGTGGTGTCCGCGGGCCCTGCTGAGTCGCCAGCCACGCTCGTCGCTCCCGGATTCGTCGTATGCGCGCGCCGCGCCCTGCGCCGCCGGTGTCGAAGGCGAACATACTCTACGAAGCCGGCCATCCGGGTTCCCGCACCGGCGCCGTGGTCTCGTGGCAGGCCACGCAGGCGGTGGTGGTTCGGGGCTCCCCGGCACCCGTCCGGTAACGGAGCAGCGGACCGCGGGACATCCCTTCATCCGCCGTTCGCGTCCGCGGGGCCCGGCTAGCGCGGAACGGGCTGGCGTGGACCGCGGCTCACGCGGACCGCCTGGTTCAGCGGTAGGCGGGGATGCCGGTGAGGGCATGGCCGAGCGCCAGCGCGTGGATCTCCTCCGTGCCCTCGTAGGTGAGCACCGACTCCAGGTTGTTGGCGTGCCGGATCACCGGGTACTCCAGCGTGATCCCGTTCGCGCCGAGGATCGTCCTGGCCTGCCTGGCGATGTCGATGGCGGTCCGCACGTTGGCCATCTTCGCGAGGCTGACCTGCTCCGGCGTGAGCGGGCCCGCCTCCTTCAGCCGCCCGAGGTGCAGCGCGAGCAACTGCGCCTTGCTCAGGTCCGCGAGCATCCAGGCGAGCTTGCCCTGGGTGAGCTGGAAGCCGCCGATCGGCCTGCCGAACTGCTCCCTGGTCCGCGCGTACTCCACCGCGGTCTCCAGGCAGGCCCTGGCCGACCCCACCACTCCCCAGGCGATGCCGAACCTGGCCTCGGTCAGGCAGGACAGCGGGCCCTTGAGCCCGGACACGCCGGGGAGCATGGCTTCTGCGGGCAGCTTGACCTCGTCGAAGTGGAGTTCCGCGGTGACCGAGGCACGCAGCGACATCTTCTTGTGGATGCTGCGGGAGGTGAAGCCGCGTGCGCCGCGCGGTACCAGGAAGCCACGGATCCCGTCCGGCGTGCGGGCCCACACCACCGCGATGTCGGCGATGGCGCCATTGGTGATCCACATCTTGGTGCCGGAGAGGACCCAGCCGGTGCCGTTTGGCTTGGCATTGGTTGTCATGCCGCCCGGGTCCGAGCCGTGGTCCGGTTCGGTGAGGCCGAAGCAGCCCAGTGCATCGCCGGTTGCCATTCTGGGCAGCCATTCCTCTTTCTGCTCGTCCGAGCCGTACCGCCAGATCGGGTACATGGCCAGCGAGCCCTGGACCGAGACCAGGCTGCGCAGGCCGGTGTCGGCGGCTTCCAGTTCACGGCAGGCGACGCCGTAGGCCACCGGCCCCATGCCCGCGCAGCCATACCCGGACAGGTGCATGCCGAGCAGGCCCATCTTCCCCAGTTCCGGTGCCAGCTCGCGGGGCAGGACGCCGGCCTCGAACCAGTCGGCGATGTGCGGCATCACCTTTTCCGTGGTGTAGGCCCGCACGGTGTCCCGGACCAGGCGCTCGTCTTCGGTGAGCTGGTCCTCGATCTGGAGCAGGTCGAGGCCTGGCCGCTGGGCGGGGGAGGACGAAGGCATGGCGAATCCTCTCTTTTTTGCTATCCGTCAGCGTATGCCGTGGCAGCTGGCCTGCGGGGTCCGGCCATCCGCGAGCGCAGCCGGACCGGGCTGACTCGGTGACTGCCGGAGGGGCATGATCGGACTATGAACGGAACGAACGGCAAGCAGTTGATCCGCCCGCGGGAAGGACGGATGGTCGCCGGGGTCTGCGCCGGCATCGGGCAGTTCTTCGGCATCGACGCCAACATCGTCCGCATCGTGCTCGCCGTGCTGACGGTCTTCAGCGCGGGCGCGGCCGCACTGGTCTACCTGGTCGGCTGGGTGATCGTGCCGGAAGAAGGCGAGAGCGGCTCGATCGCGGAGAACTACCTCAACAAGAAGAAGCAGTAACCGGCGCCGTAGCCCGCTGCGCCGGGACTCCTCCCGTTTCCCCGGACAGCCCGGCCGGTTGCGCGTTGAGCGCCCGGGGGCCGATCGGCCATGGTTCGGCCGGCCCGCCGAGGCACCGGGCTCCAGGCCGTCCCCGCAGCCCCTCAGCAGATGCGGGCCGTGCCATCTGGGCTGGAGCGTTCGGCCGCTTCTTTTATCAGCCTCCGCCAGGCTCGCTCGCGCCCCGTGTGCCGAAGGACGGTGCGCTGTCTGCCGCAGCGGGCAGGCGGTCCTCGCCGGCTAACCCGGCGAGGAGACTGCGGTGGCGGGCCCATTCGGTGGCCAGGACGGCCGCCGCCACGACGCCCAGCGCCCCGGCGATTGCCACCACGGTCGGCGGGCTGAGCCACCGGGCGGCGGCCCCGGCCAGCAGAATGCCCAGGCCCTGAACTGCCAGCAGCCCCGACTGCGCGACGCCGAACGCCCGGCCGCGCTGTCCGTTCGGCAGCGCCGCCACGAACGCCCGGGCGGCGGCAAGCTGGTAGGCGCCGCCCGCGCCGGCCACCACGAGCAGGAGCAGAAGCAGCGGTAACGGCGGCCGCAGCAGGCTGGCGACGAGCGGGGCGCACGACAGCATGGCCAGCACGCCGATCATCCTGAGCCGTTCGTCCGGCCGGGACAGCCGCCCGAGGACCAGGATGCCCGGCCACGGTGCCCGCCGGCATCGCGCACATCAGCAGCCCGATGGTGACCGGGCCGCCGCCCAGGGAGCGCGCGTACGGCGCGGCCAGGCCCTCGGGCACGATCGCGAACCCAGCCAGCCAGCCGAACAGGACGAGCGTGCGCGCCACAGGCCGGCGGAAGATGAGGGAGAGGTCCTTGGCGAGGGAGTGCAGCGGCCGGGCCGGCGTCTCCCCGCTGTACGGCCGTGGCCGGACCCAGCCGGTGATCAGCGCGGCCGACAGGCAGAACGACAGTGCGTCCAGGGCCAGCGAGCGGTACGCGCCGAGGGCCGCCACCAGGATCCCGCCCGCCAGGAACCCGGCGGCCTGGCTGGTCTGGAACGTCATGTTCCCCACGACTGAGCCCAGGGCGAGCCGCTCGCGGGGGAGGATCTGCGGGAGCATGGCGGAGCGGGCCGCGGAGAACGGGGGCCCGAGCAGCACGGTGGCGCACAGCAGCGCGCAGGTGCCGGCCAGCGGGATGCGGGGCAGCGCCATGAGCTCCACCAGCCCGCCGCGGACCAGGTCCAGGGTGATCATGACCTGGCGCCGCGGGAACGTGTCCACCAGGCCCGCCAGCAGCGGGCCGCCCAGAATTGGCGGCAGGTAGGTCAGGGCGTAGGCCAGCGCGGTGAGCCAGGGCGAGCCGGTCCTGGCGTAGACGAGGGCCGCGATCGCGACCTGCGCGATCTGGTCGCCGAAGTTGGACACGGCCTGCGCCCCCCACAGCGCACGGAACTCGCGAATGGCGAAAATGGCACGGTAGTCCGCCGTGCGCCGCCGCACGGTGCGGTGCCGCCCCCGCTCAGCGCCGGTCTTGGGCAGGTCCAGCAAGGGCTGTTCTCCGCCACGCATGGTGATGCTCATGGCCGGCTTCCCCGCTCGCGCCGCACCTTGTGACGTGGGATAATTACTATCCGCAGTCATCCCATGCCATTCTGGTAACAGCCAGTAGTGACTATGTGTGGTCTTTCGATTGCTAACCGTCGCTGATTTTGTGCGGCAGCGCAAGGGGATCAGGAAGGATCGATCCACGGATGGGCGTTACGCTAGGTGCCCGGTACCCGCTTCCGTCCCCGCAGCTCTGTCCTCGGGCCTCGCTTTGCCGGGGGCGGCCTTCGTCCTCTATGCTGGGGCGGTCCCCGACGGCGGGCGCCACGGGTTCAAGGCGGCGAGGACCGTCGCAAGCCCCCATCGTCTAGCGGCCTAGGACACCGCCCTTTCAAGGCGGCGGCACGGGTTCGAATCCCGTTGGGGGCACTGCTCGCCGGATCGGCGGGCGGTACAGATGGTCCTGTAGAGCAGCTCGGAGTGCTCGCCACCCTGTCAAGGTGGAGGTCGCGGGTTCAAATCCCGTCGGGACCGCGCAGCACGGGGGAGTCAGCCCCCGCACGGTCAGGTAGCTCAGTCGGTATGAGCGTCCGCCTGAAAAGCGGAAGGTCGGCAGTTCGACCCTGCCCCTGACCACTGTTTTAACTAGCAACCATCAGCGCTCTGACCAGGGCGAATGGTGATTGCTGCAAGGATCAGCGGAACGCCCAATCTAGCCGTTGGTGCCCGTTCGTGACCGCGTTTCGCCGGTCGCTACTGCACGTGGGCTGCACGGAGGTCCGGTGTCAAGGCTGGTGGTCGGGCTGCTGGCAGCAGTCGTCACGGCCGCGTCCCTTGCGATCTCGGACGTTCACGGCATCATGATTCTGCTCGTGGTAGCGTGCGCGGCCTTGGCTGCCGGTCTCGGAGCATGGGTCAATTCGGTAAAAAAAAATGTCTTCAACGTCACGCAACCAACTAGTTAATACTACGGTGCGTTACCGTGATGACACTAAACCACGACTAGTCCCGACAATTGCGTCCCTTCCCGCCGCCGCGACAGAATGCCCGGGGCCGCGCGAGGACCACCCGACTGGCTCTTGCGGGCGCGGTCACCGGGGTGTGTGACGGCGGGGACCGCCTGCGGGCGGGAGCGGGGCTGACCGCGTAGCGGCAGCGGGCCAGGCTGCCGCCCCAGCAGCGGTGAGTGCCCCTCGCCCCCGGCCCCGGCGGCGGGCGTCCGGCTCTTCCACTCGTCTCCCCTCCGGTGATCCGCGCCTATGCGGAGAGCCCCGGTTCGGGCGGTCACTTCCGCGCGCACGGAGCAGCGGACTTGATAAGGGGCGGCGGGCCGT
Organism: uncultured Actinomycetes bacterium; assembly: GCA_963730235.1. Taxonomy (GTDB): domain Bacteria; phylum Actinomycetota; class Actinomycetes; order Streptosporangiales; family Streptosporangiaceae; genus DASXKD01. The sequence goes on from CAVSRH010000010.1 coordinate 244,649, forward strand.
ACGCTGTCCGGCGGTCGGGCTGCCTTTGGCTTGCCCGCACTAGCCCGAGGTGGCCCGCCGCGAGGGTTCCCTTGTCAAGTCCGCTGCGGCCTGCCCGCAGGTCTGGCGCGCGTCCGCGCGCCCTTGAAGCCGTAGAGAAAGTTGTCTCAGGGGCAACGGAGCTCCCCTGCCTAACTCCACTTGATGTGCGACACATTGGCTCCGCTTGATGCGCGACACCCTCTACGGCTGGAGTAGTAGGTTAGCCCGGCTGGTAGTTCACGGAATCGGAGCTAGGTTCAAGTTCCAAGATTGTCGGCAAGGGAGGGGACGTCATGGGATTTACCCGGCGCGCCGCGATCCTCGTCACCTCGGCTAGTACCGCACTCATGCTGGCGGCCACGGCCACGGCCGCAACGACATCGGTGTCTTCTGTACGAGGCACGGCCCATGCAGCGAAAGGCTGTATCAAGGTCACCGGCACCGTTCACTTCCCCGTGGTCAGTTACCCGCTGTGGGTCGCGGCGGACCCGAAGACCAACACCATCTACGTGACCGAGTCTGTCGCTCACACCGTGTCGGTGATCAGCGGCCAGACCAACACCGTGACCGCCGCCATCCGCGTCGGCCGCTTGCCGCAAGGGGTGGCGGCGAACGCGAAGACCGACACCATCTACGTTGCCCTATTCGGCCCCGGGAAGGTGTCGGTGATCAGCGGCCGGACCAACACCGTCACCGGCACCATCCCCATCGGCCAGAAACCGCAAGGCGCCGCAGTGGACCCGAAGACCAACACCATCTACGTGGCCAACTCCGCTGATAACACCGCGTCGGTGATCAGCGGGCGGACCAACACCGTGACCGCCACCATTCCCGTGGGCGCCTTCCCCGTCGGGGTCGCGGCGAACCCGAAGACCAACACCATCTACGTGGCCAACGACGAGGGCGACACCGTGTCGGTGATCAGCGGGCGGACCAACACCGTGACCGCCACCATACCCGTGGGCTCAGCGCCATACGGGATCGCGGCGAACCCGAAGACCAACACCATCTACGTGACCAACTTTCTGGACAGCACCGTGTCGGTGATCAGCGGGCGGACCAACACCGTGACCGCCACCGTCCCCGTCGGCCGCAACCCGGACGGGGCCGCGGCGAACCCGAAGACCAACACCATCTACGTGGCCAACGACGAGGGCGACACCGTGTCGGTGATCAGCGGCCGGACCAACACCGTGACCGCCACCATCCGGGTGGGCATCACGGGCACCTTCGCAACCCCGAGCGGTGTCGCGGTGGACCCGAAGACCAGCACCGCCTACGTCGCGAACCCCAGCGACGACACGATGTCAGTGCTCGCTCCCTGCCCGAAATGAGCAGGAACACTTGTGCTCGGTCACGCTCAGCTCGCACAGCATGAGCGGGAGTGTTAAGCATAAGCGGAGCCGATGTGTAAAGCATCAAGCGGGACAGCACGGAGGAGCTCCGTTGCTGCAGGTGAGTACCAGCGGGTGAGGACTTTCTTCACTATCTATCAAGGGTGCGCGGAGCGCGCCGGGCCT
>CAVSRH010000011.1:0-83529 GCA_963730235.1 uncultured Actinomycetes bacterium
CGAACTGCCATGCGCTCCGATTCATGGGGACTACAAATTGGGCAACGCGGGAGAACTGTCAGACGGCTCATGGGCCACCTTCGACCTGGATTTCGCGAGGGTCAGGGAGCGGCTGTACGACATCGCGGGCAGCCTGCACCAGGTAGCACCGGACGGCGCATTGCCCGAGCCGCGACGACTGCTCGACGCCTACGAAAGCACGGCTCCGGAACCGCTGACTCGCGACGAGCACCGTTGGCTCCCCGGGGCTGTAGCTCTTATACCCCTGCACTGGGCTGCCACCGCAGGGCTCGTGGGCCACGGCATCCGCGAGGCCGAGAGCGCGATGACCGCCGCCGAGGCCTGGTGGTCGCGCCGGGCTGAACTCTGGTCGTAGTCCGGCGGCCGCGCTAGGGGGACCGGAGTTCTGAGGCTACAGAACCGCACGGTATCGCTCCGAGTTGAACTGCCCCAGATCGCCGGGTCTGCGCCATTCGCGCCGAAGCAAACGATGCCTGGCACGGCACTACGTGAGCTGGTGAAGCGCGCAAACGTTCTTTTGTGGTTGGTGGCGCACTGACCACAAACGTTCCGGCCGGGGCGGTGGGCCGGTGCCGGGCTGAGCCGGGGCGGCCGAGGGCCGGGGGGCGCGGGCCAGTCGGCGGCCCAGGCTCCCGGGCGGGGGCCGGGCCGGTTAGCGGGTGAAGACGATCTTGCCGAAGATGTCGCCGGAGATCATCGCGGCGAACCCGGCCGCGGCATCGGCCAGCGGCAGGCTGCGGTCGATCCGCGGCCGGACGCCGGTCTGCTCCAGGAATGACGCCAGCCGCGCCAGCTGGTCCCGGCTGCCCATCGTGGACCCGACGACGGAGAGCTGGAGGAAGAAGACCCGGTTCAGCTCGGCCGGCGGCGCGGCGCCGCTGGTGGCCCCGGCGATGACGATCCGGCCGCCGGGCCGCAGGGCCCGCAGCGAGTGGGCCCAGGTCGCCTGGCCGACGGTCTCCATGACCGCGTCGACCCGCTCGGGCAGCCGGCTGCCGGAGGCGAACACCTGGTCGGCGCCCAGCTCCAGGGCCCGGGCGCGCTTCTCCTCGCTCCGGCTGGTCACCCACACCCAGAACCCGCCGGCCCGTCCCAGCAGGATCAGGGCCGTGGCCACCCCGCCGCCAGCTCCCTGCACGAGCACCGTCGCGCCCGGCTCCAGGCCGGACTTGGCGAACAACATCCGGTAGGCGGTGAGGTACGCCGTGGGCAGGCAGGCGGCCTCCGCGAAGGAGAGCGCGGCCGGCTTGGGCACCAGGTTCCCCCTGGGCACCGCGACCTTCTCCGCGAACGTGCCGTCGTAGCGCTCGGACAGCAGCGACCGGCTCGGGTCGAGCGTCTCGTCCCCGCCATGGCCGGCTCCTCCCCGACCACCGCATGCACGATGACCTCGTTGCCGTCCTCGTCGATGCCCGCGGCGTCGCAGCCCAGGACGATGGGCAGCCGGTCGGCGGAGATGCCGACGCCGCGCAGGGTCCACACGTCATGATGGTTCAGCGACGCGGCCCTGACGGTGACGGTCACCCATCCGTCCGGCGGAGACGGGTCCGGATGATCGCCAAGGTCGCAGAGCGGCCAACGGATCCTCGGGGCTGACCCGGGCAGCGGTGACAGCAAACATGCCCGAAACGATAACGGTCGCGGCTTCCCGCCGAACCACGGCCCACCCCGGGCGGGTTGTGCCATACTCGATTTCCGGAGTGTGCTCCGCCGCACCCATGCCCTTCCCCTTGCCAGCCTGCCCCTGCGCGCCTTCAGCAGCATAAGGACCGGAGTGGACCTCACCTCCTACGCGGACCTGGCCGTGCGACTGGTGAACACCGCGGCAACCAAGGCCGCGACAGCAGCGACGGGCTGGCGAGCGTGGAATCCTACCGGGAGCTGGTGTCGGACCGGCCGTACCTGGCCGGCAGGGTGACCGGTACCGACCTGGAGGCGCTCCGGTTACTGCCGCGAGGAACTGCTGCTGATCTTCACCGCGGCGGACCGTGGCGAGGCCGGGCAGGTCGGCCGAAAGGCTCAATGCGCTGCTCGCCCGGCACCCGATTCACACAGAGCTCATCAGCCACGATGGCCAGCAGTGGCACATTCACCTGGTAGAGAGCGGGTCGGCCGCCGACAGGCACGCGGCAGGGGCTGTCGCCGGGCTGACCGGCCTGGTCGCCAGTCCGGGACCGGCCGGTTCGGGATTTGCGCCGCCGAAGGATGCGGGCGTGCCTTCATCGGCACCGGCGTGGCCGCGGAAAAGCAGTACTGCTCCGAGCAGTGCGCGCCCAAGGCCAGCGTGCGCGCTTTGCGGGCCCAGGGCGGGGCAGCGGACAGGGACCGCGGTCCACCGCCGTGAGCTGACGCGCCGCCGCCGTCCGGGCCGCCGCTAAGGGCCGCCCGGAAATACACTGCCCGCAGGTCGGCGGGGTGCTGAGGCTAGCCGTGTTACCGAAATGAAGCCATGTGCCTGCTTCCTATGGTCCTTGACGATCATTACCATGAGCCCTACTCACGCACGGGCATACCGCCCCCGAATGCGAACCCGGAAGAAGGTTCGGACATGGCTGTAGCTTCGAGCACGAGACCGGCGGACGTCGGCCTCAAGCGGGAGATGGGGCTGATCGGCGCCATCTGGGCGTCCGAGACGTCGATCATCGGCTCAGGCTGGCTATTCGGCTCGTACTTCGCCGCGGCAGCGGTCGGTTCGGCCGCCCTGATCTGCTGGGTCATCGCCGGCATCGCGGTCATCATCCTGGCTCTGGTGCACGCCGAGCTGGGCGGGATGTACCCGGTATCCGGCGGCACGGCCCGGTTCCCGCACTTCGCGTTCGGCAGCGTCGCCGGCATATCGTTCGGCTTCTTCTCCTGGCTCCAGGCGGTCACCGTCGCGCCGATCGAGTGCTTCGCCGTGATGCAGTACGGGTCGTACTACTGGCACGGGCTGTTCGACCCGAACGCCAACGGCGGCACCGGCGTCGGCAACGTCACGGGCACCGGCTTCGTCATGACGATCATCCTGATGGCCGATCTTCACCGGGATCAACTTCCTCGCCATGCGCCTGTTCAACAAGGTGAACAGCGCGATCACCTGGTGGAAGGTCGCGATCCCGGTCCTGACGATCATCATCCTGCCGTTCAAGTTCCACCCCGGCAACTTCACCGCCGGCGGCGGCTTCATCCCCAAGGGCGTGACGTGCAAGGACATCCTGGCGGCGATACCGGGGGCGGGCATCGTGTTCGCCTACCTGGGCTTCGAGCAGGCCGACCAGCTGGCCGGCGAGATCAAGAACCCGCAGCGGAACCTGCCGCGCGCGATCATCGGCGCGATCCTCATCGGCACCGCGATCTACGTCATGCTGCAGGTCGTGTTCATCGGCGCGACCCCGACCGACCTGCTCCATCCACGGGGTTCGCGGGCATCGCGCCGGCCACCAGCCCTGATCGCCAAGTCGGCTCGTCGTCTCCGGGCCGTTCGCTGGCCTGGCGCTGGTCGGCCTCGGCTGGCTCGCGGTCATCCTGCGGATCGACGCGTTCGTCTCGCCGTTCGGCACCGGCCTGATCTACCAGACCTCCACCTCGCGCATCGGCTACGGCCTGGCCCGTAACCGGTACTACCCGCAGATGTTCGCCAAGGTCGACAACAACGGCGTGCCGTGGTTCAGCCTGATCATCGCCTTCCTGGTCGGCCTGTTCTTCCTGCTGCCGTTCCCGAGCTGGCACTCCCTGGTCAGCCTGGTCACCGGCGGCCAGCGTGCTGATGTACGCGGGCGCGCCGCTGTCCCTGGGCGCGTTCCGGCGCCAGGTGCCGGACCCGCCCAGGCCATACCGGATGCCAGGCGCCAGCGTGCTCGTCCCCGATCGCGTTCGCCATCGCCAACCTGATCATCTACTGGTCGGGCTTCGAGACGATCTGGAAGCTCGGCGTCTGCATCGTCATCGGCTACGTGCTCATCGGCATCTTCATGGCGTTCGACTCCCAGCGGCCGCCGCTGGACTGGAGGTCCGCGCAGTGGCTGCCGGTCTACCTGATCGGCATGGGCATCATCTCCTGGCAGGGCCAGTTCAGCGGTGGCGCCGTGGCGGCGCCGGTGAACACCAACAACATCCCGTTCGGGATCGACATGCTGGTGGTCGTCGTGTTCAGCCTGGTGATCTACTACTGGGCGATGGCCGCCGGCTGCCCACCGAGGAGATGCTCGAACCTGGTCTCCCGGCAGTCCGGCGAGAGCAGTCGACCCGCCGACCCACGGCTAGGACAGGCGCTGGCCTGAGCGGAGGGCCCGTCCCGGACGGGATGGGCCCTCCGGGCGTTCAGGAGCCCTCAGGACGGGCCCGGCGGTAGCGCACCACCATCCGGCCCTCGATCAGCGACGGCGGCACCACGCCGAACGCACGGCTGTCCACGGCGCCCGCTGCCGGGTTGTCCGACGCCAGCCACCACCCGCCACGTTCCCGCCGCGCCGCGCGCTTGACGATCAGCAGGTCCGGGCGTCCCGGGTGGCGGGCCACCACGACCTGGCCCGGCCGGACGCGCAACGGCCGCCCCGGGTGATCGTTCTGCGGACTATAAGCCAGTCACCGGGGCGCAGGGACGGCTCCATGGACCGCTCAGCCACCGCAACCCGCCAAAGCGGCCAGCGCATGCATCCCCTCCACGTTCGGCCCGGCCCGGGCCGGGTAGTGTCGGACACCGGTATCTCATGATCCGATAGAGAGAAGGAGATCGATGAGGCTGCTCGCCCGTCTCCTGGAACCGAAGGCCACCGCCTACGCGCACTGCGACCTCCCCTGCGGGGTCTACGACCCCGCGCAGGCACGCATCGAGGCCGAGTCAGTCAAGGCCATCTGCCAGAAGTACCAGGACAGCACCGACCCCGCGTTCCAGACTCGCGCGCTGATCATCAAGGAACAGCGGTCCGAGCTGGTCAAGCACCACCTGTGGGTGCTGTGGACCGACTACTTCAAGCCCCCGCACTTCGAGAAGTACCCGCAACTCCACGCGCTGTTCAACGAGGCCACCAAGCTCGCCGGCGCGAGCGGCACCAAGGGCAGCGCCGACGTGGCCAAGGCCGACGAACTGCTTGCCAAGATCGAGGAGATCGGCAAGATCTTCTGGGAGACCAAGCAGGGCTGATTCGCTCCGGTTACGGCAGCGCCCGCAGGAGGCCGCGCGGTTACCCCGCGCGGCCTCCTGCTTGGGGTAGCGGCCGGCCCGGCAACGGGGCTGGCCAGCGGTAACGGGTGGAGCAGACATCATGGGCATTGGGCGAGGCGATAGCGTCATGAGCACCCGGTGTGGGCGGTAGGTTGCAGACAAGAGCCGGCGGCCAATCGCTTCGCGCGAAGTGCGGCCGCCGCAAGTGGAGAGGGCAGAAGTGACCGGAGAGACGAGCGGACGGGGGGCCGCGGCCCCGCCGACAGCCGTGCTGGCTGACGGCGACCTCCCGCCTCGCGACGAGGTCCAGGACCAGGTAACGATCCACATGCCGGCCGAAGGCGCCTACCTGTCGGTGCTGCGCACGGCGACCGCGGGCCTGGCCGCCCGCCTGGACTTCACCCTGGACGAGATCGAGGACCTGCGCATCGCGGTGGACGAGGCATGCGGGATGCTGCTCGGCCAGGCGGCGCCCGGGGCGAACCTCGAATGTGATTTCACGCTGGGGCCGGACCGGATCAGCATCGCCGTGTCCGCGCTGAGCCTGCAGCCGCGGCCGCCGTCGCGCGACACGTTCGCCTGGACGGTGCTCTCCGCGCTGGCCGGCAGCGCCGACGCCTGGGTGGGCCCCGGCAACAAGGTCACGGTCCTGCTCCGTAAGGTCCGCGAGTCCATCGGGGTCCGGGTGACCGGCGAAACCGAGACCCGGCTGACCGGAGGGCGTCGGCGCGCAGGTGGCAGAGGGGATCGGTACGGCGTGCCTGACGACTTCGACGCGCCCGGCCGCCGACGCCGCGCGCCCCGCCGAGGCTCCAGCACACCGTGCCGGACCGTGGCCGGGCCAGGGACCTGTTCGAGCAGTTGTGCACCCTGCCCGACGGATGACGTCGAGCGGCTGCGGATCCGCGCCGAGCTTGTCGAACTGCACCTGCCGCTGGTGGAGTACCTGGCGCGGCGGTTCCGCAACCGGGGGGAATGGCTGGACGACCTCACCCAGGTCGCCACGATCGGCCTGATCAAGTCCATCGACCGGTTCGACCTGGGCCGGGGCGTGGAGTTCTCCACCTACGCCACGCCGACGATCGTGGGCGAGATCAAGCGCCACTTCAGGGACAAGGGATGGGCGGTCCGGGTGCCGCGGCGCCTCCAGGAGCTGAAGCTGGCGCTGACCAAGGCCATCAGCGACCTGGCCCAGCGGGAGGGCCGCGCGCCCACCGTCGCGGAGATCGCCGCGCACCTCCAGATGACCGAGGAAGAGGTGCTGGAGGGCCTGGAGTCCGCCAACGCCTACTCGACCGTCTCGCTGGACGCCCCGGACTCCGGGGACGACGACGCGCCCGCCGTGGCGGAGTCGCTGGGCATGCTGGACGAGGCGCTGGAGGGCGTCGAGTACCGGGAGTCGCTCAAGCCGCTGCTGGAGCAGTTGCCGTCCCGGGAGAAGCGGATCCTGCTGCTCCGGTTCTTCGGCAACATGACCCAGTCGCAGATCGCCAGTGAGCTCGGCATCTCGCAGATGCACGTGTCCCGGCTGCTGGCCAGGACGCTGGCACAGCTGCGGGAGGGGCTCACCGCCGACGAATGAGGCGGCCGGGGCCGCGCAGGCGCGGGCCATCGTCCGGCCGCGGCGCCCGGGCCTGATCCGGCGGGGCTCGCCGCCCGGCGGGGCCTGCTGGCCGCCGGTGAGCGCGCGCAGGCTCGGCGGGGACGAGCAGCGCGGCGAAACCGAGCACGGCGAGCACCACCAGCGCCAGGCCCCAGTCCAGCCGGTGGCCTTGAGCAGGTAGATGCCCACGATGCCGACGAACAGCTGGGTGAGCAGCGCGGGCGTGCGGCTCCACCGGCGCGCCCGGGCGAGCCCCAGGGCTATCCAGGCAGAGGGCCGCCGCGGCGCCCACGCCGATGACGGTCAGCGCGATGCCGCTGTTCACGTGGTAGGACTGGCCCGACGCGGCGTCAACGCCCGCCAGCACGTGGCGAGCAGCACGACGACCGACTCGGCGGCCTGGATCACCGCGGCCCCGCGCAACGTCGGGGGGCTTTGTGGCATTCTCCCTGCTACCTCCTAGCCTGAGGGCGTGCGCGCGCTGCTGATCGTCAACCCGCACGCCACCTCGACCACGCCAGGTCGCGCGGGAGGTCATCATGCACGCGCTGGCTTCCGCACTCGACCTCGAGGTTGTGCAGACACGCTACCGGGGACACGCCGCGGCCGTCGCGGAGGCCGCCGCCCGCGAAGGGTACGGGCTGGTGCTCACCCTGGGCGGGGACGGCACAGTGAACGAGGCGGTCAACGGGCTGCTCCGGGCCCGCCCGCCCGGTGCCGTGGGGGGCGGCCCGCCGCCCCGGCTCCCCTGCTCGCCGCCCTGCCGGGCGGGAACGCCAACGTCTTCACCAGGGCCCTGGGCCTGCCCGCGGACCCGGTGGACGCGACCGGGCGGATTCTCGCGCTCGCTTCCCGCAGGCCGCACCCGGACCATCGGGCTGGGGCTCGCCGACGGCCGCTATTTCTGCTTCAACGCGGGCCTGGGCCTCGACGCCGAGGTCGTGCGGGTGGTGGAGGGCCTGAGAGCCAGGGGGCGGGCGGCGTCGGCAGCGCTGTACGTCCGGACGACCGTCCGCCAGTTCACCACGGTCACCGACCGGCGCGAGCCCGCGCTCACCCTGGAACGCGACGGCGTCCCCGCGCTGGACGGGCTGTTCCTCGGCATCTGACCAACACCTCACCCTGGACCTACCTGGGCGAACGGCCGGTCAACGCCAGCCCGCAGGCCGGCTTCGACACCGGCCTGGACCTGTTCGCGCTGCGCAAGCTGGGCACGCTGGGCACGCTCAACGCGCTGCGGCAGATGCTAGGCCGCGACGGCGGGCCGCCGGGAGGCATGTCGTGCAGCCTGCACGACCAGGCCGCGCTCACCTTCCGCGCGGACCGGCCGGTGGCATTCCAGGTGGACGGTGAATATGTGGGCGAACGGGAACATGTCATGCTCCGTTCCATTCCGAACGCCTTGCGGGTGCTGGTCTGATTACGCCGCCGATGGTTCCCGTGGCGGCCGAGCGCCGCTGCCCGGCCAGCGGGGCGGCCAGGCTCAGCGTGCCGGGCCTCTCGGAATGCACTGTTGCCCCGCAATGTGACCCATCTGACACGGGAAACAGCCAAAACCACGGGCCCGCCCCCTTGCGATTGATCCACGAGGTTGAGAGGCTTGATCTGGTTCGAGTGGGCCTCGTGCATCCCGCATGTAGCCGTCTTGCAACCGGGCTGGCACCGGGCGCAAACCTCGGCCACGAGCCAACTGCGGGGGCTGAGGCTCATGACCCAACTGAAAATACGTGTTCCCTGGGACCGCTCGCGGTCCTTATCATATGGCCTAGCTCGTGAAATGATTCACAAGCGGAGCGGGCCTAGCGGATTCCGGGCGGTCAGCCCGGCTGGGATGGAGGAGTGGACCGCATGGACTGGCGCCACCACGCCGCCTGCCGTGAGGTGGACCCGGAGCTGTTCTTCCCTATCGGGAACACCGGACCCGCGCTGTTCCAGATCGAAGAGGCTAAGCGGGTCTGCCGCCGGTGCCCCGTGGTCGAGAGCTGCCTGCAGTGGGCGGTGGAGAGCGGCCAGGACGCGGGTGTCTGGGGCGGCATGAGCGAAGACGAAAGGCGCGCATACAAGCGCCGGCTCGGCCGCATCAGGGCGCGCGCGAACGCCTGAGCGCTACCCCGCCGCAGCGCGGCCGTTCCGCGCGCGGTAACGCGAGCCCGCATGCCAGGTGAATTCTTGACCGGCCATTCAGCAATGGCCCGCCCCGCGAATCGTTATTCACCCCGCCGCAGCCTTGCCTGGCCGTGGCGGGGTTTTCGCTGTGGCCCGAATCCTGGGCCGATTCGGAGTCCCGGCGTTTCGGCTCGCCGGATGGCACCGCAATGGCCGTGACGGGCAGGCTGACCTGAACCCGAGGTGCCACCGCCCGGACGGGGCCTGATGGCGAGCCTGGCCGCCGAGTTCCGACTCGACCAGGGTCCGCACGATCTGCAGGCCCAGGCTGGCATGGGCGTCGAGGCTGAAGCCCTCCGGCAGGCCCGCCCCGTTGTCCTCCACGCTGACCGTGAGCTCCCCCGGGCCCCGGGCCACCCGCAGCAGCACAGCGCCGGCCTGGCGGACCCGGCCAGCTGATCAGGCCATGCTGGAGAGCGTTCTGCAGCAGTTCGGTCAGCACCAGGGCGAGGGGCGTGGCGATGGCGCCGGGCAGCAGGCCGAACCGGCCGGCGACCACCGGGCTGACCCGGGTCTCCGGTGCCGAGACCTCGCCGGCCATCGCGGCCACCCGCTGCGCGATGTCATCGAAGTCCACCAGTTCCTCGGGGGTATGGGACAGCGTCTCGTGCACGATCGCGATGGACCCGACCCTGCGGACCGCCTCCTCCAGCGCCTCCCTGGCCTCCGGCGCCCGGGTCCGGCGAGCCTGCAGCCGCAGCAGGGCGGCCACGGTCTGCAGGTTGTTCTTCACCCGGTGATGGATTTCGCGGATGGTCGCGTCCTTGGTCATCAGCTCGCGCTCGCGGTGCCGCAGTTCGGTGACGTCGCGGACCAGCACCAGCGCGCCGGTCCGCATCCCGTTCACGACCAGCGGGAGCGACCTGAGCTGAACCACCGAGCCGTTGCCCTCGATCTCGGTCTCGCCGGGGGGACCGGCCGCTCGCGGTGACCATGAGCGAGTCATCGGCGGGCAGGCGGGGGGGCACAGCCGTGGTCGTCAGCGGCCCAAGCTCGGCGCCCACCAGGTCGGCGGTCAGGCCGAGCCTGCGGTAGGCGGACAGGGCGTTCGGGCTGGCGTAGCCGACGCGCCCGGACCGGCCGAGCCGGAACAGGCCGTCACCGACCCGGGGCGACCTGACCAGGCGGCCCCTGGCCCGGGTAAGGGAAGGTGCCCGCGGCCACCATCTGGGCGAGGTCGTCCGCGCCCTTCAGGTAGGTCAGCTCCAGGCGGCTGGGGGTCGCGCGCGGAACTCAGGTTGGTGCTCCGCTCGATCACCGCGATGACCGTCCCCTCACGGACCACCGGGATGGACTCGCGCCGGACCGGAATCGCCGCCGGTCCACTCCGGATCGCCTTCCCGGCAGATCCGCTTCTCGTGGTACGCGGCGTCGACGAAGGGCCGGTCCCCTGTGCTCGCGCAGGTGCCCACGAAGTCATCGAGGAAGGTGGTCGGCCCGGTGGTCGGGCGCATCTGGGCCAGCGCCACCCACCCCGAGCCATCCCGCAGCGGCGCCCACAGCACCAGGTCGGCGAAGGACAGGTCGGCGAGCAGCTGCCAGTCGGAGACGAGGGCGTGCAGCCAGTCGATGTCGGGCTCGGTCAGCCGGGTGAGCCGACGGCCAAGGTCGTTCAGGGTCGCCACGTCTCATCATCGCATCCGTCCCGGCCGGCACCTGCGCGGCGGCCCGAAGACGGGCCCCGCCGCATGGCGGGACGGGCTGGCTGGCAGTATGCCGACATGCCGCAGGTGCATCGGCCGCTCGCCCGGCCCGGGGCGGCCCGGGCACTGGCGGCCGTGGGGGAACATGTCCGAACGGCAATGCCAGTGGGAAGGAAGTGACTGTGACCGCCTCTCCCGCGTCCGGCGACGCCGACCTGCACCCCCTGCCCCACGGCGACCCGGGCGCCAGGATTCCGAAGTACTACCAGGTGAAGCGGCAACTGCTTGAGCTGACCCGGGCGATGGCGCCCGGCACGCCGGTCCCGCCGGAGCGCGAGCTTGCGCAGCGTTATGCCACCTCGCGGACGACCGTGCGCCAGGCCCTCGCGGAACTCGTGATCGAGGGCAGGCTGCTGCGAATGCAGGGCAAGGGCACCTTCGTCGCCATGCCGAAGGTCGCGCAGATGCTGGAACTGTCCAGCTACACCGAGGGAATGCGCGCGCAGGGCCTGCACCCGCAGACGAACATCCTGGACACCAGCTATATCGGCGCCGACGACGAACTGGCCGCCCTGCTGGCCGTCCGGGAGGGCAGCAGGGTACTGCGGATCCACCGGCTGCGGCTGGCCGACGGCGAGCCGATGTCGGTGGATGCCTCCCATCTGTCCGCCCGCCGCTTTCCCGGGCTGCGCCGCAGCCTGGAGCGGCACCCGTCGCTGTACGAGGCGCTGAGTACCGACTACGGCGTGGAGATCGCCGAGGCGCAGGAGACCATCGAAACCGGGCTGGCCGATCCCAGGGACGCCCGGCTGCTCGGGGTGGATGTCGGCATGCCGCTGCTGCTGCTGTCCCGGCACTCGTTCGGCGCCGACGGCATGCCGGTCGAATGGGCCCAGTCGCGCTACCGCGGGGACCGCTACAAGCTGGTGACCCGGCTGCACCGCGGCACCCGGGTGCCACGGATCGGGGAGTAGCCCGGTGAGCCGCGACATCCTTGACGAGGCGCGAAGCCAGGTCCTGCACGAGGGCAGCGGGCTGGACGAGGGCCAGATCGCCAGGTGCCTGAGCCTGCCCTCAGATCGCCTCGGCGAGGCGCTCGCGCTGGCCCACGAGGTGCGGATGCGCTGGTGCGGGCCCGAGGTGGAGGTCGAGGGGATCGTCTCGGTGAAAACCGGCGGCTGCCCGGAGGACTGCCACTTCTGCTCCCAGTCCGGGCAGTTCTCCTCACCGGTGCGGGCGGTGTGGCTCGACATCGCCGAGCTGGTCGATGCCGCCAGGGCGACGGCCGCCACCGGGGCCACCGAGTTCTGCATCGTGGCCGCGGTCCGCGGGCCGGACCAGCGGCTGATGTCCCAGGTCGGCACCGCGGTCCGGGCGATCACCGCGGAGGTGGGCATCCACGTCGCCTGCTCACTGGGCGATCCTCACCCCGGCCCAGGCGGACGAGCTGGCCGGTTTCGGGGTGCACCGCTACAACCACAACCTGGAGGCCGCGAGGTCCTTCTTCGCCCAGGTGGTGACCACCCATACCTGGGCGGAGCGCGGCCGCCACCTGTGAGCTGGTCAAGGCGGCCGGCATGGAACTGTGCTGCGGCGGCATCATCGGCATGGGCGAGACGCCGGCGCAGCGCGCCGAACTCGCCGCCCAGCTCGCCGCCCTCGGCCCGGACGAGGTGCCGCTGAACTTCCTCAACCCCCGGCCCGGGACACCGCTCGGCGGACCGGCCGCTGCTCGGCGCGGCCGACGCGCTGCGCACGATCGCGGCGTTCCGGCTGGCCCTGCCCCGCACCGTGCTGCGTTACGCGGGCGGGCGCGAGCTCACCCTCGGCGACCTGGGCACCGAGGCCGGGATGCTGGGCGGCATCAACGCGATCATCGTCGGCAACTACCTGACCACACTCGGCCGTCCCGCCGGTGCGGACCTGGACATGCTGACCAGGCTGAAGATGCCGATCAAGGCGCTGTCCGCCACCCTGTAGACCATTCACTGACGCCTGCGTCAGACTGTGACGCTTCGGGCACCCTTCGCTATCTGACTATTGCCTACAGTAGACATTTCGCCGCAATATAGCGTCACCGCCGCATCACGGATCGCATCTAGCGCCACGATCTGCGCGCAGCACCCGCGACCGCCTGGCCAATCAATGAAAGCAGGACGTGATGGCGCATTTCAGCTCGGAACCGGCACACGCACGCCCCCGGCGCAGCCAGCATCGGGGCGTCTGGGCCGTAATCGCAGTTCTATTAGCCGCGGTACTCGCCGGGACCCTGTGGGTCCCGTTCTACAACCGCTCGACGCCCGCCTGGGGCGGCTGGCCGTTCTTCTACTGGTACCAGCTGCTCTGGGTGCCGGTCGTCGCCCTGATCTCCTGGTGCGCCTACCTGCTGAGCAGGCTCGGGCAGGGCGGCACGCGCACACCGGCCGCCGGGCCAGGACCCGCCGCCGCCGCCGCCGAGCCGCGGGCGCCGGGCCTGGCGGCCAGGAGGCCGCGGCCAGTGATGCTCCCCCGCTGCCCAAGCGGGTCCCGCCGTGGCGCGAGGGGAGCTGACATGAGCGGCGTCAACTCCGTGGCCTTCGCCATCTTCGTGATCCTGTTCCTGCTCGTCACCGGCGTCGGCTTCGCCGCCGCCCGGTGGCGGCGGGCCGAGGACAGGCTGCACCTGAACGAGTGGGGCCTGGGCGGCCGCGGCTTCGGCACGCTGGTCACCTGGTTCCTGCTCGGCGGCGACCTCTACACCGCGTACACGTTCATCGCCGTGCCCGCCGCTGGTGTTCGGCGCGGGCGCGGCCGGCTTCTTCGCCGTCCCCTACACCGATCATCGTGTTCCCGATCGTGTTCGTGTTCGCGCCCCGGCTGTGGTCGGTCGCGCGGGTGCACAACTACGTCACCCCGGCGGACTTCGTCCGCGGCCGCTACGGGTCGCCGTGGCCTGGCGCTGGCGGTGGCGGTGACCGGCATCCTCGCCACCATGCCCTACATCGCCCTGCAGCTGGTGGGCATCCAGGCGGTGCTCACGGTGCTCGGGGTCGGGGCCAGCGCCTCGACTCCTTCGTCAAGGACCTGCCGCTGCTGATCGCGTTCGCGGTGCTCGCCGCGTTACACCTACCTGTCCGGGCTGCGGGCTCCCGCGCTGATCGCGTTCATCAAGGACACGCTCGTCTACCTGATGATCATCGTCGCGGTCGTCTACATCCCGTCCAGGCTGGGCGGCTGGGGGCACATCTTCGCCACCGCGGGCACGCATCTGGCCAAGACCAACCCGAAGACCGGCAAGCCGTTCGGGTCGCTCACGATCGCGCCCGCGCGGCGAGTGGGCCTACGCCACGCTGGCGCTGGGCTCGGCACTGGCGCTGTTCATGTACCCGCACGCGGTGACCGGGGTGCTCGCGTCCAGCAAGCGCAGCGTGATCCGCCGCAACATGGCGATCCTGCCCGCGTACTCGCTCGATGCTCGGGCTGCGTCGCGCTGCTGGGCTACATGGCGCTGGCCGCGCCCGGCGTGCCGCAGGCGGTCAAGGCCCACGGCGCCAACGCCCAGCTCTCGGTGCCGTTCCTGTTCCAGAAGATGTTCCCGCCGTGGTTCGCCGGTGTCGCCTACGCGGCCATCGCCATCGGCGCGCTGGTGCCGGCGGCGATCATGTCGATCGCGGCCGCGAACCTGTTCACCCGCAACATCTACCGGGAGTTCTTCGCGCCGGACGCCACCCCGGCGCAGGAGACCAGGGTGGCCCAGTTCGTGTCGCTGCTGGTCAAGGTCGGCGCGCTGGTGTTCGTGCTCGAGCTGAGCAAGACCTTCTCGATCAACCTGCAGCTCCTCGGCGGCATCTGGATCCTGCAGACCTTCCCGGCCATCGTGATCGGCCTGTACACCCGCTGGTTCCACCGGTGGGCGCTGGTCCTGGGCTGGGCGGTGGCGATGGTCTACGGCACGATCGTCGCCTACAACACGCCCGCCCCGGGCGCCGCCGGGACCCACTTCGGTACCAGCACCGCCAACGTGCCGGTACTGAACCACACGGTGTACATCGCGGTCACCGCGCTGGTGCTGAACCTGGTGGTGGCCGTCGTGGCGACCGCGGTGTTCCGGCTGATGCGGCTGCCCGCCGGCGCCGACGAGACCCAGCCCGCCCACTACCTGGCCGGTGACGACGACTCGGCGGTGCAGCCGGTACCGGTCACCACGGCGGCCGCGGGAACCGGCTGACCGGCCGACGCAGACCGGCCTACCGACTGGTAACGTGCCGGCATGGCGGAGGAGACGCGCGAACCTGCCCGGCACGGCGGAGCGCATGCGGTGGCTGCCGCGCGCGTGCACGGCGTGAGCACGATGTTCACCCTCTCGGGCGGGCATGTGTTCCCGCTCTACGATGGCGCTGTCAAGGCGGATCCGCCGATGCGCCTGGTCGACGTGCGGCACGAGCAGACGGCGGTGTTCGCCGCGGAGGCCACCGCGCGGCTCACCCGGGCGCCGGGGCTCGCCGTGGTCACGGCCGGCCCCGGCGTCACGAACTCGGTGAGCGCCCTCACCACGGCGTGGTTCAACGGCTCTGCCGTGGTGGTGCTCGGCGGCCGGGCGCCGGACTCCCGGTGGGGCTCGGGTGGCCTGCAGGAGATCGACCACCCGCCGCTGCTGGCCCCGGTCACCAAGCGGGCCTGGACCGAGCACCAGGCGGGCGCGGTCGGCGCCGCGGTGGACGAGGCATTCCGGCTGGCCACCACCCCGCACCGCGGGCCGGTGTTCCTCGACGTGGCCCTGGAGGCCTTGTTCGGCGACGGCGGCCCCGAGTTGCCGGCCGCGGCACCCGGCGGCACGGCATTGGCCGCCGCGGACGGCCCGGACCCCGGCGACGTCGCGGCGATCGCCGGCCTGCTCGCCCGGGCCAGCCGCCCGGTCCTGGTGCTCGGCTCTGACGTATGGCTGACGGGGGCCGACGCGGCTGCCCGGGAAGCCGCCTGCGAACTGCGTCTGCCCGTGGTCGCCAACGGCCAGGGCCGGGGGATCCTGCCCGCGGGCCACGAACTGCTCGTCACCAGGGCCCGCTCGGCCGCGTTCGGCGAGGCGGACCTGGTGCTGGTCGTGGGCACGCCACTGGACTTCAGGCTCGGCTACGGCGAGTTCGGCGGGCGGGGCGGCGGCGGCCCCGCCCAGGTGGTGCACGTGGCGGACAGCCCGGGCCACCTGGCCACCCATCGCGCCCTCACCGCGTCCGCCGCCGGGGACCTCACGGCGTTCTTCACCGCGCTGGCCGCGGGCGTGCCCGCCGCGCTGCGCCAGGCAGGTGCCGCCGCACCGCCCTGGGCGGGCACGTGGCTCCCGCGGCTGTCGGCCGCGGCGCGTGACGCGATCGCCGCCGACCAGGCGCTGCTGGCCAGCGACACCGACCCCATCCACCCGATGCGGGTCTACGGCGAACTGGCCCAGGTGCTCGCGGATGACGCGGTGGTGATCGGGGACGGCGGCGACTTCGTCTCCTACGCGGGCAAGTACCTGGAGCCGCAGCGGCCGGGCGGGTGGCTGGACCCCGGGCCTTACGGGTGCCTGGGCACCGGCCTGGGCTATGCCATCGCGGCACGGATCGCGCGGCCGTCCGCGCAGGTCGTGCTGTTGCTCGGGGACGGCGCGGCCGGATTCTCCCTGATGGACGCGGACACGCTGGTGCGGCACCGGCTGCCGGTCGTGATGATCTGCGGCAACAACGGCATCTGGGCGCTGGAGAAGTACCCGATGCAGGCGCTGTACGGCTATGACGTGGTCGCCGACCTGCAGCCGGGATGCCGCTACGACGAGGTGGTCCGGGCGCTCGGGGGCGCCGGGGAGACCGTCACCCGGCCGGGCGCGCTCGGCCCCGCGCTGCGGCGGGCGTTCGACGCGGGCGTGCCCTACCTGGTCAACGTGATCACCGACCCGGCGGTCGCCTACCCGCGGTCCACCACCGGGGTCTGAGGCCGCAGCCGGGGAGGCCGGGCGGCCGGCGGCCTGCCCGCGGATCGGATGCCGGTCAGCCGGGCCGGAGCGCGGCGCGGGCGAGGAACTTGTCCCGGTCCACCACGATCCGCTGCACAGAGCCCGCGCCCGCCACCAGTTCCTCGCCGGCGTCAGGGACCCGGCCGGCCACGGCTGGCCCCACGTGGCGGGCGATGAAGCCGAACACCAGCCTGCGGCCGGCCAGTTCGGTCAGTTCCGCCTCGACCTCGATCTCGGCCCCGACCGGGCTGGCCCGCCGGTGCTCCAGCGCCACCGCGGTGCCCACGGACGTCATCCCGGGTTCGAGGTGCGGTTCGAGGGCGGCCACACAGGCCGCCTCGGCCAGCGCCAGCAGCCTGGGGGTGCCGAGCACGGGAACGTCCCCGCTGCCAACCTGGATGGCGGTATCCGCCTCGGTCACCACGTGCCGCACGGTCGCGCGCAGCCCCACCGCCAATCCCATGCGATCACCCTAGGCGTCAGCCGGCGTCGGTCACCAGGCCATGCCGGCTGCAGCGGCTGGACCAGCCGTCCGGGGTCACCTGCACCACCGTCCGACGGCCGCAGTGGGCGCAGTACCGGGGCGGCTCCAGCTCCCTGGCGGCCCGGCAGGCGCCATGCCCGGCGCCTTCGGCCGTGGCCTGCCGCCCGCAGTGGTCGCAGTACCAGGCCGCCCCGGGCGGCTGCTCCGGCTCGCGCATCGGCGCGGTCAGGCCACAGCTATTCGATGATGGCGATCAGGTCGCCTTCCTGGACGATGTCGCCCTCGGCGACATGCAGCCGGGTCAGCGTGCCGGAGCCCTCGGCGAGCACCGGGATCTCCATCTTCATGGATTCGAGGATGACCAGGGTGTCGCCATCGGAGACCTGGGCCCCCTCCGCGGCCACCACCTTCCAGACATTCGCCACCATCTCGGCGCGGACCTCGGCCACCCGCGGCTCCTCTCCGTTGTCCGGGCGCCCGGGCCGCCCGTCAGGCCCGCCGCCCGCCACTATTGTGCTCGCGGCACGGTCAGGGCCGCAGCCGGGCGATGATCGACGTGTCGTAATTCCCGCTGCGGAACTCCTCGCTGGCCAGCAGGTCGGCGTGGAAGGGCAGGTTGGTGCGCGGCCCGGCGATCAGGAACGCCGCCACCGCGTCCCGTGCCCGGGCCAGCGCCTCGTCCCTGTCCTGGCCGTGGGTGCACAGCTTGGCGAGCAGCGGGTCGTAGAACGGGGTCACCTTGTTGCCCGCCGCATACCCGGCATCCACCCGGATGCCGGGCCCGGCCGGCTCCTCCCACTGCGTGATGGTCCCCGGGCTGGGCAGGAAGCGCACCGGGTCCTCGGCGTAGATCCGCAGCTCCACCGCATGCCCGCCGGCGCCGCAGCCCGTCCGGGTCGAAGTTCGGCGGCCGCGCCGGCGGCGACGCGGAACTGCTGCTCCACCAGGTCGACCCGGTGACCAGCTCGGTGACCGGGTGCTCGACCTGGAGCCTGGTGTTCATCTCCAGGAACACGAAATCGCCGGCAGCCGGGTCCACCAGGCACTCGACCGTACCCGCGCTGCGGTAGCCGACCGCCTCGCCGGCCCGGACCGCCGCGGCCAGGAAACGCGCCCGCAGCGCGGCGCCGACGCCCGGCGACGGGGACTCCTCGGCCAGCTTCTGGTTGCGCCGCTGCACCGAGCAGCTCCCGCTCCCCGAGGGCGACCACCCGGCCGTCGGCCAGGCCGAGGATCTGCACCTCGACGTGGCGTACCCGGGGGAAGTAGCGCTCGATCAGCACCGAGCCGTCGCCGAACATCCGCTCGCGCGAACGCGCGGACCTTGTCGTACTCGGTGCGCAGCGCCGCCGCGTCGGTCGCCGCGCCATGCCCATCCCGCCGCCACCGGCCGCGGCCTTCACCATCACCGGGTAGCCGATCCGCGCCGCCGCCGCCACCGCGGCCTCGACGTCGGCGGCCGGGTCGGTGGTGCCCGCGGCGCGACCGGCACCCCGGCCGCGGCCATCAGGTTCCGGGCGTTGATCTTGTCGCCCATCGCGGTGATCGCGTCCGGCGCCGGGCCGACCCAGATCAGGCCGCTGGCCTCGACCGTACGGGCGAAGTCGGCGTTCTCCGACAGGAACCCGTAACCGGGGTGGATGGCCACCGCACCGGTCGACTTGCGCGGCGGCGAGAATCGCCTCGGCATTGCGGTAGCTCTGCGCCGGGTTGGCCGGGCCGACGCAGACCGCCTCGTCGGCCTCGCGGACGAACGGCAGGTCGGCGTCGGCCTCCGAGTAGACCGCCACCGACCGTGATGCCGAGCCGCCGGGCAGTGCGGATGACCCGGCGGGCGATCTCACCGCGGTTGGCGACCAGCAGCGAGTCCAGCACCCGGGCAGCATATCGGCCCTCGTGACGGCGTCACGAGGGCCGATATGCCACGGGGGTTCGCAGGGGGCCTCTCCCCTGGGCCGAGCAGGGCCCCGGCCCGGTGACGGAGGAACCGGGCCGTAGGCCACCGAGGGTTCCAGAGGGTCGCTCGCCTGGGCTAGCAGGGCCCCGGCCCGGTGACGGAGGAACCGGGCCGTAGGCCACCGGGGGTTCCAGGGGGTCGCTCCCCTGGACTAGCAGCGCCTACCGGTGGCTTCGGTGCCGCCGCCCGGCGACCTTGGCCAGCGCCTCGACCACCTGGGGGTCGTACTCGGTCGCGGTGTCCAGGCGCAGCCGCTCCAGCGCCGCCGTCGTCCTGCTGGTCTCGGCGGAGGCGCCGACCAGGTCGTCGAACGCGTTGGCGGCCCGGATGATCCGGCTGCCGACCGGCGGCGCGCGGCTCCCGTCCCCGCCAGGGCAGGCTCTGGTAACGCACGATCTCCGCCACCCCGTCCGAGACGCCGGCCTGGTCGATGACGGCGGCCCCCAGCTCCGCGATGCGCCGCTGCTGCTCGGCAGAGGCCAGCACGGTCGCACCGCCCGGGGATCGGGTCCCGCAGCGAAAGCTGCCCGATGTCGTGCATGAGCGCGGCGTACTCCAGTTCCAGCAGCTCCGGCTCGCTCATGCCCAGCTCCCGGCCGACCACCACGGCCAGGCGGCCGACCCGGCGGGCATGCCCGTCCTCGACATACCCGCCGACCTCGGTGACCCGGGCCAGTGCCCGGACCGTCTCCAGGTAGGTGGCCCGGATTCCGGCATAACGGCGGAAAGCCATCTGCGTGACCAGCAGCGGGGCGATGAACACGCCGAGCGCCACCAGGCCCATCATGTCCGCAGCGAACGCGATCAGGATCGCGGTCGCGGCCACCGCGACGCCCAGCGGGAGCTGCACCCGCATCTCGTCCCACAGCGCCACGCGGAACCTGGCGCGCAGCGCGTCAGCGCTGATCAGGGCCCTGATCAGGCACTCGGCGAGCCACCCGGCCACCAGCACGCCCGCCATCGCCGCGAGCGCCAGCCCCCAGTCGTGCGGCCAGGCGCTGGCCACGACCGTGCTCAGCGGGCGGAACAGCGCCGCCACCACGGCGACGGCGATCAGCCGGGACGCGAGGCCGGCCAGCCCGGCCGGCGGCCGGCCGCCAGGTGCGGCAGCGCGCCCAGCACCATGCCACCCGCGACGACCGCGATGACCTGAAGCGCACGGCTGCCTGGCTTGGTGGCCGCCGACCATCAGCACCACCGCATAGGCGAACGCGCCGGCGCTGCCGATCGGCGCCGACTCCCGGCCGCCTTCCAGGGACAGCCGGAGCACCTCACCGAAGGCGATCAGCGCACCGAACGCCAGCGCGACGCGCGGCTGGACCAGGCCCGCGGCCGCGGTCTGCGCCACCGCGGCCACGACGAGCATGCCCGCGGCCGCGACGAGCAGCAGCTCGCCCGAGTCCATGGCCTGCCGCCAGGATTCGGCCCGTGCGCTGCCCTCGCCCGCCATGGCACTCGCCGGCTTCACCAGCTCTCCACCACCCGCAGCGGCGCCGTCGGGTCGTCGTGATCCTGCGCGGCCATGCTGTCGGCGGGCGGCGGCGCGGCACGGCCGGGGCTGTTCCCAGCCCTCCCGCCGCAGCGCGGCCACGAACGCGTCCACCAGCGCCGGATCGAACTGGGTCCCGGACCACTTGCGCAGGTCGGCGATGGCCTCGTCGATCCGAGCGCGCGCCACGGTAGGAGCGGTTCGAGGTCATCGCGTCGAAGGCGTCAGCAACCGCGATGACCCGGGCGAACTCGGGGATCTCGTCACCGGCCAGTCCCATCGGGTAGCCGCGCCCGTCCATCCGCTCGTGGTGGTGCATGATGCCGGCCAGCGCCTCGTCGAGGAAGCCGATCTCCCGCACGATGGCCAGCCCGCGCATCGGGTGCAGCTGGATCGCGGCGAACTCCTCCTCGGTCAGCGCGCCGCTCTTCTGCAGCACCGTCGTGGGCACGCCCAGCTTGCCCACGTCGTGCAGCATGCCCGGCGTAGCGGATCGCCTCGACCCGGCGCCCGCGCATGCCCACCTCGCGGGCGATCATCGCCGAGCCGCGGGAGACCCGCTCGCTGTGGCCCCTGGTGTAACAGTCCTTGGTCTCGACGGCCTGGCACAGCGCGGCCATGGTGGCGGCGTAGGCCCGTTCCTGCGCGGCGAACTGGCCGATGGCCCACCGTGCCACGAACAGCGGGACCAGCACGAGAATCGCCGCGAAGGCGCCCCCGACGGTCCACAGGGCCGCGATGAGCAGGCCGAGGGTGGCGTACCCGAGGTCGGAGAGGAACAGCATCGGGATGTGCCGCTGCAACGTCCCGGCAGGCTGGCCCGGCTCGGCCGGTGGCACCAGCCTGAGCATGCCCCACAGCAGCCCGTGGTTGATGAACACGTGCACCACGGCGGCGACGGCGAACGGCCCGATGATGCCGGGGAACGAGTCGTACTCTGGGTGGCCGACATGGCCGCCGAGCGCAAGGTAGGCCTCGCCCGCCGCCCAGGCGGACAGGCCGTACATCGACGCGTTGAACACCCGCTGGGTGAGGTCGAGGCCGCGGCGCACGCTGAGCAGCGAGGTCGCGCCCACCACCAGCGCGCCCACCGGCCCGACCAGCACCACGGCGGCCAGGGTCGCCGGGGAACTCGGCGACCAGGCGGACTGCCGGGAGGCAAGGGCCGTCGGCGCGGAGTCGCAGATCAGGAACAGCAGGGCGAGCACCGCCATGGCCCACGCCTGCTTGACCGGGCCGTCCAGGTCCGGGTCGGCGCCCAGGGCCTGGCCGAGCACGGCGAGAGCGGCCGCCACCACAGCCGCCACGTACAGCCACGCGGCCGGCGAGAGCCTGGAGGCCCGCCCGCCGCGCAATCGGTGTCCGGTACCGGTCACCATGCCGGCCGGGTCACCATCGGCCGGGTGCCCGCGCCCCGTGCGGGCGCATCGGGATCAGCGGCAGCCGCAAGCCCACCCGGGTGCCGCATCGGTCACCTCCGCTGCCGGGGGCGGGGCCGGTCCGAGGGCATGCCGCAGCGGGGCCTCGGCCCAGCCAAGCAGGCCCATTCATCGCCGCCAGCACAAAGGGTAACGTGATCGGCCAGATCCGCGCAGGCTTCGCGGCCGTTCGGTGCATTCGCCAGGGAACGGCGGGCGCCGCTACTCGGTGGTCTGGGTGATGCTCAGTTCCGCCTGAACCTGCTGGATCCGGATCCGGACCTTGACCCGCAGCTCGTCGGGCACCCGATCATGGCCGCAGTGCTTGTGCACCAGCTTCTTGACAAGTTCGTCGAGGCCGTACTCCTCGAAGCACGGCCCGCATTCGTCGAGGTGCTGCCGGATCTTCGCGAGGGTCGGCGCTTCGAGTTCGCCGTCCAGGTAGGAGTAGACCCGCTCAAGCACCTCGGTACACGGGGTTTCGTGCGGCTTGCCGCAGCTCATCTCTCAGCCTCCCCAGGCCCGCCGTCCTCCCCCTGCGGCCCTGCCGCCGACGCCGCGCGGACCACGCCACTCTCATGCGCGTAGCCCTGCAGCAGTCACGCAACTGCCTGCGCCCCCGGTGCAGGCGGGACATCACCGTACCGATGGGCGTGCCCATGATTTCGGCGATCTCTTTGTAGGCGAAGCCCTCCACGTCGGCCAGGTAGACCGCGATGCGGAATTCCTCCGGCAGGGCTTGCAAGGCGCTCTTGATGTCGGAATCGGGCAGCCTTTCCAGCGCCTCGGCCTCGGCCGATTTCAGCCCGGCCGAGGTGTGCGAGGCTGCCCTGGCAAGCTGCCAGTCCTCGACCTCCTCGGCTCCCGCGCGCTGCGGTTCCCGCTGGCGCTTGCGATAGGAGTTGATGAAGGTGTTGGTGAGGATCCGGAACAGCCATGCCTTCAGGTTCGTGCCTGGCTCGAACTGGTGGAACGAGGCGTAGGCCTTGGCGAAGGTCTCCTGAACCAGGTCCTCGGCGTCCGCCGCGTTGCGGGTCATCCGCATCGCCGGCCGAGTACAGCTGATCCAGGTACGGCAACACCTCGCGCTCGAAGCGCTCGCCGCGCTGTTCGAGTGTCTCAGGTACCGGACCCACCTCCTCCGGTGTCTGCATCCGCGCCCGGCCACCGATGCCATCTGGGCGGGAGAATACATGGCCTGGCCGGCGGCCGGGCTGAAGGCAGCCACCGGAGCAACACCATCGAGGGATGCGTCACTGGTCATGAGCACGCCGTGTGCAACAGGGCTGACAGGGTATTCATTCCGTCCCGGCGGTCAGGTGAGGCGGACCGCAGACTGGGGAGAATCAGGCATAACGGTTTGCCGGGAGTGCGGCCGTCGCGATGGCCTGGCGGGGTGCCAGCGCGGTGCGCTGATCCGGCCCGCGCCGCCGATCCGGCGCGGTCGGCTGACCGCGCCGGTATGTCGGACGGCGGATGGAGTCAACGGTGGCGACCACAACGGCCAGCCCGCTGGCCGTGCTCCGGCCGGGCTCGCTCACTGCGTACTGGCGGTTCCAGCGGGCGGTGGCCAAGGCTCAGCTCGCCGCCTGGCTGCCCGCCGGGCGGCGGCTGCTCGTCGATATCTCGGGCCCGGCCGCGGCCGCGGCTCAGGCGGCCGGGTCCGGGCATGCGGTGGTCCGGGTCGTCACCGCGCACCCGGGCCCGCCCGCCGCGGACCGGCGGGCACCGCCGGGCCGGGCGGCAGCACCGGGCCGGGTGGCCCCGGTGGTGGCCGAGGCCGGCAGCCTGGCGTTCCTCGCCGACGGCTGCGCGGACGGCGTCATCGCCGAGGACGGCGCCCTGTCCCGGCAGCTCATGGCGGAGGACCTCGCCGCGGAGATCGCGCGGGTGCTGCGGCCCGGGGGTGAGCTGCTCGCCTCGGTGGACTCGCTGGTACTGGGCATGGCGATGCTGGCCGAGCAGCGGCACTGGGCGCACCTCACCGACCTGCCCCACGCCGAGGTGGTGCTGATCCCCTGGCCGGACGGGACCATCACCCGGTGCTTCGGCGCGGCACAGTTCTACGACCTGCTCACCGAGGCGGGCCTGGAGGTGACCTCGGTCAGGCCACGGACGGTGCTGTCCCCGTCCACGGTGGATCACGTGCTGCGCAAGCAGCCGGGCGCCATGGCACGGCTGATCCGCGCGGAACTGCAGGCCGGGCAGAATCCGGTGGCCGAGGCCGGCTCCGACGAGGCGTTCGGCATCAGCCTGGTCGCCACGGCCCGCAAGCCCTGCTAGCTCTGCTAACCCGGGGGAGCGACCCCCCGGAACCCCCCGGTGGCCTGCGGCCCCGTTCCTTCGTCACGAGGCCTTGGCCCCGCTAGCCCCCGTGCAGGTTAGTGGCGGCGGTCCCGCTTGGACTGGCATGCGACGCAGCGGGCCGCCTCCGGCCGGGCGTCCAGCCGGCCCTCCGGGATCGGCTCAGCACAGTCGGCGCAGGTACCGTAGACCCCCCGCTCGATCCGCACCAGCGCGTCCGTGACCAGCCGCCGCTGCGGCGGACCGCTGCGAGCACCGCCTCGGTGCGGTCGGTCTCGGACAGCGTGGTGCCGGCGTCCGCGGGGTCCGCGGCGAGTCGATGGCGGCGCGTTCCGCGGGATGCTCTCCCTGCAGCACCAGGATGGACCTGTCGAGGTCTGGCCGCGCATCTCCTCCAGACGCACACGCGCGGTCATGGTGTCCACGGGGTGTCCTCCTCTCTAGGCAGGGGCCGAAGCGAAGCGCGTTGCGTGGGCTGCCCCGGTACGGGTTCAGAACAATCGGCGCCGTGCCGTCCCGGTCACGGCGAGCCGGGGCCGCGAGCGCCGGCGAGCGGCTCGATCAGCCCGGGGCCGTTGTTGCTCACGTAGTTGACGTCCGTGCCGACCGGGTAGGACGCCAGTCCGCTGGCCGCCGCGGGCGCGAGCAGCGCGTGCACACGGGCGGCGTCGCTGCTGGCCGGGTCGAGCCAGTCAGCCCAGCCGGGCGGGATCGATCACCATCGGCATCCGGTCGTGGATCCGGCCCGACCTCGTCCGGCGCGCTGGTGGTGATGATCACGGCCGTCCAGAGCCAGGCCTGCGGATGGTCCTCAGGGACAGACTTGTCCCGCCACAGCTCATACAGCCCGGCGAAGGCGAGCACCCCGCCGTCCGTACGGTGGATGTAGTACGGCTGCTTGCGGGCTTGCCCTGGTCGTCGACCTGCAGCCACTCGTAGAAGCCGTCCGCGGGCAGCAGGCACCGGCGCTTGGCGAACGCGCGGCGGAACGCGGGCTTGGCGTCCACCGTCTCCGACCCGGGCGTTGATCATGCGGCTGCCGATGGCGGGGTCCTTCGCCCAGAACGGCACCAGGCCCCAGCGCACCACCCGCAGCTGGCGCGCGGCCGCTTCCTGGCCGGGCCCGTCCCGGTCCCCGCGCCTTCGCCGGGGCCGCGCCGCCGTCGTCGCGCTGGGGCCGGGTCAGCACCGCGTAGACCGGCTTGGTCGGGGCCACGTTGTAGTCCGGCTCAAGATCTTCGGTCACCCGGTCACGGTCGATACGGAACTCCTCAAGGAGGTCCTGGCGCTTCCGCGCCGACGCGTACCGGCCGCACATGTGCTCTCACCTGGGTGTCGTAAAGAAGGCTGGGGGATGTACAGAATGTGCCCTTTCATAGCCACGAAACCCGCGCGCCAAACCTGGGCCGCCGTCCTTCGTGGCCGCCCCGCCGCCCGCGCGCCGGAAAACCGGGACCGGCCCGCTGGCACATTAGGCTCACTCCTATGGCGCACACGGCACCGCAGGAGGGACGGACCTGGCGCGCCCCGGCCGCGGCCGGCCCGGTGCGCGCGCGGGTGCGCCGTGCCTGGCTCGAAATCCATGACAAACCGGGCCCTGGTGCTCGCCGCGCTCGCCGACGGGCCGGGGACCGTCACCGGCCCGCTGCACGCCCGCGACACGCTGCTGATGCGCGCGGCGCTGACCGCCCTCGGCGCCACGATCACAGACAGCATGCCGAACGATGCAGGCGCGGCCGGTCAGCCACCCTCGTGGCACGTGACTCCGGGGCAGCCAGGGGCCGACGTCACCGTGGACGTGGGTAACGCCGGCACGGTGCTGCGGTTCGCCCCTGCCGTGGCGGCCCTGACCGGCGTGAGCGCCGTCTTCCACGGCGATGCCCGGGCGGCGGAGCGGCCGGTGGGGCCGATACTCGCCGCACTGCGCGAACTCGGTGCCGTCATCGACGACGGCGGGCGGGGCTGCGTCCCGTTCACCGTGCATGGGACCGGGTCGCTGCCGGGCGGCGCGGTCACCCTGGACGCCTCGGCCTCCTCCCAGCTCGTGTCCGGCCTGCTGATCGCCGCGCCGCGGTTCGACAAGGGCGCGGAGATACGCCACCGCGGCGGCCGGGCCCCTTCCGCGCCGCACATCGCCATGACGGTCGGCATGCTCCGCGACGCGGGCGCCGAGGTGGAGACGTGGGCCCGGGAGCCGGATACGCCGCCAGGCACGCCCGACACGTGGCGCGTTCACCCGGGGGTGATCGGGCACCACGAGGTGATCGTTCAGCCCGATCTTTCCAATGCCGTGCCGTTCCTCGCCGCGGCGCTGGTCACCGGCGGAGCCGTGACGATCGCGGACTGGCCGGCCGTGACCTCGCAGCCGGCCGGCCAGATCCTCGACCTGCTGTCCGCGTTCGGTGCGAGCTGCACGCTGGCCGTGACGGGGGAAGGGGAGGCGGGCGGGCTCACCGTGACCGGGACCGGCCGGATCCGGCCGGTCACCGCGGACCTGGCGCGACGTCAGCGAGTCCGCCACGGTGGCAGCCGCCCTGGCCGCGCTGGCCGACGGCCCGTCCCGGCTGACCGGCATCGGGCACATGCGCCGCCACGAGACCGACCGGCTGGCGGCGCTGGCCACCGAGATCGGCGCGCTCGGCGGGGACGTCAGCGAACTGCCCGACGGCCTGGCGATCACGCCCCGGCCGCTGCGGGCCGGCGGCCGGCCGTTCGCCAGCTACGACGATCACCGGATGGTCATGGCCGGCGCCGTGCTGGGCCTGGCCGTGCCCGGGCTCGAGGTGGCGAACGCGGCCACCGTGGGGAAGACCTTCCCCGGCTTCACCCGGCTGTGGGAGTCGATGCTGGAGCAGGTGCCCTGACTCCGCGCGCGAGGCACGGACCTGGACGAAGACGACATCCGGGTGCGGCCGGGGCGGGGCTCCCGCCCGCGCACCCGGCGCAGGCCCGCGCACGAAGACGCCGTGGAAGGCTTTGTCGCCTCGGTCGACCGGGGCAGGTACGGGGTGCTTGTCGGTGAGCGCATGGTCACCGCGATGCGGGCCAGGGAACTGGGCCGCCGCGGCGTGGTCGTCGGTGACCAGGTGGCGCTGGCCGGGGACGTCTCGGGCGCGCCGGGCACGCTGGCCCGGGTGGTCCGGGTATCCCCCCGGGCCACCGTGCTGCGCCGCTCGGCGGACGACACCGACCCGGTCGAACGGGTCATCGTGGCCAACGCCGACCAGCTGGGCATCGTCTGTGCCCTGGCCGACCCGCCGCCCCGGCCGCGGTTCATCGACCGCTGCCTGGTGGCCGCCTACGACGCCGGGCTCCGCCCGCTGCTCTGCCTGACCAAGGCCGACCTGGCCAGCGCCGACGAACTGCTGCACGCCTACGCCCCGCTGGGCATCGCCCACGTGGTGCTCGGCCGGCCGCTGGACGCGGCGCTGCTCGACCCGCTGCGCCAGCACCTGACCGGGCGGACCAGCGTGCTCATCGGCCACTCGGGCGTCGGCAAGTCCACGCTGGTCAACGCCCTGATCCCGGATGCCGGCCGGGCGGTCGGCACGGTCAACCCGGTGACCGGGCGGGGACGGCACACCTCCTCCTCCGCCGTGGCCCTGGCGCTGCCGGACGGTGGCTGGATCATCGACACGCCCGGCCTGCGCGGGTTCGGGCTCGGTCACGTCGCCCCGGACCGGGTGGCGCGGGCGTTCACCGACCTGGCGCCGGGCACCGCGGCCTGCCCGCCGGGCTGCGATCACGACCAGCCGGACTGCGCGCTGGACGACTGGGTGCGCGATCAGGGCAGCGATCCGCGCCTGGTCGCGCGGCTGGATTCGCTGCGGCGCCTGCTGCGCAGCCGGGACGGCGCGGAGGCGTGGTAGGGCCGCGGCATCGCGCCAGGTGGCATCGAGGGGGTACCGTTGCGCGCCATGGCGGGTTATGACGACGACCTGCGGTTCGCCCATGTCCTCGCGGACTCGGCGGACGATATCGCCACGCGCCGGTTCCGGGCACTTGACCTGCGCGTCGAGTCCAAACCTGACCTGACGCCGGTCACCGACGCCGACCACGCGGTCGAGGGGTCGCTGCGCAACGTGCTGCGCCGGTCCCGGCCGAGGGACGCGGTGCTCGGCGAGGAGTTCGGCCGGGCCGGTGCCGGGCCACGATGCTGGGTCATCGACCCGATCGACGCGACCATGAACTACGTGCGCGGCGTCCCGGTCTGGGCCACCCTGATCGGCCTGATGGACGGCGACGAGGTCGTGGTCGGGGTGGTGTCCGCGCCCGCGCTCGGCCGCCGCTGGTGGGCGGCGAAGGGCGGGGGTTCCTGGTCGGGCCGCAGCCTCACCAAGGCCACCCGGTGCCGGGTCTCGGCGGTGGCCAAGATGGCGGACGCGTCGCTGTCGTACTCCAGCCTGTCCGACTGGGAGGCGCAGGGCCGCCTCGGCGGCCTGCTCGACCTGGGCCGCGCCGCCTGGCGGACCCGCGCCTACGGTGACTTCTGGTCGCACGTGCTGGTCGCCGAGGGGGCGGTCGACGTCTGTGCCGAGCCCCAGGTGTCACTGTGGGACCTGGCGGCGCTCGTGGTGATCGTCGAGGAGGCCGGCGGCACGTTCACCGACCTGTCCGGCAGGCGCACACCCGACGGTGGCAGCGCGGTGTCCACCAACGGCCTGCTGCACGCGGAAACGCTCAGCCTGCTCAACGGCACACTGGTCTAGCTCCCACCAAATGCCCAGGTAGCGGGCGCTGGCAGGAGCCGTAAACCCCCTGCGGGGGTTGTCCTGCGGGCGGGCATCACCCATGCTGTAAGGAGTGTCACAAAGGCACAAGCGCTTGGTCCATGGCGGCGCGGGCACGGGCCAGGCATCGCGCCACGACAGCACGCTCGGGGAGTGATGCCAGATGCAGGTACGCGACGGGATGACCAAACTGGTCGTGGCGATCGGCCCGGCGCACACCCTCAGAGAGGCAGCGCGCCTCATGTCGGCGAGGCGGGTTGGCGCCGCCGTGGTCATCGACCCGGAGCACCCCGGGGTCGGCATTCTGACCGAGCGCGACATCCTCGACTCCATCGGCGCCGGCCAGGACCCGGATACCGAACTCGCCGCGGCGCACCGCACCGCGGACGTCGTGTTCGCCTCCCCGGACTGGACCCTGGAAAAGGCGGCGGCGACCATGGTCAGGTCCGGGTTCCGGCACCTCGTCGTCCTCGACGGGCAGGAGGTGACCGGGCTGCTGTCGATGCGCGACATCGTTCGCTGCTGGTCAGAGCCGGGCCACCGCGCGGCGGAAAACCAGGCCGCGGCGCACGCCTGAGCCGGTCCTGCCATGGCGCGGCGGTGCGCCAAGGAGCGGCGCGGCGCGGGCCTCGGCCGACCGGACGTCAGCTCTGCGCTGCGGCCTGAGCCGGCCGCCACTGGCGCGGCGGTGCGCGAAAGTGGGGCGCCATGCGGCTCGATGGCGCGGTGGCGCTGGTGACCGGTGCCTCGTCGGGAATCGGGGCCGCCACCGCCGTGGCGCTCGGCGCCGCCGGGGCCAGCCTGCTGCTCGCGGGCCGCGATGAGACCCGGCTGGCCGAGGTGGCCGGCCGGACCGGCGGCATCGCGCTCGGTGGCGACCTCGCCGTGCCCGGCGGCGCGGTGCGCCTCGCGGAGCAGGCGCTCGGGGCACCGCCCGGCGGCCGCCCGGGGCGGCGTCGACATCCTCGTCAGCAACGCGGGCGTGGGCTGGGCGGGGCCGCTCGGCGAGATCCCGGCGGGCAAGGTCACCGAACTGGCCACCGTCAACCTGGCCGCGCCCATCGAACTGACCAGGCTGCTGGTTCCGGGCATGATCGAGCGCGGCCGGGGCGGGGTGGCGTTCGTGTCCTCCATCGCCGGGGTCACGGGCGTCCGCGGCGAGGCGGTGTACGCGGCCACCAAGGCCGGGCTGGGCGGGTTCGCGGAGAGCCTGGCCTACGAGGTGCGGGGCCGGGGCGTCACCGTCAGCGTGATCGTGCCCGGGGTGATCGACACGCCGTTCTTCAGCCGGCGCGGGAGGCCGTATGGCCGGGCCCGTCCCGCGCCGCTGCCGGCCGGGCGGGTGGCCGCGGCGATCGTTTCCGCGCTGGAACACGAGCGGTCCGTGGTCTACGTGCCGGGCTGGCTGCGGTTCCCGGCCTGGCTGCACGGCACGGCACCGGGCGTCTTCCGCGCGCTCGCCGCCCGGTTCGGCGACCCGGGTTACTAGGGCGGGCCGGCGCCCAGGACGCCGGTCTCCAGGTTGCGCACGAACTGCTCAAGCAGCCGGGCGCTCACGTCGCCCATCACGCCGCGGCCGAACTGGGCGACCCGGCCGCTGATGGACAGGTCGGTGACGATGGACACGGTGGTGCCGCCGTCGGCCGCCGCCATCTGAGCGGTCACCGTGGCGGACGCGTTGCCCTGGCCGCGGGTGTCGCGGCCGGACGCCTTCAGCACCACCCGGTGCCGCGCCTCGTCCTTCTCCGTGAACGACGCCGTGCCCCGGTACTGGGCGCTGATCGGGCCCACCTTGATCTTCACCTGGCCGTGGTAGGCGTCCCCGTCCACGCCGGTCAGCTCGGCGCCGGGCAGGCATGGCGCGATCCGCTCCACATCGGTGAGCACCTGCCACGCCTGCTCCACCGGCACCGGAACCGAGAACTCATGGACAAGCTGCATGGGCCCAACTTAAAAGACTTCTCCCGGCGGCGCCCCGGACACCCCGCCAATCAGCGATCATGGCGGCAGGACATCCGCCTGGGCCGCACGGGGCCGGCGGTGGCTCGGGAGACGCACATGACACAGCAGCCTGGCCCGCCACCGGTGGCGCACGGCAGGCCGTGGCTCGCCGCGGCCGGGGCGGCCCTGATCGTGGCCGCGGTGGGCATCGAAGGGCTCGCCCGCCGGTACGTGGTCGCCGAGTCCGCGCAGTTCCTGGTGTTCGCGATGGCCGGACCCGCGCTGATCGTGCTGGGCGCGCCCTGGCGGCTGCTGCACCTGGCCGGCCCGCTGGACCGGCTGGCCGCCGCGCGGCGGCGGCAGACCTCGTTCCTGCGCGCGGCCGCCTTCCTGCTGGCGTTCATCGGCGTCAGCACCGCGTGGCGGCTCCCGCCGGTGATGGACGCACTGGCCCAGCATCCGGTGCTGGTCCTGCCGGAGCTGATCACGCTGCTGGCCGCCGGGATCGCGCTCTGGCTGGAGCTGGTCCCCTCGCCCCCGCTCGCGCCCCGGCTGCCCAAGCCGCACCGCGCGGCCATCGCGGCGCTGGCGATGTGGTCTGCCTGGGGGGTCGCCTACGCGCTCGGGATGGCCGGCCACGCCGTGTTCCACGGCTACGACACGGCCGGCGGCGCGCTGAGCGCGGTCGCCGACCAGGAGATCACCGTCGGGCTGGTCTGGGCGGTGTCGGCCTTCTGCTTTATGCCCGTCGTGTTCGTCACCCTGCTCACCTGGCTGTCGGCCAGCGACAATCCGGACGAGGAACTGCAGCGCCTGGCCCGCGACGAGCGCCAGCACCCCGTGGTCAGGGGCTGGGGCCGCCCGGCGCGCGGCAGGCCGGGCTCCTGACCCGGCACCGCGGCACCGCGGCACCGGACGCTGCCACAGCGGGCCGCCCAGGCACCTTTCACGGACGGTGACGAGTAGCCTGGTGTCGTGCTGACAGACAATCCACCAGGCGGCCTGGCGCCGGGCCAGCCATTGCGGCGCCGGGCGGCACTGCGTCGAAGTGACGGTCACCACTGACACTTCCCGCTGGCCGCACAAGGCAGACGCCGAAAAGCTGTACCTGATGCGCGACTCCAGGAAGCCGGATGGCCCGGTGCTCGCGTTCACGCCCGAGGAATGGGAAGCGTTCACCCTCGGCGTCAAAGACGGCGAGTTCGACCTGCCCTGACCCCGGCCCCCCGGCCCACGGCGCCGCCGTGGCGTTCTGCTCGCGCCGGGGTGCCCTCTGGCGCCCCTTTCCGGCCCTAATTAGGGCAGCACAATGTGTAACCGCCTAATCACTTATAGAGTCCTTTGGCCCCATACAAGACCACTGCCAGGGCGGTAACGGTTACGTCACGATTCCGAAACTCTTGACACCCGGGTCTTTAGGCATCTGTGGAGCGTTCCTAGGTTTAAGTTGCGTACTCCGCAGCAGCCGTATGGGACCTCTCCGGATAGTTCCCGGTGACAGCTCCCCTTGGGGCGGAGGAAGTGCGGAGTGGCCGTCCTACATCGTGGTCGTCGTGGTCAGGAGCACGGCAAGGTGCAATACGCAATGCTGCCTCGGGCAGTGCTGGGTGCCAGCGAGATCAGGTGCCCCGTTCCGCCCGGGCTGCTTGCTGCCGTGGGGCGTGCCGCGCCCCCGGCCCAACACGATGCGGACGCCTTGTCTGGTCGGAGCACGCCGGCGCAACGATGCGCCTGGCGGCTCCCCGTGTAGA
The DNA here is from genome assembly GCA_963730235.1 of uncultured Actinomycetes bacterium. GTDB lineage: Bacteria > Actinomycetota > Actinomycetes > Streptosporangiales > Streptosporangiaceae > DASXKD01. Next base: position 32,619 of record CAVSRH010000011.1, read on the forward strand.
AGGAGCCGCGACCATGGGGCCAGCCCCACAGGAACGAAGCAACCGCAGAGCCTGGAGGCTCGGCGGCAAGATGACCATGGCGGTGGGTGCAGGCGCGGTCGCGCTGGCGCTCGTCGCCGCCGGTTGCAGCAGCAGTAGCAGCACCTGCACCACCAGCGGCACCACGACCGGCGCGAAGGTCAAGGGCGGCACGGCGGTGTGGGCACTGCCCCCGTCGTCGACGCCGAACTACATCTTCCCGTTCGAGTCCAGCGCCTACATCAGCGTCATCAACTCGGACAACTTCGCCCAGCTGCATGTACCGGCCGCTGTACTGGTTCGGTGACGGGGCCCAGCCGACTGATGAACCCCTCGCTGAGCCTGGCGAACGCGCCGACCTGGTCGGGCAACACCGCCACCATCACGCTCAAGCACTACGTGTGGTCCGACGGCACCCCGGTCACCACGGCCGACGTGATGTTCTGGATCAACATGCTCAAGTCCGTCGGCCCCATCGACTGGGGCGCCTACAGCGGGTTCCCGGCCTCGTTCGTGTCCAACATCAAGGTGGTCAGCCCCACCGAGCTGCAGATGACCACGAACAAGGCCTACTCGCACACCTGGTTCCTGTACAACGACCTGTCGCCAGATCACCCCGATGCCGCCGGCATGGGACAAGACCGCGTCCGGAGCCAGTAACTGCGCAACCAACGGTCATCCGACTGCGCCGCCGTCTACAAGTACCTCGACGCCCAGTCCAAGGCGCTGACCACCTACGTGGGCTCGCCGCTGTGGTCGGTCGTGGACGGCCCGTGGAAGCTGTCGGCATTCAACGCCGACGGTCACATCACCTTCGTGCCGAACCCGAAGTACTCCGGCCCCGTCAAGCCGAGCCTCTCGCAGTTCCAGGAGGCGCCATTCACCACGGACTCGGCCGAGTACAACGTGCTGCGGTCGCCGGCCGCCGGCGGGCAGAAGATCTCGTCGGGTACCTGCCGTCGCAGGACGCCCCGGCCAAGCCCGCGGGGTCCAGCCCGCTCACCGCGGGGGCCAACCCGCTGTCCGGCTACACGCTGTCGCCGCTGTACGTCTGGGGCATCAACTACTTCGTGATGAACTTCCAGAGCAGCACCGGCAACGGCCCGGTCATCAAGCAGCTGTACTTCCGCCAGGCCCTGGCCTACCTGCTCAACCAGGAATCGGTCATCAAGGGCCCGCTGCGCGGTTACGGCACGCTGACCCAGGGCCCGGTGGGCAACACCCCGGTGACCCACTACCTGTCGCCCCAGCAGAAGGGCGGGCCGCTGTTCCCCTACAGCCCGGACAAGGCCAAGAGCCTGCTGTCCAGCCACGGCTGGAAGGTCACCCCCAACGGCGTGACCACCTGCTCGAACCCGAGTCTGTGCGGGCCTGGCATCAAGTCCGGTCACCAGCTGGTGTTCAACATGCCCTACGCCTCCGGGTACCCAGTGGATCACGCAGGAGATGCAGCAGCTGCAGTCGAACGCGTCTCTGGTCGGGATCAAGATCAACCTTGAGCCCAAGCCGTTCAACCAGGTCACTGCCCTGGCCGCCGGCAACTGCGTGGTCGCCAAAATCCCGTGCGACTGGGACATCGCCAACTGGGGCGGCGGCTGGTCGTTCGCCCCGGACTACTCGCCCACCGGCGAGACGCTGTTCCTGTGCGGCGCCATCGCCAACTCCGGCGGGTACTGCAGCAAGACCAACGACAACTACATCAACACCACCCTCTCCAGCGACAACCCGCAGGCCATGTACACCTGGCAGAACTACCTGGCGGAGCAGCTGCCGGTGATGTTCCAGCCGAACGGCGCGTACTCGCTGACCGAGATTGTCAACAACCTCAAGGGCGTCACTCCGCAGAGCCCGACGCTCGGTTTCAACCCGGAAAACTGGTATTTCGTGAAGTAATGTCTGGCACATGACCCTCGCGGGTCGCGTGCTTGGTCCCGTCTGTGGCGCCGGTCAACCCCGGCGCCACAGGCGGGGACCGGAAAGGGGCCAGCGTTGGTAGCCTTCCTGATCCGCCGGGTGCTCCAGTCGATCGTTGTGCTGCTGATCGTGACGCTGATCACGTTCGCGCTGCTGCGGTCGATCCCCGGCAACGTCGCCGTGGCGGTGATGGGCCCCGGTGTCTACCGCGACCCGGCCGCCATCAAGCTCTTCGACAGCACCTACGGCTTCAACCTGCCCTGGTACCAGCAGTACTTCCTGTGGCTGGGCCATCTCGTCCAGGGCAACCTCGGGTACTCCTGGACGCTCAACCAGAGCGTCGCCTCGCTGCTGGCCGACCGGCTGCCCAAGACCGTCGTGCTGGTCGGTATCTCCACCATCCTGGCGCTGGTCCTCGCCATCCCCATCGGGGTGATCCAGGCGGTGCGCCGCAACAAGCTCGCCGACCACGCGTTCAACGCGTTCTCCACGATCTTCTACGCCACCCCCGCCTTCCTCATCGGGATCGTCGCGATCCTGGTCTTCGCCATCAAGTTCCCGATCCTGCCGCCGGAGGGCCCGCAGGGTGAGGGCCTGGGCGTGGTGTTCACCAACTTCAACGCGCTGATCTTGCCGATCGTCACGCTCTGCCTGATCACGATCGCGCTGTTCAGCAGGTACATGCGCTCCTCGGTGCTGGACAACCTCACCGAGGACTACGTCCGCACCGCCCGGGCCAAGGGGGCCAGCGAGCGGCGGGTGCTGATCAAACACGTGCTGCGCAACTCGCTGATCCCGATCGCCACCCTGCTCGGGCTGAGCCTGCCCGGGATCCTCGCGGGCGCGCTGATCACCGAGGCCGTCTTCAACTATCCCGGCATGGGGTATCTCTTCTACCAGTCGGCGCTCAAGCAGGACTATCCGACACTTCTGGGCTTTACCGTCGTGGTGTCGCTGGCAACCGTGGTCGGGTCGCTGCTGGCGGATGTCGCCTACGCGGTGCTAGACCCCCGAGTGAGGTACGTGAGCTCATGACTCTGAATCTGCCAGCAGACCCCCCGCCCGGCCCCGAGCAAGCGTCCATGGGGCTGGTCGACCGACACCTCCCTACCGCTCGGCGAGGCCTCGGCCGTTGCCCCCGGAATGCTGCCGGCGGGCAAGCCGCGCAGCGCCTTCCGGCGCAGCGTGGACGTGTTCCTGGAGAATAAGCTTGCGGTCACCGGCGTCGCGATCTTCGTCGCGGTGTTCGCGTTCTGCTTCCTCGGGCCGGTCTTCTACCACACCGACCAGATCCATGTGAACTTCGCGATCGAGAACATGCCGCCGAGCGCGGCCCACCCGCTGGGCACCGACTCCAACGGCTATGACGTGCTCGGGCGGCTGATGGCGGCCGGCCAGATCTCCCTGGAGGTCGGCATCGCGGCGGCGGCCCTGGCCACCGTCGTCGGCGTGCTGTGGGGCGCGATCGCCGGGTACTTCGGCGGCGTGCTCGACGCGGGGATGATGCGCATCGTCGACGCCCTGCTGTCCATCCCGACGCTGTTCCTCGCCCTGGTGGTCGTGGCCATCGTCACCCCGACGACGCCGATCCTGATCCTCGTGATCGCGCTGACCTCGTGGCTGACCACCTCGCGCCTGGTCCGCGGCGAGGCGCTCTCGCTGCGCGTGCGCGAGTACGTCCAGGCGATGAAGGTGATGGGCGGTGGCGGCACCCGGGCGGTACTGCGGCACATCGCGCCCAACGCGATCGGGACCATCATGGTCAACGCCACCTTCCAGGTGGCCGACGCCATCGCCCTGGTCGTCGCCCTGAGCTACCTGGGCCTGGGCGTCGCGCCCCCGAAACAGGACTGGGGCGGGATGCTCAGCGACGGTGTCCAGTACGTCTATGACGGCTACTGGTGGCTGATCTTCCCGGCGGGCGTCGCGATCATCCTGGTCATCACCGCGGCCATCTTCGTTGGTGAGGGTCTCCGGGACGCTGTCGAGGTGCGGCTCCAGCGCCGCTAGAACCAAGGCTCTCCCCCGGCCAGCTATCGGCAACGGCGACAGAACCGAGGACGAATGGCTCATCTGCTTGAACTTGACGGCCTGCAGACCGAGATCCGGCTGCGCCGCTCGACCGTGCACGCCCTGGACGGCGTCAGCCTCACCGTGGACCCGGGCGAGTGCCTGGGCATCGTCGGGGAGTCCGGCTGTGGCAAGACAATGACCGCGCTGTCCGTCATGCGGCTGCTGCCGCCGGGCGGCCACATCGTCGGCGGGAAGATCCTGCTCGACGGCAAGGAGATCTCCGCCCTGTCCGACGGCGACATGCGGCACGTCCGGGGCAACGAGATCGGCATGATCTTCCAGGACCCGATGACGTCGCTGAACCCGACGATGAAGATCGGGGACCAGATCTCCGAGACCGTGCTGCTGCACCGGGGCGCGTCGGCGCAGGAGGCGCGCGAGCGCGCCATCGAGGTGCTGGGCCTGGTCGGCATGCCGCGGCCCGCCGAGCGGGTGGGCAACTACCCGCACCAGCTGTCCGGCGGGATGCGCCAGCGGGTCATGATCGCCATGGCGCTGGCCTGTGAGCCCAAGCTGCTGATCGCGGACGAGCCGACCACCGCGCTGGACGTGACGATCCAGAAGCAGATCCTGGAGCTGATCGACAGCCTGCGCAAGCGGCTGTCGATGGCGGTGATCCTGGTCACCCACGACCTCGGCGTGATCGCCGGCCGGGCCGACCGGACCGTGGTCATGTACGCGGGCAAGATCGCCGAGAGCACCACCACCGCCCGGCTGTTCGCCAACCCGCGCCACCCCTACACCGAGGCGCTGTTCGAGGCGCTGCCGGAGAAGGCCGCCGACTCCTCCCGGCGGCTCTACAACATCCCCGGCATGCCGCCGGACCTGACCGCCCCCCCGGCGGGCTGCCGGTTCGCGGCACGGTGCCGCTACGCGCAGGAGACCTGCCGGGCGCAGGAGCCGGAACTGAAGGGGGACAGCTGGGAGCATGTCTTCCGCTGCTTCTTCCCGGTCGGCAAGGAGGAGCGCGAGAATCGGCTCGCCGAGCTGGCCGTGGCCGAGAAGAAGGCCGCCGAGGCCGCCGTGGCGCCACCGGAGGCAGCCACCGGTGAGCTGCTCCGGGTCGATCACCTGGTGAAGAACTTCGCGGTGACCTCCGGGGCGGTGCTCCAGCGCAAGGTGGGCGACGTGAGCGCGGTCGCCGACGTCAGCTTCGCGATCGTGCCCGGCCAGACCTTCGGGATGGTCGGTGAGTCCGGCTGCGGCAAGACCACGATCGGCCGGCTCATCGTGGGCCTGGAGAAGGCCACCAGCGGCGCCATCGTCCTGGACGGCGAGGACCTGACCAAGCTGTCCACCCGGGAGCGGCGGCAGCGCAGCGCCAAGGTCCAGCTCATGTTCCAGGACTCCTACGCCTCGATGGACCCGCGCATGCGGGTCGGCCCGATCCTCCGGGAGCCGCTGGCCATCCAGCGCCGCGGCAGCAGGAAGGACCAGCAGGCCAAGATCGAGGAGATCCTGGACGAGGTCGGCCTGCCCCGGGCGGCGGTGCAGCGCTATCCGCACGAGTTCTCCGGCGGCCAGCGCCAGCGCCTCGGCCTGGCCCGGGCGCTGATCCTGCGGCCGCAGCTCATCGTGGCCGACGAGCCGGTATCCGCGCTCGACGTGTCGATCCAGGCGCAGATCCTCAACCTGATGAAGGACCTGCAGCGGGACCACGGCCTGACCTACATGTTCATCTCGCACGACCTGGGCGTGGTCCGCTACCTGTCCAACAACATCGGCGTGATGTACCTGGGCAAGCTGGTCGAGGTCGGGCCGGCCGACGACGTCTACTACCACCCGGTGCATCCCTACACCCGGGGCCTGATCGACACCATCCCGAATGCCGACCCGGTGCTGGAGAAGTCGAAGGTGGCCAAGGGCGTGGCGGGCGAACTGCCGTCGGCTATCGACCCCCCGTCCGGCTGCCGGTTCCGCACCCGCTGCCCGCGGGCGCAGGACATCTGTGCCGCGGAGGAGCCGCCGCTGCGGCCGTTCGGCGGCACCCACTTCGCCGCGTGCCACTTCCCGCTGACCGAGGCCGCCCCGGCGCCGCAGGCGCAGGAGGCCAGCGTCCCCAGCACGGTCGCTTCGGACACGCCATAACGCCCGCCACAGCGGATAGCGGTCAGCCGGACCCGGAGAACACCGCCAGGGCTTCGGCGTCGGACGGGACGGTCAGCACGTTCTCGGCGACGAACTCCGCCAGGCCCGGGTACTCCGGCGCGGCGGCCTGCATCGCCCGCCCGGCCGCGCCGAGGTCGTACCCGGTGCGCCGCAGGACGACGTCCGGGCCGAGCAGCGCCCAGTACGCCCCCGGGGTCCCGTAGGGCATGCCGACGCTGCCCGGGTTGACGAACCGGCGGCGGTCGGCGAGGCGGTCGAACGGCATGTGCGTGTGTCCGAGCACCACCGTGGCCTCGGCGACATCGGCGAACCCGGTACGGTAATCGGCGACCGGCGAGTCCACCAGCACCATGGCGGTGTCACTGACCGCCGTGGCATGACAGAACCGGACCGGCCCGAGCCCGGTCACCTCCAGCGTGACCGACAGCGGCAGGCCGTCCAGCAGGTCGCGGTGTGCCCGCTCCAGTTGCGCCGCGCAGTACTCGGCGGGCACCCGGGCCAGTTCGGTCAGCTCAGGGTCGAGGGTGCCGTCCCAGGCCTCGGCGAGTTCCCGCTCGCAGTTGCCCCGGACCCAGACCGCCCGCTCGCCAAGACCGGCCAGCCGCTCCAGGGTCTGCGCCGGCATCGGGCCGGTGGCCATGTCACCGTTGAGCACGATCACATCCGCCCGGGCGGCCTCGACGTCCGCCAGCACGGCGTCGAGCGCGGGCAGGTTGCCGTGAATGTCGGCAAGAACAGCGACCCGCATGCCAGCTCCTTCCGGTCCCCTGTCCCATCGGCCGAGCACCCGTGATCATGGCGTTTGGGCTGCTATAGCGACCAAAACGCCATGATCACGGGCCTGGATGGGCCTGCTTCCATCGTCGCCGCGCCGGCCCGGGCCGCAAGGCCGCTTCGCCGCGGGCTGAACCCGCCCCGGCGGCCGCGCGGCCCCGGGCCGGGCAGGGGCGGCACGCGGCCTCGGGCTGGCGAGCCACGCCGGGCAGCCGCCGAGCGGGCCGGGCCCGCCGGGAGCGGGTCAGCCGGCGTCCGGGCCGGCGGTGAGGAGTGCCACGATCTCGGCGGCGGGGCGGGCGGTGGCCGCGCGGAATCCCTCGCCCGCCCACAGGTTCATCCGGCTGGTGTCGCCCGCCGCCGCGGCGGCCGCCCGCAGCGGCCGGGTGGCGAAGTGCACCTCGGGGTAGGCCGCCGGCGCGGCCGGGTGCGCCAGCATGAAGCGGTTGACCAGGCCGCGCGCGGGCCGGCCGGTGAACGCGCGGGTGACCGCGGTGGCGGTGAACGCCGGGTCCGCGAGAGCCGCCTTGTGCAGTGGGTTCGCCCCGCTTTCCGGGCAGCGCAGGAACGCCGTGCCGCACTGCACCGCCACCGCGCCGCCGGCCAGCGCCGCGCTGACGTCCGGGTGGCTCATGATCCCGCCCGCGGCGATCAGCGGCAGGCCGGTGACCGCCGCGACGTCGCGGAGGAGCTGGCGCAGCGGCACGGCCGGCGGGCTGGCCGGAGCGGAAAACGTGCCACGGTGGGCACCCGCTTCCGGGCCCTGGACGCACAGCCCGTCGGCGCCACGGGCGGCCGCGAGCGCGGCCTCGTCCGGCGCGGTGACGGTGACCCACACCTGGCTCCCGGCGGCCCGGAGCGCCGCGATGACGGCCTGCTCCGGGCAGCCGAAGGTGAAGCTGACGGCCGCCGGCGGATCGGCGAGCAGGGCCGCCAGCTTGCCGTCCCAGTCGTCGTCGGCCCAGTCCGGCGCCCCCGGCCGGACGCCCAGCGCGGCGGCATCCGGTTCCAGTTCGGCGAGGTAGCGGGTGACCGCGGCGCGGTCCACCGCCGGCGCGCCGGGCACGAACACGTTGACCCCGAACGCGATGCCCGCGGCCCGGGCCTCGTCCATCTCGGCCCGCATCGCGGCGGCCGTCTTGTACCCGGCGGCCAGGAAGCCAAGCGCGCCCGCGGCGGAGGCCGCGATCACCAGGCCGGTCGTGGACGGTCCCCCGGCCATCGGCGCCACGATCACCGGGCACCGGGCCAGGCGTGGCAGCAAGTCAGCCATGCCCCTCAGCGTGCCCGGAAACCTGCCCGGGCGCACGGCGCAGGGCAGCGCCGGGCGGGTTGCCCGGCTGAGATCCGCGTCACACATGGCGGGGCGGGACCCCGGCCACGCCGCTGATTCGTAACGCAATGAAATCGGGTGCGGGGCCTGGCGCCGTGCGGCAGGCGCGCGCCGCCGCCGGTCAGATCCAGCTGTGGAACCACATCCGGGCCGTCCAGGACGCGAACGGGAGGGTCTGCCCGGCGAGAACCGGATACAGGTAGTAGAAGTTCGCGACGACCGCGAGCAGGTACCCGCCGGCGACCGCCGCGCCGGCCACCCGGCGGTTCGGCCCGGCCCGGGCCGGGCCGAGGATCAGCCCCAGGCACAGCGTGATCGCGAGGATGAGGAACGGGTCGAACACCACGGCGTAGTAGTAGAACTCGGTGCGGTGGTCGTGCCAGTAGAACCAGAGCCACGGCACCCAGCCCGCCGCGACGCCGAGCAGCACCGCGCCGGTGCGCCAGTCGCGGCGGGTCAGCCACCAGGCCAGGCAGATCACCAGCGCGGCGGCCCCGCCCCACCAGATCAGCGGCGTTCCTATCGCCAGCACCTCCTGCTCGGTGGACGAGGGAACCCCGCCGCAGTGGGCCGCCGGCACGCAGTTGGAGTAGAACGAGATCGGCCTGGCCAGTACCGGCCAGCCCAGTGGGTTGGACTTGTACGGCTGGTAGGCCTGCAGGCCGAGGCCATACCCGAGCATCGACTTGTTGTACTGCAGCCACGCCACGATCGTGCTGGCCGGGTGGCCGGAGTTGAGAGCGGCCCCGTTGCGGTCGAAGCCGTAACTGGTGGCGAACCAGCCGGTCCAGGAGGCCACGTAGACGGCGGCCGGCATGACGGCGAACCATACCGGCAGCCACGGCGCGTCGCTGCGGGCCGTGCCGCGCAGCCCGGTGCCGAACCCGGCGGCCCGCCGCGCGCCCAGGTCCCAGGCCACGACCAGGGCGGCGAAGGCGGGCAGGTACCAGACGCCGTTCCATTTGGTCGCGCAGGCGCAGCCCAGGCACAGGCCGGCCAGCAGCAGCGGCCAGCGGAAGCCGAGCCGGGGCCCGTCGGTATCGCCGCGCCCGGCCGCCGCCAGGGCGGCCCTGGTCCGGTCCCGGTCGATCACCAGCAGGCCGAAGGCGGCCAGCACCCAGAACATGACGAAGATGTCCAGGATCGCGGTGCGGCTCAGCACGAACTCCAGCCCGTCCACGGCCAGCAGGAAGCCCGCGGCGCAGCCGAGCAGCGTCGAGCGGGTCATCCGGCGCGCGATCCGCGCCGTCATCAGGATGGCCAGCGAGCCCGCCACGGCGACGGCGAACCGCCAGCCGAACGGGGTCAGCCCGAACAGCCACTCGCCCACCGCGATGAGCATCTTGCCGAGCGGCGGGTGGACCACGTACTCGCCCTTGGTGCCTTCCAGGATGTGCGTGCTGCCCCGGGCAAGCAGCGCGTTGACGTTGCTGACGTGGTCGATCTCCACGCCGTGCTTCAGAATCCCGTAGGCGTCGGGGACGTAGTAGGTCTCGTCGAACAGCACGGCATGCGGCACGCTCAGCCGGTTGAACCGCAGGAACGCACCGAACAGCGTCACCACTATCGGCCCGGCCCACCCCCAGAGGGCGCTGCCCGGCATCGGCGGCACCATCCGGTCGGCCAGCTCCCGGCCGGGGGGCGTCGCGGTGCGCACTTTGCCGATATTACGGGCCGGGCCGCCCGGAAGCCCGGACCTTCATCGCCGGAACAGCTCATTAAGGTACCGAATGAGCAAACGGGTGTCGGCGCAGGTCGCGGTGTATGGCACGATGACGGGAAGCGTGGTGGCCGCGGGGAAGTAAGGGCAGCGTTGACAGCATTCATACTCCGGCGTGTGCTCCAGTCCATCTTGGTAATGCTGATCGTGACCATGATCACGTTCGCACTGCTGCGGATGATCCCCGGGAACGTCGCGGTCGCGGTGATGGGCACCAACGCCTACCGGGATCCGGGGGCCATCCGGGTCTTCAACGCCGATTACGGGTTCAATCTCCCCTGGTACCGCCAGTACTTCCTGTGGGTCGGCAACCTGGCACGGGGCAACCTGGGCTTCTCGTGGACGCTTAACCAGAGTGTGGCCTCGCTGATGCTCACCGCGCTGCCGAAGACCATCGCCCTGGTCGGGCTGTCCACCCTGCTCGCGCTGGTGGTGGCCATCCCGATGGGCATCTTCCAGGCGGTGCGCCGCAACAAGGCCTCCGACCACGTGCTGAACACGGCCTCGACCATCTTCTACGCGACGCCGGACTTCCTCATCGGCATCGTCGGGATCCTGTTGTTCGCCATCGTCATCCCGATATTCCCCCCGGAGGGCCCGCAGAGCGAGGCCGTGACGGCGCCCTTCACGAACTTCAAGGCGCTGATCCTGCCGATTTGCTGCCTGTCGCTGACCACGATCGCGCTGTTCAGCAGGTATATGCGGTCCTCGGTGCTGGACAACCTCACCGAGGACTACGTCCGCACCGCCCGCGCCAAGGGTGCCAGCGAGCGGCGGGTGCTGATCCGGCATGTGATGCGCAACTCGATGATCACCATCGTCACCCTGTGCGGGCTGTACCTGCCCGCGATCCTCGGCGGGGCCCTGATCACCGAGGCGGTCTTCAACTATCCCGGCATGGGCTACCTGTTCTACCAGGCGGCGGAGCGCCAGGATTACCCGATCCTGCTCGGGCTGACCGTCGTCGGGTCGCTGGCAACCGTGATCGGGAACCTGCTCGCGGACGTCGCCTACGCGATGCTCGACCCCCGGGTCAGGTTCGTGGAGGCACGCTGACCTGATCGGCGCCCATCCGCCCGGCCTGGTTCGGCCCGCGGCCGGCTGGCTGGCGATGATTCCCGCTCCCCCCGGACGTCGTAGTCGATGACCGGAAGGCGGTGTGCCATGAACGCGTTGCTAACGAGCGCCGAGGTGGGCGCTATCACCCTGTTCACCGAGGATCTGGATGGCGCCAAGCGGTTCTACCAGGATGCCTTCGGCCTGCCTGTGGTCTACGAGGACGAGAACTCGGCCGTGTTCCAGCTATCGAACACGGTGATCAACCTGCTCCGGACGACGGCGGCCGGTGAGCTTATCGAGCCGGGCACCGTCGGCGGCCACGACGCCGGCGCGCGGTTCGTGCTGACGATCGGGGTCAACGACGTGGACGAGGTCTGCACCGAACTCGGGCGCCGCGGGGTGCGGCTGCTCAACGGCCCGATGAACCGGCCCTGGGGAATACGCACGGCCAGCTTCACCGATCCCGGCGGTCACATCTGGGAGATCGCACAGGACCTGCCCTAAGCTGGGCGATCGCCCGGCCTGGCCCGGCTCGATCCGCCAGCGGGACTGCTCCCGGCACAGGGGCCCGGGGGATCCCGTCTGCCCCACGATCAGCGTGCGATGCTCGGGTCATGGCCAAGATCGGATCCGTGGTGCTGACCGTCACCGATGTCGGCCGGGCCGCGGCCTTCTGGCGCGGCGCCCTCGGCTACGTGCCCCGCGCGGGTGGTCACCAGGGCGCACTCGTGCCGGAAACCGGCGAAGGCCCGGCACTCCTGCTGGACGAGACCGACGGCACCCATCTCGACCTGCACGTGGCCAGCGAGCCGGAGCAGCAGGCCGAGGTCGAGCGGCTCATCTCGCTCGGGGCGCGCCGCGTGGACTGGGTTTACCCCGAGGGCGCCAACTTCGTGGTGCTCGCCGATACCGAAGGAAACCTGTTCTGCGTGGTGAACACCGAGGGCGGCCAGCGGGTCTGACGCGATCCCGGCGGGCTGCGGTCCGGCCCGGCACTGAGGGCGGATGGCCGCAGGTATGCGGGCATCGGCACCATAGGGGACTGGCGGGCGTACCCTGCAGGCATGGCCGGTGCCGATTACCAAGGGCCGATCGCGGATTCCGGTCCCGGGAGCGACGCGCCGGTGCGGCCGCGGCGGCCGTCGCGGCGGCCAGGCGGGCATCACCTCGCCCGTCGTGCTGATCTACGGCCTGCTCTTGGTGCTCTGGATCGCGCTTGCCGCCGAGGCTGCGTACCAGCGTCAATGGATCAGCTTCGCCGGGTACACCGTGGTCGCCCTCGTCTTCCTGGTCATCCCTACCGGGGCGATGCGGCGGCTGGGCCAGTCCGTGCCCGGCCGGCCTCAGGTCACCGAGCACCTCGATCCGGCCGCGAGTGACCTGGACCCGCCGGGAAGCACCACCTCCTAGGGCGGCGTCCACGCGCCTTCCGGTATGGCTGGCCTACTCGACTTCGTTGAGGATGCGCTGCATCCGTTCCAGCCGGTCGCGAAGCTCGTCGAGCCGCACACTGATTTCGGTGAGCCTGAGGTCAGTGTGTTCCTGCGCGGTAATCGCCAGATCGCTGAGCCGCCGGTACTCGTCGGTCAGGGCGCGGTGCTCCGCGCCGCTGGCCAGCTGGGCTCTGGTCTGCTTTGAGGTGCCGACATACCGGGTCACCACCCAGACCGTGATCACGATCGCGATCATCAATGGAATGAACAGCTCTATGTAGTCACCCGGCTTCATCGCCGCGCTCCCACGGCAAGATCATTTTCCGGGCTCAGTGTTCGCGCCGCCACCATGATCGCTTCAGGCGTCAGCCGCAGCGCGAAGGGCGTTACCTCGTAGAACTTCATTGCCTTGCCGTCCTCCGATACTTCGATGCCAGCCGATACCAGCCCGGCGGCCTCCAGCTTCCGCAGGTGAACCTGCAACAGGGCACGGCTGATGCCCAGCTCGCGAGCCAGCTGGCTCACGTAGTTGCGCTCCTGGGCCAGGGCAGCAACGACCCGCAGGCGATGCGCGTTGGCCAGGGTCCCCAGGACACGCAGGAGTTCGTCACCGGTCATGCCCGTAGCTCCACAACACTTATTGGCACCTGCAAAGAAAAGTTAGCAGGTTGTGGTGGGAGCGGTCAAGTGACGTGCGCGGCGCCAAGCGACCGCAGGCTCAGGCGCGGCGGCTCAGGCGCAGCGAAGGCTCTGGCGCGGCGGCTCTGGCGCGGCGGCCGGCGAGGCTCAGGCGCGGCGGAGGCCGGCCGCGAATCATCCGGCCGGCCGTGCATACGACCAGACGGGCCGGGGAAGCCCGAGTACGTGGAGATCGACGGCGTGGCCCGGCTGGCCGAGGACCTGGAGGGGGTACGCCGCACCGCGCGGAATGGCCTGGCCGAGTGGCGGTACCACGGCAGGCTGGTCGCGCGCCAGCTTGACGAGGCGCATCTGGTGATCCGCGCCGATTTCGGCTACCGCGACTCCGTGCTGCGGCAGTTTCCCGGAACCTTCAGCGTCCCGGCCCGGTACCGCAAGCACATGATGATCGTCGCTGACCTCGCGGTGGGCGACACCGGCGCCATCGAGGACGCTCTCGAAGCAGCGTGGCAACTGCAGCGGGGCGCTGACTGACGCGGCCGGCCGTTCTGGGCTGGTCCTCATGCCGGGCGGCTGCCCCGGCGCCCCGCTCCCCAGTAGAAGGGCCCGGCCGTCGAAGTGACCTTGATGTCCCAGCCGAGTTGCCGGAGCTGTCTTTCGAGATCCACCGGCCGGTGCGGCATCTTCACGAGCCGGTAGGCGGTTCCGTCGGGGGTACGCCGCTGGATCGTCGAGGACGATGGGCCGTCCACGAGTTCGTCTGGAGTGCGGTACGCATCATCCGCGAAGAACACACGGCCCGCCGGCCCGAGGCAGTCAGCCACGAGTGACCAGAAGGACTCAAAGCGCTCGGCCGGGACGTGCGAGAGCCAAAAGCCGATGAACACCACGTCGTAGCGGCGACCGGGCTTCCAGGTGAAGATGTCAGCCTGAACGAAGCGCACCCGCTCGCTGCCGATACGGGCTGCCGCGATGGCGAGCATCTCCGGCGACGCGTCCACCGCGGTGACATCTGTCGCGTGGCGGAGCAGTTGCCCGGTCCACACTCCTGGGCCGCAGGCAAGCTCCAGCACGCGGCCGGCCGGCCCGAATGCGTCCAGCGCCTCGGTCAATTCATCGCCGCCGGGAAGATCCAGGCCCTGGTCCAGATAATCCGAGGCCAGCGCCCGGTAGTAGGCGATCTGCTCGGCGAGCAGACGATCGGCCGCCGCATCGTCAGCCGATCTCATGCCGCCGCCCTGATGCTGCGTCGTACTGCCCGCCGCGCGATACCCGCCGTCGGGAGCGTGATCCGATTCTGCAGTCATGCCTTCAACGATCGGCCTTGCCCCGAGGGCAGAGTCAACCGCGATCGGCCGCCCGCTCTGAGGACCAGACCCCGAGGACGACGGCCCGGGCAGACAGCTGACTGCCTGCCCGGGCCGCCATTCATTTGGGTCTGTTACTGGCCGCTCTCTCGGCGCGATTCAGCAGCTGTTCGCGGCCGTGACGCACAAGAACGCCCTGGCTTCGAGCGTATTGCTCGGGCCGTTGCCCGGGTCAGTCGTGGTGTTGGGTTCGAGGGCTTGCACATAGTGGACGCCCGCCTTGGCCAGGCGGGGGACGGTAATGGTCCCGCTCAGATGCGGAGCGATCACGGTGCCCGCGGGACGCCCGCTACAGGCCGCGGCGGTGGCCCCGGTGAAGCAGTAAACGGCTGGGGTGGCCGCCAGGGTATTGCTGGCCGGCTTGCCGTTTATGAGCACGGTGAAGCCGGGAACACCGGCGGCCGCGTTGGGAGCTCCGGTGAGGGCCGCCCCCCACCAGCAGTGGCTCGTGGCCTTGACCGGCGTCGGGCAGGCGCCGACCTTGTCGCTGGCGTTCAGTGTCCCGCCGCCCTGGCCGATGCTGCCGGGGTGGACTCCCAGGGTCGGCTGGTTCGGCGTTCGCTGGGTGCCATAGATGATGTTGCCGAAGTTGAGCCCGGTCGTGGTGGCCAGATCGGCCACGGTCACCACGCAGTTGGTCAGACCGGCGTTCACCTGAGCCTGGGTAGGCGGGCAAACCGCATTCGGGTCCAGGGCAGAAAAGGCGGGTGATCCCCCCGTCGCCGTTACCGTGATGGTGGCGCTCAGGGTACCGGTGGGACTCGTCGTGACGGCCATGCCCGTGGAGAGGTCCGCCTCGCGCGTCGCGTCCGACGACGGGCTTATCACCCCGGCCAGTGGACTGGTCTGGGCGACGATCAGCAGGGTGCTGTCCGGCAGGCCGGTGCAGCTGACGGTGACCGGCGTCCCCCCGGTGTTGCTGGCCGCGAACCCTACCGGGCTGCCGTTGTACGTGCAGCTTGACGTCGACGGCGGGATCGGAATAGCCGACGCAGGCGCGGCGGCCAGGACGGCGGTGCCGCCGAGCAGGGCGGCCCCCAGCCCAAGCACACCTGTCGCCGCGCTTATATGCCGCAGGACGCTCCTGCGAAAATGGCCTCGACGTGACATAAACCCTCCATCGCCGGATCGTTTCTCTAATTTGATTTGGCGAGCCCATAAGCCGGCCAGTGCCCCACGCCTTCCACTCTCGGTTATGTGCCAGCTACGCATTGACGCGAATTTTTCAAGGCAAGCCCACCCCGACCCAGTGTTGAGCCCGCGGTGCAGCGTGTCAACAAGGATCGAATGTCGCGGCAGGCGCGAGACAACCCACCATTTGCAAAGCCAGCCCCCCGTCTTTCGCACGTGCGTCGTGCGCGCCGGGGCTCTTTCCCGGCCTCAGCCATGGCCCAAGCCCCAAGCCTTGACCAGTACGGGCGCCTTAGGATCCGGCGGCCCCAGTCATCAGCCGGACCGGCCATGGCGTGCACCCCGGCGAGGCGAACTGTGGGTGAGATCCGTGCCGCTGTGGAACCACCACGGGCACCGGACCACGTGGCCGGGCGTGGTGACGATCGGTGAGGCCGGGGCGGTCAGCGTCGCGAGTGCCAGGTGGCGAGGAGTTCTCTTTCCTTTTCTTTGCTCAGGCCGGCGCGCAGATCTGGCTGCCCACGTGCCTGGTCCCAGGCCAGGGTATCGGCCACGGTCTCCGCGAAGGGCCGACAGCGAAGGCCGGCGGCGACCGCCTTGGCCGCGTCATAGGTGTGCGCCCCCGGAAACTGGGGTTCCCACATCGGGAACCACTCTTGGGCCTCCTCGCCCACAGCCCCCAGAAATCCCTCGGATACCCAGGTGAACGCCGTATCGGCCGCTGCTGCGTCCCGGGCCGTTTCGAGCACGTCACGCATGATGATCGGTGCGCCGGGCCCCGCCACCCCGAACACTCCGCCGTCGGCGGCCTCGATCCGGCCGAGCATGAAGCCCGCAAGGTCGCGGACGTCGACGACCTGCAACGGCGCATCCGCCGGACCCGGAGCCGCCATTTCCCCTCCGCCTGCCGCACGCCGCAGGTAGAAGGTGAACCGGTCGGTGGGATCATGCGGCCCGACAATGTAGCCGGGACGGATGATCAGGCACCGGTCTCCAAATGCGCCCACGGCCTCGCGCTCGCAGGCCACCTTGAGCGGGCCGTAACTCTCCCCCGTGACCGTCTCGGTCTGCGGGAACGGAGGCTGATGAGTGGGAGCCTGCTCAGTGGACCCGGCGGGCACGTCATCCGGGTGCACCGAGAGGGAGGAGACGAAGGTGTAGTGCCCCGCGAAATCCTGCAAGACAGCCACGGCCTCCCGCACCACCCGAGGGACATAGCCGCAGGTGTCGAGCACCGCATCCCAGGCGCGTCCCCGGAGCAGCCCGAGCTGGCCGTCCCGATCCCCGTGCAGGTGCTCGACGCTGGGGAAGCCTTCCGGTTCGGACGCGGAGCGGTGAAAGACAGTGACGTCATGGCCATGACCCACGGCCTGCTCCACGAAGGCGCGCCCCACAAACCGGGTCCCGCCGATCACAAGAAGCTTCACCCAAACCCCCGACCGCTTCGTGACCCGGGCTCCCGGATGCAGGGCATGCATGCGCCCTGCCTGGCCTCGTTCCCGAAGATAGCGCAACCACCCGGAGCGAGCCGCATTGCGGCGGCTGCGCTCATGGACGCTTCAGGAACCTCATACCGAACGCCGCGAACACCAGGACAATTCCGACGTTTACTATCAGCCGCTCCCAGAAGTGGTGCCTGAAGAACAGGATGTCCACGCCGACCACGACGACTACCAGTGTGAGCACGTACAGCACGACGGCTGCCTGTCTCCGCATTGTTTCGTTCTACTATGTGCGGCACAGCGGAGCAACAGCGGCGCTGGTCTCGGTGAAACGCTTGCGTGGGCTGAACCATGTGATGCCCTGTTCTCCCGAGGGCGCCCGCACGACGATCGTTTTCCCTGGTCATGGCCCATCGGTTCATGACAGGGGAACTCAGGGCTAGCTAGCGCTCGGCCTCGGCCAGTGTCTGCGCGGCGGTCAGGCCCTGGTTGTTAGCCGCCTCGGAGCCGAACCCCACGGCGGTGCACACGCCCGGCGAGGTGCACGCCACGGCGGACAGGCTGGTGAAGGTGGAAACCTGCGGGTTGGGGGTCGGCTGGATCGACCACGAGGTGCCGTCCCACACCTCGGCCAGAGTGGTACCGCCTTGGTCGCCGATGGCCGTGCAGGCACTCGGCGAGGTGCACGCCACGCCGAACACGCCACCCCCCTCCGCCAGGGTCGGTGTGAGCTGGATTGACCAGGAGGCGCCGTTCCACCCCTCAGCCAGCGTGCCGCTGCCTCCTGAGCTGGTGGAGTAGCTGCCTACGGCGGTGCAGGCGGTGGCCGCGGTGCACGACACCCCGGAAAAACCGCCTTGGCTGGTTCCTGCCGGGACGGGTACCTGCTGGATCGACCAGGAGGTACCGTTCCACGTCTCGGCCAGCGGGAGGCCGGTGCTGTTGGTCGAGTCGGTGCTGTAACCGCCCACGGCGATGCACGCAGTGGCCGACGTGCAGGACACAGCCGCCAGGTCGCTGGTATAGGAGCCGGAGGGCACCGGCATATGAATCGACCAGGCCGCGCCGTTCCAAACCTCGGCGAACGGGACGGCCGACTGGTCGCCTGCGTTGCCGACGGCAACGCAGGAATCGGACGAGGCGCACGATACCGCGACCAGGAAGCTGCTGTAATGCGGGGCGGGATCGTTGGGCGTCTTGCGGACCGACCAGGTGGCGCCGTTCCACACCTCGGCCAGGGTGTGGTAACCGCGCGGGGAGAAGTAGGCCCCCACCGCGGTGCACGCGGTGGCCGATGTGCACGCGACCCCGTTCAGGCCGTTCTGGACGCCCCCGCGGTTCGGTGTCCGCTGGGCGGACCACGACGTGCCGTTCCAGTGCTGCGCCAGCGTCCCCGAGCCAGCGTCGAAGCCGGATTGCCCGACGCTGATGCAGTCGGCGGGCGCGGGGCAGGCCACGCCGGACAGGTAGCTCTGGGTGGCGGTGTGCGGGGCGGGCGTCGCCTCGATCGACCAGGACATGCCATTCCAGGCCTGGGCCAGCGGGGTCGGCACCTGCCAGCGGGAAGTTTGGCCGCCCACGGCGACGCAGAAGCTCGCTGAGGGGCACGCCACACCGGACAGGCCGCTGCGCGGGGCGGCCGGATTCGGCGTCTTCTCGATGGACCACGAGGTGCCGTTCCACGCCTCGGCCAGTGTGATGTGCGCGGCCGCGCCCGACTGGTAGTTCCCGGCGGCGGTGCAGGCGGTGGCCGACGTGCACGACACGGCGTTGAGGTAGCTGCGGCGGGCGGCATGAGGACTCACGGCCTGCTGGATGGACCACGAGGTACCGTTCCACCGCTCGGCCAGCGTGCGGTAAACACCCTGGCTGTTCCGGTAGTTCCCCACCGCCGTGCAGGCGCTGGCCGCGGTGCACGACACGCCGAACAGGGCGCCGGCGGTGGCACCCGCCGGGTTGGGGGTCTTCCGGAGCGACCAGGACGTGCCGTTCCACGCCTCGGCCAAGGTCACGAAACCATCCGCGGTGCCGACGGCGGTGCAGGCGCTAGGTGAGACGCAGAACACGCTGGTGAGAGCGGCGTGGTTGGGATTGACCGGGTTGGGTGTCTTCTGGATGGACCAGGAGGTGCCGTTCCACACCTCGGCCACGGTAAGGGTGCCCGTGCCGAAGTCGCCGTAAGACCCCACGGCGGTGCAGGCGTCCGCCGCAGTGCAGGACACGCCGGAAAGCTGATCGTCGGTGCCCCCCGGGTTGGGTGTCGGCTGCACCGCCCACGAGGTGCCGTTCCACACCTCAGCCAGGGTGTCCACCGAGTTGATGCCCTGGCTGCTCCGGTAGCTTCCCACGGCGACGCAGGCATCCGCCGAAACGCACGAGACGCCCGCCAGCGACGTGGTCTGCGCGTTCGCCGGGGCGGGCGGCTTCTGCATCGACCACGAGGCGCCGTTCCACGTTTCGGCCAGCGGGGAGAAGACTCCCTGGCCGTTGTTGTAGCTTCCCACCGCCACGCAGGCACGGGGTGACGTGCACGAGTCCCCGGCGAGGACCGCCGTCCTGGACGGCGGGTTGGGGGTCTGCTGGACCGCCCAGGTGCTGGCAGCGGTCCCGGCACGGCCGGGCGGCTGGTGACGGGCGGGCGCGGCGACCGCGGGCCCCGCCGCCGTCACCGTCGCAGCGGCCACGACAACCGGCACGAGCGCCCTGGCCAGCGCCGCTGCGGATGCCGGGAGGCGGCGCCCGGCTAACAGTCCCCGTCCGGTCATGGCTGATCACCCCTCGCGCCCCCCAGGCGGGCGGCGTCCCACCACCCTATTTCGCCTTCGACGGCACCGACTATGAGATCGACCTGAACGCCAAGAACGCCGCCGCGTTCGGCAAGCAACTCGCGTCCTACACAGACCACGCCCGCAAGGCCGGGCGGGCCCTAACCCAAACCATTGTGCTAACGGAGCTGCGGGTGCGGATATTGCGGTGCGCGATGCTGGAAGGCCAGGATGGCGGGATTCTGGATGACGCCATCGCGGATTTCGATGGCCCGCCGTATGGTCTCATCGGCGCCCCATGCCGCCGGGCCGCCGAGCACAGTCTCGAGGTACGGCAGCAAGGCTTCGCTGATTTCCCAGCTGGCAGAGTTCCATAGCAGCGATGGACTGTGGTCCACGGCGTAATAGTGGATATTGCTGCCCACGATGAACATAGGATCGGCAAAAGAGGTGGGCCGTGCCCAGTCGAAGCCCATTCCCGCGTCGCACGATACGTCGATGATGAGGCTGCCGGGAGAGAACGCGGCCAGTTCCCCGCCAGTGATGAACATCAGCGGCGCACCGGTGTCCTGGAGTACGCAGTTAACCACGATGTCGAACGCGGCTAGGTAGGCCGCCAGCGGTACCGGACCGTTTTCGCCCAGCGCATGGCACCGGGCGGGATCGCCGGGGTCCCGTTCGAACTGCACGATGCGGGCCGGGTGGATCGGCGAGGCGACGGCCGTCACCTCCCGGTGAGTCAGCACATGGATGTCGTTCACGCCGAGTGCCTTCAACGCGGTCACCGCGCCACGGCCTGCCGCACCGAAGCTGATCACACCGGCCCGAAGCGGCCGGCCATATTCCCCGGTGATCCCCATGAGCTGCATCGCGTGCAATACGGAGCAGTACCCGGCCAGCTCGTTGTTCTTATGGAACACGTGCAGGTGGAACGAGCCGTCCCCGGACCAATGCTGCATAGCCTCGAACGCGATCAGGGTCAGCCGCCGGTCCACGCCCAGCTGGGTGATCTCCTCGTTCTGCACGCAATGCGGCCACCCCCACAGCACCTGGCCCTCGCGCATGCCCACAAGGTCATCCGGCAGCGGCTTGGGCAGCAAGATGACATCGCAGTCCGCCAGCAGCTCCCCGCGGCTGCGCACACCACCGGCAACGCTCGCCAGCTGCTCATCCGGCATGCCGAAACGGTCACCATAACCGCGCTCAAGATAGATGTGCCGCCGCACGCTGGCATCCACCCGCTCCAGATGCAGCGGGTGGATCGCAAGCCGCCGCTCATTCTCCTTCCGCGACCGCGCCAGCACTCCCAGGCTAAGCAGATCCACCCGCACTCCCCAGACCGAGTCCTGCGCGCCACCACAACCCGGCGCCGCTTCACGGCCCAGCCATAGTCACGCAACCAGCAACAACAACCTAGCGCGCCAGTCGATCCCGAAACCGGCCCCGCGGCTTACACGCCGTCCGAGGGCCCGGTCGGCGGCTACGTGCAATCTCGCGGCAGGCCAAACCAGTTCGCTGGCTCACCCGGCCCACCGCGAAACCAACAACTGGCCGCTCCCCTGGTCGCGATCTTGGGTCGGCACCGGGTCTGCTGACCAAGCACAGATAGTCAATTTTCGCTGGCCGAGTACGTCATTGTGCTGATGGCGGCGCCCGGTGAGTGGCACAGAATATGGCTGCTGGGCGCCAGGGCCTCGCGAGGCTGCTGACGTTCCGGCGGCTCAGCAGGTCCCGGCTGCAGAAGGGGAAATCATGAAGATCCGCAGGTCGATCGCGGCGGCGGGCGCGACCGCATTGCTGACGTTAAGGGGAAGCCAGAGCCTTCCTCCCAGGGGGGCCGACCGGCCTCGGCCATCAGGAGGTACACGATGACCAAGGCGTACGCCGGCCGCCCGGTGCTCAGCTGGGGCAGGCGGTTCTTCCTGCCCGCGACCGGCGCCCTGATGCTGGCCGGCGCGCTGACCGCTGCGGGAGTGCCGTCTTCCGCGCACCCTTCCGCTACCAGCATTCAAGGAGAGCTGCAGGGCGTCAGCGCCCTCTCTCCCTCCGACGCCTGGGCAGTCGGCGCCCCCGCGGGTGCTGGCCCGCCGTTTATCCTGCACTGGAGGGGCCGGGCCTGGTCCACCGTGGCCACTCCGGACATCCCGTACAGCATCTTGAACGGCGTGAGCATGACGTCAGCCTCGGATGGCTGGGCCGTCGGGTACTACGACTCATCCGCGGGGCCGCAGGTGACCCTTATCCTGCACTGGAACGGCACCAGCTGGACCTCGGTCGAAAGCCCGAGTCCCGCCGGTGGCGCCTTCCTGACCGGGGTGAGCATGACGTCAGCCTCTGATGGCTGGGCCGTCGGGTGGTATTACACATCCACCGATGGGATCCAGACCCTGATCCTGCACTGGAACGGCACCAGCTGGACCCAGGTGGCCAGCCCCGATCCTGGGGGCGGTTTTCTGTACGGCGTCAGCGCCTCATCCGCCTCTGATGCCTGGGCCGTCGGCACGGCTGGATCCGGCACGCTGACGCTGCACTGGAACGGCACCAGCTGGATCCAGGTGGCCAGCCCCAGCCCCGGGGACCCCGCTGACGGCGGAAGCCAGCTGTCAGCCGTCAGTGACACGTCGGGGACCGGCGCCTGGGCCGTAGGTGACTACATAACCAGCGCAAGAGCTGAGAAGACGCTCACGCTGCAGTGGAACGGCGCCACGTGGAGCCAGGTGACCAGCCCCAGCCCGCACACGGCCGCGCTGGCCGGCGTGAGCACCGTATCCCCATCCGACGCATGGGCGGTCGGGACATACGCCAAAAGCGGCGAGCAGGCGACCCTGGCGCTGCACTCGAACGGAACCGCGTGGAGCAAGGTGGCAAGCCCGGGCCACATACCCTTCGGCGTCTTCACCCTCAACGCAGTGAGCATGGATTCCGCAACCGACGGCTGGGCCGTGGGCGGCAACGACACCACCGGCCCGGACACACTGCTCTTGCACTGGAACGGCACCAGATGGACGAGGTACTAACGCGCAGCGCGGTCGGCGAGAGACTGGCGTCCGGCCGGTCGCGGCCTGGATCGGCCGCAGCGTCAGTACAGGGGTGGCGGGTGGCCGGCACTGGGGCAGTCACCGCGGAGGGGACAGATCGAGCAGGAGGGGTCTTTACGCCGGCAGACCAGTTGGCCGTGACGGCGCAGCAGCTGGCTGGCACGCTGGCAGGCCGTCACCGTCGCCGGCAGGCGCGTCGCTGGCCTGGGCCTGAGCCCGCCGGTAGCTGGCCGCGTAGGAGCGTGCCGGGTCGCCGAAGCCCAGCCGGGCCAGCACCCGCAGGCCGTTAGCATCCAGGGCGAGCACGGCTCTGGTCCCGGTGAACAGGTCAATGCGATCCGCGCCCGGCGAGCCGATGCCCGGGTAAGCGCGCCACGGCGCCCCGGCGATGGCAAGCTCCGCGCACCGGCGCAGCCGCTGGACTCGTTCCGCTGGCCGGGCGCCGGCGACGATACCGGCCAGTGTCTCTTCCGGGGCAGCCAGGATCTGCTCAGGCGCCAGCCCCACTTTGGTCCGCAGCTTCGCCAGCGCCTGCCAGCGCCGCTGATCATCGACCAGGTAGGCGACGTTCTCGGCGATGACAAGCTCCCAGCCATCGGCCGACGGGACCTGATCGGCTGGACCACCCGCCTGCTCCAGCCGGTCCAGCAGCACCGGCAAGTCCCTCATCGCGGCCAGCGTACAGATCGAGTGGCTACCCGCGCGCTGCCGGGCGGGCCAGGCCCGGCCACTGGACGTGACCCAACCTCAGACACGTTGGCTTCGCAGGACTTCGGCGGCAGTCATGGCGAGGCCGACGGCTGCCGCCGCACCCGCTCCGGGAGAGAGTAAGCGGCGCCTCGCGCGGCGCCTACCGCTGTTCAACGGGCAGCCCTGTGTGGAGCTGCTGAGAGGGCAGCAGGTGCTGGCATGCCCGCCGCGCGGCCTGGCCCTGCGGCGACCCGAAGCCGATGCCGTGGTAGTTGAGCAGGTTGAAAGACGGGCCCTTGGAACCGGCGGTGGGGTCGGGCCAGTTCGGCATCCCGTGGGCGCGCAGGCACTCGCTGAATCTCCGCAGTCCGCTCAGCTCCTGCTGCATCTGGGCCTGGTTCGGCCCGCTGCCGCCGTTTGGGAGCAGGCGCCGGCAGGCGTTCTGGGCCGCCTGGAGCTGGGAGCTGCTGACCTTGAGTTGCTGTGCGCTGGGGAACTTTACGTTGATCTGGTTTGGCAGGGGGTCGGGGAAACTCGGCACGCCGTGCGAGCGCACGCAGTGGGAGAAAGCGACCAGCTGGGTGTGCGCCGACCCTCCCGCATCCGGGGAGCCGCCGGGACCGGTGGATGACGGGCTGCCGCCGCATGCCGCCGCCAGCACTACGACGCCGGCCGTGACGGCCAGGACGCCCGCCCGCTGCGGCCGCCACCATCGGCCGTGGTCACCGCGGGTGTCGCCGTTGATCATGTCGCCCATGCCGTCCTCTGGAACTCGGTGCTGATATGCCCGGAGGTCCGTTGTACGCCACGGCGGCTATCACCAGCTTTACGGCGGGCGTTAAGCCTGTGAAAGGCCGGTGCGGGCATCATGGCTGTGGGGGCAGCCGCCGTGCGGTGGCTTTGCCCTGGCCAGACGGGCTGGTCTTGGTCTGGATGGAGGACCTGAAGATGCCCGGAGCACTCACCCATCGCCTGCCGGAGCGGATTAGGCAGCGGCTGCCGGCCCGCACAGCCCGGATGCGCCTGACCGCCCTGTACGGAGGGCTGTTCCTGCTGTGCGGCGTGGTCCTGCTCGGCATCCTCTACCTGCTGTTCACCCAGGCGACGGGGGGCCATTGCACCCCGTCGGGCCAGGTGCTGGCACCGGGATGTACGCCACCCACCTCCCCTTCGGCGGCTACCTTCAGCGAGGCGGAAAGGATAAAGACCGCCATAGCCCGCCAGCGGGCCGCCACGGCCAGCCAGCAGGCCGCCTCGGATCGGGATCAGCTGCTGATCCAGTCGGGCATAACGCTGGGCATCGTGGCCGTGGCCGCCGTGGCGCTTGGCTGGCTGGCGGCCGGGCGGGTGCTGCGGCCGCTGAGCACTATCACCGCCACCGCCCGGCGGATCTCCGCCAGCAGCCTGCGCGAACGGCTTAACCTGCCCGGCCCCGACGACGAGCTCAAGGATCTCGGCAACACTCTCGATGACCTGTTCGCCCGGCTCGAAACGTCCTTCGAGGCGCAGCGGCGCTTCGTCGCCAACGCCTCCCACGAACTGCGCACCCCGCTGACCATGATGCGCACCGCGCTCGACGTGGCGACCTGTAACCCTCATCCCACCGGTCAGGATGTGACCATTCTGGCGGCGAAGGTGCGGCGGGGACTCGACCTGGCCGACCGGCTGGTGGAAGGGTTTCTCGTGCTTGCCCGCGCGCAGAACGGCTCGGTCATGGGCAGCGTGACGGTATCACTTGGCCAGCTGGCTTCCGCCGCGCTCGCCGAGCGCAGCGAGGCCATCGCCGGGATGGAACTCGCCGTCAGCCAGGCAGGCCAGGACGCCGCTGTCGAGGGCAGCGAGATCCTGCTCACCCGCATGGTTGAGAACGTCATCGACAACGCGGTGCGGCACAACCAGCACGGGGGCTGGATCCAGGTCACCGCGCAGGCCGACGGCGCGCAGGCCCGGCTGGTGGTCGAGACCGGCGGCCGGATGCTCGACGACCGCGAGATCCGCGAGCTGGCCCGGCCCTTCCGGCGGCTGGCACCCGACCGGACCGGCTCAGACAGCGGCACCGGCCTGGGCCTGTCGATCGTCGCGGCCATCACCGCCACCCACCACGGCACCCTGGACCTGCACGCCCGCCCCCAGGGCGGGCTCCGGGCCGTCATCGCCCTGCCGGCAGCCGCCCGGGCCGCGATGACGGGACTGCCGTCATGAGAGTGCTCGTCGTCGAGGACGTCCGGAGCCTGGCCGATGACATCGCCGAAGGGCTCAGGTACCACGGATTCGCCGCCGACGTCGCCTACGACGGCCTGGCCGCCGCGGCCAAGCTCGACGCGACCGCCTACCACGTCGTCGTCCTCGACCGCGACCTGCCCGGCATCCACGGCGACGCGCTGTGCCAGATCATCACCCAGGCCGACAAGCCGGTCATGATCCTCATGCTGACCGCTGCCGGCTACCCCGAGGACCGGGTCAGCGGCCTGGACCTCGGCGCCGACGACTACCTCGCCAAGCCCTTCCACTTCCCCGAGCTCATCTTGCGCATCCGCGCCCTGGCCCGCCGCCAGCCCGCCGCCCAGCCACGGATACTCCGCGCCGCCGGCATGGAACTCGACCCCCGGCGGCACGCCGCCACCCGCAACGGCAGCCCGCTGGAGCTGTCGGTGAAAGAGTTCGGCGTGCTCGAAGCCCTCATGCGGGATACTCCCGCCTACCTCAGCGCTGAGAACCTCCTCGAGCAGGTGTGGGACGAGCACGCCGATCCGTTCACCAACGCCGTCTTCATCACCATCAGCCGGCTACGCCGCAAACTGGGCGAACCCCCCGTCATAGAAACCCGGCCGGGGGTCGGCTATCGCATTACCGAGCCAGGAACCGGAACCGGAACCTGACCCGGGCGCAGGCTACCGGCGCCGGGCTGGGGGACATCTCGCACGTGGGCCCTGCGCCTCAGGGGTACCCGATGGGTGCTTCTATGTCGTCGTAGACGCGGACCGCGGCCAGCAGCCCGTCCGGGCCGCGTTCGTACACCGCGATGCCGGCCTGGGGCGGCAGGTCGTGGCTGCCCCAGCGAAGACAGTTGAATTCCACGGCGCAGCGCACGCCGTCATCGGTCACGACGCATTGCTGCAGGCCGATGCCACCGCCCGCGCTGAAGCACCTGGTGAAGAACGAGCGAAGCTCGGCGGCGCCGCGATGGGCCAAGTGCGGGCCGATGGGCTCACGGTAGTACCCGTCCGGCGCGAAGGTGTCTACGATCGCGTCGACGTCACCAGTGTTCAGCGCGGCCTGGTAGCGGCCGACGACATCGCCAAGGCGAGTGCGCCCGGGCCCGAGTATGGGAGACCTGAGGTGACGCCGTCCGTCAACCGGCCATTGGCTGCAGTAGGTGCGGAACACCACCGACCGGTCGTCCGGGGATTCGGCGACGACCGCCACCGGCCAGGCCAGTTCCGGCCCGTCGCCTGCCAGGTGCCCCAGCAGTTCTACCACCGCCCGCGCACCGGTACATGTGGAGGCCACGGTCTCGATGCGGGCGTGGCGCCCGGCCAGCCAGGATTGATTCTGGCTGACGAACCGGCGCAGCTGCCTGTGGCCGCGGATCTCGCCGGCGCGGGGATCATAGACCACCATCTCGCCCGGCCACACAGTCTCCAGAGCGCGGATGTCACCCTTGTTCAGTGCGGTGATGTACTGCGCGACCGGATCAGCCTGACCTGCGGCGCGAGTCTGCCTGCGGGCCAGCTCCGCGGCACTGATGAAGTCCGGAAACCACGGCATCGCAATCCCCTTGGTTCGACTGTCGGCCGGGCAGGTTGCCTGCAGACTGCCATCCATTGTCCTCCGGCCACCTAACCCTCCCCAGCGCCGTGATCCCCAAGACGTTCGCGGACGGGCTGGACGTCCTGACGTGGTTCGATCTGCACACCACCCAGACTGCTCCGCTCCCGACGGTGAACTGGCGGCATGTGGAGAACGGCAAGATCACATGGATCCGGGTCACCTTCGACCCCCGGCCCTTGAACCCGTCCGCCAGCCAGTAGCGGCTCTGGACGTATGGCGTTCACGTAGCGGGTCCCGCTGCGGGACGCCACGGCAGGAGTGTGGGTGGCTCAGTAGTTCATCCGGAAGTTGCCGATGAAGGTGATTGTGTTGCCGTCGGGGTCGGTGATCGCGGACAGCTGGACGCCCTTGTTCACCGTCTCGATCGCTCCTGGGACCAAGCCTCTCCCGGCGAGACGGGCGATGTGGCGGGCCAGGTCATCCACCGCGAAGTTCAGCAGAGCTGAGCCGGCGCGCCCGGCATCAGTAGTGACCTGCACCCATCCGTTGCCGGTTACTCGCCACTCGACGAGGCGGCCTTCCATGGGCAGGTTGTCGGCAGCACGGCCGAACAAGCGCTCGTACCATTCATGGGCGGCGTCGAAGTCGGCCACCGGGACGACAGCGAGAATCTGGTCGATAGGCATGGCTTGCTTCCTCCAGGGTCGGGGATCGGCCGTGGTTGTTGCCGGCCAGCACGGTCAGCTGCTGGGCTGGCCGGCCAAATCTGCGCCGAGAGCGTCGAGCCATTGGCTGGTGCCCTGCTCCCGCCAATCCGGCTGCTCGTGACCGTCGAGGAACGCTCCGTGCTCGGTGAGGACTAGCCGGGTGCTGTCGCCTTCCGGCGTGAGCTCGACGGTCGTGAGCGACACGGTGACTACGGTGTCTGCGACCGAGAGAGCTGAGGTGTAGGCGATGCGCTGGCCTGCGACGATGTCGTGGTAGTGCGACTCGAAGGATATTTCCTGTCCGCCAGGGCCGCGGGCGTGGTTTACCTCCCGGCCGCCGACGCGGAAGTCCAGCTTGTGAGGGCCGTGGGGGGAAAACCAGCGGGCTTTGGCCGCCGGGTCGGCCCACGCGGCGAAGACCCGGGCGGGCGGCGCCTGATAAACGCGCTCGAGGCTGAAGGTGGAATGGATGACGCGGCGGTCGGTCATGGTGTGCTCCTTGGCTGCGGTGGTCCGGGTGCGGGCTGCTCGGCCAGGGCCTCGCCGAGCAGGTCAAGGCGTTGCTCCCACGCGGTGCGCTGGGCGGCGATCCAGATCTCGGCTAGGCGCAGCGCTGCGGGGTCAATGCGGCAGGTGCGCACCCGGCCGACCTTCTCGGAGCGGACCAGGCCGCACGCCTCCAGGACGCCGAGGTGCTGCATCACCGCAGGCAGCGACATGTTCAGGGGCCGGGCGAGTTCACTCACCGAGGCTGGACTTCTGATTAGGCGCTCGACCAGGCTCCGGCGCGTCGCGTCGGCGAGGGCTTGGAACACCTGGTCCAGCGCCTCAGAATGGTTAAGCACATGCTTAAGTATAGTCGGGCGGCGCCGACAGTCAAGCATTGTGTTAACTGTCGCGTGAGGGTGAGCAGCAACCGCCTGCTTCGCCGATGACCTACTTCCTGGGAAAGCTGAACGGCACCACAGTCGGCAGCCTCGGCGAGTTGCTACGGGCGCTGGGCATTCCCGTAGAAGAACGCCCCGCCTGAGCCGCCCGCCGCAGGGCGCTCCGCGGCCGGGGCGGCCGGGTCAGGTGCGTGCGGCGGTCCGGTTCGGCTGCAGGGCTACGGCCCCGGCGGCGCCGGTGAGCGCCGCGCCAGCGGCGGACACGGCGACCAGCCACCGGCCGATCCGCGGCAGGTCGCGCCACGAGGACACGCTGGCGACCACGTCGAGGGTGTCGGACAGCGCGCCCGCGGCGACCCAGGCTCGCGCCGATCCGGGCTGGGCGGCTTCGCGTCCCAGCGCCGTCAGCGCGCCAACCCCCAGGGCGACGTCCCGGGCTCCCAGAGCGCGCCCGAACACCCGGGCGGCCAGGTCATCGGCTGCCACGCCCACCCACGGGCGGGACGGTACCGAGGGCCAGGCCAGGGCGGCCAGACCAATCGCCACACGCCCGGCAGCCACGGCCGTGGCGCCCTGGCGGAGCAGGTCGGGGAGGGCGGTCGAAGTAGCCTGCCCGCCTTTACACAGCACGAGGATCCCCTTGCGGTTCAGGCGGCGGCGCACCGGATGATCATAACGGGACGGACGGTGTTACTTGGGTGGCCGCCCCGGCAGTGGGCGGACCGGGGCGATAGGGGGAACGTGATGCCGGCGCGGGCCCGACCACAGCGCCGGCACCGCGTCCAGGGCGTAGGCGACCGCATAGGCCGCGGTCTCGTAGTTGAGCCGCCAGCCGACGAAGTCCGGCCACGCGTCCTCGGGGTCGCGCTCGATCGGGAAGTCGACCTTGCGCATCCGGGCGACCGCCTCGAGGAACTCGTCGTAGGACAGGCTGATCTCGCCGTTGGGATCTGGCTCCAGGGGCACTTCGATGCCCATCGCCCGCGCGATCTGCGCGAAGCACTGGAACCCGCCGCGCAGGCACAGGCGCGCTGGGACCACCGGCGCGGACTTGGGGGACAGCGCAAGGTACAGCGCGGCGGAGTCCAGCACGGCGAGCAGGGCGGTGACCCACGACGACAGGGGCCTGGGCGAGCGGAACCGGACCAGCGGCAGGTACGTGGTGTGACTTTCGGCGACATCGGCAGCCCACCGTTCCCACTGCGCGTATAGGTCGGGCAGCGTGTCGATGGTCGACACGCCGGAGCCGAGCGCGTAGTGGGTGCGGGCGAGCAGTTCCGGTCCCCAGGACGGGACACCGGCCCGCGCGTTCAGCAGCGCCACCTCGGTCTCCCGGCGGTTGAACGCCGCGTACAGGGTGGGCAGGTAGGCGATCTGCAGCGTGACGATCACCAGGCCGGTCGCCGCGGCGACGAACACCACGGCCGACGGCACCAGGCTGGCCGGCTTGACGAAACCCAGGGTGAACAGCGAGGACCCGGCGGCAGTGAAGGACGAGCCCAGGCCGTGGATCTCGAACGGCCAGAACAGCAGCGCGTACCCGGCGAAGGAGATCGCCAGCCAAACAACCAGCTGCCCGAGCAGGATAGTCGCCGCCTGTGTGGCGAGCAGGCGATCACGCCGCTTGAAGTCCGTGATGGCGTCCTTCAGCAGCCGGTACACCACGTTCACGGACAGATCCACAGACCGGGTCAGCCAGCTGCTAACCGGGCGGGGCACGATAAGCGTCCCGATGACGCTGGCCCACGCGGTAAGCACGAGCAGGGCACCGGCCACCGCGGCTACCCAGCGGCCGGCGAGCGGGATCACCACGGGCGTTTCCCTCGATGGTCAATAGAGTTATGCCCCGAAACCTACCGTGATCTTGGATCAATTCGGGTGGCTCGCGTGCGGCGGCGGCCGCGCCTTCTCACCGATTCGCGGGATCCACAGCTGTCACGGCCGGGCGAGGGACATCCCCGCAGTCCCGCTCACGATCCGTGACTCCATGTGTAACGGCAGGCAGTCAAGCCGGGGCCCGGCTGCTCGCCGTGACGAGCTTTCCGGCGGGCGGGATAGACGGTGACCGCTTTGGCCGAGTGCTGGGTCAGCGAACTCGGGACCGGACCGCGTCGGTGCGTCGTATCGACGGTACCGCTGGTGACCGGGCCAGCAAGCGTGACTCTTGGTACGCATTCTGGCTGTCCTATTTCGCGTCAGCCCCCCACCACCCGCACCCGGCCGTTGCCGCTGTCGGCGATCACGAGGTCGCCACCGGCGTCTACCGCTACCGCGCCCGGGAAGCTCAGTTCGGCGCTAGTGGCCGGGCCGCCATCACCGGAGAACCCGCCCTTGCCGTCACCGGCCACGGTGTAGATGTCCCCGGCGGTCATCGCCTGCCCGTAGAACGTGCCGGTCGTGGCGGCCACCGCGCGCACCCGGTTGTTGCCGCTGTCGGCGATCAGCAGGTTGCCCGCGGCATCCACCGACACCGCAGTCGGGTAGCCGAGCTCGGCGCTGGTGGCCGGGCCACCGTCACCGGAGAATCCGCTCGTGCCGTTGCCGGCCACGGTGTAGATGTCCCCGGCGGTCATCGCCTGCCCGTAGAACGTGCCGGTCGTGGCGGCCACCACCCGCACCCGATAGTTGCCGAGATCGGCAATCAGCAGGTTGCCCGCGGCATCCACCGCCACCCCCGACGGAGAGTAAAGCCTGGCGCTGGTGGCCGCGCCGCCGTCGCCGGAGAACCCGATCTTGCCGTTGCCGGCCACGGTGTAGATGTCCCCGGCGGTCATCTTCTTGCCGTAGAACGTGCCGGTCGCGGCGGCCACCACCCGCACCCGGTTGGTGCCGAGATCGGCAATCAGCAGGTTGCCGTTGGCGTCCACCGCCACGCCGGACGGGTTGTTGAGTTCGGCGCTGGTGGCCGGTCCGCCGTCGCCCAGCCCGCTCGTGCCGCCGCCGGCCACGGTGTAGATGTCCCCGGCGGTCATCTTCTTGCCGTAGAACGTGCCGGTCGCGGCGGCCACCACCCGCACCCGATAGTTGCTCGTGTCGGCGATCACCAGGTTGCCCGTGGCATCCACCGCCACCGCCGACGGAGAGTTGAGCCTGGCGCTGGCTGCCGGGCCGCCGTCACCGGAGAAGCCACTCGTGCCGTCGCCGGCGACGGTGTAGATGTCCCCGGCGGTCATCTTCTTGCCGTAGAAGGTGGCGGTGGCGGCGGCCACCACCCGCACCCGGCTGTTGCCGGTGTCGGCGATCACCCGGTTGCCGGCGGCGTCCACCGCGACGTCCCCTGGATCGTTCAGCTCGGCGCTGGTGGCCGGGCCGCCGTCACCGGAGTACCCATACTTGCCGTTGCCGGCGACGGTGTAGATGTCCCCGGCGGTCATCGCCTGCCCGTAGAACGTCCCGGTCGTGGCGGCCACCACCCGCACCCGGAGATTGTCGCGGTCGGCGATCAGCAGGTTGCCCGCGCTGTCCACCGTTACGTCCTGCGGGCCGACCTTGGCGCTCGTGGCCGGGCCGCCGTCACCGGAGAACCCGATCTTGCCGTCGCCAGCGACGGTGTAGATGTCCCCGGCGGTCATCGCCTGCCCGTAGAAGGTGCCGGTCGTGGCGGCCACCACCCGCACCCGGAGGTTGCTGTAATCGGCGATCAGCAGGTTGCCGGAGGCATCCACTCCCACCCCGAACGGTTCATTGAGTTCAGCGCTATCGGAGGGACCGCCGTCACCGGAGAACCCGCCTGTGCCGTCGCCGGCCACGGTGTAGATGTCCCCGGCGGTCATCGCCTGTCCGTAGAAGGTGCCGGTCGTCGCGGCTACCACCCGCACTTGGTTGTCGAGGGTGTCGGCGATCAACAGGTTCCCGGCGGCATCCACCGTCACCCCGTTCGGGGCCTGGAGTTCGGCGCTGGTGGCCGGGCCGCCATCGCCCCCGCCGCCCCCGCCGGCCACGGTATAGATGTGCCCCGTGGTCATCGCCTGCCCGTAGAAGGTGCCGGTCGTGGCGGCCACCACCCGCACCCGCCCGTTGTTGTTGTCGGCGATCAGCAGGTTGCCGGCGGCATCCAGGGCCACTGCGGCCGGGTAGCCGAGTTCGGCGCTGGTGGCCGGGCCGCCGTCACCGGAAAACCCATACTTGCCGTTGCCGGCGACGGTGTAGACGTCCCCGGCGGTCATCTTTTTGCCGTAGAAGGTGCCGGTCGTCTCGGCCACCTCCCGCACCCGGTTGTTGTGAGTGTCGGCGATCAGCATGTTGCCGGTGGCATCCACCGCCACCCCCTCCGGGTCCATGCCGGCATTGGCCGCCGGCCCGCCGTTGCCCAGCGGCAAGGCGGTACCGTTACCTGCGGGGGTGGTCAGCAGATCGGTACCCATGCTCACCTTCCGCACCGCCCCGCTCCAGGCGACTCCGCTATCGGCGATATACAGGTACCCGCCAGCGAATGCCACGGCGCGAGCCGCGAGCAGGCCTACCTTGGTGGCCGGGCCGGGCCCGCCAACGCCACCGGCGGCCGTTGAAATGATCCCGGTCGCCGCCGTGTGGCCAGCCCCTGCGGCATTGCTGCCGCCCAGAAATGTTGCCGCGTCCGCCTGACCTGCCCCGGCGAACGCCGCCAGCACCAGTGCCATCACCGCGAACGCCGGGACGTTCTCGCGAAGAAGCTCGGTCCACGCGAGCCGCTGAATTCTCACCGACAAACCCCCCCAGCGCTGTTGACCCGCTGGCCGCACCGGCCGCTGCAGAGACAGTACCGATATGACGCTCAACACCCAAAGCCGGATTACCACGAAGAACAATCCAGATATATGGATTAGTGCCGAGATGTCCTAGTCTTAGTCGCCGGGCCTCACACTCTGATATTGCTATCTGGCCAGGTGAAGGTCAGGCACACAAACGAACGTTTTGCGGCCGAGGCGGCCGCGCAAGGATTCCCAGCAGCGGTACGGCATATCGGCTACATGGCCGCTGACCTGGAGGTTTCCATGAGCGCCCCGAGCAGGATCCGAACCTGCGACCTACTGCTTAGGAGCAATCCGGCGGTTGACGCTGTAGCCAACTGGGATGACGCAGGCCACGTCAGTGGCGGTACGCATTGCTGTAGGCCAAGCTTCGATCTGGGAACCCGGGCAACTGACACCCCCATCCGGACGGCCACCTGCTCCTGGGTCATTCCGCGCCCCATCCGGGTGCATGCGCTGCGACCAGGTGGCCAGATTGAGGGACCTGGCCACCTATGGACATGTATTCCCGAAGCGGACATACTGCGCCAGAGGCCGCTGGAAGATGACCACCGGTGACCATGATGTCGTCGTAGATGGCAGCCAAAGGGGCAGGTCGTGGCAGGCGAGAAGATACCGGGGCACCGTCACCTGCCGGTGCTTGCCCTGGCCGTGCTGCTGTGCATGCTGGCGGCCGCCGCCGCCGCGTCACCGGCCGCTGCGGCGCGGCGGTCCGCAACGGCCGGCGCGGGCCATCCGGCTGGGTACCAGATCGTGAGCAGTGGGTCTGTCAATGCGCTGCCGAGCGCCCTGGACACCGGTGGCTCGGCGACGTGCCCGGCCGGCACCGTCGTGTGGGGTGGCGGGGTGTCGTTTGCGGGCGGCCAGGAAGGCTCCACTCTCACCGTCAACACATCGGAGCCGGATAGCGCGGGCTGGTTCGCCACGGTCAACAACACCGGCACGGCAACCGCTCAGTTCGCGGTCGACGCGATTTGCGCCGACAAGCGGCGGGATACCAGATCTATTCCGAGTCGGTCGATAATCCCGCGGGCACCCAGTCGCACGCCACCGCCTTGTGCCCCTCCCCCAAGGTCGTGCTCGGTGGCGGCACGCTGTCGACCTCCGATCAGGCGGCAGCCGTTCTCACCAGTGCCTGGCCTGTAGGCCCGGCCAAGTTCACGGGGTACATGTACAACGCGACGCCCAACGATGCGAGGTTCACCGTCTTTGCGGTGTGCGGGCACCGGCCCACGGGCTACACGATCGCCTCGGACAACGCTTCCTTTGGCCCAGGCGTGCTCCTGGACAGCATCGGATGCCCAGCCGGCAAGTCGGCACTGGACGGTGGGGTCAAGACCATTGGCCACAGCCCGCTGGTCCAGATCGGCGGGCTGATTGACGAGGGCGCCGGCGGCTGGATCCTCAAGATGAACAACAACACGCCCTCCGGGCAGCAGGTAGACCTCTCCGTAATCTGCGCCACGTAGACCCACAGGCAGCCAGCGCACAATCGGCGCTTGCACGCTCCGTGATCCGTAGAGGGGACACGGCCGCTCACGCCGTGTAATCGGCCCTTGCCTGCCCGGCGGCAGGTTATAGGCGCTCTGCAGGTCCGACGGCCCATAGCCATCACCGAAAGGGGCGCTGACCCGGTGGTGATGCTGGCGCTGGACGGTACTGCCTGGCTGACCCGCAGGAGACAACCCGCTCCCGATCTAAGCCCACAAGAAGCCGCGAGCCCGGCCACGGCGGGGATCGCAGGCCGCCCCCACGTCACACCACAGATGACCAAATCCACGGCGGCGCATATCACCGCCGCTATGGCGCCGGATCCGTTTATCACGGCGAGGGGTGAAGCGATACCGATCTGGCGTTCTGTGTGAACCCGCGCATCGAGGGGGCGGGCTCAGATGCTGATCACCGAGTCCGCCGTTAGTCCGTTTGTGTCACGTCCGTGGTAGTTCCGGCACGAGCGTGGTCTACGGCCCCGATCTACGTTCGAGGGCCCCGGGACGGGCCGCTTGGGTGCTATTGCCTGGCGTCAGGGTGCGCTCATCTACTTGGTCAGCGCAGCCGTGCCGCTGACCACCGCCCAGCTGATGGCTATTGCGGACAGCGCGACTGGCGGGTAGCGGCCGGGAAAATCGGTCGCTGTCGAGGCTCCCGGTCGGGCACTATGGCCGGGCTGGTTGCTCGGAACGGGGGACAATGACTACGCCTGAACGTAGTCGTGGCTCGCCGGCCCGGAAAGGGGCGGTGCTGCTCGCGCTGCGCTACTACGGCCGCCAGATGGCCAGGCTCTGGCGCTTCACGGTGCCCGCGATGTTGCTGCCTGCGCTGGGGAACACATGCATCTACTACGTCGCGCCGCTGATTGTCGCTGAGCTGGTCGGCGGCTTTGCCGGCCACGCGCTGACTGGGATCGGCGCGGCGATGCCGTATGTGCTCGGATTCGTAGGGGTGCTGCTTTTCGCCGAGATCGTGTGGCGGATTGGCCTCTACGGCGTGTTCCGCCTCGAAGGTCACGGCATCGAGAACCTCTACGTGATCGGCATGGACGAGCTGCTGGCGAAGG
Source organism: uncultured Actinomycetes bacterium (assembly GCA_963730235.1). GTDB lineage: Bacteria > Actinomycetota > Actinomycetes > Streptosporangiales > Streptosporangiaceae > DASXKD01. The sequence continues at coordinate 68,776 of CAVSRH010000011.1, forward strand.
ACGCCGCGTTCTTCCATGACAACTTCGCTGGTTCGCTGACCAAGCGGGTGCTGAGCTTCGCTTCCCGGTTCGAGGACTTTACCGACAATCTGGTGTTCAACATCGTCGGCAGCCTCGTGCCGCTGGCGTTCGCGTCGGTGGTGTTGTGGCGCTACGACCCGTTGCTCGTCGCCGGGCTCATTGGCCTGATCGCGATCACCGGCGCCGGGATCGCACCGCTTATCCGCCGTCGCCAGAAGCTCGTCGACCAGCGCGAGGAAGCGATCGCGCGCGTATCTGGGCACGTGGCCGACAGCCTGATGAACATGGACACGATCCGCGCGTTCGCTGCCGAGGACCGGGAGGCCGCCGAGCACAGGTCGCGCGTCGCCGACCAGCGACGGAAATCGCTGCGGTCGTGGGACTACGAGAACCTGCGCATCGACACGCTGGTCGCGCCGATGTCCGTGCTGACCAACGCAATCGGTCTGCTGCTGGCGATCTCACTCGGTGCGAGCCAGCACGGTATCGAGGCGATGGTGGTGACCTTCACCTACTACTCCAACGCGACGCGGATCATGTTCGAGTTCAACCAGATCTACCGCCAGATGGAGAGCTCGCTGACCGAAGCCGCGCAGTTCACCGAGTTGCTGCTGACACCGCCGACCGTGGTCGACCCGATCACGCCGGAGCCGCTGCGGCCGCAGGCCAGCGACGTCCGGTTCGAGCACGTGACATTCGCGCACGCGGGCGGGCTGCCGTTGTTCACCGGCCTGGACCTCACCGTGCCGAGCGGGACCAAGCTCGGCCTGGTCGGCCGATCAGGCGGTGGCAAGAGCACACTGACCCGCCTGCTGCTGCGGATGATGGACGTCGACGACGGTCGGATCCTGATCGGCGGGCAGGACATCAGCAGGCTGCGCCAGTCGGATCTGCGCAGCCTGATCGCCTACGTGCCGCAGGACCCGGCGATGTTCCACCGGACGCTGCGCGACAACATCGCGTTCGCGCGCCCGCACGCGACCGACGCGGAGATCCACCAGGCGGCGCAGGCCGCGCACGTGACAGAGTTCGCCGACGCCCTGCCGGACGGATTCGACACGATGGTCGGCGAGCGTGGTGTGAAGCTGTCCGGCGGGCAGCGGCAGCGCGTCGCGCTGGCCCGGGCGGTCCTGCGTGACGCGCCGATCCTGCTGCTGGACGAGGCGACCAGCGCGCTGGACTCGGAGAGCGAGGTCCTTGTCCAGCACGCGTTGTGGCCGCTCATGGAGGGCCGGACCGCGCTCGTGGTCGCGCATCGGCTGAGCACCGTCGCACACATGGACCAGCTGATCGTGCTCGACCACGGCCAGATCACTGAGAAGGGCACACACCAGGAGCTGCTCCGTCAAGACGGAATCTATGCCCGGCTGTGGCAACACCAGTCCGGCGGCTTCCTAGACGACGACATAACGCCAGTATTGCTGGCCGAGGCCCCGCAGCTGAGCACATGAGCCTTCTTCGCGGATCCACACCACACCACCCCACCCGGCGCAGCGCGCAAGTATCCGCCGTTCTGGTCGCCAATCAGGCCGCGACTCCAGGGTCTACGGCGCCTATCGGCTGGGCATACGTGTTGGCTCAATCTGGTGGCCGTCGCGGGACGACCGTGCACTCTCATGTATGAGCGGACAGCGTTGACCCAGATGACTCCGCGGCCGTCGGTCCTGGTGGCTGCCCAGGCGGACACACAGACATCACAGGCCATGACATTAGAGCGCTCGCGAACAGCCGTTCGGCGTGGCTCACGGATGCACGGTTGCGCCGCTGCTGGAGTGGCATAGCCGGGCGATCGGCGCGTCGGCGCCATGGCCGCCCAGCGCCGCCGCGCCGGTGGGCGGATGCGGGGACCGTACGATCTGGCGCATGAACGCGCGGCCGAACGTTTCATCACGGCTTCCCGGGCCCACGACCATGGTGCTGCGGCGCGGGAGCTGACCCCTGATGTGGTCATGCGCAACCCCGCGACCGGCGACCCGGTTGTGGGAAGCAAGGCAGTCGCCGCTGCGCTGCGGGCGTCGAGGCGGCGTGCGAGGAGTTCCGCCATACCCACCGGCTGGTTGCGTCCCGTCCAGCAAGCCGCCGCTGTTCCGGGCTGGTCTTCGAGGCGCGGGTCGGCCAGGGCCATGCTGCGCGGGGTGGACCTGCTCGAACTCGATGAGCATGACCGCATTAAGACCTTCACCGTCATGGTCCGTCCGCTGGCCGCGCTGTGGCGCTGGGCGCCCGGATGTCCGGCGGTGGCCGCTAAGCGTAGGCCCGGCCGCGTTCTGGCTTGCCTGGAGGTACGGCCAATCCTCTGCCAGTTCGCTACCAGTGAGGGCCCGGGCAGCATCGGGGCACCCGCTCCGCGTGCCGGCGGTCACGATGGTTCAGGCAGCCGGGGCCAGCAGGGCGCCCCGGTCGACTCGCGACTCGTCGCGGTTGCCGTAGCGTTCGCGCAGTGCTCGCCATGCCGCCAGTCTCTCCGGGCGCATCCGCTGGCCGTCATACAGGTCACCCACGGAGCAGTAGAGAACCTTGCCCTCGCCCGGCCCCAGGAAATCCACCCCCAGGACCTCCTGCCCAGGGAAATGTGGGCGGAACGGGTAGGGCGCACGGACGAACCGGACCCCGGTGATCTCATCGACCCGCACGTCCATCACCCAGCCCGCCGCGCCGTCGCCAAGCTCGACGTGCCACCATCGCCGGTCGGGCGGCCCGCGGAACACCGGCGTGGTCGTCCCGGCCAGGTGCGCGGTACAAAAGCCGTCGCCGAAGACAACACCCCCCAGCAGCCCGGACCCCGACAGGTCCGCGATCAGACGTTCCAGTTCGCTGGCGGGCTCGCTGATATCTGCGACCTTGCTCATCTGGTGCTCCTACCTGCGCCGGTGCCGTCAGTGGTTGGCAACACGGCGCCGCGCAGGATCGATACCTGGCCGCCTGGCGGGCACCTCTCCGTGCAGCACCGAACAGGTTGATCGGCGATCTCGACGCCGGGGGGAGGTTCTCATTCCACTTTTGATCAGGGTGACCTTCATGGAGGCTGAGTAGGTCTTTCCGTCGTCGGCGCGCTCGTGCCGGACAGTCTGGATCCGGTTGCCATCGCTGAACTCCACCGTGGAGCGGGTGGTATCGCACTGGTGGGTCCAGACGTCGTCGCGCACCCTTGGACTTAGCCGGGGTACTTGCCGGGGACCTGCCTGGTGGCGATGTTGACGCGGTTGAAGACGTTCACCGCGGCAATCCAGAGAACCAGTGCGGCCAGGGCTGGCTCGTCGTAGCGGCGGCCGCCTCGTTCCATATCTCGTCGGGCACCGGGTCGGTCCGGTCGCTGAGCCGGGTGACGGCCTCGGTGAGGGCCAGTGCGGCGCGTTCGGCGTCGGTGAAGAAGGGCGTGTCCCGCCAGGCGACCAGGGTGAACAGTCGTTCGTCGGTCTCGCCGTCTTGCTTGGCTTTGGCCGCGGCGCCGACGCACACGCTGCAACCATTGATCTGGCTGGCTCGCAGGTGTACCAGGTCGAGTGTCCTCGGTGGTACGCCGCCCTGTTTGATGGCCTCGTTCGGCGCCCTGATCGCCGTCATGGCGTCGGGAATGACCACTCCCGGGTTCTTCATTCGGGCTTGCATTCGCGGCGCTCTTTTGCTGTATGTGTGATGTCGGAAGGGATGGCGGACGGTGCGGTTGACGGCCCGTGGCCGGCCCTTCGGGTCGGGCTAGCCGGTTGTGGTGGCTTGCTGCCGCAGTTGGGTGGTGAGGAACTGGTCCCAGGTCCGGCAGCCGACGGTGTGTCCCGGCGGTGGCAGCAGAGCGCCGTTGCGGACTGCCCGGGTGCCCGGTATCCGAACCGGCAGCACCCATCGGCGACGATGACTGGCCTTCAGGTACCCCCGGAGCAGGTCCGTCCAGTTGCTCACCTGTGGTCCGGCCATGTCCGGCGCCCGGCCGACGGGCTCGCCCAGCGCCAACTCGACGAGCCGGCCCGCCACGTCGCGGGGATCAACCGGCTGGACGATGAAGCCCGCTGGCACCGGTACCACGGGGAACCGGCTCAGCCTGCGCGCATTGGCCAGGCAGTAGTCGTAGAACTGCGTGACTCGCAGGATCGTCCAGGGCAGACCGGAGGTGGCCACGATCTGCTCGGCCTGGAGCTTCGTCTTCGGGTATCCCCAGGAGGCGAGGTGGTCGATACCGACGATCGACACGTACACCAGGTGGGCAGACCCCGTCCGGGACGCGGCTGCCACCAGGTTGCGGGTTGCCTCGGCGTCGCCCCTGCGTGCTGGTCGCGCAGTGGATGATGGCCGCCGCCGCGGTCACGGCCGGCTCGATGCCCTGGCCGGACCGCAGGTCTGCGGTGAAGAAAGTGACGCCCTGCGGGGTGGGCCGGTCGTGCCGGGCGAGCACGCGGACGTCGCAACCGCTGTCCTGTAGCCGCGCGACGACAAGCTTCCCGAGGCGACCGGTGCCGCCAGTGACAAGGACGGGCGAGGCCATGGGCTCTCCTTACGCCAATTAGCCCTCAAGAGAGGGGTGAGTTACGTCCGCTCTTTGTGGGTTCGCCGGTGGATGCACGATTGTTCCTCCGTGTGGGCCGCGGCTGAACCGGGACACTGAACACCAAGCCGGCCTCCTGTCACATCGGCGGAGTCTGGGTGTGCGCCAATTTTGTAGGTAGTCGAGATCATCCTCGGGATGCTGCTGGTCAGGCAGTGCGTGTCTGAGTGTGTGGGGTGTTGCAGATGGCTTCCCAGGTGCTGCTGGCTTCGCGGCAGCGCAGGGCGATGATGGCGTCGGCGCCGCCGACGGTCCAGTGCATGCCGGATTGCTTGAGCCGCTGGCCGATGACGGTCTTGCAGCTGGCCTCGACGACGCCGGAGCCGACGAACAGGCCGCACTGGCGGAACCAGTGGTAGCGCATGCGGGGGGCGTTGTGCTCGAAGTAGCCGAGGGCGGTGTCCAGCTCGTCCTTCTTGACGCCGGTGAGGGGGAACTTGCGGGCGGCGGCCACGATGCCGTCGATGTAGCCGTAGTCGAGGTCTTCAAGGCGGGCGGCGAGCCATTCGTCCTTGTGGTCCAGCAGCATGAACTCCAGGAGGCGGGCGAGGTCGTGGATGTGCTCGCGGGCGTGGAACAGGTCCACGATCTGGGTGGCTTCGGGGAACTTGGCGGTGGCGATGCCCCAGATCCAGGCCGCGCCGTCGCCGAGGATGGTGAGCTGCCGGACGTGGCCGGCGCCGCGGCGGATGCCCTCGGCTTTCACCAGGTTCCCGAACGTGCTCGCAGGCTCGAAGGTGGCGATGACGCTGGTGGAGCCCCTGTCCCGGACCGGATACCCGTCGTCATCGGTCTTGTCCTGGGTGAAGAAGACGGCGAGCTTGACCTCGCGGGTGCGGGCGCGGCCGTCCTCGCCCTTGCCCTCCCGGCCCGCTGTCTCCCTGGAGGTCATGGGCACACCGGTGCCATCGATGGCCGCATACAGCTTGTCCGGCAGCGGCGAGGGGGGCAGCGGGACCAGCTTGCGGGCGGCGATCAGCCCGGCCCGGTCGCGGGCCGCCGCCGCGACGGCGGCGCCGCTGGCCTCGGCCGCCCGCTCGGCCCGCTTGACGGTGAGCCGGACGCCGGCAAGTTCCTCCAGCAGGGCGGCTGCCTGCGCGAACGGGACCGCGGCGGCGGCGCGGTCGTTCATCGCGGCCAGGCCCGGGGACATGGACGCGCCGGCTACGCCGAGCTCGGCGTCCCTCGGCGCGAGGCCGTGCCCGCAGACCGTGCAGTGGTACCAGGCCCTCGTGAGGGTGACCGGGCCGAGCGCGGTGCCGGTGACCTTGTCCCGGTAGCCGGCGAAAACGGCCTCGTGGCCCCGGCCGCAGGGGACGCGGGGACCGCGGTGCCCGCGGTCGGCGGACAGAAGCTCGCCGAGCATGCTGCCGCCCAGCCGGAGCAATCCCGCGCGGATCACCTGCTCTGCGGTCTCCATCCTGGCATCGCCGCAGCCCAGGATCCTGGCCGCCGCGGCGGCCAGCCGGCCTAGCTCGGCCGCTTTCTCCTGCGCGAGGGCCGCCCGGAGCCCCCCTTTTCCCCTCCCGGCCCGGGAGGGGCATCACCGCCGGCCTGGCCCGGCACCGCCGGGCGGGCCTGGCAGATCGCCTCGTTCACCTCCGTCACCTGGCTCACCAGGCCCCGGAACCGCTCGTACTCCGCGACCTCCCGCCGGGCCTTCTCCAGCTCTGGGCCCGGCTTCAGGTGCACCGCCCGGGTCCGCCCTTCCACCTTCCGCGTCAGGTTCCACTGCGGCCCGTGACCGGGATGATCCGGGGCCGCGCACGCGCAGCCCGGCTTGCCGCACTTACGGCGCACCCCGTTCAGCGACCCCCGCCGGAAGTCCCCGACCTGGCCCAGCTCCCGGTACAGCTCCTCGCGCCGGCGCTCGAGTCCCGCCAGCTCAACTGCATCCTCCGGCACGCTGCCCCCCATTCTGAGTGACTATCCACACTCAGAATAAGCCCACAACCAGCCACAACCCGGAACCGCCTACGAATCTGACGTGCACCCGCGGAGTCTGGACGGTCACTTCTATGTCCGGCCACGACAAGAGAATGTGACCGATGGACGAACAGGACCTGCTCGCGGCACGGTTCGAGACCCACCGGGCCCGGCTGCGGGCGATCGCCTACCAGACGCTCGGCTTGGCCAGCGACGCCGACGACGCTGTCCAGGAAACCTGGCTACGGCTGAGCCGCACCGACCCTGGCAAGATCGAGAATCTTGGTGGATGGCTCAGGACGGTCGTCGCCCGGGCTGCCTGAACATGCTGCAGTCACGCCGGGAGGAACCAGCGGGGATGCACCTGCCCCAATCAGTCGTGACCGGCGCGGACGGCATCGACCCAGAAAACGAAGCGCTACTTGCCGACTCCATCGGCCCCGCGCTCCTGATGATCCTGCACACACTGGCCCCCGCCGAGAGGCTCGCGTTCGTCCTGCACGACATGTTCGCCGTCCCGTTCGACGACATCGCGCCCATCGTCGGGCGCTCGCCCGCCGCGGCCCGCCAGCTGGCCAGTCGCGGCCGCCGGCGGGTCCAGGGCCCGGCTCCGGTCTCCGGCATTGATCTGACCCGGGAGCGGGCAATCGTCGGCGCCTTCCTCACCGCCGCCCGCAACGGCGACTTCGACGCGCTACTGGAGGCCCTCGACCCAGCCGTCGTGGTGCGCTCCAACGGCACCGAGGCGGTCCGCGGTGCGGCGGCGGTGGCCGGGCGCGCGTTCCCCTTCACGCGAATCGCCCGGGTCACCCTGCCGGCACTGATCAACGGAGCCGCCGGAGTCGTCACGGCCGCAGACGGAAAGCCGATCACACTCGTAGGGTTCACGATCACCGGCGCGAAGATCGTTGCGATCGACCTTATCGACGACCCCTGCCGCATCGCTGAAGCCGACCTGGCCATCCTTGCCCACTGACAGGCCGCCAACGCGATCGCCCGCTGCCTGCCCGCACAGGCTGCGGGGTGGCCAATTCGGCTGCCACCGCGCCATCCGGCGGAGCAATGCTTGAGACCTGTGGATCGGCCGGGATGGGGGTGTACCTTCCCGGTGTCCGAGTCGAGTCTCAAGCATGGTCCGGCGTTGGCGCGCCGGCCGGGAAGGTAGCACCCGATGCTCACGGTAGTCCCTGGCGTGGGTTCAGGCCACGAGGGCGGCGAGGCTGGCTCGCGGTCGCTGATTGATGAGATTGTGCGGGAGGGCGCGCGGCGGATGCTGGCCGAGGCGCTGCGCGCGGAGGTGGATGCTTACGTGGCGGCGTTCACCGCCGAGGTTGACGGGGATGGCCGCGCGGCTGGTGGTGCGGAACGGTTATCACCAGAGCCGGGAGGTGCTGACCAGCGCGGGCGCGGTCGAGGTGACGGTGCCGCGGGTCAATGACAAGCGCGCTGACCCGGTGACGGGTGAGCGGAAGCGGTTCGCTTCGGCGATCCTGCCGCCGTGGGCGCGGAAGACCCCGAAGATCACCGAGGTGCTGCCGCTGCTTTACCTGCACGGCCTGTCGTCCGGTGACTTCGTGCCCGCGCTGGGCCAGTTCCTGGGTTCTTCAGCTGGGCTGTCGGCGGCGGTGATCACCCGGCTGACCGAGACGTGGAAAGCCGAGCAGCGCGCGTTCGCGGAGCGGGACCTGTCCGGCGCGGACTACGTCTACCTGTGGGCTGATGGCATCCACGTGAACATCAGGCTGGAAGAGCACAAGCTGTGCCTGCTGGTGATGATCGGCGTCCGCGCCGATGGGCGCAAGGAGCTCATCGCCCTGGCCGACGGGTACCGGGAGTCCGCCGAGTCGTGGGCTGACCTGCTGCGCGACTGCGCCCGGCGCGGCATGCGCGCCCCGGTGCTGGCCGTCGGCGACGGCGCGCTGGGATTCTGGACCGGGCTGCGGGAGGTGTTCCCCAGACCAGAGAGGGCCGCTGCTGGTTCCATTATGCCGACTTCCGGATTATGCCGATGTGGCCGGTGAAGCTGCTGGTGGCGGGCCGTGCTGGCGGCGTGAAGGTCGGCATAATCAGAGCGCTTCGAGCAAGGCGAGAGGTTGTCGGGAGGCTGGTATCGGCCGGGCTCGCCCGTTCGGCGGTGTGGTCCTGGCTAGCGCCTGTTCCTTCAGTTCGAGGTCGGCGTGCAGGTAGATCTGTGTGGTGTCGACGCTGACGTGCCCGAGCCAGAGTGCGATCACGCTGGTGTCGACCCCGGCGTGCAGCAGCCGCATCGCGGTGGTGTGCCGCAGGACGTGCGCGGTGACGGTCTTGGCCTTGCAGTGAGGGGCAGGTTGGCGGCGGCCCGCTCGGTGTAGTGGGCGAGGCGGTGTTCGACCGCGTCGCGGCTGAGCGGTGCCCCGGCGGGTCGGGAACAGCGGCATGTCCTGGCGGCCGTCGTGTTCGGTCGAGCCAGCCCCGCAGCGCGGCGATCGTGCCGCTGGTCAGCGGGGTGATCCGGTCTTTGCGTCCTTTGCCGTGGCAGGCGACGTGCGCGCCGGTGCCGAGGTGCACGTCAGCGTGGGTGAGTCCGGTCAGTTCGGAGATCCGCAGGCCGGTCTGGGCGGCGAGCAGCAGCATGCGCGTGGTCGCGCCGGCCGGTCCAGGTCGACTGGTCGCGGGCGGTGAGCAGCGCGTCGACCTCGGGTTCGGTGAGGTAGGTGACCAGTGCCCGGTCGAAGCGTTTGGGCGGGATGGCCAGTACCCGGGCGATGCTCTGCGGCGTGCTCGGGGTGGCGCAGCGCCGCGAAGCGGAACAGCGAGTGGATCGCGGCCAGCCGGGCGTTGCGGGTGCGGACGCTGTTGCCGCGGTCGTGTTCGAGGTGGTCGAGGAAGGCGGCGATCAGCGGCGCGTCGAGGTCGGCGAGATCGAGCAGCGATGGCGGCTTGCCGGTCTGGCGGCGGCGTAAGCCGAGCAGCAGCCGCAGGGTGTCGCGGTAGGCGGCGATGGTGTGGCGGGCTGGCGTGGCGCTGCGCGGATGAGCCGGTCGGTGAAGAATGCCTGCAGGGTGGGGGCGAGCGCGGTCATCGCCGGGCCGCCTGGCCGGTCAGGTACGTTCGAGCCGTGCCCGGCGGCGGCCATCAGCTCAGGTGACGGCGGACAGGTACCAGTAGGTGCCGCCCGGGTGCGACATGGCCCGAGCCAGGTGGACAGCAGCGTCAGCCGGGCCTGCCCGTCCTGGCCGGCGGCGTAGGCGTCGAGCAAGCTGTGACCGCGAAAGAGTGCCGCAGGTCGTGGATGCGGGGCCGGCACGACGCTGACCGCGGCGTGAGACCCGGCCAGCGGACGAGCCGCTGGAATGCGTTGTGGACGTTGCAGTAGAGCAGCCGGGTTCCGGCCAGGGAGACGAAGAACGCCGCCGTCCCGGTCGCTGGGGCGGACCGGTCGCGCAGCCGCTGGTAGCGGCGCAGCGCGGTGACGGTGGTGGGGTGCAGGGTCAGCTCGCCGTGCCTTGCCGAACTTGCCGTGCCGCACCACGAGCCGCCCGGCGGCGAGGTCGACGTCGTCGCGGTCCAGCGCGATCGCCTCCCCCACCCGCATTCCGGTGACGGCCAGCGTCCCGATCAGGGCGGCGAAGGTGGCCTGCCGCAGCGGGAGCGTAGCGCGCGGGTGGCTGCGATCAGCGCGGCGATGTCGGCGTCGGAATACAGGTACGGGCTGGCCCGAAGCGGTCGCTGCGGCAACAGGTCCGCGGCGGGTATCTCGTGCACCGGGTCGATGGCGTTCAGGTAGGTGGCGAAGCCGCGGACGGCCGACAGCCGGTAGGCCCACCAGTTCGACCCGCCGTTGGCTGGCAGCCGCGCCCAGTCCAGCGCCACCGCCACCGTGACCCTGGACGTGCCGACCTCAGTCGAGGTAGTCGAGGAACTGGTTGAGCAGCTTCTCCGGGCGGGCCAGCCGATAGCCCAGCGCGCGGCGCAGCGCCAGGTAGCCGGCCAGCTGGCTGCGCAGGGTCCCGGTCATGACACACCACCGGCGCGCCGGGCGGCCAAGGCCGTGCCAGCACGGCCAGCGCGTCGCGTGTCGACCTTGGCGTAGATCGCCGTCGTCAACGGCGAGCGGTGCCGCAGCACCTGACCGACCTCGGGCAGCGGGCTGCCGGCGCGCAGCATCGCGGTCGCCGCGGTATGCCGCAGCCGGTGCGCGTGCATCTTGCGGAAGCCCGGCCCGCTGCGCGGCGCCGAAGACGACCATCGTCACCCCGCCGGTCGTCAGCGCCCGGTGCGGGGCGTGCACCCGTACGAACACACTGCGGCCCTCGGCGGTGCCAGGCCGCCCGCGCCGCAGGTAGGCCGCAATCGCCTCGCCCACGTCGGCCGGCAGCGGCAGCCGCTCGGCGCGGTTGCCCTTGCCCACGAACGGCGATCTCGCCGTGCGCGCCAGTCGATGTCATCCAGCCCAAGGTGGGCGACCTCACCCGGCCCGCAGCCCCAGCCGCGCCAGCAGCAGCATGATCGCGTAGTCGCGCCGCGCCGGTGGCCGTGCGCCGGTCGCAGGCAGGCCAGCAGCCGGCGCAGCTGGCCCGGCTCAAGGCCCTTCGGCAGCGCGGACAGCCGCCAGCCCGCCACCGACGGCACCGCGCTGACCAGTGGCAGCCGGAGTCACGCCGGTCGACATGCAGCCAGCCCAGCAGCGACCGCAACGAGCAGTCACGATCAGCTTCGCCGACCCAACCGCCCGCCCCGGGCAAGCGCCCAGCACGAACCCGGTGACATCGGCTGCGGTCAAGCTGGCGAAGTCGAGCACCCCGCCGTGCAGGCGGGTGGCGGCGAACGGCCGGACGAAGTCCACGTAACCGCGCGCAGTCCCAGAAGTCAGGCCCCGTTCACCGATCAAGTAATCGCGGTAGCGGCCAAGCAATTCCTCCACCGGGCCCGGCGGAACCATCTGCGGAACCGGCAGCACACCCAGCGGCGCGAGGAATTCCAGCAGCGGCCGCAGCGCCTTCACCGACAGGTACTCCACATAGCCCGCCGAGCGTCGCTCAGCCAGATAACGCTCGATCAGCGAGGCGCTCAAGCCGTCCAGCTCGACGCCCCCGGCGCTCATCCAGCGATCCAGATGCGCGATGAAGCACACATGCTGCGCAGCCGAGGACCGCGAATAACCCTGCCGCAGCAACTCCCCGGCGAACCCAGCGACGTGCGGCTCCAGCGGCCCACGCACGAACGACCGCAACACCTTGACCATGACGCTCTCCTCTCCACGATCGGAAAGGCAAGCGTCGAACAGCTCGCCGGATTATGCCGACCTTCACGCCGCCAGCACGGCCCCCACCAGCAGCTTCACCGGCCACATCGGCATAATCCGGAAGTCGGCATAATGGAACCAGCAGCGCTGCTCACGGGTCTGCGGGAACACCTCCCGGACGGCGTTCCAGAAGCCCAGAGCCCCGTCGCCGACCGCCAGCACCGGGGCAGTCATGCCCCGGCGGGGGCAATCACGCAGCAGGTCAGCCCACGACTCGGTCGACTCCCGATACCCATCAGCGAGGGCGACCAACTCCTTGCGGCCGTCGGCGCGCACCCCAATCATCACCAGCAGGCACAGCTTGGTCTGCTCCAGCCGGATCCCAGGTGGATGCCGTCGACCCACAGGTAGACGTAGTCGGTACCAGACAGGTCCCGGCGCGAAAACGCGCCGGCCTCCTCTTTCCACGGCTCGGTCAGCCGGGTGACCGTCGTGCCCGACAGCCCGGCTGCGAGCCCAGGAACTGCCCTAGCCGGGCCGAAATCTCCGCTGGACAGCCCATGCAGGTACAGCAACGGCAGCACCTCGCTGATCTGCGGGGACTTGCGCGCCCACGGCGGCAGGATCGACGAGGAACCGCTGGCGTTCACCGGAATCCGGGTCGATGCGCCTATCGTTGACCCGCGGCGCGTTGACCTCGACCGCCCCGGCGCGGTCAGCACGTCCGCGGATTGAGTGCCGTTGCGCACCACCAGCCGGCGACCATCCTCGTCGCGCAGGGCGGCGAACTGTCGATGTAGGCGGCGACCTCGGCCTGCAGCGCCGCGGCCAGCATCTGCCGGGCGCCGTCCCGCACGATCTGGTCGATCAGCGACGACGGCTGCCCTTAGGCCGGCCGCGCGCCATCCACACCAGGGACTACGGTGAGCATGGGTGTACCTTCCCCGGCCGGCGCTCCAACGCCGGCCATTGCTTGAGAACCTACGACTAGGTCACCCCGGGAAGGTACACCCGCGCTGCGCCCTCCCGGCAGATCCACAGGTCTCAAGCATTGCTCAGCGCCGGGCCAGGGTGGGCTGTTCGTGCCAGAGTAGACGAATGCAGTGAACATGCCGCCCACTGCCGCGGCATAGCCCGGCCAGCACCGGGCGGCCCAGCACAACAGCCTGGCCGGTGATGACCGCCAGCACGGCCAGGTCATGAGATGCGGACATACCGGTAGAGTCCGCCCACCACCAGCTGCCCGGTGGGTGCCGGTGGCGCGGGAGTGCCCCGGCCCTCGACGGCGAACTGCGCGAACGACCCGACCAGCGCCGCCAGGAATCCGGCCGCGGCCAGCAGGCCGCCCACGACGCGCACCGGCACCGGGAGCACGGCGCCTGGCTGCCAGCGGGTCAGCCACCAAGGGACCACCCAGCGACCACGCCCGGCGCAATCAGCAGGAAACCCGCGCTTCCCGCGACGGCCGTCTTCGTCCGCATCAGCACCTGCCCAGGCCATGTGACGGCACGCCGCCCACGCTGGCCAACGGCGGCGCCCGCGCCCGCCATGGTAGATGCCAGGTAACACCCGCACGGCGGCATGAGCGCGCGTTCTCGGCACAGCGTGATCTGCATGAATATGCGGCCACGCTCGCCGTCGTGCCGTAGACGCCCACGATGGCGGGATGCTGATGACGTTGTCGCCGGCAAAAGAAGCGCTAGCCGAACCGCCGGTGTTGTCGCTGTCGAGGGCGGCGGTTTCCTTTCTTCCTCCCTTGACAGGCGCGGGGGACAGCGCATAAATCTGGGAATATGTCGCTCCGCGATTCGATGCGGCTGGCTTCCCGGCGCCGGTCGTCACCGTTGCCGGTCTGCACGAAGGCGCGATCACACCCGGTGATGCAGTTCGACGAACAAGGAGGTAATTCCGTTGACCGCTCTCTGGGTCGCCATCGTCCTCGCTGGCGTGGCCTTCGTCGTGTGGACCGCCTGGCCGCTACGCAACACCTACAAGGCCCGCCCGGAAGTGGGATTCCACGGCCGATGACGCGACCGAGGCACGAGCCTACTTCAAGGACAAGGCCAAGGGCGATCTGGCGCAGGCCGCAGCCGATCTGGCGGAGAAGGGCCACCACCCCGGCACGCAGGAGACCGGCCAGCCCGCTGAATCCGATCCGGCCGCCCCGCCATCCCGCGACTGAACGCCAGCTTCGGAAACCCGGGGGCGGTTCACTCGGTATCGACGGCCGATGAGCCCGATTCCGGTGCCGGAGGCTCAGCCATGCACCGATCACTGCCGCGGTCATCGAATGCCTCCGAGTCGATGTAGGTGCGGTCTATCAGCGCCTTCAACTGTGAGTTCGCGGCCAGCACATGGTTCGGCGAGGAGATCCTTAGGCTCGCGCCACGGCCCGATGAGCCGTTTCGGTCGCTGACGCATGCGGTGTCGGCTGCTTTTCCGGGACACCTGCCTCCTCGCGGGGTCTATAGCGACGTCGTTCCTCACCTCACCGTCGGTGACAGACCCGCCCGGAGGCGTAGCAGAACTGCGGGCAGCGGAAGTGACTGTGCGGCGCTGGCTGTCCATCCAGTCGCACATCAGCAGCAGGTTGCTGAGGACCGGCCACACAGCGCCGGGCAACTGGCACATGGTGACCGAAGCGCCCGTGACTGCTGACTAGCGCCACCGAACGTGCGAGCAGCGGCACCCATGGGGGCCACTGATGTCAAGAGGGCGTAGCGGTTTGACCCGGTGACGTGCGTCGTTGTCGCCGGGCTGGGCCTCAGAGTTGTCCGGGATTTCCCTCGCAGCTGCCCCGGTTTACGTCGCCGTGTGGGAGGAGTCCTGCTGGAGCGCCCGCAGCCGCGTAGCGGCGAGGACGAACGAGCTGGACGCCGACGAACGGCGGCAGATCATCGGGAGCGAGGAAGGGTCCTTTCGCGCTGGTGGGGGGGCGTGGTGTTCCCCGGCTGGTGGCTGGCGGAGCGGTCTCGCAAGCACCCATTCGGCGTCTCGCCATGTAGCGGGGCGGGACGAGCATGACCATGTGTCCGGGGACCGGGCT
>CAVSRH010000012.1:0-431841 GCA_963730235.1 uncultured Actinomycetes bacterium
GTGCACGTAGCTGCCCTTCGAAGAGGTTCGTTGCGTGTATTGCTGCGGACGCGGGGCTTGTCGGTGGACAGGTTGATGACGCAATTGGAGATGACCACGTCCACGTGCCCGCCGGGCAGTGGGATGTCCTCGATGTGGCCATGCAGGAACGTGGCATTGGTGACGCCGGCCGCGGCGGCGTTGGCACGGGCGAGGCCGAGCATGTCGGGGCTGGCGTCCAGGCCGTAGGCGGTGCCGCCGGGGGCAACGCGGCGGGCGGACAGCAGCACGTCCAGGCCGCCACCGGAGCCCAGGTCCAGGACGGTCTGGCCGGGATGGAGGCGGCGACCGCGAGGGGGTTGCCGCAGCCGAGGCTGGCGCGCAGCGCACCTCCGGGGGCGCCGTCGGTCCCGGCGTAGGCGGCGGCGCCGAAGCCACCGTCGGTGAAGGCGCCCGGGTCGCAGTCGGTGATGGCGGCCCCGGCCAGGGCGGTGCGGGCCAGGCCGGAGTAACGGGCGATGACAGCATCCCGGTTGCGGGAGGCAGGGTTGCTGGCCACTGAGACTCTCCAGGGCTGTGCGGGGGCTCGGCGCGGGGCGGCCCATGACGATGTCGGCGGCGGTGGGGAAGCAATCCACGCAGGCGTCGTTGATCCGGTAGTAGGTGGCGGTTCTGCGGTGCTCGGACAGCAGGAACCGCACCTCGGCCAGGATCTTCAGGTGCGCGGACACGGTGGACTGGACCACGTCGACGGCAGCGACGATCTCGCCCACGTTCATCGGCGTGCCCCGGCGGGCGAGCAGGGAGACGATCTGGATCCGGGTGGGGTCGGCGAGCGCCTTGAACCAGGTGGCGTACTCCGCCGCGGTGGCCCGGTCAAGAGGCTGGGCAGATTCACTCATCGTCTATCGACGATAAACGATTAATAGTGGATTCGGAAGGCCGAATGTGAACAGAAGTGTCAGCAGGGCAGGCCGGGCTGGGACGCGCAGGCGCAGGATCGCCCGGCCCACGCCCGCCGCCCTTCGGCCACCGCCCAGCCCGCTATCCCGAGAGCGACCGCACCATCGAGCCACCAAGCTCCCCACAGGGTGTTAGCCGCCAGCCCGGCGAATACCGCGATCGCCCAGTACGCGC
Organism: uncultured Actinomycetes bacterium; assembly: GCA_963730235.1. Lineage (GTDB taxonomy): Bacteria > Actinomycetota > Actinomycetes > Streptosporangiales > Streptosporangiaceae > DASXKD01. The sequence goes on from CAVSRH010000012.1 coordinate 1,117, forward strand.
ACAGCAGGTTCTGTGCTCCTTCCCCGCTGGTGGCCGACGAGCCGAGCCGGGCACCGATCCGCCGTTTCGCCACTCCGAGTGCGGGCTCGAAGATGGCAGTGCCCGCGGTGAGCACCAGCCCTGCGACGCTGGTCTCGGCCCGGTCACCGGCCACCAGTGCCTGCACCGCATCCACCGCAATGTAGGGCGCGAGCAGGAAGAAGCTGATCGCCACAACCTGCTGGGCGCGGCGTTCAGAGGTGACACTGAACAGGCGGGCTCCGGTGAACCGCCAGATGACGATGACGCTGGCCACCGCCTCAATACCGCTGTCAAGGCCAAACCCGAGCAACGCGACCGACCCGGCAAGCACCGCTGCCCCAATCGCGAACCCGCCTTCGACGCCCATCCAGGCAAGCGTGATCCACGACAGCGCCCGGGCGAGGCGGGCAAGACGCAGCCACTCCGCCGGCACCGGCACCCCGGGAACGGAGCTCACTGGCCGGTCTCCGCCATGCTGCACCCGTCGGCTAGCACCGTCCGCTGTGCCCCGGAATAGCACTCATGGCTAGCCCCTCAGGAGGATGCGGCACCGATGAGCGCGGCGAGGCTGGCCAGTGCCTCGGTGCTGGCCCGGTAGTAGACCCACACGCCGCGCTTGTCCCGCTCCAGCAGGCCCGCCTCGTGCAGCACCTTCAGGTGGTGGCTGATCGTCGGCTGGGTCAGGTCGAAGGCGTCGTTCAGGTCGCACACGCACGCCTCGCCGCCGGGGTGGGAGGCCACCAGCGACATCAGCCGCAGCCGCACCGGGTCGGCGAGCGCCTTCAGCAGCGGCGCGACCTGCTCGGCCTGGGCCTGGGACAGCGGCTCGGCGGACAGCGGCGGGCAGCACGCCGCCGTTCCGGCCGGGATCCAGCACCACCAGAGACTTCGGCATGCATCTATATTGACAGCTATCGATGTCTGTGGCAAGCTCGGGGAGGCCAAGATATAGACACTCATCTAAGTCTGAGTTCGGAGGTCCTCATGACCAGCCGCGTGCAACTCGCCCTGAACGTCAACGACATCGAGGCGGCGGTCGCCTTCTACGGCAGACTGTTCGGCGCCGAGCCGGCCAAGCGGCGGCCCGGGTACGCCAACTTCGCCATCACCGACCCGCCGCTGAAGCTGGTCCTGCTGGAAAACCCCGGCCAGGGCGGCAGCCTCAACCACCTGGGCGTCGAGGTCCCCGACGCGGGCACCGTCGGCGCCGAGCAGGCGCGCCTGGCCGGGGCGGGCCTGGCCTCCTCCGAGCAGGGCGAGACCACCTGCTGTTACGCCGCGCAGGACAAGTTCTGGGTCCAGGGCGCGCCCGACGGGGAGGCCTGGGAGATCTACACCGTCCTGGCGGACAGCCCCACCTTCTACGCCGAAGGCCACGGGGAGGAGTGCTGCGGCGGCACCGGCCAGCCCGGCGAGCCTGGTGGTCTCCCACGGCGCCCCGTGCTGCTGACGAGCCAGCGCGATCCTGCCCCGGCCCGGCAACCCAGCGGGCCGGGGCAGGCGCTCCGCGGCCCCTACTGGCAGGGGCGGGGTCGGTCAGCCTCCGGGCACTGACAGCAGGGACGCCATGCGTTCCAGCGCGGCGGGCACCAGCCGGTAGTAGACCCAGGTGCCGCGCCGTTCGCTGGCGATGATCCCGGCTTCGCGCAGCACCTTCAGGTGGTGGCTGATCGTGGGCTGGGTCAGGTCGAACGCGGTGGTCAGGTCGCAGACGCACACCTCACCGCCCTGATGCGCCCCGATCAGCGACAGCAGCCGCAGCCGGACCGGGTCGCCGAGCGCCTTGAACACCTGCGCCAGCCCCGCCGCCGCGCTCTCCCCGATCGGCTCGCGGACCAGCGGGACCGCGCACTCCGCGGCATCCGCCGGGGCCACCGGGAGAAGATCCAAAGTGGCCCGGCCTGGCTGCATAGACATGCTTCTATCTTGACGGTCATCTATCCAGGCTGGCAAGCTGAGGCTGTCTGCATCGACACTTATCAATGAAGAGGGCTGGATGGCGAGCCGAGGCGAGGTGGCTGCGGGCGGGCACCGGCGAGCCCGGGGCAGGCACGGGGGACGCGTAAGCCAGGCGGCGCTGTGGCGGCGGCTGCTGGCGGAGTTTCTGGGCAGCGCGTTCCTGGCCGCCATCGTGGTCGGGTCCGGGATCGCCGCGCAGCGGCTGTCGCCCGGCGCGACGGGGCTGGAGCTGCTGGAGAACGCGGCGGCGACCGCGGCCGGGCTGTTCGCGATCATCTTGATGTTCGGCCCGGTGTCCGGGGGCCATTTCAACCCGGTGGTGTCGTTCGCCGACGCGGTGTTCGGCGGGCTGTCGTGGCGGGACGCCGCCTGCTACCTGCCCGTGCAGGTGGCCGGGTGCATCGGCGGCGCGGTGCTGGCGAACCTGATGTTCGCCCTGCCCGCGGTGAGCATCTCGGCCAAGCACCGGGCCACCCCGGCGCACTTCCTGTCCGAGATCGTGGCGACCCTAGGGCTGATCGTGGTGATCTTCGCGCTGGCCCGGTCCGGCCGTGGCCGGTCGGCCGCGGCGGCGGTCGGCGCCTACATCGGCGCGGCGTACTTCTTCACCTCCTCCGCCAGCTTCGCCAACCCCGCGATCACCATCGGCCGGATGTTCTCGGACACCTTCGCCGGCATCGCCCCGTCCTCGGCCCCGCCGTTCATCGCCGCCCAGATCCTCGGCGGCGCCCTGGCCGTGCTGGTGATCAGGGCGCTGTATCCGCGGCTGGCCCCGGCCGACGCGGCCGACGTCATCGTCCCGCACCACCATCGGGACCCGGCCGCAAGCCGGCCGTGCGGCCAGCGACGGCGCGGCCGCACCGCACCCGCCCCGGTAACCCGTCACGAGGGAGCCTGGAATGCACCTGGTCATGATCGGCGGCAGCGACGCCGGGATCAGTGCCGCGCTGCGCGCCCGCGAGCTGGACCCGGGCGCAGAGGTCACCGTGGTGGTCGCCGACGCCTACCCGAACTTCTCCATCTGCGGCATCCCCTACTACGTCTCCGGTGAGGTCACGCACTGGCGCAATCTCGCCCACCGCACCAGCGCGGACCTGGAAGCCACCGGGATGCGGCTGCGGCTGGACACCACCGCCCGGCGCATCGACGTGCGCCGCCCGCAAGCTCGCCGTCACCGGCCCGGACGGCGCCGAGGACGTGCTCGGCTACGACAAGCTCATCGTCGGCACCGGCGCGGTCCCCATCCGCCCCCCGATCGGCGGACTGGCCGGCCCGGGCGCGCTCGGCCCGGGCGACGGGGTGCACCTGCTGCACTCGATGGGGGACACGTTCGCGGTGATGCGCACCCTGGAGGCCACCGCCCCGGCCACCGTGGTGATCGTCGGCGCCGGGTACATCGGCCTGGAAATGGCCGACGCCCTGACCACCCGGGGCCTGTCGGTCATCCAGATGGAACAACTGCCCGAAGTGCTGCCCACCGTCGACCCGGCACTGGGCGCCCTGGTCCGGGCCGAACTGGTGGCACACGGCGTCGAAGTCCTCACCGGCATCGCCGCCCGGCAGATCACCCGCGCCGCCCCCGGTGAGGGCGGGCGGCTACGGGTCGAGGCCGAAGCCGCCGACGGCACAATCGGTCACCCGGCTGGCGGACATGGTCCTGGTCGTCGTCGGGGTCCGCCCAGACACCGGCCTTGCCGCCGGCGCGGGCGCCACTCTGGGGTTCAAGAACGCGATTGCCGTGGACCGGCAGATGCGCACCAATCTGCCGGACGTGTTCGCCGCCGGGGACTGTGTCATCACCCACCACCGGCTGCTCGGCGAGACCTACCTGCCGCTGGGCACCACCGCCCACAAACAGGGCCGCGTCGCCGGTGAGAACGCCCTCGGCGGGCACCGGGAGTTCGCCGGCAGCCTCGGCACCCAGGTCGTCAAGATCTTCGACCAGGCCGCCGCGCGCACCGGCCTGCGTGACCACGAAGCCGTCGCCGCCGGGTTCGACCCGGTCACCGTGCAATCGGAGGCCGACGATCACAAGGCCTACTACCCCGGCAGCCACCGCATCACCATGCGGGTCACCGGCGACCGGCGCACCGGCCGGCTGCTCGGCATGCAGTTGTTCGGCCACGAGCACGCCGAGATCGCCAAACGCGTCGACATCGCCGCCGCCGCCATCTTCCACGGCATGACCGCCGACGGCCTCAGCGACCTCGATCTGTCCTACACCCCGCCGCTGGGCAGCCCATGGGAAGCCATCCAGATGGGCGCCCAGGCGTGGGGGCGCCACACCAGCCAGCACTAACCGTCTCACATGTCATCGGAGGAACCCCCGATGCCAGGCCACCTCGTCAAGGCTCACGCACCAGGCATCGCAGCCAGCACCGCGGCCGCGGTCATTGTCATGACGCTGAGCGCGTGCACGTCCAGCGCGACCGGAGCCGGTGCCGCCGTCATCCACCGCTGCCGCCAACACCACGTCCGCGTTGACCATCACCGGGGCGGGTTCGACGTTCGACGCGCCGTTCTTCAGCCTGGCGTTCGCCAAATACCACCAGCAGCACCCCGGGGTCGCCATCCGCTACGCCGCCGTGGGTAGCAGCGCCGGCATCGCCGCCTTCACCGCCAAAAAGGTGAACTTCGGCGCCTCCGACGTGCCGCTCACCACCGCCGAGCAAACCGCCGCCACCGGTGGCCCCGCCGTCCAAGTCCCCGTCGACCTCGGCGCCGAAGTCGTCGTCTACCACCTGACCCTGCCCGGCGGCGGCAGGCTGCACCTCGCCGGCCCGGTCATCGCCCGGATCTTCCTCGGCCAGATCACCAACTGGGCCGACCCCGCGATCACCGCCCTCAACCCCGGCATCAACATCCCCAGCGAGCCGATCACCGTCGTCCACCGCTCCGACGGCAGCGGTACCACCTACATCTTCAGCAACTACCTGTCGGCTATCGCCCCGCGTGGGCATCGAAGGTCGGCACCGGGAAAGCCCTCCACTGGCCCGTCGGCATCGGCGCCGACGGTAACCCCGGCGTCGCCAGCACCGTCGCCGAAAGCCCCGACTCCATCGGCTACGTCGAACGGTCCTATTCCAAAGGCCCTATCCTCAGCTACGCCGCCATCCGCAACCAAGCCGGCCACTACGTCATCCCCTCCACCGCATCCATCGCAGCCGCAGCCGCCCAGAAACCCGGCATCACTCCGACCGACTTCGCCATCGTCAACGAACCCGGACCCAGCAGCTACCCCATCTGCGGCTATAGCTGGGCACTCATCTACGCCCACCAGCCCAGCCAGGCCGCCGGACAGGCACTCGTCACCCTCATGGACTGGCTCACCCACACCGGCCAGGCCTACGCCGCCGCCGCCAGCTACGTCCCCCTGCCACCCAAGATCCAGGACCTCGCTCACGCCACCCTCCAGCGGATCACCGGCCCCAGCGGAACCCACCTCCTAGGCTGACCGCGCCATATTCGGGGAGAGTGAACCGAGGCCGCCCTGTGTGACCCGGGCGTCGATCAGCGCGCCCGCCGGCTAGGACTACCGCAAGCTCAGCGTCCGCTCCCGCAGGGAGCTTGCCCGCGCCCGGGCGCAGCGGCCCGGCCCGGCGTAGCCGTCCCCGGGCTCCGGAAATTCTGCGGAACTACCGATTCCGCTCCGCCTCGCTGGGCGGTGTGATCGCTGCCAGGATGTACCCGCAGGGACCAAAACGAGGACCAGGTGGTGTACATGCGCAGGTTCGGGACAACCGCGGCCGGGGCTGCGGTCGCCGGGGTGTTGCTCGCCGCGGCCGGGCTGGCTCCAGCCGCGGCGACCGCCGGGCCCGTCGATCGGCGAAAGCGGCTCGAGCGCCGACATCGCCGTCCAGGGGCCGGACAATAGCCTGATGTTCTACTGGGCTGCCAACGGCACCACGACCTGGCACGCTGAGACGGTGGCCGGGGCCGGCACCACCCTTTCCGCCCCGTCGGTGGCCGAGACCAGCAGCAGCGTCAACATCGCCGCCGAGGGCCCCAACCACAGCCTGATGTTCTACTCGGCTGCTCACGGCACCGACAAGTGGCATGCCGAAACGGTGGCCGGGCCAGGCACCACCTTTTCCGCCCCGTCGGTCGCGGAGGCCAGCGGCACGGTCGACATCAGCGCCGAGAAGGGGGGGCACAGCCTGATGTTCTACTGGGCCGACAATGGGAGCCCGGTGACGTGGAACGTCGAGAACGTGGCCCTAAGCGGTACCTATTCGGCGCCGTCGATGGCCGAGACCGGGAGCAGCGTCAACATCTCCGCGGTGGGCACGAGTGACAGCCTGAATTTCTACTGGGCCGAGAACGGCACCAGCAACTGGACCACCGAGCAAGTGGCTCCTCCGGGCAGCGTGCGGTAGCCCAGGCGGCTAGCGGGTGATTTGCAGCGTTCGCATGCCGCCGAAGTCCATCCATATGCGGGTGCCGCCGTCGACGATCTTCACCAGGGCGTGGTCACAGTGCGGGCAGCGCAGCACGATTCCGGCACCGCGGAAGACGTGCATCGCCCCGACCGCTCCGGCTGCGCCGCAGTTGCCGCACATCATGGTGGCTGTTGTCATTTCGACGGCGAACACCTCGCCGAGCATCCCGGCGACCGCGTTGCCGTCGAGCATCAATTCGTCCATCTCAGCTTCCCGTCGGGCCGAAACGCTCGGTCTTGATTTGCTGTGGCTGGTGCCCCAGGTGCACCAGCGCGTCGGCCACGGCTTCGACGAACGGCGTCGGCCCGCAGACATAAACGCGCGGCCGCTCGGCTGGGCCCGGGCCGACTTCCGCCAGCATGCTGGCGTCCACGCGGCGCGCGTAGCCTGCCCAGCCGGGCGGCTGTGACGCGGTCAGCGTGTGCGTGACCGCCAGGCCGTTGCCGTTCAGCCGCTGGAGTTCGTCGCGGTAGATGATGTCGTCCCAGCTGCGTGAGGACAGCAGCAGCCGGGTGTCCACATCGCTTCCGGCGGCGGCGCGAAGGCGGATCATCGCCATCAGCGGCGCGACGCCCAATCCGCCGGCGACCAGCAGCAGCGGGCCGCCGTCCGGTGGCTCCCAGACGAAGTAGCCGCCGATCGGGCCGCGCAGTTCGATCTGGTCACCCGGCCGCAGCTCATCCGTCAGGTACGGCGAGACCTCGCCGTCACCGATGCGCACCACCGTGAGTTCGACTCGGGTGCCGTCCGGCGCCGATGCGATCGAATAGCTGCGCTCTGCCTGATAGCCGTCGTCGGCGGTCAGCCGGACGTCAACATGCTGCCCCGCGCGATGCCCAAGCCAGCCCGGGACGTCAAAGGCGATCGTCTTGACGTGCGGCGTCTCCGCGGCGACGCTCACGACGTCGGCGGCCTGCCAGGTCAATCGCCCCAGTACCGTTGTTCCTTCCACGGATCTCCGTAGTTGTGGTACCCGTTGGTCTCCCAGAAACCGGGCTCGTTGGCCGCTGTCAGCCGCAGTCCCCGCACCCACTTCGCGCTCTTCCAGAAATACAGGTGAGGCACCAGCATCCGGGCCGGGCCGCCGTGCTGCGGGGCCAGCGGCTCACCGCCGTAGCTGAACACAACCCATGCCTTCCCGCCGGTGAGATCCGCCAGCGGGACGTTCGTGGTGTACCCCCCGTCGCTGAACGCGACCGTGTACCCGGCCGAGGTCTCGATTCCCTCCAGCAGCGTGTCCACCCGGACGCCCTGCCACACCGTGTCCAGCTTCGACCACTTCGTCACGCAGTGGATGTCGGTGGTGATGTCCTCGGCCGGGAGCGCGCGGAACTCCTCCCAGGTCCAGCGGCGCGGCTCGTCCGCCTCGCCAGCGATTGTGAAGTCCCACCGCTCCAGCGGCGTATACGGGGTCGGGCCCGCGGACAGCACTGGAAAATCCCTGGTCAGATACTGGCCCGGCGGTAGCCGGCCAGGCGGCGCGTCACCACGGCGCCCTCGGAAACCCCGCGAGATGATCGGCGGCATCGCTCCTACCACGGTCGCTGACGGACCCACCCTCTCTCAGCAGAGCGCAACATACAAGACACGGCCGTGAACCTTACCGGCCCGGCCAGAAGAACAAAGCGCGGGCTCTGGCCGGCGGTTATCCGTTGGTCACGACGGCCTGGCCGGTGAAGTAGCAGGAGTCGGAGATCGAGTTGTACTGCTGGGTCAGCGTGTAGGTCGAGATCGAGGTGCCGGTATCCATTTGCACGACCACCACGTACGGCGACTCAGAAACCGGGCTGATCGAGGCCGACTCTGTTTCCCCGCCGAAGGCGATGGCGTTGGTGCCGTCCTTGTTCCACCAGATCACCTGGGCGTTGCCCCCGACCGCGCTGCTGAAGATCAGCGATGCCCCGGTACCGCCCACATCGCAAAACGCGCCGACTATGGCGGCCCCGGTCTCCAGGAAGTTACGGTTGCTCCCGGCACCCAGCGCGGCCCGGGCGGCGACGTCGGTGCCGCCGCCCTGGACGAACCCGCTGGCCGGGATGTTGCCCACGAAGCTGGCATTCAGCTTCGGCACCAGCGCGTTGTTGCTCACCTCCAGCGGCGGGGCCGTCGGGCCGGCGGTCAGGCTCAGCGCCGTGCCCTTGCTGTTGGTCAGCGCGGAGACGCTGGTGGCGGTGTTGGCCTTGGTGACTTCAGCGGGACTGGCCTATGGCTCCCAGGGGTTGACCTGTGCAATTAGCCTGTCATCGGCGCACGGCCTTATCCGCGGATCGTTAGCGTGGCCGGATGCTTGGGGGAGGGTGGACCGAGGCCGCGGCGCTGGTGGCAGCGTTCGTGATCGCCATGGTGGCGACGCCCGCTGGGATCTCCGGTGCGGTGCTTCTGCTGCCCTTTCAGGTCAGCGTGCTGGGCACGCCGAGCCCGGCGGTCACCCCGACGAACCTGCTCTACAACGTCATCTCCACCCCGGGCGCGCTGTACCGGTACTGGCGCCAGGGGCAGACCAGCGAACGCCTGGCCCTGGTACTGATAGCCGGCACCCTGCCCGGAGTCATCGCCGGATCGGTCATCCGGGTCGAGCTGCTGCCTGGCCCGCGGGTGTTCGGGATTGTCGCGGCGGCGTTCCTGATTCCGCTGGGCATGTGGCTTGCGCTGACCAGGCCCGCGCCGGCGGGCAAGCGGGCGGGACCGCGCCGGGTGCTCCCGGCGCCCGCGCTGATAGCGCTGGCGGCCGTGGTCGGTTGCGCCGGCGGCATCTACGGCATCGGCGGCGGGTCGATCTTGGCACCGATCCTGATCGGCTCCGGGCGGCCCGCGAGCCAGGTAGCACCCGCCGCCCTGGCGTCGACGTTCGTGACGTCCGTTGCCGGGGTGGTGACGTTCACCATCCTGTCGTTGCATCAGCAGGGCCCGGTCGCCCCGGACTGGCCCACCGGCCTCGCGCTCGGCGTCGGCGGGCTGGCAGGCGGGTATGTCGGTGCGCGGATTCAGTCCCGGCTGCCCGAGCTGCTGATTCGCCGCCTGGTCGGCGTTCTGGTCATCGCGATCGGAGCCCGCTACCTGTGGCTGAGCCTGGGGTAGCGCGAGCCCTCACAACTAGCCAGATGGCCCGTCGCGGTTAGCCGCCGATGGCGGACATCGGCCGGGCGGGCTGCAGGAATCCGGGGTCGTTGATGCCATGGCCTGGCAGCTTGGCGGATACGGCCTGCCGCCAGAGGGTGGCCAGCTGATCGTCACCAACTCCGGCCCGCAGCGGCGTGCGCAGGTCGCTCTCGGACCTGGCGAAGAGGCAGTTGCGGACCTGGCCGTCGGCGGTGAGCCGGACCCGGTCGCAGGCGCCGCAGAACGGCCTGGTGACCGGCCCGATCACGCCCACGGTGGCCGGGCCGCCGTCGACTAGGAAGATCTCCGCTGGTGCGGAATCCGCGACCGGCTGGGTCTGCGGGAGTGAGGGAGAACCCGGCCGACAGGGCTGCCAGGATCTCATCGGCCGTGACCATGTCGTCACGCCGCCACCCGTGCTGGGCGTCGAGTGGCATCTGCTCGATGAACCGGAGCTGGTATCCCCGCTCCAGGCAGAAGCGCAGCAGCGAGGAAGCCTCACCGTCGTTGATCCCGCGGAGCAGGACGGCGTTCACCTTGACCGGTGCCAGCCCCGCGGCGGCCGCGGCGGACAGGCCGGCCAGCACGTCGGGCAGCCGATTCCGGCGGGCGAGCGCCTGGAACGTCTGGGGTGACAGGGTGTCCAGCGACACGTTGAGCCGGTCCAGCCCGGCCTGGCGCAAAGGTTCCGCCAGACGGGCCAGCCCGATGCCGTTGGTGGTGAGCGAGATCTCCGGGCGCGGGCGCAGCGCCGCTGTGCGAGCCACGATGCCGGCCAGACCGTGGCGCAGCAACGGCTCCCCGCCGGTGAAGCGCACCTCGGTCACACCCAGGCACTGCACCGCGATCCGCAGCAGTCGGGCAACCTCGTCGTCGGTAAGGACCTCCGGGCCGGGCAGCCAGTCCAAGCCCTCGGGGGGCATGCAGTAGCTGCAGCGCAGATTGCACCTGTCGGTCAGGGATACCCGCAAGTCGGTTGCGATGCGCCCGAAGGAGTCTGCAAGCACGACATCACCTCCTCTGAGCCTGCGAATGACCCGAATCTAGCCGCCCGCCATCGCCCCCACGATCAGGTAGGGCTCCGCTCCGGCGGCGACCGCGGCCGGCAGCGGGGCATCAGGGGACTCGTGCGACAGGTCTTGTTCACACGCGAAGAACCGGACGAACGCCCGCCGCGGCCCGGCGCCGTGGCCGCGGATCGTGCCGCGCAGCATGGGGTAGGCGGCCTCGAGCGCGTCCAGGACCGCCCGCTGGGTGACCTCGCCCTCGACCCGCAGTTCCACCTCGCCGTCCACCCGGGCCAGCGCACGCAGGTGCGCTGGGAGCACTACCCGGATCATGACAGCGTCTGGACCTCGACCGAAAGCACCGCGGGCAGGTCGCGGACGATGGGCGACCAGGTGTCCCCTGCGTCCGCTGAGGCGTACACCTGGCCGCCGGTGGTGCCGAAGTAGACGCCGCAGTCCTCCAGTGAGTCGACGGCCATTGCGTCGCGAAGCACGTTGACGTAGCAGTGCTGCTGCGGCAGGCCGGCGGTGAGCGCCTCCCAGTCGTCGCCGCCGGTCCGGCTGCGGTAGACGCGCAGCTTGCCCTCGGGCGGGAAGTGATGGGAATCGCTGGTGATCGGGACCACATATACGGTGTCCGGCTCGTGCGCGTGGACACCGATCGGGAACCCGAAATCCGTCGGCAGGTTGCCGCTGACCTCGTGCCACGACCCGCCGGCATCGTCGCTGCGCATGACATCCCAGTGCTTCTGCATGTAGAGCACCTCGGGCCGGGCCGGGTGCATCGCCAGCCGGTGCACGCAGTGGCCGACCTCGGCGTCCTCATCGGGAATGCCCTCGGAATGCAGGCCCCGGTTCACCGGCTGCCAGGTCTGCCCGGCATCGTCGGAGCGGAACGCGCCCGCGGCGGAGATGGCGGCGAAGATCCGGCCCGGGTGCGCCGGGTCCAGGATGATCGTGTGCAGGCACATCCCGCCCGCGCCGGGCTGCCAGGACGGCCCCGAGCGGTGTGTGCGCAGCCCCGGCAGCTCAGCCCAGTGCTGCCCGCCGTCGGCGGACTTGAACAGCCCGGCGTCCTCCACCCCGGCGTACACCGTGTCCGGGTCGTCCGGCGCCGGCTCCAGGTGCCACACCCGGGCGAACTCCCATGGGTGCGGCGTGCCGTCATACCACTGGTGCGTCCCAGTCGCGCCGTCGTAGGCGAACTCGTTGCCCACCGGCGCCCAGGTCGCGCCGCCATCGTCGGAACGCTGGATGACCTGCCCGAACCAGCCGCTGGACTGGGACGCATACAACCGGTCCGGGTCGGCAGGCGACCCGGCCACATGATAGATCTCCCACCCCGGGAAGAACGGCCCGCTGACCTCCCACCGGTCCCGCGTGCCGTCAGCGTTCAGCACGAACGCGCCCTTGCGCGTCCCCACCAGTACCCGTACCCGGCTCATCGGCGTTCCCTTCTCGCGTGGCCGCTAAGACGCACCCGGACCTGCCTGTTTCTGCTGACCTAACCACACCCTCCCGACGTTCTGACGGTGCCAGGCAGAAAGATTCATCGCCGCGGCGCGCCCGGGCCGCCCGGTCGCCGCAGGTCCCGGACCTGCTTCGGGTCCGGGGCCTGCGGGTGGTACCGGTGCATCGTGTCCTCCCTGGCGCTGGGCCGCGCTAGGCTTTGGTCCCGGTGGCGGGCTGGATGTTCTGGTTGATGTGGAAGACGTTGCCCGGGTCGTAGCGGTCCTTGACCCGGGTGAGCCGGTCGTAGTTGCCGCGGTAGGACGCGCGAATCCGGTCCTGGCCCTCGCTCATCATGAAGTTGATGTAGCCGCCACCGGCCGAGGTCGGGTGCAGCTCCTGCCAGTAGTCCTTGGCCCATTGCGAGATGAGGCCGGCCTTGGCGGGATCGGGATCGACGCCGACGATGACGCCTGCCCAGCCGCCGTCGCGGTAGGCGAAGGCTGTCGCGCCCTCGGGCACGCGGCTGGTGGCGCCGTCGATGGGATACAGGTGCATGGTGGAGTGGCCGGTCGGCAGTTGCTTGCCGTACTTGGTGTGCACGTCGATGGCGGCGTCGGAGATCTCGTTGAAGAAGTCCGCCTTCCAGTACCACTGCAGGCCGGCCGGGTAGAGGGCATCGAACGCGCCCTGCAGCACGCTGAACGGCATGGGCTGCAGGCCGGCCAGCAGCGGCGAGCCGTACGTCTTGACCGGCTCGAGCACCTGGTCAGCCTGGTCGTGCGGCCCGGTATAGCACCAGACGATGCCGCAGGCCTTGCGCCCCCAGAGTTCCTCGGGGAACGGTGGCGCAGGCGGGATGGTGAGCAGGGCGAAGAAGCCGCTCAGTTCCTCTGGCAGTGACGGCATCAGCTCCCGGTACCAGCGCATCACCGCGGGGGTGTCGGCGATGTCGTAGAGGACCGGGCCGCCGATGATGGTGCCGTTATCGCCGATGTCGTGGCAGCGAAAGGTGAACGAGGTGACGATGCCGAAGTTCCCGCCGCCGCCGCGCAGCGCCCAGAACAGGTCACTGTGGGAGTTCTTGCTGGCCGTCACGAACGTGCCGTCGGCGAGCACGACATCCGCAGAGAGGAGGTTGTCGACGGTGAGGCCAAAACGCCGGGACAAGTAGCCGATGCCGCCGCCGAGGGCCAAGCCGGCCACGCCGGTCGACGCTACGAAGCCGGAGGGTGTGGCCATGCCGAACGCCACGGTCGCGTGGTCGACGTCTCCCCAGGTGCATCCGGCGTCGGCGCGGACGGTGTGGTTCTCAGGGCTGACCGTGGTGCTGCGCAGCTGCGATAGGTCGATGACCAGGGCACCGTCCGATACCCCGAGGCCGGCCGCGTTGTGGCCGCCGCCCCGGACGGCGATCTCAGCACCGTGCTCGCGGGCGAACCGCACGCAGGTGATGACGTCGGCGGTGTCGTGACAGCGCGCGATGGCGGCCGGGTGCTTGTCGATCATGGCGTTGTAGACGGCGCGCGTCTGGTCGTACCCGGGATCTGCGGGCATGATCAGGCTGCCCCGCAGGACGGCGGCCAGTTGCTCGTACGGAGCGGTGGCGATGGCGGCTGATGTGGTCATGGTGCCCTCTTCGGTGTGTCGTATGGGGGTTGGTGGACACCGACGTTAGGAGCCGCATCGTTCGTGGAGCGTTCGCGGGCGCGCGTTCGGGTCAGGCAGTCGGGAGAACGCCAGGAGCCGGGGGGCGAACGCCTCGCCCGGCCAGATCACGCTCGCAGCGCTGCAGCAGCGCGACAGTGCCGTGCGCCGATGCCATCCGCGCCGCGGAGCGCAGCCGCGAGATGGCGGGCTCCCTCTCGTCGTAGGTGGCGCGCATCCGCATCACCTCGGGCAGCCACCACACGTCGTTGTGGGACCGTCCGGCGGCGAGGGCGGCGTCGAGGGTCGCTCGTGCGGCGTCGCTCCGGCCAGCGCGCCCCAGCAGGTCAGCGAGCAGTGACAGCCAGTAGGGCATGCGCGCGAAGGCGCCCTCCGACTTGAGGTTGCTTATGCCCCGCCGGGCCAGGTCGATGCCCGGCTCGTCCGCGCGCGACCAGCCGTCGAGAACCAGCACCCACTCGCGGTAGTAGGCAAAGCCATACTGGTCGCACAGCTCACGCAGCTCGCCGACAGTGTCCCTCAGTCCGGCCATGTCATGACGCATCTGATAGGTGATTCCGCTGTATGCCAGCGCCACCGCCAGGCTGTACGGGTGATCGATCGCCCGGGCCAGCGCGATGGCGTCATTGCAGCTGGAAAGGGTGCCGTCGTCGTGGCCCAGCAGCCAGTGGGCATGCGCGGCGATGGCCAGGCTGTGCACGTCGGGCCGCGTTCCGACAGTCAGCGAGGGGGCGCCGCTGGCCAGCTTGGCGGCGAGCTCGAGGTGACGCAGTCCCTTGGCGGGCATCCCCAGGCTCACGGCCGACCCGCCGACAGCGAAATGTGCCGGGCCGCTCAGCTCCGAGCCGGGGTCGACAAGAGCCAGCGCGCGGATGGCAGTCTGGTAGCTGTCGGCGGTGCGGCCCTGGACGAACTGCGATGCCCACAGCGCGACCATGCCCGGTGACGGTCGATTCCTTGCGGCCCAGTGACCTGGCGAGGGCGATCGAGCGCTCCAGCGTCTGCTGCAGATCCGGGGATGAGTAGCCGTGCCTGGCGTTGAGCGGTGCCGCCAGTGCCTCGAGGACCGCGAGCTCGTGGGCGTCCCGGCCTTGCCCCGCAGGCATGTCTGCGATGATCGATAGCGCCGACGTATGCAGCCGGATCGCCTCGGTGTGGGCGAACCTGCCCGCCGCGACCTCAGCCGCCCGCTGGTAGTAGGCCACCGCCCGCTCGCCCTGGCCGCCCCGGGCGTAGTGCTCGGCGAGCTGAGCCGCGACCGTGTCGGTGTCTTCGGCGTGGAGCAGTTCGAGGCCCTCGGCGATGCGCCGGTGCAGCAGCCAGCGTTTCGGGGGGCTGACTCCCGCGTAGGCCGTATCGCGGAGCATCTCGTGGGAGAAGTCGTAGCCGTCCCTGAACTCCCGCATGATGCGGCGCCGCCATAGCTCGTCGACCGCCTCCACGACGGTATCGGCCTCGAGATCGCTCGCCTCGGTGAGCAGGCCGAGGGTGAAGTTCGTTCCCACCGCCGCCGCGAGCCCGGCCACCTCCCGGGCCGCCGCGGTTGCCTGCTCGAAACGTTTGCGCAGCACCGCCTCCAGATCACCGGCCGGCAGCGCCGTACCACCGGGATCGGCATCGGTGCTGCGCATCGCTTCGATGATGTACAGCGGGAAGCCTCCCGTCGTCGCGTGCAGCAGCTCCGCGTCGGCCGCGGGGAGCGGCTGCCCCCAGATCGCCTGGGCGAGATGCGCTGTATCAGCGGCCTCCAGCGGGCCGAGGGAAAGCTCGGTGAGCAGCCCGGTGGCCCGCATGCGGACGGTCCAATTCACGAGTTCGGGGTCTTCATCGAGACTGTCGTTGCGCAGTGTCGCGGCGACCAGGAGCTGGGCGCCGTCGGCCAGCCCCAGGCAGAAAGTGATGAAGGCCAGCGTCTCCTGGTCGCACCATTGCACGTTGTCCAGCACCAGCAGCAGCGGGCGGCCGACGGCGATCAGTGCCCGCGCCAGGCCTTCAAGGAACCGGTGGTGTTGCCAAGCGTCGATCATCGCTCTGGATCTGGTCCCGCGCCCGCCGCGGCCCTCGGCCGGTGCCAGCCTGCCGACTTCGGCGCGCCAGGCGGGGTCGAGGGTCGCCGTCGCTGACTGGACCGCGGGGTGCCGCAGCCAGTCCGCCACCGGGGCCAGCGCCAGCCGCCCCGGTGCCCCGAAGCACTGGGTACTCGCAACGACCGCGCCCTGCAGCCGGGCCATCTCGGCGACCTCCGCGACCAGGCGGGTCTTCCCAACGCCAGCGCCGCCGCCGACCAGCACGAGCCCGCATTGGCCCGCCACCGCCGCCCGCCATACGTCCTGGAGCAGGCTGAGCTCGGCAGACCGGCCGATGAGCTGTGCCGCGGCCAGTCCGGGGCGGTCGGCCGCGGGTCGGCCGCCGGGGATCGCTCCGCCGGGCGGGCGTGAGCCATCAGCCGCTCGAACGCCCGGCGCGTCGCGGCGTCCGGTACGACGCCAAGCTCACGCTCCAGCACCGACGAGCAGTGATGGTAGGTGCTGACAGCGCCAGCACGGTCGCCCAGATCGGCCTGCAGCTGCATCAGGGTGCGGTAGCCGACCTCCTCCAGCGGTGCCAGCTGGACCCGGCGCCGGGCGGCATCGACCGCCCGGGCCAGATCCCCCGTCCGCGCCCGCGCCGCGCTGACCAGATCGCACATGTCCACGCACTGGCGCTCGAGCTGCGACCTGGCCTCGAGCAGCCAGTCGTCATACACGCCGGGCAGCAGGTCGCCCCGGTAGACGGCGATCGCCGCGCTGGCGTGCCGCGCGGCCCCGTCGCTATCGTCGGCGGCCGCCGCCGCCAGGGCAGCCGAGCGCTCGGCATCGAAGATCCGTACGTCGACACGGCAGGCCGGGGTGTCACGCCAGCACAGATCCCTGGACGTCACGACCAGCGACGGCTCGTCTCCCAGCACCTGGCGCAACTGGTGCAGTTCGCGGCGCAGGTTCGTCAGCGCCTGCGCATCGGTGGACTCGGGCCAGAACAGGCCCGCGATGCGCTGCCGGGCCTGGGGCGACCCGGCATGCATGGCCAGGAATGCGACCAGGGCAACCCCGCGCGCCGACCGGGCCCGGACGATGCCGCCCCGGTCGTCGGTGATTGCCTGTTCCCCCAGGAGTGATACATGCAACAGAGTCGACATGTCCCCTGAACCTGCAGGTTAAACTCCCAGCCACGTTTTCCCCAAGGGGCGGTAACGCAGATTCATGATCGATGACGTCCGCCGACCTACTGCCGGATCTTGAACCGCTTGGTACCCGGCCCCTGATCAGCGGACTCAGCGGGCCTGGAAGATACGGAGGCTGCCCGGTGGCAGGCTCGCCTGTATCGGTTCGCCGGTCGTGAGCTGGTGGCGGTCGATGTCCCGGTGAAGAATGAGTGCCGCGATGGGTGGGTCAGAACCGAGCCTGATCCGGGCGAGCGGGCGGGTGCGGAGGATCTGCTCGACGCGTGCGGTGAAGGCGGCTCCCGGCGGCGTTTCTGCTGTCGCGGGGCTGACTTCGATGTCTTCGGGCCGGTAGAACGCGTGGACGGGGCCGGTCAGGCCCGGGGCCGCGGCGCCGCGGAGCACCAGGTCGCCGATGCGGACGGCGCCGTCGCCGGCCGTGCCGTGGCCGAGTTCTGTCCAGCCGAGCAGGCGGGCGACGTGGGGGTCGGCCGGTTGGGCGGCGACTTGGGCGGCTGGGCCGGTCTGGCGTAGTTGCCCGCCGGCGATGATGGCTAGGTCGTCGCCGAGGCTGAGTGCTTCGTCGCGGTCGTGGGTGACGTGTGCGGCGGGGATTTCCAGTTCGGCCAGGAGCCGCTGGAGCAGGGCACGCATATCTTCGCGGGTTGGCTGGTCGAGGGCGGAGAGGGGTTCGTCGAGCAGCAGGAGGCTGGGCTGGATCGCCAGCGCGCGGGCGAGCGCGACGCGCTGGCGTTCGCCGCCGGACAGGGAGCGGGGCGCCCGGCCGGCGAGGTGGGCGATGCCGAGCTGGTGCAGCAGCCGGCGGGTGCCGTCGGGGGAGGCCGAGCGGCTGGCTCGTGGCCCGAAGCTGATGTTGTCCTTGACGGTCAGGTGGGGGAAGAGCGCGGCGTCCTGGAAGACCAGGCCGATGCGGCGCCGTTCGGGCGGAAGGCCGGTGATGTCGGTGCCGGCGAGGCTGATCTGCCCGCTCTGCTGGGGGCGGAGCCCGGCGATGGTTTCCAGCAGCATGGTCTTGCCGGCGCCGGATGGGCCGAGCATGACCAGCACCCGGTCGGGTGGGACGGCGAGGCTGACCGGGCCGAGGGTGAAGGATCCGGCCTGGGCGGTCAGTTCGCTGATGTGCAGCCCGGGGCTAGTGGTAGGCACGGTTGACCTGGGTGAGCAGCCGTCCCGAAGCCAGGGTCCGCAAGACCAGGAAGGTGGCCAGGGTGACGATCAAGAGCACCACGGCGGCCGATGCTGACTGGGTGAGGCCGGATTGCAGGAACAGGTTGTAGATCTCCACTGGGGCGGTGGCGGGGTAGTAGGCGATGATCACCACGGCGCCGAACTCGCTGATCGACCGGGCGTAGACCAAGACTGCGCCAGTGAGCACGCCGCGCAGCCCCAGCGGCAGGGTGATCCGGCGGAACGCGTGCCAGGGGGTGGCGCCGAGGCTGCGGGCGGCTCGTTCCAGCCTGGGGTCGATGGCCTCGAAGGCGACCCGGGCGCTGTTGACTGCGAACGGGCAGCTGACGAACAGCATCGCGGCCACGATTCCCCACTGGGATCCGTAGAAGGTCACCCCGAGGTGGGTGGCGGGGCCGCCGACCCATCCGGTGCGGCCGAGCAGGAACAGCAGCGCGATCCCGGCGACGGTGTGCGGCACGACCAGCGGCAGGTCCACGATGGACTGGATCACGCTGCGTCCCCGGAAGCTGCCGCGGGCCAGCAGGTAGGCCAGCGGCACCCCGAACACGGTGGCGATCCCGGCGGTGATCGCTGCGGCCTGCAGGCTTAGCAGCGTCGCGTCCCTGACCGCAGCGCTGCTGCCGGCGGCGTGCAGGCTGGCGGCCGACGAGGTCGTGATCAGCCGGATGATCGGCAGCACGATGAACGCCAGGAGCAGCCCGCTGAGCAGCCAGGCGACCACGCCGAACCAGCCCGAGGGCCAGCTACGGCGGGGCCGTGCCGTTGCTGTGGGTATCACGTGGTCATTGTGCCGCCGGGCCCGCCCGCGGGGGTCTCACCCACCCGATGACGGCCACGGGGTGGTGAGCGGCTTGATCGATGCGGGGACCTTGGCCTGGGGGCTGGCCAGGGCGGGTGAGATGACCACGAACCCGTTGCCGCGCATGATCGCCTGGCCGGCCGGGCTGAGGACGAAGCTGACGAACTTCTGGCCCAGGGCGGCGTCGGGTGCGCTGGCCGGGATGGTCAGCCCGTAGATGATCGGCTTGGCGGTCAGTGTGCCGAGCGAGCCGGCGTGGATGGAGACCTTGGCATAGTCGGCGGCCAGGGCCGGGTTGGACAGATTGATCTGCGGCGGCAGCGCGATGTACTTCAGGTGGCTTTCCAGAGCACTGGACTTGTAGATGGCCAGGTAGTCGATCTGCCCGGACTGCAGCGCGGCGAGCAGGGAGGTCTCGGTCTCGGCGACGCTGGAATCGGGGGAGTTCTTCAGCACCGAAGCCGACAGCTTCGGGTCGTGGTAGTAGCCGTTGGCGAGCTGGAGCATCTGCAGGATCTGGTACCCCGACGGGTCGGCGGCCGGGTTGGACCGGCCGATGTGCACACCCGGCTGGGCGAGGATCTTGTACCAGTTCGCCGGGGTGAGCTGGCCGGCGCCCTTGCTTTTACTGGTGTAGGCGAAGGTGATCTGGTTGGAGACGAACCCCAGGTACCAGGTCGCGGAGGTCGGGAACATCAGCTTGGGGATCAGCGAGTAGTCCGCCACGCCGAGCACGTCGGCGGGCTGGTGGAGCTGGGTGATGGCTTTGACCATGTCGCCGCTGGCGCCGAACTGCGAATGCACGGTCACCCCGGGGTACTTCTTCTTGAACGCCGCGATCTCCGCAGTGAACGGGGTGGCCAGGGTCCCCGCGCCGAACACGGCCAGCGTCCCGTGCGCCGCCGGGGCGCTGGGGCTCGCGCCGGTCCCGGTGCTGCTCGTGCTGCTGCCGCACGCGGCGGTCACGGCCAGGACCAGCGCGGCGGCTGCGGCAAGCCCACCCCGTCGGAGTCTGCGAGTCACGACTGTTCCTTTCTGTATCACTACAGAACGTGACAGAGCCTAACAGCGGCGCCGGGCTAGCGGGAGGCCCACAGTTTCACCCCGCAACGCACGGCCGGGCGCCGGCCGGTAGAGTCCGGGGTCATGGCCAGGTATCTCCAGGTCAGCACCGAGATCGCCAGTGACGTCGAGGCCGGCCTGCTGGCTCCCGGGGATGAGCTGCCCAGCGTCCGCGATGCCGCGAACCGGTACCGGACAACCGGCTCGACCATCGGCCGCGCCTACCGGCACCTCGCCGACGCGGGCGTGATCGAGGTTGGGGACCGCCGCCGGGCCCGCGTCACCGCCGGCGGGGATATCGCGGCCCGGCGGCTGCTGAGCAGCCCGCAAGCGCTGCGGCTAGCGGGCAGCGATGACCCGGGGCTGGACCTTGTACTGCGCCACACCGGCGCGTCGGTGGTCACGGTCGGCGCGCGCGGGAGCTTCCACGGGCTGACCAGGATCTGGCGCGGTACCGCCGACGCCGCGGCGATCCACCTGCGGCACCGCTCCGGCACGCACAACAGCCCGTTCGCCCGGGCGGTCCTGCGCGGCCGCGAGCCCACCATCATTCACCTATGGCGCCGCGAACAGGGCCTGCTCACCCCCGAGGGCAACCCCGACCACATCCGCGGCGCGGGTGACCTGCGCGGACTGCGGGTCGCCCGGCGCCCGTTCGGCGCAGGCACTCGCGTGCTGCTGGACCGGCTGCTGGCCGACGCGGGAATCGCGGCGGCGTCGGTGACCGGGCCCGAGTCCGATTCCCATCTGGAGGTCGCCATGTCGGTCGCCTCCGGCCAGGCCGACACCGGGCTGGGCGCCCGCTCCGCCGCCACCGCACTCGACCTGGGCTTCGTCCCGGTCACCTGGGAAGAGTTCGACATCGTGCTCAGCGGCGACGCGCTGCCCGCCGCCGAGCCGCTCATCGCCACCCTGCGCGACCCGGGCATCCAGGCATCCATCAGCGCGCTCGGCGGCTACGACGTCTCCCGGGCCGGCACAGTGGAAACGCTGGCCTGACCAGCCTGTCGGGCGGAACCGGCACGCTGGGCCACTGGCCGGGGGCCCGTGCTGCCCCGGCGGCAATGTCGCAAGGGTTGAACGAATATCGCGTGCGGCACGCTTTGCGGCGAAGACACCAGCGTTCAAGCATCTGGTCGCGGCCGAGGATCTAAGGGTTCCTCGGGACGGCATGCGGCTACTCGCCGACCGTGCCGTCGATCGCCTCGCGGAGCATGTCGGCGTGCCCGGCGTGCCGGGCGGTCTCCTCCAGCAGGTGCAGCAGGACCCAGCGCAGCGAGAAGCGCCGGCCGTCGCTGAGCGGGGCCACGGAAAGCTGATCCAGGCCGTCGGCCTGGGCCGCCGCCTGGCGGCTCCGCTCGCACGCCTCCCGGTAGCGCTGGCGCAGTTGCTCCGGTTCCAGTTCCGCGCTGGTGCGGAACTCCCATTCCGGGTCGGCGTCGAAGTCGACGCCGGCCCATGGCTCGCGCACCGGCAGGCCCGCGAACCGCTTCTCCAGCCAGCTTTCCTCCACCAGTGCGAGGTGGTAGAGCAGCCCCGCCAGGGTGAGCGCCGACGGCGCGTGCCGCCGGGCCAGTTGCTCCCGGCTCAGGCCTTCGGTCTTCGCCAGCATCGTCTGGCGCTGGAAGTCGAGGTACTGGCCGAGCAGCTCACGTTCGCCGCCGTCTGGGCTGGTCTCGGTCCGCCCCGCCATGCCGAGGAAGGCGAGCACGCGCTGCATGACCAGCGCCGCGGCGGCCTCGTCGTAGGCGGGCAGGCTGCTGTCGGTGAACAGGTGCTTGTCGCCCGGGTACAGGAACAGCTCCGCGGCCCAGGTCATCGTGACCAGCTCACGCGCGGCGGGCAGGTCCTCCTCGACGAACAACGGGTCGGCGTCCATCGCGTGGACCTGGACCGGGGTGTCGCCCGGCCAGCCGTCCCCGAACTCCGAGACCGGGACGCACGCGTGCAGCAGCAGGGCGCCCTTCGCGCCCGGCCGCGTCTGGGCCAGCATCTGCGCGGGCAGCACCCCGAGCGAGAACCCTACGTAGACGATCTCGTTGGGCAGGCCCCCGGCGGCGGCCCGGCCGCGCTCGATGATCGTGTCGAAGCCGGTCTCCTGGGCGTAGCCGATGCCGTCCTCCAGCGTGGCGAACGTCTTGCCGTCGTAGAGGTCCGGCACGGTCACCCGGTGGCCGGCCTCGCGGAGCTGGTCGGCGAACCGGCGGACCCCGTCGGTGAGGCCCTGCGCGTGGTGGAACACGACGACGTCGGTCATGGATGCTCCCTGAGGTCGCTTTCGGGCAGGACAGGCTTGCCAGTGAGCGACACTAGCCCGTGTCCCTGACATCCTCGGTCAGGCCAGACCAGGCTCACCGGGCACGGGACCGGGCGGCGCGGCGGAATCCGGCCAGCGCCACGTCGAGGCCCATGGCCGCCCGCGTGCCCGCGAGCGTGCGCCTGACCTCGCGGCGGGTCCGCGCGGTTCCGGTGACGATGAGTTCCTCCACCAGCCCGTGGTCTGCCGCCAGCGCGGCCCGGCGCTCCCTGACCGGATCGAGGAACCGGTTCAGCGCGGCGGTGAGCCGCTCCTTCACCTCGGCGTCGCCGACCTTCCCCGCCCGGTACCGCTCCTTCAGTTCCGCGACCTCGGCGGGCCGGTCGTTGAAGGCGTCGTGGTAGGCGAACACGAGATTGCCCTCGATCGTGCCGGGCACCCCCGGGCTGGTCCTGGCCGGGTCGGTGTACATGCGCCGTACCTTCGCCGCTACCTCGCCCGGCGGGTCGGACAGGTAGATGGCGTTGCCCAGGCTCTTGCTCATCTTGGCCCGCCCGTCGGTGCCCGGCAGGACCGGGACGTCCGCCGGGACCAGGGCCGGCACCGTGAACACCTCCCCGTAACGCCGGTTGAACCGGCGGGCGATCTCCCTGGCAACCTCCACGTGCGCCGCGTTGTCCTTGCCGACGGGCACCACGGCGGCCTGGACCGCCAGGATGTCGGCGGCCTGGAGCACGGGATAGCCGAGCAGCGCGAGCGGCATCTCCCGCTGGCCGGCGTGCTGCGCCATCTCCTTGAGGCTCGGGATGCGCTGCAGCCGGGGCACGGTGACCAGGCTGGACAGCAGCAGGCTTAGCTCGGCTACCTCGGGCACGGCCGATTGCAGGTAGAACACCGAGTGCTCCGGATCCAGGCCGGCCGCCAGGGAGTCGAGCACCATGTCGGCCGCGTGCCGGCCGGTCTCGGCGATCTCCGCGGGGCTGTTCTTCGTGGTGAGCATGTGCAGGTCGGCGATGATGAAGTAGCTCTCGTACCGGCGGTGCAGCCGGATCCGGTTGGCCAGGCTGCCGGCGTAGTGGCCGAGGTGCAGCCGGCCGGTCGGGCGGTCCCCCGTGAGCATCCGGGGTGCCCCCGGCAGGGGGCCGGGGACCGGGGCGGGGTCTCGGGGTGCGATGGCGGTTGGGGTCATGTCGTTCCTCCTGGAGTCGGGAGCCGCCGGGGAGGACCACATGCCGCAGATGCAAAACGGGCCGTCCGCCGGACGGCCCGCATGGCACAGCGTGTCGGTGACCGTCCTAGGACGGCCACCACGCGAAGGTGCCGGTGCGCTGCATGACACCAGAATACGGGAGAGCGGGCCGGCGGTGCGAGCCCCGGCGCGGCCCGCCGCCGAGAAACGGCCCGCTCACGCGGCTGAAACCGCGAGAGCGGGCCATCCTCGTGACCAAGGAGCGGAGCAGCCGGAACTAGATATCCGGCTCCAGCCGGCTCAGTGGCTGACTACTGCGCCGGTCTCCGGGTTGAGGATCAGCTTGCTGTAGTGGGGCCTGATA
This sequence comes from uncultured Actinomycetes bacterium, assembly GCA_963730235.1. GTDB lineage: Bacteria > Actinomycetota > Actinomycetes > Streptosporangiales > Streptosporangiaceae > DASXKD01. The sequence goes on from CAVSRH010000012.1 coordinate 24,841, forward strand.
TTGAAGTCGAGCAGGCCGCCAGGAGCGTCCAGGCTGCCCGCGGTCGCGTCGAACGAGCCGGGGATGCGCTCGCCGGCCAGCCAGTTGTCCTCGATGAACGACACCACCGAGGTGGTGTTGGTGACGTTGCTGCTGACGTAGTTGATCTGCGTCCACGGCGAAATGACAATCATCGGCAGCCGCTGGCTGGGGCCGCAACGGCCGCTGGTGGTGCCGATGTTCACCGGGGTGTTCTCGCACATGGCCGTGTCGATCGAGGTGTTGTCCGATCCGTTGATCAGTGTGGGCGCGGCGTGGTCGTACCAGCCGTCGGAGTCGTCATAGGTGATGACGATCGCGGTCGAGCCCCAGTACTTGGACCGCTCGATCTTGTTGACCGTGCTGACGAGCCACTGCTGCTCGTCGAGCGGGTCGGACTCACCCGGGTGGCCGCTCTGGGCGGTCGTCGGCTTCAGGTAGCTGACCGACGGCATGTTGCCGTCCTTCAGCGTGTCGAAGAAGTCACTGAGGCCGTACTGGTGGTTGGCCTGGTCGGTGCGGCCAATCGCGGTCTCCGAGCTCGGCGGCAGGTGAGACGGGTTCGCCGTGCTGGCGTTGAACTGGAACGGGTTCCAGTGTGGCGTGTACTCGCGCAGCGGGTCGCCGTTGATGTTCTCGCTCATGGCGTTGCAGACCGCTTCGCCGTTGCTCGCGCGTGAACTCGGGGCGAACCCGCCTTGGAACCAGCCCCACGTGATGTGGCTGGCGTTCAGCAGGTCGCCGACGTTCTGACTATTCAGCACGCCCTCGGGGTTGGTGGAGGTGCCGTTGTCGTCCGAGCACTGGTCGTAGTACGGGTCCAGGTCACCGTAGATGGTCCCGTCCGTGGTCACCGCGCCGGTGTCGGTCGTCGCCTGGCCGGTCGGGGTGACGGCCGCACCGCCGGAGCTCAAACCGGAGGCCACCGAGATCGCACCCTCGGTCGAGGGGCCGTACGTGGTGTCCCAGTTGTTGTCGCTCATCGCGAAGTGCTGCGCGTAGTTCCACTCTGCGGTGACGGTGTTCCCGTCGTAGTAGTCCATGACGATGCCGGGCGGCCCGTAGAACTCACCGGTGGTGGAGCAGTCGTCCTGCTCGGTGTCCTGGACGAACATGTCCATGTTGCCGCTGTCTTCGGCCTCCTGCTCCGCCGTGTAACCGTGGTTCTGGTCGCAGGTCAGGGCCTCGGAGTGGGTCAGGCGCTGTGGGTTGTATTGGTTCGGGTTGCTGGTCAGCAGCGGGCCGGCCGGGCCCGTTTTGGTGATCGAGCTGTACAGGCCGTTCACGTACGGCGTGCCGGGCCTGGCCTGGAACGTGGTGCCGTCGGTGTTGGCCGCGAACGGGTAGGTGCCGAAGTAGTGGTCGAACGACACGTTCTCGTCGAAGATCACGACCAGATGCTTGACCGGCGTCGCCGTCTGGTTGGTGCCGCTGTAGTAGCTCGCGGGCACCAGCGCCGGGGTGTGGTAACCGGCGTATGTCGGTGCGCTGGACGCGCCCGCCGCGGTCGCGCCGACCGCCGCGGCGCCGGCCAGGGCGACCGCCGCGCCTGCGGCGATCATGATACGGAACCGCTTCCGCCTGCTCCCGGTAGTTGGGCCTTCGCCCATGTCATACCCCTCCGGAATCTGTCCTGTGGAACCGATGTGACTGGCGAGGCCCTAGGGCTCTGCCGGCGGGGTGCCGAACGCACCCCGCCCGGTACCGTTTCATGGCCGGTTGACCTTGTGACGCAGGGGATGTGAACGGCAGGCAAAACGACGGCCAACGCCAGCCGTAATCAGGTCAGCAGCGCGCGCCCGTACCAGTCCGCCGCGGCTGCGGACCCCCGGCAGCGCCAGGAAATAGCCGCCGCCGAACGGGCTGATGTAGTCCACCAGCGGCTCGCCGATCAGCCGGGTCTGGACCGTCTCGAACTGCCGCTTGATGTCCTGCTGGAAGCAGGTGAAGATGAGCCCCATGTCCAGGTCGCCGACCTGGTCGATGCCGCGGTCGTAGTTGTAGCCGCGGCGCAGGATCCGGCTCGACGCCGTCTGCGGCGTGCGCGGGTTGGCCAGGCGTATGTGGGCGTTCAGCGGGATGACGGCCCCCGTTGGATCGGCCGCGTAGTCGGGCGCCGCAAAAATCCTGTTCGCGTCGAGCGGGCAGCCGGTGGCGCGGTCGCGGCCGATCATCTGCTCCTGCTCGGTGACGTCCACCCGGTCCCAGAACTCGACCAGCATCCTGATCAGCCGGACGACGAAATAACTGCCGTCCGCGGTCCAGGCGGGCTCGCCCGCGGTGCCCGGCTGGATCCAGACGAGTTCCCTCGCCTTGGAGGCCGGCGGGTTCGCGATCCCGTCCATGAACCCCAGCAGGTTCCGCGGCACCGTGCCGGCCGGGCGCGCGGGGCTGACGAACCCGTCCATCCGCCAGTTGACCTGCATGGCGCCGCGGGTGTGCCGTGCGATGTCCCGCAGCGCGTGCACGACGGTGTCGGCGTTGCCCGCGCTGAGCTGCAGGATCAGATCGCCCCCGGACTGGGCGGGGTCCAGGTCGTCGTTGGGGAATGACCGCATCGGCGTCAGCCGTGACGGAAGCTGGCTGGCGAGCCCGTACCTGTCGTCGAACAGCGTCGATCCGACCCCGAGGGTCACGGTCAGCCCGTCCGGCACTACGGTCGGCCCGAGCACGCCGGAGTCCGACGGCGGCCCGTCGATGCCGACCGGAGGCGGCGTGCCCCCGGCCGTCAGGAACCTGGCCCGCGACGTGATTGCCTGGAACAGCTCGGTCAGCTCGGCCTTGCCGTCCGTGATGACGTCGAACGACACGACGGCGGTCTGCCGCTGCGGCGGCGGCAGGATGCCTGCCTGGTACTGCCCGTGGAACGGCACCGCCGGCAACCGTCCGTCCAAGGAGGTCACGTCGGCAGCCATCGCCGGGTCCGGCCGCGACCCGCGCAGGGCGTACCCCGCGGCACCGCCCGCCACGACACCCCCGGCAACCCCGCCCGCCATGGCGCGCAGGAAGGTCCGGCGTCCGGGGGCCTCGTCCGCTTCGCTCATCACGTGTTCCTCGGCTCCGCTATCGACGCGATCGGGGCGAGTTCCTCCAGCGCCTGCCCGCACGCGGCGTCGATCGCCTGGCGCGCGGAGTGGGACAGCTGCGACACCGGGGTCCACGTCCCGTCCGGCCGGTGCTGCGCCCGCAGCAGCGACTGCAGGCGGTCCAGCCATGTGTACACGGCGGGCAGCCCGGAATACCTCGCGGCCAGCAGCGGATGCAAGGCGGACAGCAGTTCGCGGGTGCCCGTGATGTTGGCGAGCGTGGTGGCCAGCGTGGTGCCGCTGCCGTAGTCGTCGTGCCCGGTGAGCTGGAACTCCAGCGCGTTCTCCAGCACCTCGTGGGCGCGCAGCCCGATATCGATCAGCGGGATCTCCAGGGTGGGCCAGGTGGCCAGCAGGGTGCGCACATTGGCTTTGAGCTTGCTGGCGTACGGTGCCAGCTCGCGTGCGGACTGACCGTGCCACAGGCCGTACTCCAGCCGGTAGAAACCCGTCCACCGCGGATTGGCCGCCCCGAGCGCGTCGGCCCGGCCGTCGATCTCGTCATCGAACGTGCCGAAGGCGTCATACGCCGCCCCTAGCGTCTCGTACGTCAGATGCGCGGGCAGCCAGTCGCGCCGCGCCGCGCCAAGGTCCCCGCGCCGTACGTCGCTGGCCAGCGTGGTGGTCTGGTTGGCGAGCGTTTCAAGCCCTGCGGCGACATAGGCCTGGTACTCCTTGGCCGGGCTCCACCAGGTCGTTGAAGGTGACCGGAACGGTCGGGGCGAAGCCCTTGGCATGCCCAGGGACGGTCACGGTCGGCCCGGTCACCGGGACGGTGTCTTCGAACAGGCAGCGGAAGGCGTAGCGGCCCGAGCCGGCGTCCAGGCTCACCGGCCGGGTCGTCCCCGGCCCGAACTGCGCGACCTCCGCGTAGATGCCGCTGGTCCTGGGGTCGATCAGGTCGATCTCGCCGCCGACGTCGTTCGCATTGTGCAGCTCGAACGTGTGCCAGCCTGGCTTGGCCAGCTTCCAGGTGCCGCCGCAGGCCGCACTGTTGAACGAGATCACGCCAGAGGTGCCGGGGCTCCCGCACGCGCTAAGCGCCGCCGCCCCGACCAGGACAATGGTGAGCAGGCAGGTCTTTCGCATGGCCATCGCCAGCATAAGTCGTGGGTCCCGGCATGGCGCCAGTTGCGCACCACAAGTACCGAACGTTCACATGCTGTACGCCGGCCGGAGACGAAGACGACGATGCACGGCCACGCGGATCGCCATGATCGCGAATTGCGGGCGCCGCGGCACTGCTACGCTTCGTGATCGATCCAGTACAGACGGTCGGGGGCAGCCGGGCTGGCTGTGGGACGGAACGCGAAGGCTGGGGGGCCAGCTCATGAGAGCCGCGCGCAAGCAGATAGTCCTGACCGGGGCGAGCATCCTGACGGTGGCATCACTGGCGAGCGGGGGTATCGCCCTGGCCAGCAACGGCCACGGCCACCGGGCCAGCAGCACGATTCACGCCTGCGTCAGCCGCGCCACCGGGCGAATCCGCATCGCCCGGCACTGCAGCACCCGCCGGGAATGGGTGCTGACCTGGAACAAGCAAGGCCGCGCGGGGCAAGACGGCCCACGGGGCCCGCACGGCAGCACGGGGCCCATCGGGCCGACCGGCTCGCCTGGCCAGCCCGGCGCATCCGGGGCGCCGGGTCCGTCCGGGGCGCCGGGCCCGTCCGGGCCCCCAGGTACCGGGGATTACGCCGACTTCTACAACGCGCCCGGCAGTAACGTCACCGTCGCCGGCCTGGCCGACATCCCGTTTCCCACGGCCGGGCCCCAGAACGGGTCGATCGTCAGCACGAACCTCGCCGGCACCCAGTTCAGCTTCAACACCGCCGGCATGTACAGCGTGATGGTCTGCGTGCCGTTCACCAACCTGGGCACCTCACTTTCCTACCAGATCGTTTTCAACTCCACCCCGGTCGCCGGGACGACCGCCTCAGGTGTGGGCTCGGTATGCCAGACGGCGGTGCTGACCGCGACGGCAGGCGACACCATGAGCATCCAGAACCCGAGCTCCAGCTCGGCCGTCCTCCTCGGTACCTCGGACTCGACGCTGCTGATCCAGCAGATCTCGTAGTCCCCGGCACGTCCCGCCGCCTCTGACGATCATGGGGACCTGGCTCACCCAGGGGCCAGGTCCCCATGATCACGACATGGCGCGGGTTCCGCGGCGCCCCGTTCGCTGGGCACTAGGGTGAGCCCCGGGCTTCGTAGCGCAGGAAAACAAGGGACGGGACGGCGATGACCGAGCCGGGCGCGGACGCCACGCTGTCGTGGAAGTTCGATAACCCCCCGTGATGGACTGGGTGGCCTGGCACGCGGCCTACGACGATCCGGCGTCCCCGCTCAGCCTGCGGCTGCGCGTGGTCCGCGGGCACCTGGCCGGCGCGCTCGACGCGGCGCCGCCCGGCCCGGTGCGGCTGCTCAGCCTGTGCGCCGGGCAGGGCCACGACGTGCTGGGCGTGCTGCCCGTGCACCCGCGCGGGCCGGACGTGTCGGCGGTGCTGGTCGAGTATGACCCGCACAACGCGGCCGTGGCCCGCGCGGGAGCCGCCCGGGCCGGGCTGGCGCAGGTGCAGGTGCGCGAGGCGGACGCTTCGGAGCCGGCCGGGTACGCCGACGCGGTGCCGGCCGGCGTGCTGCTGCTGTGCGGGATCTTCGGCAACGTGAGCGACGCGGACATCCAGCGGACCGTGCAGGCCGCGCCGGCGCTGTGCGCGGCCGGGGCCACCGTGATCTGGACCAGGCACCGGCGGGCGCCGGACCTGACGCCGCGGATCCGCGGCTGGTTCGCCGCCAGCGGGTTCGACGAGGTCGCCTTCGACGTGCCGGACGAGACGATCACCGGCGTCAGCGTCGGCGTCGGCCGCCTGGCGGTCCCGCCGCCGGCCGCGCTGCCGGACGGCCCGCTGTTCGCCTTCCGCGCCACGTGACTTTCATGCGCTACGCCTGCCCGCCAGGCCCGTCTTTGCGCTGGGCGGCGCTGGTTGCCAGGATCGGTCCATGGTGAGCATCGGCATGGTGGTGATGGGCGCGTCGGACATGGGGCGTGCGGTCCGGTTCTGGGCTGCCGCTCTCGGCTACGAACTGCGGGAAGGCGGGGACGGCGCGGACTGGAGTTCGCTGACCCCGGCGGGCGGTCTGGGCACCGGCATCGGGCTGCAGCGCAGCGACACGGCCGCGGCGGCCTACCCCGGGGTGCACCTGGACCTGTTCGTGGCCGACACCGCCGAGCAGGCCGCCGAGGTACAGCGGCTGGTAGGGCTCGGCGCCGAGAAGGTCGACTGGGACCGTTACCCGGACGACCCGGATTTCGTGGTGCTCGCCGACCCCGAGGGCAACAGGTTCTGCATCGTCAACACCAGCCACGGGCACGAATGAGCGGGGCATGCCCGACAATGGGGCGCAATACGCGGAGGTGGCTGACATGGTGACCGCGAACGAGCAGGCGCTGCCCTCGGTCAACGACCTGGACCTGCCCTTCTTCGACTACAACGAGCCCGGCCTGGTCGGCGAGGTGTACCACCGGCGGCTGGCCGAGGTGCGGCAGCAGGGCTGGCTGGCCCGGTCCCCGCTGTCGCTGGTGGTGCTCGACCAGGAGTCGGGCGAGTTCTTCCTGCGGGCCAAGCAGACCGCGTTCCCGGGCCGGGAGATCGCGGACCTGTTCGGCGTCACCGGCGGCCGGCTGCGGGAGCAGATCGACGCGAACATCCTCAACCAGACCGGGGAGCGGCACCGCCGGCTCCGGGCCCTGGTCGGCCCGGCGTTCACCCCCCGCGCGGCGGCCAGGTGGCGGCCGGTCATGCGTGAGTTCGCGCAGCGGCTGTGGGCCACCATGGGGACGGGGGAGTGCGAGTTCGTCGCCTCCTTTGCCAAGCCGTACCCGTCGCTGACCATCGCCGCGGTGCTCGGCGCGCCGGAGGAGGACGCGCCGCGGCTGCACGAATGGTCCACCTGGGTGCAGCGCCAGTTCGATATCAAGGCACTCGGCGCCGAGCCGGAGCGGATCGAGCGGGCCACCGAGGAGCTGTACGGCTACGTGGAGGGGCTGCTCGAACTGCGCCGCCGGGAGCCCTCGGACGACCTGATCTCGGCGCTGCTGGCCGCCGAGGAGGAAGGCGAGAAGCTCTCCCACGACGAGTGCATCAACCTGGTGCTCAACGTCATCGCCGGGGGAGTGGACACCACCCAGGCCCAGCTCTCCCACGCGCTGCGGCTGTTCTCCGAGCACCCGGCACAGTGGGATCTGCTCGCCCGCGAGCCGGACCGGATACCCGCCGCCGTGGACGAGGTACTGCGGTTCGAGCCGATCACGCCGTTCACGGCGAGACTGTGCACCGCGGACATCGAGCACCGCGGCGTGCTCTTTCCCGCGGGTAGCATCGTGGCGATCTGCTCGGAGCGGGCCAACCGGGCCCAGGGGGCCGGCGAGGAGTTCGACATCGCCGCGGAGCCCGGCGGCCGGGCGCTGACGTTCGGCGCCGGGCCGCACTTCTGCCTGGGATCCAACCTGGCCCGCGCCGAACTGGAAGAGGCCATCGGCTTCCTCGCGCCGCGGATGCGGGACCTGCGCCCCGCCGCGGCCGCGGAACTCGGCGGCGTGGAAGGCATCTACGGGATCGAGTCCCTGCCGCTGGCCTGGTCACAGGCTTGAGCACGAGGCGGGGCGGAAGGAAGGCGCTCGTGCACACGACGACACTGGGAGAACTGACCGTCTCGGCCCAGGGCCTGGGCTGCATGGGCATGAGCGAGTTCTACGGGCACACCGACTGGGACGAGTCGGTGGCCACCATCCACCGGGCGCTCGACCTCGGCGTGACGTTCCTCGACACCGCCGACATCTACGGGGCCGGGCACAACGAGGTCCTCGTCGGCCGCGCCATCGCCGGCCGCCGCGGCGAGGTCCAGCTGGCCACGAAGTTCGGCATCGACCGGTCGGCCGGGGACGGCGGCCGGGTGCGGCGCGGCGAGCCCGCCTACGTCAAGCGGTGCTGTGACGCGTCGCTGCTGCGCCTCGGCGTCGACGTGATCGACCTGTACTACCTGCACCGGCCGCCGGAGAACACCGAGATCGAGGAAACCGTCGGCGCCATGGCCGAGCTTGTCACCGCGGGCAAGGTCCGCTACCTCGGGCTGTCCGAGGTGGACTCCGCCCTGCTCCGCCGGGCGCACGCCGTGCACCCGATCACCGCGGTGCAGAGCGAGTACTCGCTGTGGACCCGGGAGCCGGAGACCGCCGTCGTGCCGGCGATGGCCGAACTCGGCGTGGGCCTGGTGCCCTACTCGCCGCTGGGCCGCGGCTTCCTCACCGGGACCGTGGCGGTGGCCACGCTGGACGCCAAGGACTTCCGCGGGCGCAACCCGCGGTTCGCCGGTGCGGCCGGGGAGGCCAACCAGGCAATCGCCGACGCGGTCAGGGAGGTGGCCGAGGCGAAGGGAGTCCCGCCCGCGCAACTGGCCCTCGCCTGGGTGTACGCGCAGGCGGCCCGGCTCGGCGTGACCATGGCGCCGATCCCCGGCACCAAGCGGGTGAAGTGGCTGGAGCAGAACGTCGCGGCCCTGGACGTCACGCTGACCGGCGACGAGCTGGCCGCCCTGGAGCCGCTGGCCGGCCAGGTCGTCGGGGGCCGGTACTGAGTCCGCGGCCGGGCCCAGTGGCAGAGGAGCCGGAGCGCCGGCTGGCGTTCGGGATGGCCGCCGAGGAGTACGACCTGGTCCGCCCCGGCTATCCGGCGGCCCTGGTCGACGCGGTGCTGGCGCACTGCGGCGGCGCCGGGGTCACCGCGCTGGAAGCGGGCGCCGGCACGGGCAAGGCGACCCGGGCGTTCGCCGCGCGGGGCCTGCGGATCGCCGCGGTCGAGCCGGATCCGGCCATGGCCGGCATCCTGGCCGCGAGCTGCACCGGGTACCCGGGGGTCAGCGTCGTCGTCCGCGGGTTCGAGGGCTACCGGCCGGCCGAGCCGTGCGGGCTGCTGTTCAGCGCGCAGGCCTGGCACTGGATGGACCCGGCGGTCCGCTGGGAGCACGCCGCCGCGGTGCTCGCCGCCGGGGGCAGCCTGGCCCTGTTCTGGAACTTCGACCGGATTCTCGACGGCGCCGTCCAGAAAGAGGTGACACAGGCGCACCGGGAACTCACCCCGCACATCGAGTGGGACACCACCCCGGTGGCCGAGGACGGCCTGCTGGAGCGCTGGCCCGCCACGGAGATCGCCGGGCTGGCCGCGTTCACCGGCGTGGCGGCCCGCCTGTACCGGTGGGAACGGGTGCTGTCCAGGCGGCAGTACGTGCAGTACCTGGCCACCCATTCGCCGTACCTGATCCTCGACCCGGCCAGCAGGGACGAACTGTTCGCGCGCATCGCGTCGATCCTGCCCAGCCGCGTCACCCTCGGCGAGGACACCGTCCTCTACCTGGCCCGCCGCACCTCGGCCTGCTAACGCCCGGCTCCCGGAGCAGCAGACACCCGCCGGCGCGTGGGGGTTCCGGGGGGCTCGGCCCCCCGGGCCAGCACTGCGGCCCGCGGCGAAGCTGATCGAAGATCAGCGAGCAGGGTGATCCAGCTCGGCCGGCGAGCATGGCGGGCCAGCCTCCCGCCGCGCTTAATCCAGGCCGGCTAGCAGGTCGGTCTCGGTGATGCCGGGGCCCTGGCCCTCGCGGATGAACCACTCGGTGCCGAACCCGTACGCGAAGGCCTCGTCCGGCATCGCCAGGAAGAACGACTGCTCGCTGATCTGGCTCGCGTGGGCCCGCATGGCGCGGCGCTTGTACTCCACGTACCGGGTCACGTCCACCGCCGCGGTGATCACCGACTCGGGCATGCCGAAGTCCTCGTCGATGTCCGGCGTCTCGATGTCTGCCTCGCCGTCCTGGCCGGTCAGCCTGTCCCGGCCGCGCAGGATGTGGTCCCGGTTGATCGTGCTCTGGTACACCCGCCGGGTGCCGGCCAGTTCGGCGGCGCGCAGGCCCACCCTGTGCACCTGGATGTGGTCCGGGTGGCCGTACCCGCCGTGCTCGTCGTAGCAGGTCAGGACGTCAGCGCGTTCCTCCTCAAGGAGCGCGGTGAGCTTCTTCGCGGCCTCATCGACCGGTGCGGTCCAGAACGAGCCCGGTGCGTCGTTGGCCGGGGTGCCCATCATGCCGGAGTCGGTGTACCCGAGGAACTCCACCCGCTGCACGCCGAGGATCTCCGCGGACCTGTGCGTCTCGGCGACGCGCCGCTGCCACAGTTCCTCGCCCGGGTCCAGGAAGCCCTCGGCGACCTCGCCTTGCTCGCCGCGGGTGGCCACGACCAGCACCACCCGGTGCCCTTCTTCCGCGGCCTTGCGGATAATCCCGCCACAGGCGATGCACTCGTCGTCGGGATGGGCATGAAATGACACAAGAGTGGCCATAGCTGTGACGCTACCTGACCCCTCGGACAGTATGGGACCTGGGCTCAACCCCCGTGCGACCATGGAGAAACGGATGCCTGAGCGAGATGCCGAACGGCCGGTGCGGCGCTTCGGCGGCTGGCGGCCCTGGCACTGGCAGGCCCCGGGTCCGGGACGTGCTCTGCGCCGTGGGGATCGTGCTCAGCGGCCTGTACGCGGTGGCGACCATCCCGCTGACCCCGGCGCTGATCTCCACTCATCCGGTGCTCCTCGAACTGCTGACGGGGTCCACGTCGTCGATCATGGCGGCGGGGGCGTACTCCGATGTGGACAGCAAGCTGCAACTGGCCCTGGTGATCGTCGCGGCGCTGCCGGGGATCATGCGGTTCGACTGGGTGTTCTGGTGGGCGGGCAGGCTCTGGGGGCATCGCATCGTGGAACGGCTCGGCCAGCACAGCCCCCGCACTGCCCGGCTGGCCGCCCTCGCCGAAGCCCGCGGCAGGCGCTGGGCAGGCCGCATGGTGGCGCTGGCGGCGTTCCTGCCGAGCGGCGCTTCCACCGCCGTCTATGCCGCGGCCGGCTGGGCCGGGCTGCCGCTGCTCGCGTTCGTGCTGTGGGACACCATCGGCTCCGCCGCCTGGATCTCCGTGGTCGCGGTCGGCGGGTACCTGCTCGGCAGCGAGGGGGTCACGCTGGCCGGCCTGGTCTCGCGGTACGCGACGGTGACCATCACCGTCCTGGTGGTCACGTTCATCGCGCCGCAGGCGTGGCACTCCTGGCGGGAATGGCGCGCCGTGCGGGCCGCGCGTGCCGCGGGGGGCGGGGTGCCCGCGCCCGCGGTGTCCGGCTCCGGGGGTGACGGCGGGGAGCCCCCGGGCGCTCGGTAGTCTGCCGCCGTGGCGGGACAGGGGACTCCGGCGACCGCGCTGCTCGGCAAGCTGGGCATCGCGCATTCCGTGCACAGCTACGATCACGATCCGCGGCACGGGTCCTACGGCGCCGAGGCCGCGCAGGTGCTGGGGGTGGCAGCGGAGCAGGTGTTCAAGACGCTCGTCGCCGAGGTCGACGGCCAGCTCACCGTCGGCGTAGTGCCGGTCGCGGGCCAGCTTGACCTGAAGGCGCTGGCCGCTGCCGCGGGCGGGAAGAAGGCGTCGATGGCCGGCGTCGCCGCGGCGGAGCGGGCCACCGGGTACGTGACCGGCGGCATCTCGCCGCTGGGGCACCGCAGGGGGCTGCCCGTCGTGATCGACTCCTCGGCGCTGCGGTTCGAGACGGTCTACTGCAGCGCGGGCCGGCGCGGTCTGGAGATCGAGCTGGCACCCGCCGACCTGGTGCGCGCCGCAAGCGCGGTGGTCGCGGACATCGCCGCGCCGGGGCGCCGGTAACGCGGGCCACGCGGCCGCGGCCGGCGATCGGCGGGCCCGCGCCAGGGTCAGCCGATCGGGCAGCCGGGTTTCGCCGCGGCTCTGCCCGAGTTAGGGCTGACCATCAGGCAGGACTCGTCGACCGCCTCGAAGTCGCGGGCGGGGATCTGCTTGAGCAGCGAGACCAGGGCGTCCGGCCACTGCGGGTACGCGCTGCCCTGGAAGAACCAGTTGCTGCCGTTGTCGGCCAGGATGAGCCCGTAGTGCTGCATCTCGGTCAGCACGGCCTGGGCGTCCGCGCAGTACGGCGCGGAACTGGCGCAGAACCCGGCGACGTCGAAGCTCGCCTTCAGCCGGAACCGGGCCCCCATCGGCGGCAGCGACGGGTTCGTGCCGGAGCCCGCCTCGTGCCTGGCCGGCCACAGGTAGGCCGACTGGGTGGACTGCGCGGTGAACCTGATCGCGTGGGTGATCGGGCGGCCGGACTTGACCGCCGCCTTGACCTGGCTGTAGTTCAGCAGCCCCGGCAGGATGGGCAGGCCGGCCGCGTCGGCGGAGGTCCAGCCGGCGGGCCGGAGCCGGTTGGAGGTCAGGTTCCAGATCGCGCCGGAGCCGGCCGTCGAGCCGGAGGCGGAATACCGGGCCTCCCACAGCTCGTACAGCGTGCAGGTACTGGAGTTCACCATGATCGCGTGACGGTCGCCGCCGGCGTTCTTGCCCCCCTCGATCAGGGTGTCCGGGCCGAACGGGTAGGGGCCCTTGTCGCTCTCGCTGGCGTACTGGAACGTGACCGGGACCAGCGGGTGGGCGTTCGTGACGATGTTGTAGGGGATGCCGAAGGGGAAGCCGCCGGGATTCGGCCCGAAATCGGGGTGCAGGTCGGTGGTGGCCGAATCCATGCTCCGCAGCCAGGCGGCGCTGTGGGCGTCCACCGGCAAGCCGGAGATGTCGGTGTTCCAGATATTGCTGGCCGGGAACATCGGGCAGTTCGGGGCACCGGGGACCGTGGTACCGCCCGCCGCGGGGCTGCTGGCGCGCGGCGGCCGGATGGCCGCGTGGCCGTTGCCGGTGCCGGCGACCGGCGCCTGGGCCTCGCTGGCGGCCAGGACCGTGCCGGGTGCGGCGCCCGGACCATGCCGCGGGCCGGTGCCGGAGCCGGTGCGCGCGGCGGGAACGGCGGCGGTGCCGCACGCCGCCAGGAACGCCAGCGCTGCGGTGACCGCGAGGATACGGGCAGGTGTGGTGCGGAGCGGGCTTCCCACGCGCCTCATCCTGCCACGGCAGGCACAGCAGCGCGCGGCGTGCGCGGTTACCAGCGGTCGAGGTGGCCGGTGAGCTCGGAGAGCCGGGTGATGGTGGCGTCGGGCACCGCGGCCGCGAACGGCGGCACCGTGCTGTTCTTGATGAGCACCGCCCGCATGCCGATGCTCTTGGCGCCGTGCACGTCATCGAAGGGCCGGTCGCCGACGAACACGCAGGCCGCCGGATCGTCTTCGCCGACGGCGGCCATCGCGGCACGGAACGCCTCGGGGTGCGGCTTGGTCCAGGGCAGCTCGCTGGAGTACACGGTGCCGTCGATCAGGTCGAGTACCTGGTCCCGGGTGAAACACCGGTCGTGCACGGCACGGGGCCACAGGGTGTTGGACAGCACCCCGATCCTGATGCCCCGGCTGCGCAGCTCGCGCAGCAGCGCGGGCGCGTCCGGGTCGGTGAGCGTATGCGGCTCCCACGCCTCGAAGTAGCTGGTAAGCACGGCCTCGGGCACGGTCACGCCGGCGTGCTCGAAGACCTGCGCGAGCGTCGCGCTCTGCTGGGAGTGCTCGATGTCCTGCCATACGGCCCGTTCGGCCGCACAGATGGCGCGGGCCACCTGCGCCGCCTCGGCCTGCGGGTAGTGCCGGGCGCAGACCCCGTCCCAGAGCGCATCGGGATCGACGCTGTGCCATGGGGTGAGCGTGCCGCCCCAGTCGAAGATGACCGTCCTGACCGTCACATATCCGATCCTAAGAGCCGTACGAGCCCTGTGCCCGGGCGCGCCTGGTGCGGGTCAGACGGATGATGAACAGGATGATCCAGCTGGCTACGCCCAGGAAGATGAGGCCGATGGTGGGCAGCACGATGCCCACGATGCTGCCCCCGATGCTCGGGCCGAACGCGAGATCGCTGCCACCGGCCACGGCGGACGACTCGACCCGGAACCTGCCGGGATGCACGACCTGGAGGGTCAGCACCGCGCGGCCCTGGTGGGCGCCGACGGTGTAGTTCACCGAGGTTCCGTAGGTCTGCGGGCGGCCCACGGCGGCCGGGGGCGCGGCCGGCCTGATCCGCACGTCGAAGCGGGGGGCTCGCCCCGAGTTCGCCCCGGGGCCCTCGTAGTAGACGACGTACCCGCCGCTGTGGTTCAGCGCGACGGTGCCGCCCGCGGGCAGCGGCACCCGGGCGAACGAGTCGATCCTGCCGCTGAGCGGGACGAAGCCGAACGCCACCCAGGCAATCCCGCCAAGGATCGCCGCGATGGAGACCAGGTACCAGATGCGCCCGGGCCGGACCCGTGGCGGCGCGGTGCGCGTCACCCTAGGGCCAATGCCCGCCAGTTGACCGCCCGAACCGGGCAGAAGCCCGCCCGCCGGAAACCAGCCGCCGCCGGGGGCCCTAGCCGCGGACCCGAATGTGAGCCAAGGTTATGGGTGGTGTGTCCCCCGGGGCTGGCAAGCACGTTCGTCACGGCACGCGCAGTGTTGGCCTGGCCGTCTTTCCCCCGTCGCCAGGGGTTAGCAGGGCCACCCTAGGGTCACGGCAGAGTCGCCCGCCCAGCGCTGGACGGGCGATGGGATGAGGAGGATTCATGCCACAGCACAAGGGCAGGCGATGGGTTACCGGGAGGGCCGTCGCCATCGGCGGGTGCGCGACGCTCCTGGGCGGCTTCGTCCTGGCCGGGCCGGCCGCGACCGGGCTGGCCGCGACCACAGCGAGTACGGCCCGCACGACGTTCCACGCGACGTCGGACAGCACGTGCCACCTCGGCAACGGGATCCAGCACGTCGTCCAGATCATGTTCGACAACGTGCACTTCTTCCGTGACAACCCGAACGTGCCGTCGGACCTGCAGATGATGCCTAACCTGCTGAACTTCTTCGAGGACAACGGCACATTCCTGTCGAACAACCACACCCCGCTCATCGCGCACACCGCCGATGACCTCCTGACCACCATGACCGGCCTGTACGGCGACCGCCAGGGCATGCCGATCTCGAACGACTACCAGAGCTACAACGCCGACGGCAGCACCGACTCAGCGGCCTCGTTCGCGTACTGGACCGATCCGATCTTCGATACCGCCAGCCACCCGAACCCGGGCCATGACACCAACCCGTCGATGGTCTACTCCCCGACGCCGCCGGCCACCACCTCGCCGCCCCCGCCGGCCAACACGGTCACGCCCGCTCCCTGGGTGCCCTACACCCGGGCCGGCTGCAACGTCGGCGGCGTCGCGACCGCGAACGTGGAGCTGGAGAACACCGGGGTGGACATCCCCAAGGTGTTCGGGCCCAACTCGCCCGAGGCCAAGCAGCTCGCCGCGGACAAAGATCCGTTCAAGGACACCGAGAACGCCGACTACGTGGGCCTTGGCGTGCACTGTGCGCAGGGCCAGGCGTTCTGCAAGAACGCGATGGGCGTGAAGTTCGGCCAGACCACGCCGTCTCACACCGCGGTCGCCGACCTGCTGCCCGACGAGCCCGGCGGCTACACCGGGTTCCAGGCGCTGTTCGGCCACAGGTATATCGCCCCGCAGCTCGGTGCGGGCACGCCCAACCTGACGCACAACGGGTTCCGGGTCACCAACGCCAAGGGCCTGCTGGTCGATGAGAACGGCAACCCGATCTTCGGTGCGTTCCTCAACCACCACCCTGGCTTCCCCGGGTTCGGCAGCATCAACGCCTCGCAGACGCTCGCCTACATGTCCGACATGCTGGAGAGCGGCGTCCCGGTGGTGCAGGGCTATATCTCCGACATCCACGGCAACGAGTTCATCCCCGCACTGTCCTCGCAGTGCTCGGGCGCGCCCGACGCGCTGGGCAGCGGCAGCGCCTGCTATGTCGCGCAGGCGCAGTACTACAACGCGGCGTTCGGCACGTTCTTCAAGCGGCTGGCTGCCGACGGCATCACGAAACAGAACACGCTGTTCGTGCTCAGCTCCGATGAGGGTGACCACGAGGCGGGCGCCAATGTGGGCCGCGCGATCCAGCCCACCCCGGCGAACTGCGACGGCGCCACGGTCAGCGGCACCACCGTCACCCCGGACGTGCTGTGCACCTACCCATCCGGGTCGTTCGGCGAACTGGACGGCAACACCACCGGCCTGCTCGCCACCGAGAAGGGCGACACGACCCCGTTCACCATGGAGGAGGACACCGCGCCGGAGTTCTACCTGCCGGGCCAGCCAAGCGCGGACAACGCCACGGTGCGCACGTTCGAGCGGGACGTCGGCGGGCTCACGGCGGCCAACCCGTACACCGGGACCACCCAGCCGATCGCCAATTACCTCGCCGACCCGGCCGAGATGGCCATCCTGCACATGGTGAACGCGGACCCGGCGCGGACCCCGACGGTCGCCATGTTCGCCAGGCCGGACTACTTCCTCACCCCCGGCTCGGCGAGTTGCAGCCCGTGCGTCTCGCAGAACACGGGCTTCGCCTGGGACCATGGCGACTACGCGGCCGAGATCGACACCAACTACGTCGGCTTCGTCGGCCCCGGGGTCAAGAACCTCGGCCTCGACGGCAGCGCCTCCAGCGCCGGGCCAAGCTCGGCGGGCGCGAACAGCGGCCAGGTCACCGTGCCCGACGAGGGCACTACTGGTCCCTGGACCGACGAGACCGACATCCGGCCCACGATCATGTACCTCACCGGGCTGAAGGACGACTATGAGCACGACGGCCGGGTCATCACCCAGGTCCTGGCCCACCCGAACCAGGCCCTGCGGGCCAAGGGTGTCACCGTGCTCGGGGAGTGCTACAAGCAGCTCAACTCCAGTGTCGGCAAGTTCGGCACCGCCACCCTGCAGTTCGCCACCAAGGGGATCGAGAGCAACACCCCAGGCGACAAGCAGTACCTCGCCACCGACAAGGAACTCAGGAAGCTTGACGTCGCCCGGGATAGGCTCGCGGGCGTGATCAAGCAGGACCTTGAAAACGCCGCCTTCGAGAACACCAGGGTGAACCACGTCAGCGACCTGACCGGCGCCTGCCAGGGCCTGGTCAGCGCTGCGGAGCACCTCGCCTCCGGGCACTGATCCGCATCGCCCTGGCCGTGCCCGGCGTCAGCCGCCGGGCACGGCCAGGGCATTTCACCCCAAATCGGGGGGCGGTGCGCGGGCCGCCGTGCGCGCCGCGGGCCAGCCTGGAAGACTGATGCACCTGGCGCTGCGGGAGAAGGGATGCTTGCGATGGCGGAAGCGAACGGTGAGGTCGCGCTGCGGGATCCGGACGCGCTGGTCAAGGAGATCGAGCGCACCAGGGAGAACCTCGCGCGGACCATCGACACGCTCACCGAGCGGGTCAGCCCGGCCGGCCTTGCCAAGCACGCCATGGACCGGGTGCGAGACCAGGTGTCCCGGCCCGAGGTCCAGATCGGGGCGGCGGCCGTGACCGTGGTCACGCTGGCCCTGCTGGTGTGGCGGCGCCGCCGCGGTTAGCGCACCGCCCGCCGTGGCAGCCGGCCCCGGGCCGCCCGCTCCGGCCGGCCCCGCCTACTCGGACTCTTTGGTCAGGGCGGCGTACTCGTCGGCGGTCAGCAGGCCCGCGTCGCTGTCCGGGTCGTCCATCTGGATCCGCATCAGCCAGCCTGCGCCGTACGGATCGGAGTTGACCAGCGCCGGGTCGTCATCCAGGTCGCCGTTCACCTCGGCCACCTCGCCGTCGACGGGGGAGTAGATGTCACTCACCGACTTCGTCGACTCCACCTCCCCGCACGGCTCGCCGGCCGTCACCCGGCTACCCGTGGCCGGCACCGAGACGTAGACGACATCGCCGAGGGCTTGCTGGGCGAAGTCGGTGATGCCCACGGACGCGACCGAGCCGTTGATCGTGACCCATTCGTGCTCGGCGGTGTAGCGCAGTTCGTCGGGGATGCTCATGCTCGCCTTCTCCTGAGGTCGGTGGTGCCGGGCGGGGCCGGTGGTCAGCGTGGCCGGCGGTAGAACGGCAGGTCGGTGATCCGGGCAGGCTCGGGCCTGCCCCGGACATCCACGGCGAGCCTGCCCTCGGTGTCGTCCCGGGCGAGCCCGGCGGTCCCGGGATCCAGGTACGCCATGGCGATCGGCACGGCCAGCGTCGGTGAGGGCGCGCCGCTGGTGACCGTTCCGCAGGATACGCCGTCCCAGGTCACCGGGTACCCGTGCCGCGGAACCCGGCGCGAGCCCGCGATGAGCCCGGCCAGCACCTGGCGCGGCGCGGCCTGCGCCCGCTCGGCCAGCGCGGCACGCCCCACGAAGTCACCAGGCTTGTCGAACACGACCACCCGCCCCAGGCCTGCGTCGAACGGTGTTACCTGATCGGTCAGCTCGTTGCCGTACAGCGGCATGCCGGCTTCCAGCCGGAGCGTATCGCGGGCGGCCAGCCCGGCCGGTACGAGGCCCTCTCCGGCGCCCGCGCTGGCCAGGGCGCGCCACAGCGCCTCCGCGTCTTCGGCCGCGGTGAACAGTTCGAAGCCGTCCTCGCCGGTGTAGCCGGTGCGGGCCAGCAGCACGGGCCGCCCGGCCACCGTGCCCCGGTGCCCGGAGTAGTACTTGACGCCGTCGAGGCCGATGTCGGTCAGCGGCGCCAGGATCCGGGCGGCGTGCGGCCCCTGGATGGCGATCAGCGCATACTCGGCGGTCTGGTCGCGCACCTGCGCGTCGTGCCCGGCGGCGCGGTCGCGGAGCGCCGCGGCCACCACGGCGGTGTTGGCCGCGTTGGCGACGACCAGGTACTCGGCTTCGCCCAGCCGGTACACGATGAGGTCGTCGAGGACGCCACCGTCCGGGGCGCAGATCATGGTGTACCTGGCGCGGCCGGGTGCCAGCGCCGACAGCCGGCCCACCAGGGCGTAGTCCAGCGCGGCGGGTGCCTCAGGGCCGGTCACCGCGATCTCGCCCATGTGGGACAGGTCGAACAGCCCGGCGGCGTTGCGGACCGCCTGATGTTCGGAGATCTCCCCGGCGTACCTGAGCGGCATCAGCCAGCCCGCGAACGCCGTCATGGTGGCGCCCAGGCTCTCGTGTACCGCGCGCAGCGGCGTGGCCCGCGGCGCAGCCGGTTCCGGCGCGCTCATCGCATCGCCTCCATGCCTGGTCCGGGCCGGTGCCACCGTGGCGCCAGCGTGGGGCGCGCCCAGCCTACCGAGCCAGCCCGGGGGCAGCGGTGTGCCCGCGGGCATGAGTGGGGGCCTGGCCGGGTGCTCGTGACCTGGCAGCGGTGCCATTTCGCCCGGCCCGCGAGGGGGCGTCGAGGGGGATTTACCCTAACTTTACATGAGCATAAGATTCCGGCCCCGGGCCGCGGGTGAATTCTGCTGAAGCGTATTGAATCGCAGCGGTTCCGCGGTCATCGTTTACTTGTGTACGACTTTCTGGTCTATATCACCAAGCTGCCCGCAAGCGTCATCACTTACCTCATGCCGGACGAGCAGGTGTTCGTCGGCGTGCGGATGCATCCGATAGTCATTCTCTGGCATGCGGCCCTGATCGTGGGCGGCCTAGTCGGCGCGCTCGCCCTGACCACGGGCAGAACCGGCAGCAGCGGGCTCGATCTGGTGATCTGGCTGCTGTACCTCGTGCTGGTGGCGTGGGCGGGCTGGAGGATCATCGACTGGCGGGTTACGTACTTCGTCATCACCGAAAACCGGCTAATGCTGGTCACCGGGGTTTTTAACCAGAGCATTGGGATGATGCCGATGGCAAAGGTGACCGACATGAGGCTGGAGCGGTCACTCCCGGGCCGGGTATTCGGATACGGCAAATTCGTCATCGAGTCCGCCGGGCAGGAACAGGCGCTGCGAGACGTCCCGTTCGTACCGTATGCCAAGCAGTTGTACCAGGAGATACTCGCCATGATCTTCCCGAAGAAGCCTTTAGAGCGGCCCGGTGACGATCCGGGAACCTGAGGAGTGGTGGCCTGCCGCCGGGGCCGCCCGGTTCATGCTGATTTCTCCTACCAGAACCGGTGATATCGCTGGTTCTGGCACCAGGAGGGGCCTGAGGGACGTGGGGGACGCGGGTGTTATTGTCACGGCATCGGGCCAGGTGGCGGCCCATCGAACCCCTCTGTGCTCCCTTGCATGCCCGCGGGGGAGCAGGTGAGGCGGAGCCTTCCGCCGCTAGGGAGAGGGAACATCGATGCGCGGTGTCACCGTCCCATCCGCTGTCCGGCTGCTCGTGGTCGCGGCGGTCAGCCTCGTCCTCGTCGGGGGCGCCGTAGCCACGGCGGCCAGCGATTCACCCGCTCCGCCCGTGGCCAGGGTTCACCTCGCGGCGCTGGCACCGCACGGAGCGGCCGGGCCGATGACCTTCCAGCAGATCTCCACCGCGGCGCAGACCTGCGCGGGATACGCCGCCGCGGCCGGGTGGGCGAACAACGGCAACTACGGCGGGAACCTGGTCACCGCGACCGCCGTCTGCGTCGCGGAGTCCGGCGGGAACGCCACCATCTATTACTGCGACGGGAACGGGACGGTGGGCACCTACCCGCCGGTGACCTGTCCCGGCGGCTCCTACGACCGCGGCCTGTGGCAGATCAACAGCAAGGCATGGCCCAAGGTGACCGACGCGTGCGCGTTCCAGCCCACCTGCAATGCCAACGAGGCCTACGCCATCAGCGCGCAGGGGGCCACCTTCTCGCCGTGGGCGGTGTACGACGGCACCGGCTACACCCGCTATCTCGCGGCCGCCCAGACGGCGGTGAACGGCCTGGACAGCGGTGCCCTGGTCAGCGCGGCATTCGGGGTGTGCGCCACCCGTTCGGGCCCGGGCGCCGGTGCGGCCGTGGTGGTCGGCGCGTGCGGGCAGAGCCTGCCCGGCCCAGCAGTGGGCGGCATCCGGCGGCACGCTGCGCAGCGGCACGTTCTGCCTGACCGCGGCCGCCAACTCCCAGCCCGTGGTGACCGCCAGCCCCTGCGCCGGCGACGCGAGCCAGACCTGGACGGCGGAGGACTCCGGCACACTGAAGAACGCCCAGACCGGGCTGTGCCTGCGCGACCCGCACTCGGATCACACCGCCGGCGCGCCACTGACCCTCGGATCGTGCGCGCACGCCCGCGGCAAGACATGGTGGCTGCCTTAGCGGCACTACTAATGTCGGCAGTGTGACACTGCTGAGCGAAGAAGAGATCAACACCGCGCTGGGTACGCTGCGCGGCTGGGCCCGGTCCGGTGCCAGTATCACGGCCACCGTGGAACTCGCCGACTTCCGCGAGGCGATGCTGTACACCGGGGCCGTGGCCTACCTGGCCGAGGCGGCGAACCACCACCCGGACATCCTGATCCAGTGGAACCGGGTCACGCTGACCCTGTCCACGCATTCGGAAGGCGGGCTCACGGCTGCCGACATGGCCCTGGCGGGGCGGATCAGCGCCCTGAGGTAACGCCGCCGGAATCTTCGTCTGGGGCGGCGCCACGCCCCCGGGTGGCGCCGCCCGCGAGACGAAGATCAGTGACACGCGGGCTGTTCGGCCGTGGTTCTAGTTATACACAATGCGATTGATCAGTTACTCGACGTTATGAGATTGAGGCCGGCGCATCAGTTTGACGATGCGCTGACCCGGGGGAACGCCAGGCGGCGCTTAGCCGCCGAACTCGCAGGGGACGTGCTTGATCCCATTGATGAAGCTGGACAGCAGCCGGTCCGGGGGACCGGCGGCACGGATGTCGGGCACCCGGTTCAGCAGTTCGCGCAGCATCACCGTGATCTCCCGCCTGGCCAGGTGGGCTCCCAGGCAGAAGTGCGGCCCGGGCGCACCGAACCCCACGTGCGGGTTGGGGGAGCGGGAGATGTCGAACCGCGCGGGCTCGGTGAACACGGACTCGTCCTGGTTGGCCGACCAGTAGAAAAGCACGGCCTTGTCGCCCTCGCGGTAGTCGTGCCCGTTCATCCGGTGGTCCCTGGTCACCGTGCGGCGCATGAACATCACCGGGGACGCGTAGCGCACGATCTCCTCGACCGCGCCCTCCAGGCGGCCGTCCACATCGGCGAGCAGCAGTTCCCGCTGCTCCGGGAAGTCGGTGAGCAGGACCAGCGCATGCGACAGCGCGTTCCTGGTGGTCTCGTTTCCGGCCACGACCAGCAGGATGAAGAACGAGGCCAGCTCGGCCGCGGTCAGCTGCTCGCCGTCGATGTTCGCCGTGACGAGGGCGGATACCAGGTCGTCGGCGGGCTTCTCGGCGCGCTCCTGCCCCAGGGAGGTCACCAGTTCGGCGAGTTCCGCGCCCGAGGTGAGGATCTGGCCCACGGCCTCGTCCATGTCCTCGCTGATCAGATCGGGGTCCATGCCGGACAGGATGACGTTGGTGTTCCGCAGCACCATGGCGAAGCGGTCGTCCGGAATGCCCATCAGCCGGCAGATGATGGTCAGCGGCAGCCGGGCCGCCACGTGCTCCACGAAGTCACACGGCCCCAGGGCCAGCAGGTCGTCCACGATCTCGGCGGCGATCCGCGCGACGTCGTCGGCGAAGCGCTGGATCATCCGGGGCGTGAAGGCCCGCGACACGATCCGGCGCAGCCGGGCGTGCCTCGGGTCATCCATGTTGATCATCGACCCGAAGTACTCGCTGAACTCGACCGGGAGATCCGCGATCGAGGTGGCGCCCTTGCCCGAGGAGAACACCTCGGGGTTGCGGCTGGCTTCCACCACGTCCGCGTGCCGGACCAGCGCGTAGTACCCCGGGCCCGTCTCGAAGATGAACTCCGGCTCCGCGTAGAACGGCGGACGGTCCAGGGACCGCAGCATCGCGAAGGCGGCCCGCCGGTCGGCCATCGGCCAGCCCCAGAACTCGGTGTCCGACAGGTCGATGTGCTCGACTGCGAGCGGGTGCTGAGCCGTCACGCCGGAGACCTTCCGCCGGGGAGCATCGCCGCAGCGATGTCCTTAATGCCGCGTCCTGCCACCATCGTCGCATTGCCCGCCGCGCGGGGGAACCGCGCAGGTGTGGCATCCTTGCCCGCGTGACCACGCCCACGTACGGCCACTACGACGTGCCCGGCTATATCGGCGCGCTGCGCCGGGAGGGGGAACTGCTCGCCGCCGCCGCGGACCGCGCCGGTATGGGCGCCGCGGTGCCCACCTGCCCCGGCTGGGCGGTGCGGGACCTGCTCAAGCACACGGGCTACGTGCACCGCTGGGCGGCGGATATCGTCAGCCGCGGGCTCGCCCGCCCGGAGGGCGGCGCGTCCGAGGAGGAGATCCTCGGCCAGGGGCCCGGCGACGCGGACCTGCCCGGCTGGTTCCGCGACGGTCATGCCGCGCTGGTCCGTGGCCCTGGCCGAGGCCAAGCCGGACCTGGACTGCTGGGCGTTCCTGAGCGCGCCGTCGCCGCTGGCGTTCTGGGCCCGGCGCCAGGCCCACGAGACCGCGATCCACCGGGCGGACGCCGAGCAGGCCGCCGCCGGGCCGCGGCGCGCCGGCTTCGGCGTTCGAGCCGGGCTTCGCGGCCGACGGCGTGGACGAGCTGATCATGGGGTTCCTGGCCAGGAACATCAGGCGGGGAAGCTGGCCAGGCCTGGACGGCAGCCTCGCGATCCACGCCGAGGACGGCGCGGCGGGCGAGCGCGGACTGGCTGGTCGCGGGCGGCGACGGCAGAACCTGGCGTGTCGCGCGGCACCGGCCCGGCCGGACTGCGACGTCACCGGCCCGGCCCGCGACCTCTACCTGACGCTGTGGAACCGCCGCCCGCCGGACGGGCTGCGGGTGACCGGCGACCCTGGGCATCCTCGCCGCGTTCGCCGCTGCGCTGCGGATCACCTGGTGACGCGGGCCTTCCCGGGCCGCTAGCAGCCGCTGGCCGCGAGCCGCCCGCCCCGTCCGGCCGGCCGCGGCCCCGCCGGGCCCGGCCGGGCCAGCCGGCTGGCCAGCGCCACGGCGACCGGGGCACTCACGCCGCTGAGCTGGGTTACGGCGCAGGCCACCGCCATGTCACGGGCTCGCACCACGATCCAGTTGGCGTCGCAGGCGTCCTCGACCCGCAGCGGCGTGCCCGGCACCCGGCCCAGCGCGGCCAGGGCGGACGTGAGCGTGGCGAGCCGCGCGTCCAGGGTCGCCGCTGGCTCCCGCAGCCGGGCCGCAAGCTGGCCCCGCACCGCGATAAGCGCCTCATCCAGCAGGGCGGTATCCCCGGCCAGCCCGCCGACCGCCTGCCACCGGCAGGCGACCGGACGGCTGGCCTGCACGGTGAGGTCGAAGCCTGCCAGCGGCCCGGTCCCCTCCGCCCGGTCCGCCCACGTGGGATCGCCCGCCGCCGGACCTCCGGAACCGCCGCCAGGGTGACCGGCGTCCGTGCCCTCCCCGGGCGGCCCGGCACCGTGCCCCGGCGGCGCCCCGCAGCTGATCACGGCCCGCAGCGCGGGGTCGAGCCCGAACTCCGCCGCGCGTGCCTCCATGGAGATGGCGAGCAGCGCCGGATGCCACGCGCCGGCCACGGCCAGTGCACCCACGTCCCGCAGCCGCACCCCCTGCCAGGTCACCGCGGGCCGCCCGGTGGCGTCCGCGGCGACCACGTCCCACACCCCTGCCGCGTCACCGGCCTGGGGCGGCCTGCGCAGCGCCTGGACCCGCAGCGCGCCGCGCACCTCGCGCCCGCTGAACGTGACCGACTCGCAGCCGGTGGCCAGCAGGCGGCGGTGCGGCAGGCACGCCTGGAGCACGTGCAGGGTCGCGTCGTTCAGCCCGGGGCTGCCCAGCACCAGGGGCGCGTCAACCGGCCCGGGCACCGCCCCGAACCAGGGCAGGTCGTCGCCGCCGCGCACCAGCGCCCGGCAGGCTCGCGAGCTGGCCTCCGGCAGGAAGGCCACCCGGCGGAACCGCCCGGTCTGGAAAAACACCTGACCGTACAGGTCGGTGCCGTCCACCATGGCCCCCGGGGCCACGCCGCCGGCGCCCCGTCCCTGGCCGGCGGCCCAGCTTGCCGCGGACGGGGCACCGGGCCGCTCCGCGGTGCGGAACACGGCCCGCGCGTGGTCCAGCCGGAAGCCCGTCTCCGCGCAGCGCAGCACCGTTTCCACGGTGTCGCCGACCCGGAGGGCACAGACCCGGATCACCGCCTCCTCGTGGCCCGCACGCCCGAGCAGCAGCACCGGCGCGGCGAGCCGGACGTCGGACAACTGCCGCTGCTCCCGCCCGGCCAGGGCCGACGCGGTCTGGGCCATGGCCTCCAGCACCATCGCCGCCGGAAGCATCGGCAGGTCGTCGATGCGGTAGTCCGCCAGGTACGGATCGGCCTGCATGGTCAGCCGGGTGTCGGCGACCAGTTCGACGCCCGGGTAGTGCACGCGCACCGTTTCACCGAACCTGCCCCGTGCCGCCTGCGTGGCCAGCCCGGACAGCACGGCGCCCGGCACCGGCACCCCCAGGCGCCCGTGCACCGCGGCCCTGGCCGGCATGTCGGCCGTGGTCAGCAGCGACAGCAGCAACTGTGAGCCGTCCTCGACCGGGATCGGTGCCGCCTGTCCCGGCTGGGCGCCGGTCCCCTGGTGACCGCCCGGCCGGACGTCCTGGTCCGGTTCCGCCCACGGCGCCCAGTCCAGGTGCAGCACCCGGCACCGGGGCCACTCCTGCGCCCGCCTGGCGGCCTGCTCCGCGAGCAGCCCGCTGGCCAGCGCGTCGCAGGCGCCGCCCGCCCGCCCGTACCGCGCGGCGATCGAACCGAACGTCACCAGCACCCGCACGCGTTCCATCGCGACCGCGCCCATGACGTTGGCGAACCGGGCCCGCCGGCTGCCGAGAAAACTCCGCAGCGTCGGCTCCGACAGCCGGGCACACCGCTCCACCGGCCCGGACGCGGCCGCGTGGACCACCGCGGTGACCGGGCCCAGCCCGCGTTCCAGGGAGCGCACCGCCGCGGCGACCTGACCGGGATCGGTTAGGTCGGCCTTCTTCCTGCTGACCCGGATGCCAGCCGACCGCACCCTGCTGAGCAATGCGGTCATCCGCGGGTCCTCCGGCCCGGGCGCCGCGATCACCGCCAGCGCGGCGCCGCGGCTGGCCAGCGAGGTCGCGCAGGCCAGGTCGCCGACCTTGGTGATGCCGGTGAGCAGCACCACGTCGGCCGGTCCCAGCGGGAAGGTCCCGTCCTCCGCGGGCTCGGTGGCGACCATGACGGGCTCGGTGGCCGCACCGGCCTCGTCCAGGATCACCTCACGGAACCGGCCGGGCTCGGCGGACGCGAACCGGCGCGCGGCTTCCAGGCCGCCGCGGCCAGGCCGCGCGCGGATCAGCGTGATGCCCAGCGCCGGATGCTCGGCGTGCAGGCTGGCGCACAGACCGGTCAGCCCGCGTCCGGGTGCGATCGCGACGAGCCGCCCGGTGCGCAGCGCGTCCCTGGCCGCGCCGACCAGATCGGCGCTGGTGCCTGGCTCCGTGGGGTCGCCGAGCACGGCAAGCACCGTGTCCGCGGCGGCGTCATCGGCGAAGACCTGACGATCATTTTTGCCATACGGAGTTGCCGCGCTGGCCCGGACCCGCCACGAGACCGTGGCCCCGGGCGAAGGGGGAGCGGCGGGCCGCCGTTCCTCGGTGAAGCACCGGACCCAGGGGGCGGCCCCGGGCGGGTCCTGGTCGCCGGAGCCCGGCCCGTTGCCCGCGGGATGGGCTCCGAAGGCGTGCTCCCCGTTCGTGCGGCTGGCCGGGCCCCCGGCGGGACGGCTGGGGGCGGTGCCGCCCGTGGCGGTGACCTCAGCATCCCGGTTGCCCGTCGCAGCGCCCTGGCCGGCCGGACCGCCGTCCGCGGCGCTGCGACCGGCCCCTGGCTTGCCCGCGGCCGGGGCGCCCGGCGTGGCGCTGTGCCCCTGGCCCGGCTGCCCCCGGCCCGGCTGCCCCGCGTCTGGCTGTCTCTGGTCTGGCTGTGGCGTGCCGTGGTCTCCCGGCGCAGCCGTCCTGGCCGCGCTGGCCGTACTGGCGGCGCTGGCCGGGGCAGCCGGGGTGGCTGCGTTCGCTGCGCCGCCCGGCGCGGCCGGGCCGGGCGCCGTGGCCGCGTCATCGGTGGCCGGGCCGGCCGTCGCGCCCGCCTGGGCGGTTGCCCTGCCGGGCCCGGGGACCGCCGCTGACCGGGGACCGCCCCGCCGGGGACCGCCCGCTGACCGGGGACCGCGCTGACGGGGACCGCGCTGACGGGGACCGCGCTGACGTGCTCCGCCGGGCTGTCGGCGGGGCCTGATGCGCCGGGCCGGTGAACCGGCTGTGCTGCCGCCTGGCGGGCCGCCGCCCCAGGGCCGGCGGCCTGCGGACCAGGTGCCGCCGGGCCAGCCACGGAACCAGGGCGCCGTGGGTGCCACGGTGCCCTGGCCGGAGGTTCGGCCCGGGAGCCTGGGCCGTCGCCGGTGGCCGTCGTGTCCACGGCCACGTTCCCGGCCGGGACCCCGCCCCGGGCGGGGGCGTCGTCCGCCGCCGGGACGCCGTCCGCCGTGGGAAGGCCGTCCGCCGTGGGGACGTCGTCCGCCGTGGGAAGGCCGTCCGCTGCGGGGACGCTGTCCGCCCCGGGAAGGCGTCCGCCGTGGGAACGCCGTCCGCCGTGGGAAGGCCGTCGGTCGCAGGGGCGCCGTCCGTCGCGGGAGCGCCGACCATCGCGGAAGCGCCGACCATCGCGGAAGCGCCGTCCGTTGCGGGAACGCGGTCCGCCGCCACACCTGTGTCCGATGCCGGCCGGTACTCCGGGCCGGGCCCGCCTGTGGTGCGGTCGTGGCTGGCCGGGCTGTCGTCCCCGGTCATGTCGCCGTACGTGGTGTGCCTCCCGGCTCCGGCCGAGTCCCCATCCGCGGCTGGTGTTCCGCAGGGGCTCGGAATGAAGATGCGCTCCCGCCAGATGTCGATCGGCCGGGCGAGCCGGCCCGCGAACAGCGGCGCCAGCGTGGCCACGGCGCCCGCGCCGAACAGTGCCGCCGCGGCGTGCGCAGTCGAACTTTCGTCGGGCCGCCCGGCGGCCAGGCTGAAGGCGGGCACGTCGCAGCAGTCGGCGGCAAGGCCGGAAAGCTGCCGTCCCGGTCCGGTCTCGATCAGCAGGTCGGCCTCGGCAGCGGCGCCCTCCAGGGCCCGGGCGAACAGCACGGGCGAGGTGAGCTGTGTGCAGAGCATGGCCGCGATGTCGTCGCCCGCAGTCACTTCGGCCCCGGTGACCGTGGAGATCAGCCGGCGGGCGGGCGGGCGGAACGAGAACTCCCGCACCGCGCTGCCCATCGGCGCCACCCGGTCGGCCATCGCGGGGGAGAACAGCGCCATGGGCGAGTCGAGCAGCCTGGCCGGGATACCGTCCCTGGCCAGCCGTTGCGCCAGGTCGCGCACGGCCCCCGCGGGACCGGCCAGCACGTGGCACCGTGGCCCGTTGTACGCGGCGATGACCAGGTCGCTGCCCGCGCACAGGGCCTCGGACTCCGGGCGGCCGGCGTCGACGCAGAGCAGCGCGGCGCCGTCCGCCGGCGCCGCCGCGAGCAGCGCCACCCGCTGGACGACCAGCCGGGTGGCATCCGCCTCGGTCAGGCAGCCCGCCCAGACCAGGCCGGTGATCTCGCCGAGCCCGTGACCGGCCCCCGCCACGGCGGTCACCCCGAGCCCGTTCAGCCAGTCCAGCGCGGATAGCGACGCGGCGAGGATCGCCGGGTGCAGCGCCGGGTCATGGGCGCCCGCGCGGGTGCCGCTGACCGGATGCGCCGGCCCAGGCGGGGGCGAGCTGCCCTCGCCAGGGAACAGCAGCGCCACCCGCCCCTGCCCGCGGTCGGCCATGACGATGCCCGGTCCGGTGGCGACCGTCCCGCGGCGCAGGCCAGCCAGCAGCGACAAGGCTTCCCTGGCCGCCTGGGCAAGCTCGTCCTGGCTGCCCGCAACCAGGCCGGCCCGGATGGAGTCCGCACCCGCGGTGGCCCGCCCGTACCGGCAGGCGAGATCGTGCAGTTCCCCGTCGGACAGCCAGGGTGCCAGTTCGGCGATCCGGTTCAGTTCCGAGGCGAGGGCCTGGTGGCCGGAACCGCTGACCGCGAACACCTCCACCCGGGGAGCATGGCCGAGGACCGTGGCGGGCGGCGGAGCCGGGGCACCGCGGGCCGGCGTATCGGACCGTCATGGTTCCGCGCCCGGCAACCTTCCCCGCCCGCCGGCGCGGGGCCCAGCGCCCGGCACGCCCGCACCGGCGCCCGCCTGGAGCAGCGGCAGGACCGGCGCGCGCCGCCGCCGCCCGTCGCGGGTGCGGCGCAGGATCAGGTGCACGCTGGCGCCGCCCGGGCCGACCGAGGTAACGCCGGCCAGCCTGATGCGCTCGGGCCAGGGCTCGGCCGCCTCCGGCACGCGCAGGCGCGCGTCCTCGCTGGTGATCAGGGGGTGCGGGCGGGCGCAGCCGGTCGCGGGCGGAATGATGCCGGCCGCGATCGCCAGCGTGGCCTTGATGAGCCCGGCGGCGCCCGCAGCCGCCTTGGTATGCCCGATGTTGGCCTTCACCGAGCCGAGCGCCGCCAGCCGCGGCGACGCCTGGCGGATCTCGGCCAGCGAGGTCAGTTCGGCGAGGTCACCCGAGGCGGTTCCGGTACCGTCGCCCTCGATCAGCTGGACGTCCGCGGGGTCCACGCGCGCCCGGTGGTAGGCGCGCCGCAGGGCGAGCAGGAGACTCGCCGAGCCCGGGTTTGGTCAGGGCCGGGTTCCCGGCCGAGGACACCCCCCAGCCGGCGATCTCGGCGTACACCGGCACCCCGGCGGACCTGGCCTCGGCCGCCCGCATCAGCACGGTGAGCCCGCACCCTTCGCCTGGCAGGAACCCCGTCGGCCGCGCGTCGAAAACCCGCATCTCGCCCTGGGCCAGCACGCCGGTCCCGGCCAGCCCGGCCAGTTCGAACGGGTCGAGGCTGATATCCACGCCCCCGGCGATGGCCGCGTCCAGGTCCCCGGCGGCCAGGGCCGAGCAGGCCGCCGCGATCGCGACCAGCGAGGAGGAATGGGCCGCATCCACCGCGTGCCCACCGCCGCGGAAGCCGAAGTGCCCGCAGATCCGGTCGGCGATCGCCCCGGGCAGGCTGCCGGCCAGGGTGTCATCGCCGATCTCCGGGAACGGCGCGAGGAACCCGGCAGCCGCGTGCTCGATCACCTCGGCATGCCGGTCCGCCGGGACCGCGCCGGCGGCCAGCGCGGCCCGCAGCACCCGGCGCACGTAGGGCCAGCGGGCCCGCAATGCGGCGGCCCGCGACACCTCACCGGTCAGCGTGTTCCCGATGATCACCCCGGTCCGGTCCCTGGCGAGGCCCTGGCCGCCGGGGAACCCGCCGTCGGCAAGGGCCCGGGCGGCCGTCTCCAGTGCCAGCCAGTGCGCCGGATCCGCGGCCTGGTAGGCGGCCAGGGTGACGCCGTAGGCGGCCCGGTCGAAGCGCCAGCCTTCCAGCAGGGCGGCCCGTGCCGAGCCGAAGGCGCCCGGGGCCAGGCCGCTCGGCCCGGGGGAGCCGGGCTCGCCGTCGGCGTACTCGGACACGTCCAGCCGGGCCGGAGGCATCCGGCGGAACGCCCGGCGCCCGGTCAGCACGAGTTCGAGGAACTCGGCCGGCCCGGTGGCGTCGGGGAAACGGCAGGCCATGCCGACGATGGCGATCGGTTCGGCGGGGGCTTGGCGGGCGGGGTTCTCGATCATGAGCAGTGCCCGGTCGCGCCTTCCCGCGCCTGCGAGGCATCCCGCGCCGTCATGGCTTCACGCCTCCCATGCGGCACTGCTGGGAAAAGGCCTCCTGCGTCCATCACTCCCCCGAATAAGGGCTATAACTTGCCAAACGTGGTGCCATGGCGGGGTTTCCGCCCGACGGCGGCCGCGCCGGCGCGCTGCATATGCACCTGGCATCGGTACACGCCCGCGTTACCGCGATGACCTGCGCACCCGATGCCGTGACCCCCGTCGCGCCGTGATGGCGGAAATGAAGTTATTGGTGCGCGGCGCCGCAGGTCAAGGCGGAACGCGGGACGCGGTGTTTTGTATTTCTTCCGCGCACTTTTGAGGTGTTTCTGCTATGTCGCCGGCCTGTGCCCTGCCGCATTGGAGTTCATCAATGGAGAGGTTACAAGGCAATCCCCGGCCGCCCGGTCGCGCGCAGGCCGGAACGTTCCACCGGACGGCCACCCGCAGCAGGCCGGGCGCCGGGCGCCGCCGGCGGGCGCCAGGCTGGTGCAACGCGTATGCGAGGCGGTGGCCGGTTTTGCTACCCTGGGGGCATGTGTTCCGCTCGGCTGCTCCTTACCTAGCCGCGCCGACCGATCGTCGTTGGCGCGGCTGCCCCTCGTGACCGGGGGGCTTTTTAGTTGCCGGAGCAGGACCGACTCACGGGTGAGGAAAAATCATGACAGCCGCCGACAGTGCCGGGCGGGCACAGCAGCACTATGACCCGCGCGATGTTCAGGAGAAGTGGCAATCGCGCTGGGCAGGAATGGACCTGTTCCGGGCCAGCGACGACCCGGACGACCCCAGGCCGCGCACCTATCTGCTGGACATGTTCCCCTACCCCTCCGGGGACCTGCACATGGGCCACGCGGAGGCGTACGCGATCGCGGACGCGATAGCGCGCTACTACTTCCAGCGCGGGCACAACGTGCTGCACCCGATCGGCTGGGACGCCTTCGGGCTGCCCGCCGAGAACGCCGCGATCAGGAAGAACTCTCATCCGGCCGACTGGACGTACGCGAACATCGAGGTGCAGGCCGCCTCGTTCCGGCGGTACGCGGTGTCGTTCGACTGGTCGCGCCGGCTGCAGACCTGTGACCCGGAGTACTACCGCTGGAACCAGTGGCTGTTCCTGCGCTTCTACGAGCGCGGCCTGGCCTACCGCAAGGACGGTTACGTCAACTGGTGCCCCGTCGACCAGACCGTCCTGGCCAACGAGCAGGTCATCGCCGGCAGGTGCGAGCGGTGCGGGGCCGAGGTCATCAGGCGGCTGCTGACCCAGTGGTATTTCAAGATCACCGAGTACGCGGACCGGCTGCTGGCCGACATGGAGCCGCTGAGCGGCAAGTGGCCCGACCGGGTGCTGCTGATGCAGCGCAACTGGATCGGCAGGTCCGAGGGGGCGGAGATCGAGTTCTCCGTGGAGGGCAGGGACGAGCCGGTCACGGTGTTCACCACCCGCCCGGACACGCTGTACGGGGCCACGTTCTTCGTCATCGCGGCCGACTCGCCGCTGGCGGCCGAGGTGTGCGCGCCCGAGCAGCGGGAGGCGCTGGAGCAGTACCTGACCCAGGTGCGCAAGCTGACCGACATCGAGCGGCAGTCCGCGGACCGGCCGAAGACCGGGGTGTTCCTGGGCAGGCACGCGATCAACCCGGTGAACGGGGCGAGCATCCCGGTCTGGGCCGCGGACTACGTGCTGCCCGACTACGGCACCGGGGCGATCATGGCGGTGCCCGCGCACGACCAGCGCGACCTGGATTTCGCCCGTGCCTACGGGCTGCCGGTGGTGCCGGTGGTGGACACCGGAGGGCCGGACCCCGGCGGAAACCGGCATCGCCACCTCCGGGGACGGTGAGCTGATGAACTCCGGGCCGATCAACGGCCTGGACAAGGCCGCCGCCATCGCCAGGATCACCGAGATCCTGGCGGGGGAGGGGAAGGGCCGCGCGGCGGTGAACTTCCGGCTGCGCGACTGGCTGGTGTCCAGGCAGCGGTTCTGGGGCACGCCCATCCCGATCGTCTACTGCGAGGGCTGTGGCGAGGTTCCCGTCCCCGACGAGCAACTGCCCGTGGTCCTGCCGGACCTGCGCGGCCAGGATCTGGCCCCGCGCGGCGTCTCCCCGCTGGCGGCGGCGTCCGACTGGGTCAACACCGAGTGCCCCAAGTGCGGCGGGCCCGCCAAGCGCGACACCGACACCATGGACACCTTCGTGGACTCGTCCTGGTACTTCCTGCGGTACTGCTCACCCCGGTACGAGCACGGCCCGTTCGAGGTGGAGGCGGTGCGCCGCTGGGCGCCGGTGGACCTGTACGTCGGCGGCGTCGAGCACGCGATCCTGCACCTGCTGTACTCGCGCTTCTTCATCAAGATCCTGTTCGACATGGGCATGATCGACTTCACCGAGCCGTTCACCGCCGCTGATCAACCAGGGCCAGGTGATCAACCGCGGCCGGTCGATGTCCAAGTCACTGGGCAACGGCGTGGACCTGGCGGAGCAGCTGGCCGCGCATGGAGTCGACGCCATCAGGCTGACGATGATCTTCGCCAGCCCGCCGGAGGACGACATCGACTGGGCGGACGTGAACCCGGAGGCCTCCGCCAAGTTCCTGGGCCGCGTCTGGCGCGTGGCGGCGGACGTGGGCGCCGCGGCCCCGGCCGCCGGGCCGGGGGACGAGGAACTGCGCAAGGTCACCCATCGCACGATCGACGAGGTGACCCGGCTGGTGGAGGGTGCCCGGCTGAACGTCGCGGTGGCCCGGCTGATGGAGCTGACCAGCGCGGCCAGGCGCGCCATCGACTCCGGTGCGGGCCCGGGCGACCCGGCGGTGCGGGAGGCCGCGGACACGCTGGTCACCCTGCTGTCGATCTTCGCGCCCTACACGGCCGAGGAGGCGTGGGAACTGCTGGGCCATGAGCCCTCGGTCGCGGTGGCGGGCTGGCCGGTGGCCGACCAGGCGCTGCTGGTCCAGGACACGGTGACCTGCGTGGTTCAGGTGGCCGGCAAGGTCCGCGACCGGCTGGAGGTACCGGCGGGGATCAGCGAGGACGACCTGCGGGAACTGGCGCTGGGCGCGCCTGGGGCGATTCGGGCTCTGGGTGGTGCGGGCGTGCGCAAGGTGATCGTGGTGCCGCCGAAGCTGGTCAATATCGTGCCTGCCTGAGGCTTGGGTCTTTGGCCAGACGGGGGGTCTGGCAGCCTGGCTGAACGCCTGGCTGCCAGACCCCCCGCCCGGCCTTGCACGGCTACCGGGGTGGGAGAGAAGCGAGAAGGGAATCGGGGCTGGCCGCCGCCGAGCCCGAATCGCCGCTCGTGGGTCGACAGAACGCTTTACGACACGCTAGGCCGGCGTGTGGGGGTTCCGGGGGGCTCGGCCCCCCGGACTAGCACTGCGGTCAACGGCGAAGATGACCGCAGATCATCGAGCAGCCCGAGCCGACTCGGATAAGCACACTCCTCCGCCTCAGTCGCCGCTTAGGGCACGCGGCGGAGGACTGTGACGATCTTGCCGAGGATGGTGGCGTCGTCGCCGGGGATGGGAGTGTAGGCGGGGTTGTGCGGCATCAGCCAGATGTGATCGTCGGCGCGCTTGAACGTCTTGACAGTGGCCTCCCCGTCGATCATCGCGGCGACGATGTCCCCGTTCTCCGCGACGGGCTGCTGGCGGACCACGACCCAGTCGCCGTCGGCGATCGCGGCGTTGATCATGGAGTCACCGACGACCTTCAGCAGGAACAGGGTCCCGTTGCCGACCAGCTGCTTGGGCAGCGGGAAGATGTCCTCGATGGCCTCCTCGGCCAGGATCGGGCCACCGGCGGCGATCCGGCCGATCAACGGCACGTACGCGGCGTCCTGCGAGGTGATGTCGAGTGCGGCCACCTCGTCGGGCTCCTCCGCCTCCGGGCGGACGGCGGGGTGCCCGGGCAGGCGCACCTCTACCGTGCGCGGTCGCCCGGCGTCCCGGCGCAGGTAACCCTTGCTCTGCAGGGTGGACAGCTGGTACGAGACGCTGGAGGTGCTGGTCAGGCCGACCGCCTCGCCGATCTCGCGCATGGACGGGGGATAGCCGCGCCGCTGCACCGAGTCCCTGATGACCTGCAGGACCTTCCGCTGCCGCCAGGTGAGCACATGGTTGGGGTCGGGGTGGTCGGGCACCTCGGCCACGACAAGGGGAACGGTTCCCTTGGGCTTGCGGCCCGGCCTGCCCTTGGGCCGGTCACCGTGCCCGATGCCGGTGCGGTTCCCGGGCGGAGCGTCGGACGTGTCACCTTCCACGCTGCGGCCCATGTGCTCACCTCCGGATTGTGTGCCTGATTTCAGTGCCGACGTTAGCCCCTGCCGCGCTAGACATCAAACATCTGTTCGACGCGCCGCAAAAAATGTCGGACCCGAGCGCTACAACGGAATCGCACGAGGATTCGATCGAACTATAGTCTGATCGAACAGTAGTGCGATAGAACTCTCGTTCGAACAGGGAGGCCCACGATGAGCGTGATGACCGCAGGGGAGCAGAAGCGGCGCACCGTCGCAGCGCGCGGGCGGCGGGCTGTCACCGGCGTGCCGGGCCAGCCCAACGTGATGGCAGGGCCCTGGCCCGGGGCAGGAGTGCCGCGGGGCCGCATGGTGCGCGGCGGGCCGGCCCGGGCGGTCCGCGGCGGCCCGGGCCCGGTGGAGGCAGCCCTGATCCCGGCGGCACGGACAGCCACCGGCGTGCGGCCGCCGCTGAGTGCGGGCCCGCTCGGCCGGTCCCCGGCCACTGGTCCGCTGGAGGCCAGGCCCCGGATCGCCCGTACCCGGGTGCGGCTGACCCGGCGGGGCCGGATCGTGGTCGCCGGGCTCATCACCGCGACCGTCGTGCTGGTGGCCGCGCTGGCCTGGCTGGCCGGCACGGCCAGGGCCGACGCGGCCGGCAGTGGCGTGCCCGCGAGTGCCGTCTACCACAGCCTGCGTTCGGTGACGGTCCTGCCGGGCGAGAGCCTGTGGTCGATCGCCTCGCAATACGAGCCCGCGTCCGACCCGCGCAGCGTCATGCAGGAGATCATCGACCTCAACGCCCTGAGCGGCACCTTGGTCCAGCCGGGCGAGCATCTGTGGCTGCCGCGTGGATGATCGTGCGGCAGGCCGGGCGCGACACGCCGGGCGCGGCCGCCGCCGGGCCTGCGGATAACCGAAAGGCGCCGGGAATCCGGCGTTCCGGCGTGGCGGGTGTTGCGTCGGCGGACATTCTGCGGTAGACACAACATGTAGTAGTTACACGGATGTGGTTCATCCACAAGTTGTGTTCACGGGAACCGGATCCGTGGCCAGTGCGGGAGGTGATCGCGTGTTCTGTCCGTATTGCAGGAATCCGGACAGCCGGGTCATGGACAGCCGCACGGCCGACGACGGTGCCGCGATCCGGCGGCGGCGAGCCTGTCCGTCGTGCGGTCGCAGGTTCACCACGCAGGAGACGGTGATCCTGATGGTGGCCAAGCGAAGCGGCGCCACGGAGCCATTCGCCCGTGACAAGATCGTCAACGGCGTGCGGCGGGCCTGCCAGGGCCGGCCCGTCACCGACGACCAGCTGGCCATACTCGCGCAGCAGGTCGAGGACGAGATGCGGTCGCGCGGCTGCGCGGAGGTGTCTTCGCACGAAGTAGGCCTGGCGATCCTGCGTCCGCTGCAGGAGCTCGACGAGGTTGCCTACATGCGCTTCGCCTCGGTCTACCGGGGGTTCGAGTCACTCGCTGACTTCGAGGAAGAGATTGCGGCGCTGCGTTCGGTTCATAACGGTGCCGGACGGGATGACGCCCGAGTGCTGACGCCCTGACCTGGGCACACGGAATTATCGGCATGGGCCTGCACGGGCCCGCGAGGGGCCGGGTGGGCCCCGGAAGGGGGACGACATGACCGAGACGGCGAGCGGTGCCGCGTCGCGTGGTGGCGGGAAGGCGCACAAGGGGCTCACGATCCAGCGCATCCACACCCGCGAGGGAGTACATCCCTACGACGAGGTCACCTGGGAGCGCCGCGATGTCGTCATGACCAACTGGCGTGATGGCACGGTCAACTTCGAGCAGCACGGCGTGGAGTTCCCCGATTCCTGGTCCGTGAATGCCGCCAACATCGTGACCACCAAGTACTTCCGGGGCGCGGTCGGCACGCCGCAGCGCGAGTGGAGCCTCAAGCAGCTCATCGACCGCGTCGTCGGCACCTACGTCGCGGCCGGGCGCGAGCACGGCTATTTCGCCACCCCGAAGGACGCGGAGATCTTCGACCACGAGCTCACGCACGCACTGGTCCACCAGGTCTTCAGCTTCAACTCGCCCGTCTGGTTCAACGTCGGCACAACGTCCCCGCAGCAGGTGTCGGCGTGCTTCATCCTGGCGGTCGACGACACGATGGACTCGATCCTGGAGTGGTACAAGGAAGAGGGCCTGATCTTCAAGGGCGGGTCGGGCTCCGGCGTGAATCTGTCCCGGATCCGGTCAAGCAAGGAACTGCTTACCTCGGGCGGCACGGCCAGCGGCCCGGTCTCCTTCATGCGCGGCGCGGACGCCTCGGCAGGCACGATCAAGTCGGGGGGTGCCACCCGCCGTGCCGCGAAAATGGTCGTCCTCGACGTGGACCACCCCGATGTCGAGGAATTCATCGAGACAAAGGCGCGCGAGGAGGAGAAGATCCGGGTCCTCCGCGACGCCGGCTACGACATGGACCTCGGCGGCAAGGATATCGCGAGCGTCCAGTACCAGAACGCCAACAACTCGGTCCGGGTATCCGACGAGTTCATGCGGGCCGTCGAGGACGGCGGCAGCTTCGGCCTCGCGGCCCGGATGACTGGGGAAATCGTCGAGACCGTGGACGCGAAGGGCCTGTTCCGCAAGATGGCGCAGGCCGCCTGGGAATGCGCCGACCCGGGAATCCAGTACGACAATACAATTAATAACTGGCATACCTGCCCCGAAACAGGTCGTATTACCGCAAGTAATCCGTGTAGTGAATACGTCCATTTGGATAATTCATCATGCAATCTCGCCAGCATTAATCTCCTAAAATTCCTGGACGATTCCGATAATTTCGACGTGGAGCGGTTCGAGCGGATGACCGAACTGGTGATCACGGCGATGGACATCTCCATCTGCTTCGCAGACTTCCCGACCAAGAAGATATCTGCCGTTACCCGTGCCTACCGGCAGCTCGGCATCGGGTACGCCAACCTCGGCGCGCTGCTGATGGCGACCGGGCATGCTTACGACTCCGAGGGCGGCCGTGCGATCGCCGCCGCCATCACCTCGCTGATGACGGGCACCGCCTACCGCCGGTCCGCGGAACTCGCCGCGGTCGTCGGCCCCTACGACGGCTACGAGCGCAATGCCTCCGCGCACAAGCGGGTGATGCGCAAGCACGCCGATACCTGCGCAGAGATCAAGACGTTCGGCGGCATGGACCGCGAGATCCACGACGCGGCGAACGCCGCCTGGCAGAAGTGCCTGGTCCTCGGTGAGGTGAACGGCTACCGGAATGCCCAGGCCAGCCTGCTGGCGCCGACTGGCTGCCTGACTTCTGACTCGATGATCACCACGGATCGCGGCTTGGTACGCCTTGGCGAGCTCGGTGATAGTTGCGGCGACCGGTGGCAGTATCTCGACGTCACCGTTTCCACTGACGAAGGGCCACGCCGGGCTACCAGGTTCTTTGTGAACGGGGAAGAGCCCACTCGCCTCATCCGCACCGAGGGTGGCTACCGCATCCAGGGCACGCTGACCCACCGGATTAAGGTCTTGGAACCCAAGACAGGTGAGTGGCAGTGGCGGCGCTTGGCCGAGATCGAGCCGGGCCAGCTCGTACCACTGCAGATGGGCACGCTAGTAGGGAAACCGCGGCAAGTTCCGCTCCCAGTCCTCGCGCAGGCTTATTACACAGATGACCGCACTCTCCAAGTCCCTGACCTCATGACCGAAGAACTGGCCGAGTTGGTCGGCTACTTCATGGGGGATGGCAGTCTGCAGTCAGCGGGCATCGATTTCTGCGTTGCAGATACTGATCTGGATGTCGTGGAGCGTCTCCGAGTTGCAGCTAAGGCGCTCTTTAGCCTCGAGGTGACGGAGAGGCAGCGAGTAGGCTACCGTCAAGTTACCATGCAGTCCGTTCGCCTTGCCCGGTGGTGGAAGGCGGCTGGATTCGCCAAGCTTCTACCTAGCCCAAGTCATTCAGGAAAGGGCTGGACTCCGCATGTGCCATCGGCGGTCCTTGAGACCAACGATCCGGCTATATATGCGTCGTTCCTGCGTGGCCTATTCGAGGCCGATGGGACCTTGAGCAAAGGCGTTCCATGCTTGTCCACCACGTCGATCGACTTTGCGTCTGAGTTGCGTACGCTCCTGCTCACCCTTGGGCTAGCATCAACGACAGTCCGATCATCGACCGGCTGGGGTGGACCCGTCTTCATGGTCCGGCTCCGCAACGTCGATCACGCATTGAACTTCGGTGAGATCGTCGGGTTCCTGGGTGAGCGCAAAGCACGAAGTGTTGTCCAGTTCGAATCAAGGGATTCTGGCCGCCGTGACTACGTTTTTATGCCGTCTGGCATTTGGGGGGAGCTTGTTCCTCCCGGGCACTGGGCGCGCAATGCAGTCCGTCAATCCCTAGCCAAGAAGGGCGGGGTTGCTCGCCGTCTCGCGCGCCGGATCCATGAAGAAGACCCTCGATCCGCGCCTCGAGACGGCGCTTGGATACTTGTTCGAGCGAGTGGCGGGCAACGAGGACGGCGGGGTGCAGCCGACCTATGACCTGTCGGTCCCCGACAACGTGACCTATGTCGCCAACGGCATGGTGAGCCATAACACCATCGGGCTCATGATGGACTGCGACACTACCGGGGTCGAGCCGGATCTGGCGCTGGTCAAGTTCAAGAAGCTCGTCGGCGGCGGCTCCATGCAGATCGTCAACCAGACCGTGCCGCGCGCCCTGAAGAACCTGGGCTACCAGTCGGAGCAGATCGAGGCGATCACTGAGTACATCGCCGAGCATGGCCACGTCGTGGACGCGCCCGGGCTGCGGCCCGAGCACTATGACGTCTTCGACTGCGCCATGGGCGAGCGGGCTATCAGTCCCATGGGCCACGTGCGGATGATGGCCGCGGTCCAGCCCGGGCTCAGTGGGGCCATCTCCAAAACGGTCAATATGCCAGAAAGTGCCACAATAGGGGACATAGAGAAGATCTACTTCGAGGGCTGGAAGCTGGGGCTCAAGGCGCTGGCCATCTACCGGGACAACTGCAAGGTGGGCCAGCCGCTGTCGGACGCCAGGAAGAAGACCGGCAAGGCAGCGGCCGAGGAGCCCGCACGCGAGGTGCGCCCGGTGCGCCGCCGCCTGCCCCGGCAGCGCCCGGCCAGCGTGACCAGGTTCTCCGTGTCGGGCGCCGAGGGGTACATGACCGTCTCCAAGTACCCGGACGACGGCGTCGGTGAGGTGTTCCTCAAGCTGGGCAAGCAGGGTTCCACGCTGGCCGGCGTGATGGACGCCTTCTCGATGGCTATCTCGATCAGCCTGCAGTACGGAGTCCCGCTGGAGAAGTGGGTCGAGAAGTTCACCAACATGCGCTTCGAGCCCGCCGGGGTCACCGACGACCCGGACATCCGTATCGCAAGCTCGGTGATGGACTATGTGTTCCGCCGCCTGGCGCTGGACCACCTGCCCTACGAGACGCGCTCCGAACTGGGCATCATGTCGGCCTCCGAACGGGCTGCCCAGCTCGCCGGGGAGGACCCCGGCGCGGTCGCCGCCGAGGAGATGGACCCGGCCGAGATGGCCCAGTCCGCCCCGCGCGAGCGGCAGCCGGAGCCCGCCGCGCACCAGGACCGGGGCGCCAGCCATGCCGAGTCACCGCGACCGGCCGCATCTGGCCGTCCCGGCGAGCCGGAGCCACCGGCGGACTCACGGAATGACCAGCCACACGGCTCGGTCGAGTTGCTGGAGTCGCACCAGGGCCGGACGGCGGACGCGCCCCTGTGCCTGATCTGTGGCACCAAGATGCGGCCCGCGGGCAGCTGCTACGTGTGCGAGGGTTGCGGCGCCACCAGCGGCTGCAGCTAGAAAGTGCGTGCTCAGGAGGGCGCGGTCGGTCGACCGTGCCCTTCCTGAGCGCTCAAGAGAGTCTGTATTAGCTGGGCGGCATGAAGCGATAGATGGCGTTGGCGGTGTCGTCGCTGACGTAGAGCGCGCCGTCGGGGCCGGGAATGGCGTCGACGGGCCGGCCCCAGCGGCTTCCGTCGGCGTTCTGGAAGCCGCTGATCATGGCGACGGCTGGCATCAGGGAGTGCTTCACGGCGTTCCACGCCATCCACAGCACTGCCGGGGCGCGGGGCGGCTGGCGGTTCCAGGAGCCGTGCACGGCCACGACAGCACCCCCGGACCACGGCGCCGGGATCTTGCTGCCGGCCAGGAAGGCCAGGCCGAGCGGTGCGCTGTGAGCTGGGAGGCCCACCTGGAGCTTCGGCAGCTTGGCGCAGTCGAGGTGCTGGCTGCCGGGGTTGGTCAGCGCGTCGGCGACGAACGGAACGTTGGCCAGCGAGCCGGGCGGATGGTTCAGGTCCTGGTCCGGGTTGCAATACGGCCAGCCGAGATCCCGGCCCTGGGTGACCGGGAGGACCTCGTCCGGCGGATGGTTGTTCACATAGGCCTGGATGACCTTGCCGAAGGCGTCGTGATATCCGCCGTACGCCTTGTGGAACGGATAGGGGATGTTGTCGCGGTTGTTGACGGCCGTCCACACGGTGCCGTTGGGCGCCACGGCCAGGCCCTCGCCGTTGCGTACCCCCTTCTCCACCACGTGCAGGTCGCCGCCATCCGGGTTCATGGCCATGATCACGGCTCGCGGCGGCTTCATCGTCCGGTCGTCCGGATTGGCGTTCGACGAACTGCCGACGTCGAAGTAGAGCGTCCCGCCCGGGGTGACGGCGATGTCCTTGAACGGATGGACGTCGTCGCCCGAGGGATGGTAGCCGGGGAGGTGAGCGGCGATCACGGTGCGGGTGCCGCTGATGCCGTGGGCACCCCAGGGGTAGCGATCGATCCGGTCGGCCTCGCCGACATAGAGAACCCAGCGGCCGGCGAAGCGGGCGAACGCCATGCCTTGCGGCGAGTTCAGCCCGGATAGCAGGGTGCTCGTGCTGGCCGCCTGCTTGGCACCAGGTTTCAGTTCGACGATGCGGCCGGCGGCGGGCTCGCTGACCAGCAGGTCTCCTTCGGGGGTCCAGGCTTCCAGCCGGGCGCCGGGCACTCTGGCCCACACCCGCGCCGTCCACCCGGTGGGCACGAACACCTTCCGCTGTGCAGCGAACGGCCCTCCGCCCAGGCCAGGCGGGACGACGAGAGTGACGCTCGACCGGCCCGCGGCCGCCGGGCTGGACGGGACCGCTCCCGGGGTGGCCGAGCGGCGGGCGGCCCCGGGACTCGCGGACCCATCGCACGCCGTGACAGCCAGGGCGACGGCAACTGCGAGCGCAATGACCAGGCGGGAACGCATGGGGCAAGTTCATCAGGTCGGTGGGCGCGGTGGCCGGGGTTTCAGCGTGCGGCCGGCCGCACGCGCAGCGGGTCGCCGACTCGCACGGCCCCTTCCGCGACCACGTCGGCATAGACCCCGAAGTTCACCCCGCGGCCGAACTCGTTCGGCTGCACTCCCCGGTAGGACCTGATCATCCGCACCGCCGGGAGGTCGCGGGCGCCACGGTCGGGGTCGCGCGTG
This sequence comes from uncultured Actinomycetes bacterium, assembly GCA_963730235.1. Lineage (GTDB taxonomy): Bacteria > Actinomycetota > Actinomycetes > Streptosporangiales > Streptosporangiaceae > DASXKD01. The sequence goes on from CAVSRH010000012.1 coordinate 67,263, forward strand.
GTCGCGGCGCAGCGGGGCACCGGGCCGCCGACGCGGACCACAGCGTCCCCGATCTCGATGGTCTGGCCTTGCCAGCGGTCCTCGGCGTGCGCGGGCAGACCGGAAAAGCTGATGAGCATCCGGAACCGCCGGGCGTCGACCGATCCCGCGCCGGACCGACGGGCCAGTTCGGCAACCGACTCCTCGCCGAGCAGCGTGACCGGATACTCATCGTGGCCCGCGCCCGGCTCGTCGGCCCGCACCAGGCGCACCGGCTCGCCGGCCGCGTCGCTCAGCGCCGCATTCCATGGGCCCTCCACCACGGTTCCGGCCACCTTCCGCTTGCCATAGAAGTCGGCGATCACCGGCGCCCCCGGCCGGATGGGGCCGGCGCACACCACTCCTTCGGCCGTGCTCAGCGTGATCCGCTTACTCCGTGAGTCATGGGCCGCGCGGAACCGGACAAGCCTGCCGGTCTTCCAGATCGAGATCAGCCGGTCGCGCCCGTCGATCACGAAGAACGCACGATCTCCCGCCGCGCCTGCCCGCTGCAGCAGGATCGCATCCGGGTGGTGCAGCCCCAGGCCCTTCACCGGCGTCGTCGACAGCCGGGTGACGCGCGCATTTGCGCTCACGCTGCCCGTCCACCCGGCTGCTGCTCAGGCACGCCAGATCAGCGTCCCCGGGCCGGCCCGGCCCACGCGGCATGTCATGACAAGCCAGGTTACTGGGGCTGGACCGGCTCACCCCGGGTGCGCTGGGGAGACCGTGCGGCGGGCGGGCGTCGTGGTGCGGCCGGAGGGGTACGGCCCGGCCGCAGCCCCGGTGCCAGTATCAAGGTGACCGCGACGGAAATCATCGCCATCACGGCCATCGCCGTGCCGGGCGAGGTCTGCTCGGCCACCGCACCCGCGATGGCGGCGCCGACGCCCTGCATCGCGAGCGTGCCTGAGGATTGCAGCCCGAGGGCGTGCCCGCTCAGCTCGCCGGGGGTCAGTGCCATCAGGCGCTGCTGGAGCAGCAGGCTCGCCGAATACCCGACCGAGGCGAGTACGACGGCCACCACCGCGATGGGCAGCGCCGGCTGCGCGGCGAAGACCAGATACGGAACGGCGAGCAGCAGGCGCAGCGGGGCGCTGAGCCGCTCCCGCCACCGGGCCGGGAAGAACCGGCCGGCCAGCGTGTCGCCCGCAAGCATGCCGAGGGCGGCGAAGGCGAACAAAAGCCCCGCGTGCCGCGGTGCGTACGGCACGAAAAGGGACTCGCAGCCGACGATCAGCCCGTTGGGCACCCACAGCGCGAGGTACACGTAGCGCCGGGGGACGCTCGACCACAGCCGCGCGTTGTTGCGCCAGGTCTGCGCGATCGACGGCCGCCCGGTGGTGCGCGGCGGCCGGCGGCTGAGGCGCAGTAGCGCGATGGCCGCGGCGATGAGGTACAGGACGGCGCCGGCCAGCAGCGCACCGCGAGGCGACAGGACAGCCACGAGCACGCCGCCGGCCGCGAACCCGCAGATCTGCATGATGCCGACGGACATGTTGAGCACGGAGCGGCCGAGCAGATAGCCCTCCGCCGGGAGAATCTCGTTCAGCAGCCCGTAACGCACCCCGCCCCCCACCGAGGCGATCGTCCCCAGGCCCGCGGCAATGGCAAAGATCGCCCACACGGGCAGGCCGGGGATGGCCTGGCCGGCGGTGCCAAGGGCGAAGACCAGCGCCATGCCGGTCATGGCGGCGCGCGGCGGCAGCCGGTCGGCCGCCGAGAGCAGCGCCGTTGCACCGGCCAGCTGGGCGAGGGATGGGCCGAACATGACAAGCGCGGACAGCAGCGGCGAGCGAGTCGCCGCGTACACCAGCGTGCCCAGCGCCAGCCCGGTCACCGTGGAGGCCGCTACCTGCACCGATGCGGTCAGAAAGAGTGGGGTGAACTCCGGCGCCCTAAAGAGTTCGCGGTAGGTGCGCATGGGACGGAGTGTGGCCGGGCCCGGCGCGCCAGCGTTATTGTTTCGCGAGGAGGCGAAACGATGGGCTGGTGGCAGGTCAGCGCGGACACGCTCGCGGAGAGCCGGTTCGTCATCTCGCCCCTGGCTGAGGCCACCGCGAGCCTCATCGCCCTGGAACGGGGAACCGCCGCGCACCCGGGCGATCGGACCTGGCTCGACGCTCACCATGCCGCCTACCGGGCGCGGCTGGCCGCCGACCCGGTCACCGCGCTGCTCGTGCGGGCTGCCCTGGGGCGCCACTGGATCGCGGACCTGCTCACCGTCGCGCCGGACGGCGAGGGCGAACCGGCGCTGGGCGAGGAGCTGGCGCGGATCCGCGAGAGGTTGCCGGAGGTCGCCCGCGCCGACCTGACGGTGTCGCTGGGCGGCCCACTGCCGGCCAGCCTGCACCGGTCCGACCTGCCGGACCGTGCCGCGGACCTGCTGGACTGGGTGTGGCAGGAGGCGGTGCTGCCCTACTGGCCGCGGCGGCGGCAGATCCTGGAGGCGGACGTCGTCGCACGGACCAGGCAGCTGAGCCAGGGCGGCTGGGCCGCGGCGCTGGGCGATATGCGCCCGGGGATGCGGTGGCTGGGGGAGGGCCGCCTGCAGATCAACGCGTACAACTACCCGCCGCGGAAGATCGCCGGGGCGCAGCTGCTGTTCGTCCCGGTCACCCCGGGCCAAGGCTGGGTTTCCTGGGACGAGCCGCACCGGTACGCGGTGATCTACCCCTGCTCGGGCGTGCTGGCGGACCCGGGCCCGGCGCCCGTGCCCGCGGCGCTGGGCGCGCTGCTCGGGCCCGCGCGGGCGGGCGTCCTGGTCCTCCTGGAAACCCCGAAAAGCACCACGCAGCTTGTGGCGCTGACCGGCCAGGGGCTGGGCTCGGTGGGCCGCCACCTCAGGGTCCTGCTCGAGGCCCGCCTGGTGCAGCGCAGGCGCGCCGGGCGATCCGTGCTCTATTACCGAACGGCGGCCGGTGATGCCCTGCTGGCGGCGCAGCGGACCTGACGCCGGGGCCCTGCCTGCCGCCCCGGCGGTTACCGCAACTCGCGGGCATCCAGGATCGTCTCAGGGGCAGGAATCCAACGCGCTCGGAGTCTTGCCATGGTCAGCTTCCCAGGGTTCGCCAGGCCGGGTGCCGCGCTCGCCACGCTGATGGTTCTCGCGGCGGGATGTGCCACGGGGCGCGGTCCCGCAGCACCGGCCGGCCCGGCCCGGCCGCCGCGGCCCGGCCCGGTCCCCTCGGCCACCGGTTATGTGAAGCGGGCCGCTTTCCTGACCGGCGTGGACTGCCTGCCCGGCGGCACGTGTGCCGCGGTCGGCTGGTACTACTACGGTGCCGCGGGACCCGGCCGGACCCTGGCCCTGCGCTGGAACGGCCGCACGTGGCTGGCCGGGCCGGCGCCGGGACGCGGCCACGAGGACCTGCTGGAGGGCGTCTCCTGCGCCACGGCCTCCGCCTGCCTCGCGGTGGGCTCGCTGGCCGACGCGGCGACCGGGACCGGCTGGTCGGCCGTCCCGGCCCCGCCGGGTGGCGCGATGAGCAGCGTGTCCTGCCCGGCACCTGGCTCCTGCCAGGCCGTCGGACTGCTGCCGTCCGGGGACCGCCCGGTCGCGGCACGCTGGAACGGCCGCACCTGGCAGGCGGAACGGGTCGCACGGCCCAGGCCGGCGCCGCAGGCCCTGAACCTGGCGGCGGTCTCCTGCCCGGCCGCGTCGTTCTGCCTGGCGGTCGGCGACGACAGCCATGGCGCCAAGGCCATGCCGTCCGCGTCGTACCGCGACCTGACGCTGGTGGAGCGGTGGAACGGAACCCGGTGGCGGATCCTCCGGGCCCCGAGCCCGACGCATGCCAGCCGGCTCACCGGCGTGTCGTGCTCCTCGCCGACGGCATGCGTTGCGGTGGGGTCCTCGGCGAACGGGGCGCGGACGCTCGCCGAGCGCTGGAACGGTGCCCGGTGGACGGTCCAGCACACGCCGGACATCGGCCATGCCGGATACTCGGCGCTGGCCGCGGTGTCCTGTGCCACGGCGGCGAGCTGTATGGCGGTGGGCACCTATAACGGTGGCGTCCTGGGGATCGCGGAACGCTGGGACGGCGCGCGGTGGACGATCCGCCGCCTGGCCGCCCCGCCCGGGCCAGCGGGCGGGGAGCCGTCCGTCGTCCCGGTCAGCGTGTCCTGCACGTCGGCCACCGCCTGCGTAACGGTGGGCACCACACAGAACCAGACCATGGCCGAACGCTGGAACGGCAGCACCTGGGCCGTCCAGCGGACCCCGGACCCCACCTGACCTCAGGGCCCGGCGCCAGCGGCGCCCGCATGATGCGATGAGGATGAGGTGGATGCGCCGTCTCATCTCCTGCGCGGCAGGCGACGCAGACGCCAGCGGCGCGCCATGGGGCTGCCAGCGGGGCACGAAGGAGACACCAGTGAGCCATGCGGACGTGAACGGACTCTCGCTCTACTACTGCGAGCACGGCTCCGGTGAGCCGCTGGTGCTGTTGCACGGGGGGTTCGGCTCGGGCGAGATGTTCGGCCCGGTGCTGCCCGCGCTGGCCAGGAACCGCCGGGTCATCGCCGTTGACCTGCAGGGGCACGGCCGCACCGCGGACGTCGACCGCCCGCTGCGCTACGAGACGATGGCCGGCGACATCGCCGCGCTGATCGGGCACCTCGGCCTGGTGCGGTCCGACGTGATGGGCGTCTCCCTCGGCGCCGGGGTGGCGCTGCGCACGGTGATCCAGCATCCCGAGGTGGTGGACCGCCTGGTGCTGGTCTCGGTGCCGTGCCGGCGGGACGGCTGGTTCCCCGAGATCGGGGCGGCGATGCGGCAGTTCACCCCGGAGCACGGCGAGGCGATGAAGCGGTCCCCGATGTACGCGGCGTACGCCCGCGTCGCGCCCCGGCCAGAGGACTGGCGGATGCTGCACGCCAAGATGGGCGAACTGCTGTCCCTGGACTACGACTGGTCGGCCGATGTCGCGGAGATCACCGCGCCCACCATGCTGGCCTACGCCGACGCCGACTCGATCCGGCCCATGCACATGGTGGAGTTCTTCGCGCTGCTCGGCGGCGGCCTGCGGGACGCTGACTGGGACGGCTCAGGCCGCCCGCCGGGCCGCCTGGCGGTCCTGCCAGGCACCACGCACTACGACATCTTCACCACCCCGGCGCTGGCGGCCATGGTCGAGGAGTTCCTGGAGGCGCCGGCCCCGGGCCCGTGAGCCGCACGGATGGGGCTCAGGGCACGGTGACCGGCTGGATGGCGACCGGGCCGAGGGTCGGGTCGAGCTCGGTGGCCTGCGAAACCCCCGCCGGGGTGATCACATCCATGGCCTTCGGCACCGAGTCCGGGCTGACCGAGCAGATCTTCTGGGTCCCGCCAACCGCGCATACCCCGAACGTGAACTGCCCCGGGGTGGACGTGAACGCGCGGGCCTGGTCCGGGCTGAACCCGTCCTGCCCGGTCAGCACCACGGTGAAGCCCCACCCCGGGCCCGGGGTGCCGAACTGGGCCTCGGGCACGGCGATCGTGATGGTGCCGTCCGACTGCGTGGCGAGCACATCCGGCGTGCCGACCGTGTTCCCCGAGGCGTCCTGCCACACCGGCGCCGCGAAGCCCTGCACCTCCAGCATCTGGCTCCACGCCCCGGACGCCGCGATCGTGTAGTTCCGCGTCGGGAACGCGGCGGCCGTGGACGTGGTCGCGGCCCCTGGCACGTGCACGTACACGTCCAGCAACTGCGCCCCGTCGGTCGCCCCGAACGTCGGGGCCAGGTTGGCGATGGTGGCCCGCAGGTAGGCGGTGGTCCCGTCGCTGAGCACCTGGAACCGGGTCAGGTCGAACGCGCCCGGCTGGAACGACGAGTCGGTGGGGTACTGGTAGGTGCCGGGCCCGTTGTCGTCGCCGGCCGGGTCGCTGACATCCAGCACGGTGCTGCCGCCGCCCTCGTTGGCGACCGTCACCTGTGCGTACCCGGTGCTCTGCAGGCCGCCCGTGCTGGCGCCGACCGTGATCGCGTTGCTGCCGAACCCGATCGGCACGGTCGCGGAGAACGACCCGTCGGAGGCGGCCACCGTGGACGTCACGGCGGACGCCGCCCCGGTGGTGGTGTCCTGCGACTCCACGGTCACCGCGGCGCCGGGCGCGGTGGTCCCGGTGACGGCCGTGGACGTCGACGCGAGCGTGCTCCCGTTGGCCGGGGCGGTGATCGCCGTATTCAGCGTCCCCGGCGGCCCGTGCTGCACGTACCGCTGCACCGTGAACTGCGGGGTCTCCACCGTGCGGCCCACGGCCAGGGCCAGGATCAGCCGCAGTTCCTGCGCCTGCGCCCAGGTCAGCGGCGAGGCCGACCCGGCCGCCTTCCCGTCGGTGAAGCCGATCGAGGCCGTCGTCGGGTCCGAGCCGTACGGGGAGGCGGGCAGGTCCGGGTCCTCCCAGGCCTGCTCGGGCACCAGGCCCACCCCGGAGGAGAAGTTCTCCATCGCGCTCAGCAGCGACGCCGCGCCGGACATGTCGCCCTCGGCGATGTCGGACTCGGCCCGCTCGCCGGACAGCACCGGCCACAGGTGCCCGGTGCCGATACCGGTCGGCGCCCATGGCGCGCCCACGGTCGTGCACGAGGTCTGGCTCGGCTGGTAACAGTCCCCGTAACCGTCGGCACTGCCCTGGGCGGCCGAGTTGCCGTACCGGTAGTAGCCGGTCCCGCTCGGCGTGGCCACCGCGATCTGGTTGTCCAGCACCCCGAGCGAGGCCTGCACGTCCGGGTCGGAGACCGGCAGCTCGCCGAGCCGGACCAGTTCCTGGAACCCGCCGTCCACCACCGCTCGCTGGTCCAGCGTCGGCCCGCCGTTGCCCAGGCTGTAGGTGATCGCCGCGTTGGGATCGCCGGTCTTGGACAGCCGGATGAAGTAACTCGGCGCGTACGGCCCGGTGGTCGTCACCGTCCAGGACTTGATGTTCCGCTGGAAGTCGTCCGCGGTCGCCTGGTAGACCCGGGCCCTGGCCGGGTCGTGGTGCTCCGCGGCGATCACCGCCGCGGCGGTCAGCCCGGCGATCTCGGCGGCGATGGTGGACGGGGAATACCCGGTCTGCTCCTCCCACCGCTCGACGCCGAACGACGGGCCGTGCGAGACCAGGAAGTCGGCGGCGGGCCTGATGTGGTTGCGCCACAGCGACCCGTTCCGGTCCAGGCCCGCCTGCAGCGCCATGATGATCGGGTAGGACGTCTCGTCCAGCTGGGTGCCGCCGGTGTCCGGGGCGGGCTCGCCGTTGAGCAGCGAGTTGCGCGGCATGGATCCGTCGGCCTGCTGCTGCCGGTCGAGCAGGAACAGCGTCGCGGCGCGCGCCGTCGCCAGGTCCCCGTCGGCGAGCAGCCCGGTGAACGCCTCGTAGAGGTCCCGGGCGAACACCTCGCGGTAGGAGCCGAAGTAGCCGGGCACGTTCCCGGCGAGGTTCCCGGCCGGCACCGACTGCCCCCACGGGCTGGCCAGCGACGCCACGATCGCACCCGGGTAGGTCTTGTCCTCGCTGGCCTTGATCACGTTGGCCGACAGGTAGTAGTGCCCGATGCCGGTGCTGTCGCGCCGCGCCGCCGCGGCCGGCAGGTGGCGCCCGAAGGGCGGCCGCAGGCCGGCGTCGTAGCGCAGCCAGCCCGCCACGTACTTCAGCTCGGTCAGGCCGAACGGCTGCCGCAGCGACCGGGCCGCGGTGGTGACCGCCGACGCCTGGTCGCGGCCGAACCCGAGGGCCAGCGTGACCGAGTCGCCGCCCACTGGCGTGACATCCTCGGTGGCCACGATGTGGCCGTCCGGCGCGGAGTCGTAGGGCGTGAGTGCATGGCTGGCATCGAGCTGGGTGAGGCCGTCGCTGGCGGTGCCCGCGTACCCGACGCTCGCGGCCGGGGAGGACACGCTCGCGTCCAGGGCCATGTAGGTCGGCACCGCGTAGTCCCGGTTGACCGCGTTGGTCACCGTGTTGGTGCTGTAGATCACCGGGACCGGGGATCCGGTGGAGGTGTCGATCACGCCGGTGTTGCCGCCCGCGTTCTGCGTCCCGCCGCCGCCGTTGCCGTTGACGTGCGCGTCCAGCCGGGCGTACAGGTGCAGGCCGGCCACGCTGGTGCCGGACCCGGGCAGCGCCGTGAGCGCGGTGTGCATGAGCACGGTGTCCCGTGCCGGGTCGGTGATGTAGGTGGTGGTGAGCTGGTAGCCGTGCTGGGCGTCGGTCGCGGTCACCGTGCAGGCCATGCCGGTGGGGTCGGCCGCCACGGTGTAGGTCATGTCCCTGGTCTGCAGGTCGGTGAACGTGGACCCGTCGGTGACGACGTACTGCAGCGTGCTGACGTTCGTGTTGTCGATGGTCGGCTCGTAGGTGTCCGACAGCACCCCGTCCGCCACCGTGTACCAGACCTTGGACCGCCGCCCGGTGGCCGTGCCGACGCAGTCCTTGCGGGCCAGGTCGAAGTAGGACAGCGCGCCGGGCGCTCCGGGTGCCACGTCCGCCGGTGCCGCGCGCCGCGCCGCGGCCGCCGGGCCGCCGGCGGCCAGCGCGAGCCCGGACGTTAACGCCAGGCTGCACGCCAGCAGCGCGATACCCGGCCTGCGGAACAGGGCCACCGACCCCATCGCCACCTCCACGGAAGGACCGATCACGTAGGCGCGCGCCGGGGGAAGGCACGGGTGCCACCCGCCGGGCGATCCCAGCCGAGCGTCCCCCCGTGACCGGTTTGTGTCAACGCCGGCGGCGTCCCGGAGGCCCGCACGGCCCCTGGACCGGCCATTTGAAGACGGTGGTCTCCGATTGTGTGCCCGCGTAAACGGCCGGTAGTGCGCTATACAAGGATGAGCACGAGGGAGCGACATGCCGCCTAACGACGGATCCGGGCAGGCCATGCAAATGGCCAGGGAACGGATCGACCTCCTGCGCCAGAAGTTGCGCGCGATCCCGGCACCGGTGAAGACGGTGCTGGTCGCGGCGGTATTGGTGCTGGTCGTGATGACCCCTTTCCTCTGGGGCCGGGTCGCTTACCTCATCATCGTGGTACCCCTGCTCTACGGTCCGGTCGCGGTCGCCCGCCGCAGCCGGTCGGTGCTGGCGTCGGTGGGCGTCGGGATCTGGGGGCTGGCCGTCATCTCCATCGCGGCGGCGAAGTTCCAGAAGGGCAGCGACGCGGTGCCGTTGCTGCTGCTCCCTGTGGCGGTCGTGCTGGCGGCGCACGCCCGGCCGCTGGCCCGCGCCTTCGTGCCGTGCCGCACGGTGGCGCTGGTGCTGGCCTGGTCGCTGCCCCCGGCGGTGCTCGCCTGGTGGCTGGACCGAAGCCAGCCGGCCATCACGTATCTCATCGCCTGGGGGCTCGCGGTGATCGTGCTGGGCTGGCGGCTCGGCAAGGCCTGGCAGGTGGCACGCGGCGGACACCAGGCAGCGGGCCCGCGCCGGGATGACCGCGTCCTACGGGAGCGCCGGGCAGGCACCGGGCGGGCGTGCCGGGCAGGCGGTCGGACCAGGGGCGCGTGGTCCGCGCGGCCGACGGCCTGCGCGGCCAGGTGGCCGCCGCCGGCCCGCGGGACCGCCCGGCGGCCGGCCAGGAACTGCCCGCTATCACCATCGAGCAGGCGATGGCGGAGCTGGACGCAGATGATCGGCCTGGAGCCGGTCAAGGACCAGATCCGCCAGCTCACCGCCTCGGTCGAGGCGGCGCGCGCGGCGGCGCGCGGCCGGGTACCAGACCGAGAAGCCGCATGCAGCACTTCGTGTTCCTCGGCCCGCCGGGCACCGGCAAGACCTCGGTCGCCAGGATCATCGCCAAGATCTACTACGCCTTCGGGCTACTGGACACGCCCGACCGTGGTGGAGGCGCAGCGCGCCGACCTGGTCGGCGAGTACCTCGGCGCCACCGCGATCAAGACCAACGAGCTGATCGACTCCGCGCTGGGCGGGGTGCTGTTCATCGACGAGGCCTACAGCCTGGTGAACGACGGCGAGGGCCAGAGCGACAGGTTCGGCAACGAGGCGGTCCAGGCGCTGCTCAAGCGCGCCGAGGACGACCGGGAGAACCTGGTCGTCATCCTGGCCGGCTACGAGCGGCAGATGGAGGACTTCCTGGCCAGCAACCCGGGGCTGAACTCCCGGTTCGCGATCCGGGTCAGGTTCGCCGGGTACTCGCCGGCCGAGCTGTTCGCGCTGGCCGCAGGCGGACCTGGCGCAGCGCGGCGAGTCGCTCGACGCCGACGGCGCTGCGCCGGCGCTGCGGCGGATGATCGAGGACGTCGGCCGGCGCCGGCTCGGCGACGAGCTGGGCAACGGCCGGTTCGTCCGCAGCCTGATGGAGAAGGCCGGCCAGGCACGGGACGTGCGGGTGATGAGCGGGGCCGTGGAGCCGGCCGCCGCCGACCTGGTGACGATGCGGGCCGCGGACCTGCAGCGCGCGTTCGCGGAGCTGAGCTGCCGGTTCCGCGGCTACGCGGAGGCGCCGACGCTGGAGAAGCGCGCTGGCCGAGCTGGACGAGCTGATCGGCCTGGAGCCGGTCAAGCGGCAGGTGCACGAGATCGCCGCCCAGCTGCGGGTGGCCCGGCTGCGGGACAGGCAGGGCCTGGCCAGCCAGCCGCCTGCCCGGCATTTCGTCTTCACCGGCCCGCCGGGCACCGGGAAGACCACGGTCGCGCGCATCCTGGGGCGGATCTTCGCCGCGCTCGGCCTGCTGGTCCGGCCGGAGGTGGTCGAGGCGCACCGCGCCGACCTGGTCGGCGAGCACCTCGGCGCGACCGCGATCAAGACGAACAAGCTGGTCGATTCCGCGCTCGGCGGGGTGCTGTTCATCGACGAGGCGTATTCGCTGTACAACGAGGGCTACTCCGGCGGCGACGCGTTCGGGGCCGAGGCCATGGCGACGCTGCTCAAGCGGGCCGAGGATGACCGGGACCGGCTGGTGATCGTGCTCGCCGGATATACCGGCGGACATGGACCGCTTCCTGCGCAGCAACCCGGGGCTGGCCTCCCGGTTCAACGTGCGGGTGGGCTTCCCCAGCTACACTCCCGGCCGAGCTGGCCGAGATCGCTGAGTGATCGCGGAACAGGCGGGCGACTCGTTCGAGCCTGACGCGCTGCCCGTGCTGGAGCAGATCTTCCGGTCATGCCTGCGACCGAGGGGCTGCATCGACGAGCTGGGCAACGGCCGGTTCGCCCGGTCGCTGTTCGAGCGCGCGTGCGCCTGCCCGGGACCTGCGGGTCGCGCGATCTGGGCGAGGCCGCCAGCGCAGCCGACCTGACCACGATCACCGCCGCTGACCTGCGGTCCGCCTACGACGAGCTGGGCGCCCGCTGACCGAGACCGGCCGGCTAGCGGCTCGACCGGCGGCAGCGCGTCGCAGCGCGGCCGCGACGTCGGCGTGCCGCGGGTCGTCGCCGAGTCCCTGATCAGTGTACATCAGGGTGTGCAGCACCGCGTGCCGGTCCTCGCCGCAGGTCGAGCAGGCGCTGCGCGGCCTCCCACAGCTCGGCGGGTCGCCGCGCCACAGCCGGTCGGCCAGCGCCAGGTGCCGCTCGGATGTGCTGCTCGCTGGCGGGCTGGCCGTGCGCGTCGTCGTGGTCGGCGGCCAGCAGGATGCGCCGGTCGGCCGGATCGGCCGGGTCGAGCGTGCCCAGGTCGACGCCGCCGTACCAGCCGCTCAGCAGCGGGAAGGCGAACGCCCGGCGGGGCAGCGCCTCCAGGTCGGCATCCGGCAGCAGCCGGGCCACCAGCGCGGCGTCCAGGCCGAAGGTGGTCGGGATCCCGGTAGGCGGCGGCGAAGTTCTCCGTCGAGTCGAACACCGCGTCCAGCGTCTCGGCGATCGCCTGCTGGCCGAGTCCGCGGCGCCGGCCCGCCCAGCGGGCCCAGGCGGCGAGCACGTGCGGCATGGCGTGCTGCTCGGCGGGCCGAGAGCATGATCTTGCGGGGCAGCCAGTCGAGCAGGAAGGTGTCCGCCTTGGCCGGGCTCATCCGCAGCGGGCGGCCGAAGTCCTGGTCGCAGCCGTAGCCGACGATGTGGTCGGCGCACCGGCTGGCCGACCTCGCGGTCGGACAGGTCCTCGGCCTCGTCGGAGGCGAGGAACTCGGCGACCAGCATGGCCCGCGCGGTCGCTGCTCCACGGCCTGCCGGCGCGCTGCGCCCGATCCAGGCCGACTCCGGCTCCGGCTGGCCGCCGCGCGGCCGGGCCGCCGAACGGCAGTCGGCCGCCGCGGCGGCCTGGCGGCGGCGGCAGCGTCCGGATCCGGGACCTGATGAACGCGTGGTAGGCCGGGAAGGACTTGCTGACCGGCGGGTCGGGGCTGGCGTGGGTGACCCGCGAGCGCCGTGCTCGAGCATCCGCCGGGCCTGCGGCGGGTCGAGCGGCCGGAACGACCGCCGCGTCCCGGCCCGCCGCCGTGCCGCTGGCGGCAGCGTTCCAGCAGCGTGCCGACCTGGGCGGTCACCCAGCCGTCCCGGACAGCAGGCCGCCGGCGTTGTAGTCGACGACCAGCGACCAGCGCGTGCGGCTCCGCGCCCGGCGTAGCTGAACAGGCAGACCACCTCGTCGCGGTCGCCGAACGCGTCGGAGTTCAGGTAGCAGTCGCCCGCGGCCACGGCGCCCACGTGCTCGGCCCAGCGGGGCCGCGCGACGCCCCGCTCGATCAGCTCGAGCGCGGCCCGCTCGGCCTGCGGCGGCCTGCGCCGGGGTGCCCAGGCAGGCGATGCCGGACAGCAGCGCCAGCGCCGCCGGGCTGCTCGTGCTCGGCCGCGTACTCGACCAGGCCCTCGCCGATCAGTTCCTCGAGGTCGGCAGCCGCGCGCTCCGGCGACGCCGGGCTGCGCTCGCCCCACCAGGTGCCGAGCAGTCTCGCTGACCAGCAGCTCGGCGTCGAGCGGGCTGCGCACGGCGAGCAGCTCCCGCGCGGCGCGCAGCATCTCCGCGAACAGCGCGTTCGGCGGCGGTGCAGGAGCCGCGACGATCGTGGCACCCGGCGGTGGCCGGACCGGCCCGCCGGGGGGCGGCTGCTGCGGCCCTGCGGACTCACCGGCCAGTTTCCCAGATCTGCGCCGCGACACGCGCGTTCGCTGCGAGTGCGCACGTACACGGGGCGACCGCCGGTGGCCTGCGCGACTCGTCCCGGTCCGTGCCCAGCCGATGCGAGGAACCGGCTGCGCCTGCTCCGGCGCCGATGGCGCGTCCGCCGTGCCGGCACGGCGGCCTCGGGGCGATCTGGCCTAGGATGAGGGAGCCCTACCAGCCGACCATCGCGATGAGCGCGGCAGCGGCGCTCGGGTCCGGGGTGCGGATGGTTCCCCGCTGCCGCGCTGATGCCGCTAGCCTGCTTGTGTCCGCAGTGAGCAGGAAGGAGCCGTGCGATGGCAGGCTCGCTCACAGGCGAGTGGCGGTGCGATGAGCACTGACACATCCGTGCCGCAGCCGCGGGTGTCCGGCCTGGATGTCTCAGACTCCGCGCTGCTGGCGACCGCTGCTGCGCGAGGCCCCATCGGTTTCGCCTTCTTCGGCACCGATCTGCGGTTCCGGCGGATCAACCGCAGCCTGGCCCGGCTGCACGGCCGGAACGGCGCCGGACCACTCGGGCTGCCGCCCGCCACAGGTCTGGCCCGAGTCGCTCGCGGCCAGCGCCGAGTCGGCGATCCGCCGGGTGCTCGCCGACGACCAGCCCCTCTTCGAGGCCGACCAGCCGATCGGCATGTCAGGGCGGCCGCGGCGCCAGCGCGGACGAACCGGGCGCGGCGAGCGCCCGCCGCATCCCGCCGGTGCGCCGGCCGCAGGCCCGGCACTGGGCGTTCTCCTGGTTCCCCTCGCCACGATCCCGAGGGCGACATCAGCGGCGTGGCGCTGATCGCCGTGGACATCACCGAGCGGCGCAACTCCGAGGAGGCGGTCCGCCGCAGCGAGGAGCGGTACCGCTCGCTGGTCCAGGCGGGCGCGCAGGTGGTCTGGGTGACCACGCCGACCGGCGAGATCGCCGAGGACTCGCCGGAGTGGCGCTGGATCACCGGCCAGAGCCTGGAGGAGTACCTGGGCAACGGCTGGCTGGACGCGGTCCACCCCGAGGACCGGGAGCGGGTCGAGCGGGACTGGCGCGAGTGCGTGCGCAGGCCGGGCAAGATCTTCGACAGCCGCTACCGGGTGCGCACCAAGGCCGGCTCCTACCGGCACTACGACGTGCGCGCCGTGCCGATCGAGCGGGACGGGAAGATCATCGAGTGGGTGGGCGCCAGCACCGACGTCACCGCCCAGCGTGAGGCCGAGGAGATGCGCGGGCGGCTGACCGAGCAGCTGTCCGCCGCGGCGCTGCGCACCGCCCGGCTGCAGCAGGCCACGTCGATGCTGGCCGAGGCGCTCACGGTGGAGCAGGTGGTCGAGGTCATCACCGAGGTCGGCCGGTCCGCGATCGGCGCCGACCGGTCGGCCGTGGCGCTGCTCGACCCCGAGCGGCTGCGGGTCCGCACGGTCAACCCCGGCGGCCTGCCGGAGAGCCCCGGCCACCCCGGCGGCGACATCCCGCTGGACGTGCCCAGCGTGGTCACGCTGGCCATCACCACCCGGCGCCCGGTGCTGGTGGAGAACCCCGACGGCGCTGCGCCGCGCCTTCGCCGAGGCCGGCGCGACGTGGACCTGTTCCTGTCGCACACCGACGAGCAGGCCTGGGTCGGGCATGCCGCTGCTGGCCGCGGGCGCGGCGATCGGCGCGCTCCGGTTCTCGTTCTCCCGGCCGCGGAAGATCACCGAAGAGGAGCGGGTGTTCCTGGAGGCGCTGGCCGGCCAGTGCGCGCTCGCGGTGGAGCGGGCCTCGCTGTTCGAGCGGGAGCACACCACGGCGGAGACGCTGCAGCGCAGCCTGCTGCCGGACCGGCTGCCCAGCGTGCCCGGCATCATCCTGGAGGCCCGGTACCTGCCGGTCACCCGGAACATGGAGATCGGCGGCGACTGGTACGACGCCTTCCGGCTGCCGGACGGCCGGCTGGCCGTCGCGGCGGGAGACGTCATGGGCAAGGGCCTGTCCGCCGCCGCGGGCATGGGCCGGGTGCGCAACGCGCTGCGCGCGCTGGCGCTGACCGATCCGCGGCCCGCCGCGGTGCTGGCCGGGCTGGACCGGCTGTTCACCGCCACCGAGCTGGACGAGCAGGTGACCACGGTCGCCTACCTGGTCTTCGACCCGGTGTCCGGGGAGGGCCTGGCCGGCAACGCGGGCCATCCGCCGCCGCTGCTGATGTCGCGGGACGCGCCGCCCCGGCTGGACCTGGGCGAGGCAGGCACGCCGCTGGGCTGGGCCAGCCCGCGCCAGCAGTACGTGTTCCGGCTGCCCCCCGGCAACACGGCGGTGCTCTACTCCGATGGACTGGTGGAGAACCGGCGGCGCGGGCTCGACGCCGGGCTGGACGAACTGGTCGCGGTGGCCGGCGCAGGCGCCGCCCGACGTGGCGGAGGATCCCGCCCGGCTGCTGGAGTACCTGGTTGACCGGATGCTGGCCGGATATGAACAAGATGATGACGTGACCGTGCTCGTGCTGCATGTGCCCAGGCGGGACGGGCAAGGCGCAGGCTGGCGACGGCGGCTGCTTCCATGATCGCGGCGAAAACGGGTAAGGCATGACTGCGGGGCGTGTCGTCCCGGGGGGGCCCGGCGGCACGTCGCGGGAGTGGCCGTTGGTACGAGCTACCCCTCGACTCCGCCTAAGGTGGATCACGGGAGGAGGGCGGGGCCTGGCAACGGTGCCCAGCGGCTCTGGCCATCAGCCCCGAACGGTCCCAGCAGCGGGGGCCCGCAGTAAGGTCCAGTTCTCGCATACGTGCGCAGGAGAGGTGTCTGTGTCGTCTGCTAGATCGGACAGTCACGTGTCCTCGCGGCTTGGCAAGCCGCCGTCGTCAGCGAAGGAAGGGGTGACCGCGGTGGCGAGCGCGCAAGGCTCCGCGGCGCGGAGGCAGCCCAGCCAGCAGGGCCAGGGCCGCCGGGCGCCTCATGCGCGAGGCGGCGCCCGTAAGGGCGACGCCCCGGTCACCTTGGTGGGCGCGGACGAGCCGCACGGACGCGGCAGGCGCACGGGCCCCGCGCGCCAGAAGGGCTCCAGGTCCGGCGGCCGCAGCGTACCGCACGCAAGATGCCGTGCCGGGGACGGGCGGCGACGCCGCGCCGCCGGGACGGCCGGCCGGGCAAGCGGCGCCTCCGCGGAGGCCGCGCCGAAGGATGCCAGCCGCGGCCCAGGACAGCCGCGGGCGAGGCGCTGGCACCCGATGGGGACGCACGCCTGGAAGAGGCTGACCTCGACGTAGTCGTGACTCTCGACGGGCGTCGAGGACCTGGACGCCGTTGACCTGGATGAGTCGCCGTCGACGTCGACGTCGACCTGGAAGTCGACGTGGACATCGAGGGCGTGCCCGACTCGACGTGGCCGAGACTCGACGACTCGCTGGCCGAGATCGAGGCCGAGGAACCGAGGACGAGGCGGCACCGAGGACGGACGAGGCGGCCAGCCCCGGCGGACGGCCCCGAGCGCGGCCGTGGCCGCGGCTGCCCGGGCCGGCGGCCGCCGGCGAGGCACCGGCCGGCCCGGCCGCGGACCGGCGACGAGGGCGAGGACGAGACCTTCGTCTACGGCGACGACGACGACGACCTGCCCGCCGCGCAGGTGGCGTCGGCCGGGCGCGACCGCCGACCCGGTCAAGGACTACCTCAAGCAGATCGGCAAGGTCCCGCTGCTCAACGCCGAGCAGGAGGTCGAGCTGGCCAAGCGGATCGAGGCCGGGCTGTTCGCCGAGGAGAAGCTGGCCGCACGAGCACCGGCGCGCTGCCGCCCGATCAGCGGCTGGACATGGAGTGGATCGCCGAGGACGGCCGCCGGGCCAAGAACCACCTGCTCGAGGCGAACCTGCGGCTGGTGGTGTCGCTGGCCAAGCGGTACACCGGCCGCGGGATGCTGTTCCTGGACCTGATCCAGGAGGGCAACCTGGGCCTGATCCGCGCGGTGGAGAAGTTCGACTACACCAAGGGCTACAAGTTCTCCACCTACGCCACCTGGTGGATCCGGCAGGCGATCACCCGGGCGATGGCCGACCAGGCCCGGACCATCCGGATCCCGGTGCACATGGTCGAGGTCATCAACAAGCTCGCCCGGGTGCAGCGGCAGATGCTGCAGGACCTGGGCCGCGAGCCGACCCCCGAGGAACTCGCCGCCGAGCTCGACATGACCCCGGAGAAGGTCATCGAGGTGCAGAAGTACGGCCGGGAGCCGATATCCCTGCACACCCCGCTCGGTGAGGACGGCGACAGCGAGTTCGGCGACCTGATCGAGGACTCCGAGGCCATCCAGCCGGGCGAGGCGGTCAGCTTCACGCTGCTGCAGGAGCAGCTGCACTCGGTGCTCGACACGCTCTCCGAGCGCGAGGCGGGCGTGGTCTCGATGCGGTTCGGGCTGACCGACGGCCAGCCCAAGACCCTGGACGAGATCGGCAAGGTCTACGGGGTGACCCGGGAGCGGATCCGGCAGATCGAGTCCAAGACCATGTCGAAGCTGCGCCACCCGTCCCGGTCCCAGGTGCTCCGCGACTACCTCGACTAAGCGAACGCCCGGCCGTGGCATCCAGGGGCTCGGCCCCGGGCTGCGCTGCGGTCCGACGGCGAAGCCGGCCCGGCGGCTAGCCGCTCGGCCGACCCGGCCCCTGGCTCAGCGGCTGGGGGCCTCGGCGTCCTGGCTCGAGGCAGGCGTCGGTCTCGTCCTGGATCTCGACGGCGACCTGTGCCAGCGCCTCGGCGTGCTGGCGCGCGTGGTGCGCGCAGAAGAGAAGCTCTCCCGGCTCCGGGGAGCAGGACGCGCACATAAGCCTGGGCGCCGCAGCGGTCGCACAGGTCCAGGGCGGTGAGCGGCTTCGCTTGGGGCCATAGCTCCGGTCATGTCGCCTCCTCGCGTCGTGCCGCCGGCGCGATTCCCGGCGCCGTCACTCGCGTATCTCCTTCTACTACCCCAACAGACGGGGTAGTACCATCGCACGTTCCCATGCTACGGCCCAGCTACGCCAAGAGCGAACGTTCGCATTTCCAGCCTCAGGTGTCTCGCTACTCACAGTACTCGCGCCTTTTCATCCGAGGTGTACCCTGTGTGTCCGGCGGCGTGGCGGGCACGGCTTGTCGGCCCGGCGGGCTAGCATTCCTGGGACGGTCTCCGGGTGGTCCGGCCGCCCGCCGACGCCTGAGGAGAACCTCCGACCGTCCGCGGCGCGGAATCCTGCTCGCCGACCTTCGGTCGGCTTCGCAGAGGCCCGCGGTGCCATCCCGGGGGCCGAGCCCCCGGACCCCTGCTGAGGAGAACCCAGTGACTGCCGAAGTTGCCGTGACCCGGGCCCGGCGCCGGGGCAGCCGCCGCCGACGGGTACACGGCGCGCCATCTGTCGGTGCTGGAGGGCCTGGAGGCGGTCCGCAAGCGCCCCGGCATGTACATCGGCTCCACCGACAGCCGCGGGCTGATGCACTGCCTGTGGGAGATCATCGACAACGCCGTGGACGAGGCGCTGGCCGGCCACTGCACCAGCCTCGAGGTGGTGCTGCACGCCGACGGGTCCGCGGAGGTGCGCGACAACGGCCGCGGCATCCCGGTCGACGTGGAGCCGAAGACCGGGCTCACCGGCGTGGAACTGGTGATGACCCGGCTGCACGCCGGCGGCAAGTTCGGCGGCGGTTCCTACACCGCCTCGGGCGGGCTGCACGGCGTCGGGGCGTCCGTGGTGAACGCGCTGGCGGTCCGGCTGGACGTGAGCGTGGACCGGGACGGGCACGAGTGGGCGGCCAGCTTCCGCCGCGGCGTGCCGGGGGAGTTCGCCGGCCCGGGCCCGGCGGCGGCTTCAAGCCAGCGCAAGGGCCTGACGAAGGGCCGCCGGGTGGCCAAGAAGGTGACGGGCACCCGGATCCGGTTCTGGCCGGATCCGCAGGTGTTCGTCCGCGACTCCCCGTGAGCCTGGACGCGCTGGTCGAGCGGGCCCGGCAGACGGCCTACCTGGTGCCCGGGCTGACCATCCGGATCGTGGACGAGCGCGGCCCGGACGGGCCGCGCGAGGAGATGTTCCGCTTCGACGGGGGGATCAGCGAGTTCTGCGCGGACCTGGCCGCCGGGGAGCCGGTCACCGACGTGATCCGGCTGGCCGGGGCGGGCAGCTTCACCGAGACCGTCCCGGTGCTCGACGAGCAGGGCCACATGTGCCCGGCCGAGGTGGAGCGCGAGCTGGCGGTGGACGTCGCGCTGCGGTGGGGCACCGGCTACGACACCGTGACCCGCTCGTTCGTCAACGTGATCGCCACGCCCAAGGGCGGCACCCACGTCACCGGCTTCGAGCGGGCCCTGGTCCGGACGCTGAACGAGCAGCTGCGCGCGGCCCGGCTGCTGAAGAACGGCGACGAGCCGGTCACCAAGGACGACGTCGCTGGAGGGGCTGACCGCCGTCGTCGCCGTGCGGCTGCCCGAGCCGCAGTTCGAGGGCCAGACCAAGGAGGTGCTCGGCACCCCCGCCGCCTCCCGGATCGTCGCCCAGGTGGTCGCCGAGCGAGCTGCGGGCGTACTTCAGTCCCGGCCGCGGGAAGACCAAGCCGCAGGCACGCGCGGTGCTGGAGAAGGTCGCCGCGGCGGCCAAGACCCGGATCGCCGCCCGCGAGCACCGGGAGAACCAGCGCCGCAAGACCGCGCTGGCCGCCTCGGCGCTGCCGGCCAAGCTGGTGGACTGCCGGACGGCCGACGACCGCAGCGAGCTGTTCATCGTCGAGGGAGACTCCGCGCTCGGCACGGCCAAGCTGGCCCGGGACTCGGAGTTCCAGGCGCTGCTGCCGATCCGCGGCAAGATCCTGAACGTGCAGAAGGCGTCGTCTGGCCGACATGCTCAAGAACGCCGAGTGCGCGGCGATCATCCAGGTGATCGGCGCGGGCTCGGGTAGTTCGTTCGACCTGGACGCGGCCCGGTACCAGCGTGTGATCATCATGAGCGACGCCGACGTCGACGGCGCGCACATCAGGACCCTGCTGCTGACCCTGTTCCACCGGTACCTGCGCCCGATGCTGGAGGCGGGCCGGGTGTTCGCGGCGGTGCCGCCGCTGCACCGGATCGAGCTGACCAGCCCCAGGAAGGGCCAGCAGAAGTACAACTACACCTACTCCGACGGCGAGCTGCGGCGCACCCTGCTCGAGCTGGAGCGCAAGGGGCAGCGCTGGAAGGAGCCGGTGCAGCGGTACAAGGGCCTGGGTGAGATGGACGCCAGCCAGCTCGCGGAGACCACCATGGACCCGCGGCACCGGATGCTGCGCCGGATCCGGATCGAGGACGCCGCCACCGCCAGCGCCATCTTCGACCTGCTCATGGGTTCCGACGTGAGCCCGCGGCGGGACTTCATCGTCAGCGGCGCGGCCGAGCTCGACGCGTCGCGGATCGACATCTGACCAGTCCTGCCCGCGCTACCGGGCGGAATACTGTGCGGTGTGAATGATTTCGCGAAGCTGCTGGCCGGGCAGGTCGGCGCGGACTTCCGGGCGCTGCCGCAGCGGGCCCGCGCCCGGCTTTCGGCCGAGGGGCAGGCCGTCCGGGCCGGCACCATCGGCGACCTGCGCGAGGCTGCCCGCCGCCGGGTGCCGGCGGTCGTCTTCGACTACGTGGACGGTGCGGCTGGCGACGAGGTGACCGCGGCACGTAACCTCGCCGAGCTGCGCGCCGTCGAGCTCCGGCCGCGCGTCCTTGTCGACGTGTCGAAGGTCGAGACGGCCACGAGCGTGCTGGGTTCGCCGATCGCGCTGCCGCTGCTCGGTGCGCCGATGGGGCTGACCGGGCTGCTGCATCCCTCCGGGGAGGTCGCGCTGGCCCGGGCGCTGCACGCGGCCGGGTCGATCTACGTGCTCGCGGCCATGGCGTCCTGCTCGCTGGAGGAGGTGGCTGGCGCGGCCGGCGGGCCGCTGTGGTTCCAGATGTACTTCTGGCGCGACCGCGGCCTGGTGCGGGAGCTGCTGAGCCGTGCCCGCGGTGCGGGCATGTCCGTCCTGGTGCTGACCGTCGACGTGCCCTGCGCCGGCGACCGGGACCGGGATCGCCGCAACGGCTTCAGCATGCCGCCCCGCGTCACGCTGCGGGCCCTGGCCGGTGGGGCCGCGCACCCGCGCTGGTCGGCCGGGTTCCTCCGGCAGCCGCGGTTCCGGTGGGGCAACCTGCCCGACGTCGGCCTGGCCGCGGCGGCGTTCAGTGCGCAGACCAACAGCCAGTTCGACCCGGCGGCGACCTGGGATGACGTCGGCTGGTTCCGGGAGCAGTGGGACGGGCCGCTGGTGGTGAAGGGCATCTTGCGCCCGGAAGACGCCCGCCAGGCGGTGCGCCTCGGCGCGGAGGCGGTCATCGTCTCCAATCATGGCGGGCGCCAGCTCGACGGTGCCCCGGCGGCGATCCGCGCGCTGCCCGCGGTCGCCGAGGCGGTCGCGGGCGAGGCCGAGGTCTACTTCGATAGCGGGATCAGGCGCGGCGTCGACATCGTCAGGGCGCTCGCGCTCGGCGCGCGGGCCTGCCTGGCCGGGCGCGCGCTCGCCTACGGGCTGGGCGCGGCCGGTGAGGCCGGGGCGAGCCGCGCCGTCGAGATCCTCCGTGACGAGCTGCGCACCGCGCTGGCGCTGACCGGCTGCCCCTCGGTGCAGGCCCTCGGCCCGTCCTGGGTGCACGGCTGGGAGGCCCCAGCATCAGGTCCCGCCGGGTCTCCCGGGTAGCCCGGCACTGCCCGGCACAGGCAGAGGTCATGGCGCGGTAAACACCCTAAGGTCGCTATCAGTAATCGCTAAGCTACGGCAAGTGACAAGACAACTCCTCATGGCCGAGTTCCTCCGAGCCCAGGCTGCCTGGCGGCTGGCCCGGGCCGATGGCGACCCCGTCCGGGCGGCCCGCTGTGCCGCCGCGCTCCTGGACGCCGCGGCGTACGCCGCCGGATTAGCAGACGACGACCGGACGCTGACCCTGCTGGCCAGCGGCGGCTGTTTCCGCGGGCAGGTATTCGATCCCGGGCCCCGGGGCATCTCGATCGCCCGCTGGTGGCAGTACCGCGACGCGCCGCACGGCGGCCCGCAGGACCTGGTCACCGCGCTGGCCACCGCCGTGGGCGCCCGCAACTGACACGCCTCCTGGGCGGGGCTCAGGGCGCCATTCAGGCCGTGGGCGCCGCGCCGCCCAGGGAACCCAGGGACTGCCGGATCCGGTCGCCAGAGCCGTCCCGGCGGCCGTCTGGGACCGGCAGGTCCACCGGGCACGCCGGCGTCGGTGGCTCCCCGGGCCGGGCCCGGCCCGGCCCAGGCCAGCACCAGGGTGTCCTCGCCCTTGAGGAACCGGTGGCAGCGCACCCCGCCGGTGGCCCTGCCCTTGGCCGGGTACTCCCGGTACGGGGTCACCTTGACGGTCGCCGCGCCGGTTCCCGGCAGCGCGCCGGTGCTGCCCGCCACGGTCACCACCACGCTCTCCGCCGCCCCCCCGGCGAGCCGGGCCGCCGCGATCCTCGGGCATGACCGCGCCGAACCAGGTCACCGCCGCGCGTGCCGACAGCCGGATGCCGGCCATCCCGGCGGCGACGCGGCCCTGCGGGCGGACCGAGGCGGCCGGGAACCGCAGCAGCTGGGCGTCGGTGGTGATGAACACCAGATCGCAGTCCTCGCTGGTGAGCTGGACGGCGCCGACCACGCGGTCGCCGGGCTTGAGCGAGATCACCTCGAACTCGGCCGAGCTGCCCGGGTAGTCGGGCGCGACGCGCTTGACCACGCCGCGCGCGGTGCCCAGGGCCAGCCCCGCGCCCGCCGCGTCCGGCGGCCGCCAGGCCGACCACGGTCTCCCCGGGCACCAGCGACACGAACTCGGTGACCGGGGCGCCACCGGCCAGGCTCGGGGAGTGCGCGCTCGGCGGCAGCGCCGGGATCTCCAGCGCGCCCACCCGGATCAGCCGGCCGTGCGAGGTCACCACCGCGACCGAGCCCCGGGCGGTGGCCGCCACGCTGGACACCACCACGTCGTGGGCGTGCGCGGCCCCGCCGCGGGCCCGCCCTGGCCGGCCGGTGCGCCCGCGGCGAACAGGTCCGCCGGGGCATCGCGTTCGGCAATGTCAAGGGGAGTGCGCGCGACCAGGCCGGTCGACGACAGCAGCACCAGGCACGGGTCGTCGGCGACCTCCAGCGGCACGGCCGCGGTCCGCGGCGCGCCGCTGCCTTCCAGCAGCACCGTGCGGCGCGGGTCGGCGAACCGCTCGGCGATGCTGGCCAGCTCGTCGGAGACCACGGTGCGCAGCCGCGACTCCGACTCCAGGATCGCGGTCAGCTCGTCGATCTCCCGGCGCAGCGTCTCCGCCTCCCGCTCCAGTTCCAGCCGGTCGTAGCGGGTCAGCCTGCGCAGCGGCGTGTCCAGGATGTACGTGGCCTGGATCTCGGACAGCTCGAACACGCTCATCAGGCGTTCCTTCGCCGCCGCCGCGTTGTCGCTGCCGCGGATGACCTGGATCACCTCGTCGATATTGAGCAGGGCGATCATCAGGCCGTCGATCAGGTGCAGCCGGTCGGCGCGCTTGCGGCGCCGGAACTCGGTGCGCCGCCGGGTGACCTCGATCCGGTGGTCGACGTAGATCTGCAGCAGCTCCCGCAGGCCCAGCAGCCGCGGCTGGCCGTCCACCAGCGCGACGTTGTTGATGCCGAAGGTCTCCTCCATCGGCGTGAGCCGGTACAGCTCGTCCAGCACGGCCTCGGGGTGGAAGCCGGACCGGATCTCGATGACCAGGTGCAGGCCGCGCTGCCGGTCGGTGAGGTCCTTCACGTCGGCGATCCCGGCGAGTTTCTTCGCCCCGACCAGGTCCTTGATCCGGGCGATCACCTTCTCCGGGCCGACGTTGTAGGGCAGCTCGGTGACCACGATCCCGGCGCGCCGCGGGGTGATCTTCTCCACCCGCGCGGCGGCCCGGGTGCGGAAGATGCCGCGGCCGGTCTCGTAGGCCTCCCGGATCCCGTCCAGGCCGACGATCTTGCCGCCGGTGGGCAGGTCCGGGCCGGGCACGAAGCGCATCAGCTCGTCCAGGCCGGCGCCGGGGCTGGCGATCAGGTGCCGCGCCGCCGCCACCACCTCGCCGAGGTTGTGCGGCGCCATGTTGGTGGCCATGCCCACGGCGATCCCGGACGCGCCGTTGACCAGCAGGTTGGGCAGGCCGGCCGGCAGCACCTCGGGCTGGACCTCGGTGCCGTCGTAGTTCGGCTGGAACTCGACGGTGTCCTCGTCGATGGAGGCCACCATCTCCATCGCGGCGGCGGTCAGCCTGGCCTCGGTGTACCGGTAGGCGGCCGGCGCGTCGTCACCGCCCAGCGAGCCGAAGTTCCCGTGCCCGTCCACCAGCGGCAGCCGCATGACCCACCACTGCGCCATCCGGACCAGCGCGTCGTAGATGGCGCGCGTCGCCGTGCGGGTGCAGCCGCCCCATCACGTCGCCGACCACGCGCGCGCACTTGACGTGGCCGCGGTCGGGGCGCAGGCCCATCTCGTTCATCTGGTACAGGATCCGGCGCTGCACCGGCTTGAGGCCGTCCCGTGCGTCGGGGATCGCCCGCTGGTAGATGACGGAGTAGGCGTATTCGAGGTAGCTGCCGCGCATCTCCTCGGTCACGTCGATGTCGACGATGTTCTCTTCGAACGCCTCGGGCGGGGCTGCCCCCTGCGTGGCTGCTGCGGGAGGGCGTGGTCGTGGAACGTCTGGCCATGTCCGCCATTGTGCCGCCTGCGGCCGTCATTCCATGCGCTACGACGGCCGTGGCGCCCCGATCCGCCCGCTGGCGTTACCGCCCGGGCCGCCCCGCGGCGATGCCGGCCAGGTCGGCGAGCACCGACCGGGAGGTCAGGTGCAGCGCGGTGGCCGCCGGGGACGGCCGCAGCCCGCGGCGCGGGAGCAGGACGCGCAGCGCCCCGGCCCGGACCGTGAACCGCAGCGGCGGGTCCAGGATGACCGCCTCGCCGTCGATGCCGATGTGCAACGGCCCGGCCGAGCCGGACCTCGAACCGGGGGGCCTGCCACTCCATCCAGCCCGGGAACCGCCGTAGCTGGCCCACCGCCTCCAGGGCGATGAACCGCTGCGCCTGCGCCGGGCCGGTGATCCGCGACGCGACCAGGCCCAGCACGCCGAGATCCAGCCGCTCCCTGGTGCCCCGGCCACCGATGTAGTCGAGCTGGTAGGGGTTGTTCGACACCAGGATCAGGTGCGCGGTCCGGTACTCGGTCCCGCCGGGGCCGGTGAAGCGCAGGTCGAGCGGCGCGGCATCCGGCCCGAGCAGCCGCGGCAGGATGTCCGCCGCGGTCTTGAGCTTCGCGTCCCGGTACTCGGGGGACTGCACCACCTCCGCGTACAGGCCCAGCGACGCGTTGTTCACGAACACCCGGCCGTTGACCTCGGCCAGGTCGACGCGCCGTTCGATCCCGTCGGTGAACGCGTCCAGGGCCCCGACCACGTCGTCGCGGTCCAGGCCGAGGTCCAGGGCGAAATGGTTCCGGGTGCCCGCGGGCACCGTGACGTGCGGTATCCCATGCCGGGCGGCGACCGCGGCCACCAGGGCCTGCGAGCCGTCGCCCCCGGCCATGCCGATCGCGTCCGCCCCGTCGCTGATCGCGGCCTCGGCGAGCAGCAGCAGGTCGTCCCCGGGCTGCAGGACGACCGGCTCGATGCCGCGCGCCCGGCATTCGTCCGCCAGGCGGAACCGGGTCGCCTTGCCCCCGCCCGACCGTGGGTTCATGATCAGGACCGGATGCCGCGGCCGCGCCGCCTGGCGGGCCGCCACCGGGCTGGCGCCCCGGCCGCGGTGCAGCGCCAGCCGGGCACATCCCACCGACCCCGCCGCACAGGCCACGGTGAGCAGCACGCGCGGCAGCCAGATGTCGGCGAGCGCAAGGCCGAGGCCGAGCAGCGCGGCCGCCGCCGCGGCCAGGACCACCGCGACCGCGCGCACGGCGCCGCGCCGGGAGACCGCGTACCACCCCGCGGCCACGGCCACGACCAGCCCGGCGAGCGCGGCGAGGAGGCTCGCCCAGTTCACGATGGCGCCCGCGACGAGGGCCACGATCGCGGCGCCCAGCAGGACGAGGGCCAGTGCCGCGCAGGCCCGCTGGGCGAAGCCGGGCCGGTCCGCCGGGTGCGTCACCCCCGCGCCCCGCCCGGTGGCCGGGCCGGGCGCCAGCCGGGCTCCCGATCGCCGTGCACCATAACTGCACTCGATCAGCGTGGCGCCGGACCGGGCATCCTCCGCCACGGGTGACTGCCGGCCGCGGCGCCCGTGCTGGAGTGGAGGCATGCGACCCGCCTTTGACCGCCTGGCCACCCTGGATGAGGCGCTGCGCCGGGCCGGGGAGCTGTCGGCGCGGACGCTGGTCTTCGACGTGGAGCCCCTGGTGGCCTACTGGGACAGCGGCCAGCAGGCACTGGACCAGGGGGTCGCGACCGTGCTCGCCCGGGCGCAGGCGGTCCCGGGGGTGCTGGTGGTGTGCTTCTCGACCAACTCGGCCCGGCGCCCGTCGGCCCGGCCTGCTGCGGCGGCGTGCGGGCCGAGTACCTGGCATCGGCGGGCAAGCCGCTGCGGACCGCGTACTACCGGGCATTTCCCCGGCCCGGCGTGGTGATCGGCGATCAGCTCGCCACCGACGGCGCCCTGGCCAGGCGGCTCGGCTATGCGTTCCTGCAGTACCGCCCGGAACCGGGCAGCCTGCCGGGGGGGCTGCCTGCCGGGCCGCGGCTGATGGACTGGGGCGGGCGGCTGGTCCGGCCGCTGCTGTTCGCCCGCCCCCGGTGACCGGCGGGCGCCGCGCGGGCGCTGGTCAGGTGGCGGACAGGCCGCCGTCCACAAAGATCATCTGCCCGGTGACGTAGTCGCTGGCCCGGCTGGCCAGGAAGACGGCCACGCCCTCGAAGTCGCCCGGCTCCCCGTTGCGGCCGATCATGGTGCGGGCGGCCAGCGCGGCAGAGCGGACCGGGTCGGCGGCGACCTCGGCGGTGAGCGGGGTGGCCACGAAGCCGGGGACGATCGCGTTGCAGCACACTCCCCGCGGCGCCCAGGCCTCGGACTGGGACCTGGTCAGCCCGGCCAGCCCGGCCTTGGCGGCGCCGTACCCGCCGCTGTTGCCGAAGGCCCGGAGCGCCTGCTGGGAGGCGATGTTGAGGATCCGCCCCCAGCCGCGGGCGGCCATCGCGGGACCGAACCGCTGCCCGAGCAGGAACGGCGCGGTGAGGTTGACGGCCATCAGCGTGTCCCAGTCGGCCGCGGTCAGTTCCGCCAGCGGCGGGCGGATGTTGACGCCCGCCGCGTTGACGACGATGTCGGGCTCGCCGAACGGCCCGGCCGCCGCCGCGGCGCCGCGCAGCACCGCCTCGCGGTCGGCGAGGTCGGCGCTCACCCAGGCGGCTTCGCCGCCCTCGGCCCGCAGCGCCTGCGCGGCCCCGGCCAGGGGCTCCGCGCGCCGGGCCAGCAGCACCACCCGGGCGCCGGCCAGTGCCAGGGCACGCGCCATCGCGTGGCCGATGCCTGAGCTTCCGCCGGTGACCAGGGCAACCCTGCCCTCCAGCGAGAAGAGTCGAGAGCAGGTAGCCCTGGTCAGAGCGCGGGCCGGGCGCCAACGAGTGACCGGGCGCGCGCGGCCAGGCGGCAGCCGCTTACCAGCGCCTCCAGCGGCGGCTTCTGGTCCAGCCAGGAGATCAGGAACCCGGCGCTGAACGCGTCGCCGCTGCCGGTGCCGTCCACGAAACGCTCGGTCACCTGGGCCTGGGCGTGGACGGCATCGGGGCGGCCGTTGGCGAACAGCGCGCCGTCGGGCCCCAGCTTGACCACGACCTGCGGGTACCACGCGGTCAGCACCCGCGCGGCCTGTGCCGCGTCGTCGCGCCCGGTGAGCACGCTGGCCTGTGCCTCGTTCACGAACAGCAGGGTGGCGCCGTTGGTCAGTTCCAGGTAAGGCTCCGCGCCGACCCGCTCCAGCGGCGCGACGCTGGCCCCGTCCACCGAGATGGTCATGTCCGCCTGCCTGGCGTAGTTCATCGCGGTGATGGCGGCCGGCCGGGATCCCTCGTTCAGCAGCGTGTACCCGGACATGTGCAGATGGCTGCCCGGCGCGAACAGGTCCTTGGGCAGGTCGTCGGGGGACAGCGCGGCGTTGGCGCCGGGATCCGACAGCATGGTGTTGTCACCCTTGTGCGTGATCATGACCACGCAGTTGCCGGTCGGCCGCTCCGGGTCCATGACCAGGCGGGCGTCCACGCCGTAGCCCATCAGCTCCATGTCCCGGTTGCGCCCGGCGATGTCCGCCCCACGGCGGCCGACGAACGCGACCTCGGCCCCGTCCACGGCCAGCCACGCGGCGATGTTGGCACCCGAGCCGCCGCCGCAGGTCGCGACCGCGGCCGGGGTGTCGCTGCCTTTCGACAGCGGAAGCGCGGCACGGGCGACCGTGTCGGTCATCAGGTCACCTACGACGACAATGCGTGTCATGTCGTCACCACCTCGATCACGGAACCAGGCCACTGGCGCACCCCGCAGCGGCCCAATGCGCAGGGCTAGCGGATACAAAACCTAACAGGTGCAGGCCCCTCGCTCCCGGCGTTCGGCCGTGAATCCCGCTGTGCGGACATTCCGGTCATGTCACAATGCCCCCGCGCGGCCGCGGGCAGCGGCCCAGCAGGCCGGTCCGGCTCGGCTAGGCTCGGCCGGGGAGGTGGACGGGACATGGTGTGGTCCTGGCGGTTCGAGAAGGCGGATGGGGCCGCGGCAAGCTCCGGCGACGTGCCGAAGGAGGCCTTCGGCAGCCAGGGTGACGCGGAGAGCTGGCTCGGGGAAAACTGGCGCGCGCTGCTGGAATCCGGTGTTGACCAGGTGAGCCTGCTGGAGGAGAGCCGGGTCGAGTACGGGCCGATGAGCCTGCATCCCGCGGACTGACCCGCGCCTGTGCGCGCAGGCCCGCGGGACCACGTGCGGGCCGGGTTCCCCGGCGCCCGTCAGGAGCGGGCCGGGGGGCTGACCGTCAGCGCCGGATCGCGCTCGATGACCGGGGCGAGCACGTCATCGATCCGGCGCATGATCTCCTCGTCCAGCCGGACCCCCGAGGCCTTCACGTTCTCCCTGACCTGCTCGGGCCTGGTAGCGCCGACGATCGCGGCGGACACGCTCGGGTTCTGCAGCACCCAGGCGACGGCGAGCTGGGCCATGCTCAGGCCCGGCCGCCTCCGCCACCGGGCGCAGTTCGGCCACCCGGCCGAGGATGTCGTCGGTGAGAAAGCCCTTGATGAAACCGGACCCGCTCGCGTCGGTCGCCCGGGATCCGGCGGGCGCCGCCTGGCCGGGCAGGTACTTGCCGGTGAGCGCGCCCTGGCCGATGGGCGACCAGACGATCTGGCCGATGCCCTCCTGCATGCACAGCGGGAGACCTCGGCCTCGATCACCCGCCACAGCATGTTGTACTGCGGCTGGTTGGAGACGATCCGGTCCAGCCCCAGCTCGCCGGCGATGGCGAGGGCGGCGGAGATCTCCTCGGCGCGCCACTCCGACACCCCGATGTAGAGCACCTTGCCCTGGCGGACCAGGTCGTCGAAGGCGCGCAGGGTCTCCTCGAGCGGGGTCCCGTGGTCGTAGCGGTGCGCCTGGTACAGGTCCACGTAGTCGGTCTGCAGCCGGCGCAGCGAGGCGTGGGCGGACTCCATGATGTGCTTGCGGGACAGGCCGCGGTCGTTGGGCCCGGGACCGGTCGGCCAGAACACCTTGGTGCAGATCTCGACGGACTCGCGCCGCAGCCCGTGCAGCGCCCGGCCCAGCACCTCCTCGGCGCGGGTCCCGGCGTACACGTCCGCGGTGTCGAAGGTGGTGATGCCCTCGTCGAGCGCGGCGGCGACGCAGGCCTTGGCGGCGTCCTCCTCCACCTGCGATCCGTGGGTGATCCAGTTGCCGTAGGCGATCTCGCTGACTTTGAGGCCGCTGCGGCCCAGATGACGATGCTCCATGATTAGCGACCCTAACGAGCCGGGCTGCCCGGCCCAGCCGGGGCAGCGGCGCCACCCTGAGCAGCCCGTGGGCTCAGAACGTGTCGCCCGGCTTGACCCGCGGCTTGGGCATCCGCAGCTTGCGGATCTGCAGGGCGCGCATCGCGGAGTAGAGGCCCACGCCCGCGGGTGCTCTCCCCGGGCAGCCGCTCGGCGGCGATGGCCTTCGATCCGGCGGCCGATGAAGATGCCCTCGAGGGCCATGATGGTGACGGCCGCCGAGCACGACCAGCGGCACGATCGTCTGCACGACGTGCGTGCGGATGAACAGCAGCACCAGCAGGACCACCAGCCCGTACATGTAGTACTCGCTGACCCGCCGCTTGGAGTCGACGTAGTCGCGGGCGAGCGCCTTGACCGCGCCGCGGTCCCGGGCGGGCAGCGCCCACTCCTCGCCCCGGCGCACCGCTTCCATCCGGCGGGCGCGGTCCGTCGCGCTGCGGGTCGCGGGAGGCGCGGGTGGCCTCTTTGCGGTCCTTGGGCGCGGTGTAGGGCTGGCGGCGGCGGCGCTCGGCCTCGCTGCGCTTGGGCGTGGGCTTGCCTTTGCCCGCCGTGACGGCACGGTTCGGCCGCGGCCAAGGGCGGCTGTCGGCGTCGGGCGCCGGGGCGGGGCCAGTCGGCTTCCTGGCCTGGCGCCTCATCCGTGGCGGTGCGGCGTCGTCGGAACACGCGCCAGCTTACCGGGAGCAATCGCGCGGATGCCCAGGTTGGCGGGCGTGGGGGCCGGCGGGAGACCGCTCCGGGAGCCGCGGCGTGCGGGGTGCGCGCGGCAGCACGCTGCGCGGTGCGTGATGACGCATACTGCCGGTGACCGCGTAGGCTGAGTGGACCAAGCCCGCAGGGAGGCCGCTGCCGAGGACGGGCGCGGCTGGCGGCGCCGTGGGGCTAGCGGCAGCGGTCGTACACGATGAAGGGGAAGGTCGCGCCCATGAGCGTGATGAAAAGGGTCTCGATGATCTTCAAGTCCAAGGCCAACAGGGCCCTGGACCGGATGGAGGATCCCCGCGAGACCCTGGATTACTCCTACCAGCGGCAGCTTGAGATGCTCACCCAGGTGCGCCGTGGTGTCGCCGACGTGGCCACCTCGCGCAAGCGCGTTGAGCTGCAGATGAACAGCCTGCGGCAGAGCCAGAACAAGCTGGAGGGGCAGGCGAAGCAGGCGCTCGGCGCCGGCCGGGAAGACCTGGCCAGGGAGGCGCTGAGCCGCCGGTCGACGCTGCAGAGCCAGCTCTCCGACCTGGAGAACCAGTACCAGTCGCTGCAGGCCGACGAGGAAAAGCTGACGGTGGCGTCGCAGCGGCTGCAGGCGAAGGTCGAGGCCTTCCGCATGCAGAAGGAGACCATCAAGGCCACCTACACCGCGGCCGAGGCGCAGAGCAGGATCGGCGAGGCGGTCTCGGGCATCTCCGAGGAGATGGGCGACGTCGGCATGGCCGTGCAGCGCGCGCAGGACAAGACCGCGCAGATGCAGGCGCGGGCGGGCGCGATCGACGAGCTGATGGCCTCGGGTGCGCTGGAGGACGTGACCGGTACCCCGCGCGACGACATCCAGGCCGAGCTGGACCGATGCGCGGCGGGCCAGGACATGGAGCTGGAGCTGCAGCCGCCTGAAGGGCGAGATCGCAGCGCCGGCAAGGCAGGCGATCGAGGGCGGCGCGGCGGCGGCGGACGGCGCGGCGCAGCCCGCCGGCGGCCGCGGAGCAGCCGCAGGCCGGTGACGGAGCATGATCGTCCGGATTCTGGACGAGGGCCAGTTCCGGGTGGACGATTCGGCGTCCGCCGAGCTGAACGTGCTCGACGCCGCGCTGGAGAAGGCCGTGAACACGGTGATGAGCAGGCGTTCCACGCCGCGCTGCGGCGCTGCTGGACCGGGTCCGGGCGCTGGGAACCCCGCTGGCCGCCGACGCGCTGGAGCCGTCGGACTCGATCCTGCCGCGTGCGGAGGCCAACCTGGACGAGGTGCGCAGCATGCTGACCGGCGAGGGGTACATCCCGGGCTGAGCCAGGCTGGGCCATACGCGGGCACTCGGCGGGTGCATGAGCCGGCGTTCAGCCCGCTCTCAGGATTGCCTCCGATACTCAAGTGGATCCGGTGGGGCGTTGGAATTTTCAGTGCCCCTGGTACGTGATACTGGATGGCAGGGAGTGCCTGGCCGGTAGCCGGTCAGGCCAGAACGGAGGCGCCGCAATGGTGCGAACCCGTTATGCGCCCGATCGGGGGCTGCAAGCGCGGATGGGTCTGACGATGTTCCTGCTGGGAGTCGTCTTCGTCGCTTTGGTGGTCGCACTGGTATTTATCCTGGCCGCCTTCAAGGTGGGCGCGGGTGCCATCATCTTCTTCGCCGTGATTCTCGGCGCCGGGATGTCCTTCGGGTCACTGTTCTGGTCGGACAAGGTCGCGCTCCGGGCGTCCGGCGCCCGGGAGGTCAGCCCGGCCGAGGCCCCGGACCTGCACGGGACCATTGACCGGCTGTGCGCCCTGGCCGACATGCCCAAGCCACGGGTCGCGATCGCGCAGACCGACATGCCCAACGCCTTCGCGACGGGACGCAACAGCAAGAACGCGGTGCTTTGCGTGACCACGGGCCTGCTGCGGCGGCTGGACCAGAAGGAACTCGAGGGCGTCATCGCGCACGAGATGTCCCACGTCGCGCACAAGGACGTCGTGGTGATGACGATCGCCTCGTTCCTCGGGCATCATCGCCGCGCTGCTGGTCAGGTTCGCGTTCTACGGCGAGATCTTCGGCGGCGGCGGCCGCGGCCGCGGCGGGGGCAACAACAACAACGGCGGCGGCGCTGCCGGTGATGCTGATCGTGATGGCGGTCGGCGTTGTCGTCTACGCGATCAGCTTCCTGCTGATCCGGCTGCTCTCCCGGTACCGCGAGCTGGCGGCCGACCGGGCCGGTGCCCTCCTCACCGGGCAGCCCTCGGCGCTGGCCAGCGCGCTGACCAAGGTGAGCGGGGCGATGTCCGCGATCCCCACCAGGGACCTGCGGCAGGCGCAGGCGCTCAACGCGTTCTACTTCGCCCCGGCACTCAAGTCCGACCAGGTGAGCCTGTCCACGATCTTCTCCACGCACCCGTCGCTGGAGCGCAGGCTCAAGCAGCTGTCGGACATCTCCGCGCAGCTCGGCCGGTAGCCGGTGGGCTTCCTGGACACACTGCTGGGCCGGACCAAGCCGGTCCAGCCGAACCTCGACGCGCTGTTCGAGCTGCCCACCGCGGCCATCACACTGCAGGCCGCGATGGGGTTCACCCCGACCGGGTCCGGCTCGGTGTGCTTCCGGGCGGCCGAGGGGCGGGCGTTCAGCGACATCGAGGGCGACGTCCGGGAACTGCTGTCGATGGGCCAGGACGCGGCGCCGGTGGAGGTCACCAGTGACTCCTACGGGTTCACCTGGCTGGTCTGCCGGCACCGGAGCGACGACATGGAGTCGCTGGTCACCGACCTGCACGCGGTCAACTCCTCGCTCGCGGACGGGGGCTTCGGCCCGCAGCTGCTGTGCACGCTGGTGGGCCTCACCGACTCCTCGGGCCGCAAGCTCGGCATCGTCTACCTCTACAAGCGGGGGACGTTCTACCCGTTCGCGCCGCTGGCCGGCGAGCACCGCGACAACGCGCTGGAACTTGAGGTACGCGGCAACGTCGGCGTGGACCTGAAGATCGAGCCCGACCTCAGCCGGTGGTTTCCGGTCTGGGGTGCCCCTGGCCTCTAGCCCCGGAAGATCTCCTTTCAGAGGCTGTACAGAGGAACCCTTTACCTGCCGGCCAGTTCGCATTGAGAGTGTTGCCGTCCGTGGGCTTTGAATCAGTGGTGGCTCCCCGGTCGCGGCAGGGCCGCAAGCGCCCGCAGGCGCTGCCGCAGTCTCACCGCCCGCACCCGGCGCTCGCCCGGGCCGGCCTGGTGCTCGCCGGAGCCGGGCTCGGCGCGGTCACCGCGCTGGGGATCATCGACGAGACCGGCAGCGAGCTGCGTGGCCCCGGCGGCGTGGCGACCTTCCTCGGCAGCCTCACCGGGCTGGTCGGCACGTACCTGGCGCTGCTGATGGTGCTGCTGGTGAGCCGGATCCCGGCGATCGAGCGGGTGCTCGGCCAGGACGGGCTGCTGCGCTGGCACCGGCGCCTCGCACCGTGGCCGATCAGCCTGCTGGTGGCGCACGCGCTGTTCATCACCGTCGGCTACGCCCAGGCGGCCCGGTCGGGCCTGGGGCACCAGGTGGCCGTGCTGCTCAGCAGCTACCCGGATGTGCTGATCGCCACCGTCGGGCCTCGGCATCATGTGCGCGATCGGCGATCATCTCGCTCCGGGCGATCCGCAGCAGGCTGAGCCGGGAGACCTGGTGGCTGGTCCACCTCTGCATCTACCTCGCCCTGGCGCTCTCCTTCGCCCACGTCCTCGGCGCTCGGGCCGTCCTTCGTCGGGCACCCGCTGACCCGGATCGTGTGGTCGGTGGCCTGGGCGGCCACCGCGGGGCTGGTGCTCGTGCTACCGCTTCGGGCTGCCGGTGCGTGCGCAGCCTGCGCCATCGCCTGGTCGTGGCGGAGGTGCGGCCGGAGGGGCCGGGCGTGGTGTCGGTCATCTGCACGGGGCGCCACCTGGACCGGCTGGTCATCTCCGGCGGGCAGTTCTTCTTCTGGCGGTTCCTGACCCGGTGCATGTGGTGGCGGGCCCACCCGTACACGCTGTCGGCGCTGCCCCAGCCGCCCTACGTGCGGCTGACGGTCAAGGCCGTCGGGGATCACTCGGCCGCCGTGGCGAAACTGCGGCCAGGCACCAGGGTCGCGGTCGAGGGCCCGTACGGGGCCTTCACCAGGTACGCGCAGCAGCGCCCCCAGGCCCTGCTGGTGGCGGCGGGCATCGGGGTCACCGCGCTGCGGTCGCTGCTGGAGGACCTGCCACGTGACTCCGCACCGGTCGTGCTGCTGCGCGGCACCCGGCCGGAGGACCTGGTGCTCCGCAAGGAGGTCGAGGAGCTGGTCCGGTACCGGCGCGGCCGGGTGCACGAGCTGGTGGGCAGCAGGGACCAGGTCGTCCTGGACGAGCGGTCCCTCCTTCGCCTGGTTCCCGACCTGCACCAGCGGGACATCTACGTGTGCGGGCCCGAGGGGTTCGTGTCCGGCATCGTCGAGGTGGCCGCCCGGCTCGGGGTGCCCGCCGAGGCCGTCCACCACGAGGCGTACGCGCTGTGACCGGGGGGAGGGCGCACCGGTGAAGCGGGCAGGCTGGTATCTCGTGGCGGGCACCGTGGCCGGATTCGGCGGCGTGCTCGGCCTGCACAGCACGCAGGCGGCTGCCCCCACCGTGCTCGGCCGCCTGCCGCACAGCGACGCCGCGCCTTGCCCGCGGCGACGGCCCCCGGTTCCGGCCGGGCCGCCACCCCGGCGGCAGTACCGACGCGCCCGGCCACGGGCCCCGCCAGGACCGTCACCGGCGCGGTGGTGCCGTACGGCTACGGGGAGCTGTCGGTCAGGGTGACCGTGCGGGGCGGCCAGATCATCGCCGTGTCCGTCCCGCTCCTGCGAACGCGCAGATCCGACGTCGCAGCAGATCGCGGAGCAGGCCATTCCCCACGCTCAGGTCCGAGGTGCTGGCGGTGCAGCAGCGCGCAGATCGACGGCGTCAGCGGGGCGACCTACACCAGCGAGGCCTACGCGCAGTCGATCCAGTCGGCCCTGGACAAGCTGCACGTCAAATGATCAGCGAGCGGACGGGACCGGCGCCGCTGGATCCACGCACTGCCGAGCCGGTGATGGGCACCGTGTTCTCCTTCGCGGCCGTGCCCGGTGGCCTGCCACCGGACGCGGTGCGGGCCGCGATCGACGCCGCCTGCCGGGTCCTGCACCGCTGCGACGCCGTGTTCAGCACCTGGGACCCGCGGAGCCCGGTGAGCCGGTTCCGCCGCGGCGAGGCCGCGCTCGGCCAGATGCCGCCGGAGTTCGCCGAGGTGCTGGCCGAGTGCCACGCGGCCAAGCAGGCCTCGGGCGGCTGGTACGACCCGTGGGCGATGCCCGGCGGCTTCGATCCGACCGGCCTGGTCAAGGGCTGGGCGGTGGAGCGGGCGCTGGCGGAGCTGCGCCGTGCCGGGCTGCCCGGTGCGCTGCTCAACGGCGGCGGGGACGTGGCGGTGTTCGGTTCGCCGGCCGCGGGCAGCGGTGGCGGGTGGGCATCCGGCATCCCTGGCGGCCGGACGCGCTGGCCTGCGTGGTCGAAGCGGCCAAGGCCCCGTGACGGAGGAACGGGGCCTTGAGCCATCGGGGGGTTCCGGGCCGTGGGGTCCGGGGGCTTGCCCCTGGGCAGGCGGAGTGCCCCCCCGGGCTGGCATCGCTGCGGTGGCCACCTCGGGCCCGTATGAGCGCGGCGCGCACCTGATCGACCCGGCCACCGGGCGGCCCGCGAGCCGCGCGGCCTCGGCCACGGTCACCGGGCCCAGCCTCGCACTGGCCGATGCCCTGGCCACCGGCGTGGCGGTGGGCGGCGACGAGGCGCTTGCGCTGGTGGCGGGCCTGCCGGGCTATGCCGGCCTACCTGATCCGCCCCGACGGCAGCGAAACGGACACCGGCGGCATCGCCTTCGCCCGGTGACCGGCCCCGGCGTTCCGTAGCGCGGGGGCGTAGGGCGGAATGACGGCGAACCGCATATGGTTGAGGCGTACAGGAATGACCAAGTGCCGCCCTGGCGGCAGACCGACGCGGGAGCAGATCACAGATGACGGTTCAGCATGAGGCGGCCACGACAGGTGTGATCCTCACCCCTACCGCTGCGGAAAAGGTGAACAGCCTGCTGGCGGCCGAAGGCCGTGAGGACCTCAAGCTCCGCATCGCGGTGCAGCCGGGTGGCTGCTCGGGACTGCGCTACCAGCTCTACTTCGACGAGCGCGAGATCGACGGCGACATCGATGCCGAGTTCAGCGGCGTGCACGTGGTCACCGACAAGATGAGCGCCCCGTACCTGTCCGGCGCCACCATCGACTTCGTCGACACGATCGAGAAGCAGGGCTTCACGATCGACAACCCCAACGCGACGGGGTCCTGCGCCTGCGGCGACTCGTTCCACTGACGGCGGGCCACTCTGACAGCCGCCTGCGGGAGCAGGCATGGCAACCTCTCCGGGCCCAGCCGTCCGGATAGCACTCACCGGGTCGATCGCGACCGATCACCTGATGACCTTTCCCGGGCGCTTCGTTGACCAGCTCATCGCCGAGAAGCTTGACCGGGTCTCGCTGTCGTTTCTCGTCGACGACCTGGAGATCCGCCGTGGCGGGGTTGCCGCGAACATCGCCTTCGGGCTCGGGGTGCTCGGGCTGAAACCGCTGCTCGTCGGCGCGGTGGGCCCGGACTTCGGCCCGTACCGCGACTGGCTGACCGCACATGGCGTGGACTGTTCCGGGGTGCGGGAGTCGGTCCGGCATCACACGGCGCGGTTCGTCTGCACCACCGACAGGGACGGGAATCAGATCGCCTCGTTCTACCCGGGGGCGATGAGCGAGGATGCCGAAATCACGATCGCCCCCTTCGCCGGGCGGGCCGAGGGCCTCGATCTGGTCCTCATCGGCGCGAGTGACCCCGGGGCCATGGTTTCGCGTACCGCCGAGTGCGTCAGCCTGGGCGTCCCGTTCGCCGCCGACCCCTCGCAGCAACTGCCCCGGCTGGAGGGGCCGGATGCGCGCTCGCTCGTGGCCGGGGCACGCTACCTGTTCTGCAACGAGTACGAGGAAGCGCTCATCGAGCGCAAGACCGGCTGGACGAGCGCCGAAATGCTGGCCCAGGTCGAGGTGCGGGTGACCACGCTCGGGCCGAACGGCGTCCGGATCGAGCGGGCGGCGGAGCCGCCGTTGTTGGTGGGCCCGGTGGCCGAGGTCACAAGCGGGACCCGACCGGCACCGGAGATGCGTTCCGTGCCGGCTTTCTCGCGGGTGTCGGCTGGGGCCTGTCGCTGGAGCGCGCCGCTCAGCTTGGCAACCTCGTCGCGGTGAGCGCGCTGGAGACCGTGGGCCCGCAGGAGTACGAGCTCAAGCCGGCCCAGGTGGCCGGGCGGCTGGCGGAGAACTACGGCGACGAGGCGGCCGCGGAGATCAGCGCCTGTTATTGCTAGCGCTCGCCGGGGCCCCGGGGCCTGCCGCCCGGGGCCGTGCTGGGTTGCCGATAGTGTGGCGGGGTGGCAGCGGAGCCTGATCGCCGGCGGGTACAGCGGGCCGCCTGCGCTCACGCTGTCCGCGCGTGGTCACGTCCTGGACGCTGGACATCCCGGTACTCGCAGCGGTGCTGGTGGCGGCCGGGCTGTACCTGGCCGGGGTGCGCCGGCTGCACCGCGCCGGGGAGCCGTGGCCCGCCGCGCGGACTTCTCGTTCCTGGTGGGCGGCACGGGTGCCCTGGTGCTCGCCACCATGTCCTTCCTGGGCGTCTACCAGGGCGTGCTGTTCTCCGCCCGGGCCGTGCAGAACGTGCTGCTGCTGCTGGTCGCGCCGCTGTTCCTGGCGCTGGGCCGGCCGCTGACGCTGCTGATCGCCGCCCGGCCCGGGCCGGGGCACGGGCACGAGCGGCGGTGCACAGCCGGGCCGCCCGCGTCCTGACCTTCCCCGCGATCACCGCGCTGGTACTGGTCATCGTGCCGTTCCTGCTGTACTTCACGCCCGTGGTACGAGGCGGGGCTGCGCAGCGATCTGGTGCGGGAGCTGACCTACGCCGCGCTGATGGCGCCGGGCCTGGTGTTCTTCTGGACCCTGCTGCGGGTGGACCCGGTGCCCAAGGCCTACCCGTACCTGGTCGCGCTCTGGGTCACCGGGGCGGAGGTGGTGGGTGACGCGGTCCTCGGCCTCGCGGTGATCGCGGACCAGCATCTCATCGCCGGCTCCTTCTACCAGGCGCTGGCCCGGCCCTGGGGGCCGACGCTGCGGGCCGACCAGGTGGTCGGCGGGGGCGCGCTGTGGATCCTCGGCGACCTCGTGGGCCTGCCGTTCCTCGCCGCCCAGCTCATCCAGATGATCAAGGAGGATGAGCGGGAGGCCGTCCAGGTGGACGCCGAACTGGACGCCCGTGCGCCGCGGCCGCCGCCGCGCAGGGCCCGGAGAAGGCGGGGGTTGCCCCGGCCGGAGCGGACAGCCAGCCGTGGTGGGAGAGCGACGACCGCTTCACCGGCCGCTTCCACAGTATTGACCCGGGGGAGCGACCCCCCTGAAACCCCCCGCTGGCTTGCCCGGGTGTGGCTAGTACCTGCGGCGGATCAGCAGGGCCCAGCCGGCGGGCAGGTCGGTGGCGGTGACGAACTCGTGCGACTTCATGGCGCACCAGGACGGCACGTCGGTCCTGGCCGCGGGGTCGTCGGCGAGCACCGCGATGATCTGCCCGATCGGCACCTCGCGGATCCGCTCGGCCAGCATGATGATCGGGATCGGGCACTTGCGCCCGAGCGCGTCGATGATCAGCAGCGGAGCCGGGGGCGCCGGGACGCTCATGCCGGGCGGGCTTCCCCGTGACCGGCGGGGGGCATCAGGCACACCACGTCCCGCCGCGGGACAGCGGAGCCGGGCCGCGTGCGGCAGTGCGCGGTGCGTGCGGGGCCATGCGATTGCGATACCCGCCTGCCGCCGCGGGTAAGCACCGCCAGCTCCGGTGCCTGGTTGACCGCCGGTTCAACGTGCAGCACCCCATGACCCTAGCCCTGTGCAGCGCGGACCGCGACACTGGCGGGGGTCCTCGCCGCGCCCGGTGCCGCGCGCGATACTGTTTCCACGACAGCCTGTAGGACGAGCCATGACCAGCCCGTGCCGCGGCCAGGCCGCGCGGCCGGGCGTCATCCGCAGGGAAGGCAACCTGTGAGTTCTGCCCCCAGCACCCCGCCGCAGGCGGAGGTGCTCATGACCTGGGCCGCTCCCTAGTGCGGTCCGCGGCGGCGCGCCCGCCCCGGGCCCGCACCCGCCTGAGCCGCCTGGCGCCCCGCGTGGCCCTGCTGGCCCTGCTGGCCGCGGGAACCACGGGATGCACCTCCAACGCTTTCACCCGGCTCGGCTGGCCCGAGCCGGTGACCAAGCAGGGACAGGTCGCGCTGACCCTCTGGCAGGGATCGTGGATCGCTGCCTGGATCGTGGGCGCCGTGGTCTGGGGCCTGATCATCTGGGCCATCATCTTCCACCGGAAGAAGCGCGGGTCGCCGCCCGGCGCCCGCCCAGGTGCGCTACAACCTGCCGATCGAGATGCTGTACACGGTGGTGCCGTTCATCATGGTCGGCGTCCTGTTCTTCTTCACGGCCAGGGACGAGAACTACATCGACAGCCTGTCCGCCACAGCCCGACGTCGACGGTCAACGTGGTCGGGTTACCAGTGGAGCTGGCAGTTCCAGTACCCGGGCTACAGGGTGCCCGGGCTCGCCGACCGGCGTCGTGACCATGAACGGCGACCAGTGGAGCCCGCAGACCGGCAACAGCGAGCTTCCGCTGCTGGTGATCCCCGACCACGAGACGGTGCGGTTCAACCTCGTCTCCACCGACGTGATCCACTCGTTCTGGATCGTCCCGTTCGAGTTCAAGCGTGACGTCGTCCCCGGGCACCCGAACCACTTCGAGGTCTACCCGACGAAGACGACCGGCGTCCTGATCGGCCACTGCACCGAGCTGTGCGGGCTGTACCACAGCCGGATGCTGTTCAAGGTGAAGATCGTCACGCCCGCCGCAGTTCAACCTGTGGATCCACGCCCAGCAGGCAGCGCAGCAGAAGGCAGGGAGCGCACAGTGACCACGATCGAACATCCCGGCCCAGGCAACGGTCGCGCCGCGCAGCGCCCGCAAGGGCTCGATCATGGCCGACTGGCTGTCCTCGACCGACCACAAGGTCATCGGCCACCTGTACCTGATCACCTCGTTCGGCTTCTTCCTCATCGCCGGCCTGATGGCGATGATCATGCGCACCCAGCTGTTCGGGCCGAACAACCACATCGTGTCCGACCAGCAGTACAACGAGCTGTTCACGATGCACGGCACGATCATGCTGCTGCTGTTCGCGACGCCGCTGTTCGTCGGGTTCGCGAACGAGATCATGCCGCTGCAGATCGGCGCGCCCGACGTGGCGTTCCCGCGGCTGAACCTGTTCAGCTACTACCTGTTCCTGTTCGGCGGGCTGATCCTGCTCGCCAGCTTCCTGACGCCGGGCGGGGCGGCCTCCTTCGGCTGGTACGCCTACTCGCCGCTGACCAGCCCGGTCTACTCGCCGGGCATCGGCGGGGACATGTGGATCATGGGCCTGGCGCTGTCCGGCTTCGGCACGATCCTGGGCGGGGTCAACTTCGTCACCACGATCATCTGCATGCGCGCGCCGGGCATGACCATGTTCCGGATGCCGATCTTCACCTGGAACATCCTGGTCACCTCGATGCTGGTGCTGATGGCCTTCCCGGTGCTGGCGGCGGCGCTGCTGGTGCTGGAGATCGACCGCAAGCTCGGCGCGCAGGTGTTCGACGCCGCCAACGGCGGCGCGATCCTCTGGCAGCACCTGTTCTGGTTCTTCGGCCATCCGGAGGTCTATATCGTGGCGATCCCGTTCTTCGGGATCGTCACCGAGGTCCTGCCGGTGTTCAGCCGCAAGCCGCTGTTCGGCTACAAGGGCATGGTCGCCGCGACCATCGCGATCGCGGGCCTGTCGATGACCGTGTGGGCGCACCACATGTTCACCACCGGCGCGGTGCTGCTGCCGTTCTTCTCGTTCATGACGTTCCTGATCGCGGTGCCGACCGGGGTGAAGTTCTTCAACTGGGTCGGCACCATGTGGCGCGGCCAGCTCACGTTCGAGCCGGCGATGCTGTTCACGATCGGGTTCCTGATCACCTTCCTGTTCGGCGGGCTCACCGGGGTCATCCTGGCCTCGCCGCCGCTGGACTTTGCCGTCAGCGACTCCTACTTCGTCGTCGCCCACTTCCACTACGTGCTGTTCGGCACGGTGGTGTTCGCGATGTTCGCCGGCTTCTACTTCTGGTGGCCCAAGTTCACCGGCAAGATGCTGGACAACACGCTGGGGAAGTGGCACTTCTGGACGCTGTTCATCGGGTTCCACACGACGTTCCTGGTGCAGCACTGGCTGGGCGTCAACGGCATGCCCCGGCGGGTCGCCAACTACCCGGACCTGCCGCACCTGGCCACGACGCTGAACCAGATCTCCACGATCGGCTCGATAATCCTGGGCGGCTCCACGTTCTTCTTCCTCTACAACGTGTACAAGACGGCCCGCTACGGCGAGAAGGTCACCGTGGACGACCCGTGGGGCTGGGGCAACTCGCTGGAGTGGGCGACCTCCTGCCCGCCGCCGCGGCACAACTTCACCTCGATGCCGCGCATCCGGTCCGAGCGGCCGGCGTTCGACCTGCACTACCCGCACATCAAGTCGGGCCGGCCCGCGCATGAGTCCATCTCGCCGTCACCGTGATCCGGCGTGCCATCGTGCCCGCCCGGCCGCGGAGGCCGGGCCGGCAGCGGAGGGGTTAGATGAAGGTCGAAGGGTACCTGTTCATCGGCTGTGCCACGTTCTTCACCGGCGCCGACATCGTGTACTGGCATTTCTCGAAGGACCCGACCGGGACCACCGCGCTGGCACTGGCCGTGGCGCTGGCGTTCCTCATCGGTTTCTACGTCCTGTTCACCGGGCGTCAGGCTGCCCATGCGGCCCGAGGACGACCCACAGGGTGAGATCAGTGAGGGCACCGGGGAACTCGGCTTCTTCAGCCCGCATAGCTGGTGGCCGCTGTTCACCGGGCTGGCCTGCGCGGTGGCCGCCATCGGCGCGGCGATCGGATGGTGGCTTTTCCTGATTGGCATGCTTTTCGTGGTATTCGCCGCCGATCGGATTCGTCTTCGAGTATTACCGGGGCGTTTACGCCCATTAGCCCCGGCGTCCCCCACGGCCGCGCATTTACTGGCGGCCCGGCCCGCGCCCGGTGTCCGCGAGATCACTGAACAGTCTCAATTCAGCCCCCATTCGAGGGCCCCTGCCCGGGGATGATTACTAAGCGTATTCTTACGCCTGCGAGGGGTGCTGGGCTGCGCCTGGGGATGCGCCGGATAGCTCAGCAGGGGCACATCGCGTAATGCGCGGTATTCATCAGAATGCGCTGAGGGGGTTGTCGGAAAGTGCGGGGGAAATTCTTTATCGCTGAGTTCGCGCAGGCCCGCGGGAAGCACGCGGGGCGGTCCGCGGCAGGGCCGGTCACGGTGTCGCGGTCGGCGGCGACTGTGCGCGGGAGCGGTGTCCTGGTGGCCGTGCTCGGCCTGCTGGCCGCCGCCTGCCAGGGCCAGGCCGCACGGCCCGGCGCGGCGGCACCCGTCCCGCCGGCCCGGATTACCATCACCACCGGTAACCTCACGTTCTCCTCGCCGGGCGGCCTGCACCGGGATCCGTGGTCACCAGGTCGGCGCTGCGCGCCCTGGTGGACAAGCGCCCTGACCTGGGCATCGAGGTGAGCGTGACGGGCGGCAGGCTGGTGCGGGTGAGCGCCGTCAACGGCCTGGGCCGGGCCGTGCCCGGCGAGCTGGCGGGCGGTGCCGCGGACTGGCGTGCGAACTGGGCGCTGAGCCCTGACCAGGCCTACCACGTCTCCGCGACCGCGGTGAACCCGCACGGCCGGGCGACCACGATCGTGAGCTCGTTCCGCACCCTGACACCGCGGCACACCTTCAGCGCGGTGACCAGCCTCGGCACCGGCCAGGAGTTCGGCGTCGGCATGCCGATCATGGTCACGTTCAGCCACCCGATCACCCGCAGGGCCGAGGTCGAACGGTCGCTGGAGATCTGGTCGAGCAAGCCCGTCACCGGGGCGTGGTACTGGATGAGCGGCACCCAGGTGTGGTTCCGGCCCCGGGCCTACTGGCCCGCCCACACCCGGCTCCGGTTCGAGGCCCACCTGAAGGCGTCCAGGGCGCGCGGGGCATCTACGGTGACGCCGATCTCACCCAGCGCTTCCGGATTGGCAATGCGCTCGTGGCCGTTGCCAGCGCCGCCAATCATCACATGAAGGTGTGGTGGAACGGCCATCTGAAGGGCG
The DNA here is from genome assembly GCA_963730235.1 of uncultured Actinomycetes bacterium. Lineage (GTDB taxonomy): Bacteria > Actinomycetota > Actinomycetes > Streptosporangiales > Streptosporangiaceae > DASXKD01. Next base: position 111,294 of record CAVSRH010000012.1, read on the forward strand.
ACTGGCCGATAAGCACCGGCCAGCCCGGCGACGACACCCCGGACGGCCATTACCTGTCGTTCTCCATGGGCAATCCGGTGCGCATGGACTCGGCGACCTACGGCGTGATGCCGGGCCAGCCCGGCTATTACAACGTCCTGGTGTACGACTCGGTGAAGTTCACCAACAGCGGCGACTACGTGCACAGCGCGCCGTGGTCGGTGGCCGAGCAGGGGTTCAGCAACGTCAGCCACGGGTGCGTGAACGTGGCCCCGGGGAACGCGGCCTGGTACTACGGCCATTCGCTGATCGGCGACCCGATCAGCGTCGTGGGCAGCCCGCTCAAGGGCACCTGGGGTGACGGCTGGACGATCTGGTTCCTGTCCTGGCGCAAGCTGGTCGCGGGCAGCGCCACGCACAAGATGGTGGTGGCGGGCCCCGGGGGCAGCCAGCTGGCGCCCGCGCAGGTGTCCCTGCCCAGCTCCATGCACCTGCACGCCAGTTCCGGCGGGTCCGGCTGGCGGCAGCTGCCGCCGGGCGGGCCGTGACCGCGGGCGGTCAGCGCGCGCCGGTGAGAGTCACGGCCGCCGCGTAGATCTGGGAGCCCGCACTGCCGCCGACGGCACTGCCCCAGCTCATCGCCAGGCGGGTGGCGGGCCCGCCGGGCAGGGCGGCGATGCCGAAGGTGTCTCCAGGCCAGATCTTGCGGTTGCCGAACTTGCTGGAGACGCTGATGCGCGGGCCAGCCCAGCCCCTGCCGGGCGCATAGGGCCTCAGGTAGGTGGCGTACCCGGGCCGCCGGTGCGTCGGTCTGCCAGGCCACGTAGGCGACGCCGGCGGCCCCGCCGAGCACCTCCACGATATGCACCGCCCTGCCGGTGTCCGGGGTGATGCGTACCGGGGCGGACTACGCCGCGCCGCCGTCGGTGGAGAAGGACAGCCAGCCGATGTCCCCGGCCGGGGTCTGGGTGTCCCACGTGGCGTACAGCGTGCCGCCCTGGTCCCGGCTCAGGTCACCGTCGATCCACCAGCGTGCCCGGGTAGTCATGGTCAGCAGCCACCCGCCAGAGATAGCGCAAACACGGCGAAACTACCCGTAACGCTATGACTCCGGCCCTGATCGGCTCAAGGCATGGCGGCCTCAGCCGCCGCCGCTGCCGTCGCCGCCGGGCTGCTCCAGGCTCTCCGGCCGGCCGTCCCCGGCGGGGACCGCCGTCGGCTCGCCCGCCTGGCCGTTGCCGTGGCCGTTCGGCTGGTGGCCGTTGCCGTGCCCGTTGCTCCCGGGCAGCGGGATGCCCTCGGTGAGGACCCGGTTCAGCGACACCCGCAGCTTGCCCAGGCCGCCGCGGGCCGTGGGCGCCGGTACCTCGTCGGCCGCCGCCGCCTCGATCTGCGGCAGGCCCTGGCGCGCCTCCAGCTTCGCCCGCAGGTCCTCGGAGACCGGCCTGGTCACCTCGATGTACTCGCCGCTGGGCAGCTGCCTGATGATGCCCGTCTCCACGCCGTGCTCCAGCAGGTGCACGTCCTTGCGCTGCAGGCCCAGGCAGATCCGCTTGGTGACAAAGTAGGCGACCACCGGCCCGATGAAGATCGCCCACCTGGCGATCTCCGTGGTCAGGTACAGCGAGATGCTGAGCTGGCTGGCGATGATGTCGTTCGCGCCTTCCAGCCACATGATGCCGTAGAAGGTGACGCCGGCCATGCCCACGGCGGTACGCGTCGGCGCGTTCCGCGGCCGGTCGTTGACATGGTGCTCCCGGCGGTCGCCGGTGATCCACTGTTCGAGGAACGGCCAGACCGCCAGCCCGGTCATCACCAGGCCGAGCGGCAGGAACGCGGGCAGGAACACGTTGAAGGCGAACGAGTGGCCCAGGACGTTCCAGTGCCAGCTCGGCCACATCCGCAGCGCGCCCTCCATGAAGCCCATGTAGAAGTCGGGCTGCGAGCCTGCGGAGATGCCGGAGGGGTTGTACGGGCCGTAGATCCAGATCGGGTTGATCTGCGCGAAGGTGGACAGCAGCGCGGTCACGCCGAAGATGAAGAAGAACCAGGCGCCGGTCTTCGCCATGAAGTACGGGTACATCGGCTGGCCGACCACGTTCTTGTCGGTGTGGCCCTTGCCCGGCATCTGGGTGTGCTTCTGGTGGAACATCAGGAACAGGTGCGCGGCGATCAGCGCCAGCAGAATGCCGGGGATCAGCAGCACGTGGATGATGTACAGCCGCGGGATGATGTCGTGCCCGGGGAACTGCCCGCCGAACAGGAAGAAGCTCAGGTAGGTGCCGACGACCGGGATCGAGAGCAGCACGCCCTCGAGGATGCGCAGCCCGGTGCCGGACAGCAGGTCGTCGGGCAGCGAGTAACCGAACAGGCCCTCGGTGAACGCCAGGGTGAACAGCACGACCCCGATGACCCAGTTGAGCTCGCGCGGCTTGCGGAACGCGCCGGTGAAGAACACCCGCAGCATGTGGCACATGATCGCGGCCACGAACAGGATCGCCGCCCAGTGGTGGATCTGCCGCATCAGCAGACCGCCGCGGACGTCGAAGCTGATGTTCAGCGTGGACGCGTACGCCTCGCTCATGTGCACGCCGTCCAGCGGCGTGTAGGAGCCGTGGTAGACGATGTCGGTCATGCTGGGCTGGAAGAACAGCGTCAGGAACGTGCCGGTGAGCAGCAGGATGATGAACGAGTAGAGCGCGATCTCGCCGAGCAGGAACGACCAGTGGTCGGGGAAGATCTTCCGCAGGAAGACGCGGAGCCCGCGCGCGCCGTGCACCCGGTCGTCGAGGTACCGGCCGGTGCCGCCGAGAATCTTGCCAGTTGTGGTGCTCATCCCATCTCCCAGAAAGCCGGGCCCGACTGGCTCGTGGTAGTCGCTGGTGGCGATCAGGAACCCGTTCGAGTCAACCCCGATCGGGAGCTGCGGCAGCGGCCGCGGCGCGGGCCCGAACAGCACCGTGGCGCCCGCGGTGGCGTCGAACGTGGACTGGTGGCAGGGGCACAGGATGTGGTGGGTGGTCTGCTCGTAGAGCGCGACCGGGCAGCCCACGTGGGTGCAGATCTTGGAGTACGCGACGATGTCGTCCACGGTCCAGTTCATGATCGTGCCCGGCTTGCTGGGCGTGTTCGGCACCAGCTGGCCCGGGGCGAACTTGATGATGATCGTGACCGCCTTCGCCAGCACGTCCTGGTTCTCGGCGTAACCCTCGGGGATGACCGTGATCATCTGGCCGGGGATGCTGAAGTCGGCCGAGCGCAGCGGCGTGTTGGGCCCGTACACGACCATCCTCGTGCCCCTGCGCCACACCGTGTGCCGCAGGCTGGTGCCGGGCAGCGGGCCCATGTCCCGCAGCACCACCAGCGGGGCGACGGCGAGCGGGAGGCTGGCCGCGATCAGCGTGCGCCGCAGCAGCGGCCGCTTCACGAAGCCGCTGGCCTCGGCGCCCTCCTTGAACGTCTTCGCGAACGCCTCGCGCTCCTCGTCGGAGGCGGCGAGCGGGTGGCGCTGCTCGACCTGCTCCACGTCCGGCATGATCGACCGGACCCAGATGGTGGCGCCGACACCCATGGCCATGAAGGCCACCGACATGGACGTGCCCAGGGCCAGGTTGGAGCGCAGCGTCGCGTCGACCGAGTGCACCTCCAGGCCGACGTAGGCGGCGATGAAACCGAAGCTCGCCAGCATCGACAGAATGAAGCACGCGGCGATGACCTTCTCGGCGGTCTTGGCCCTGGCCGGGTTGTCCGGGCCGGCCGGCAGCTCGCGCGGGGCCTCGGGCTCGGCCCTGCCCGGCGCGTCGCCCAGCAGGGTGCGTGCCTGAGCCGGCGGCGGCGTCCCGATCACCCGGTGCGGGGCCCGTGACTGGCCGCCGTCCTCCTCAGCCGGAAGGCCGTAGCTAGGCTGCGTCTCGCTCATGACTCACGCCGTTTCATCGTAATCCACATGGCCAGGAACACGAGGACACCGATGCCGCCGAGGAAACCGACGATGCCCTCGGTGACCGGGCCGATGCGGCCCAGGCTGAACCCGCCCGGGTTCGGCTCGGCGCGGAGCCTGGTGATGTAGTCGATGATGTCCCGCTTCTGCGCGGGGGTGATGGTGGAGTTGGGGAACACCGGCATGGCTTCCGGCCCGGTGAGCATCGCCTCGAAGATCTGCGTGTTGGTGGACTGGGTCAGCGGCGGCGCGAACTTCCCGTAGGTGAGCGCCCCGCCCGCCCCGTCGAAGTTGTGGCACTGCGCGCAGTCGGTGATGAACAGGCTCTGGCCGAGCGCCGTATTCGCGCCAGAGGTGCTCACCTCGGCCGCCGACGGGATGGCGGGGCCGCCGCCCAGGGAGGCCACGTAGGCCGCGAGCGCGTGGATCTGCTCGGTGGTGAGCGTCACCGGCTTGCGGGGCACCTCCGGGCCGAGTTCTTTGGCGGGCATCCGGCCGGTGCTCACCTGGAAGTCCACCGCGGCCGCGCCGACCCCGACCAGGCTGGGGGCCACCGACGTGCCCTGGGCGTCCATGCCGTGGCAGGTCGCGCAGGTCACCGCGAACAGTTCCTTGCCCTGGGCGAGGGTCTGGGGCGACACGACGCCCGGGGTGGCGGCCGACGCCGGGCTGGCCTGCCCGGTGAGGGCGCCGTAACCCAGCCCGATGGCGACGAGCCCCAGCAGGACCACTGCGTACCCGGCGGCGGGGCGCCTGCGCAGTGCGGTGAACCAGCTCACGTGGTTCCTCGGTTTCGGTCAGACCGACACGACCGGCGCGGCCGGCGCGTCAGCGGATGAGGTAGATGGTGGTGAACAGGCCGATCCACACGACGTCGACGAAGTGCCAGTAGTACGACACGACGATCGCGCTGACCTGCTGTTCCTGGGTGAAGGTTTTCGCGGCGTAGGTGCGGCCGAGCAGGAACAGGAACGCGATCAGCCCGCCCGTCACATGCAGCCCGTGGAACCCGGTGGGGATGAAGAACACCGACCCGTAACCGCTGGAGGACAGCGTCAGGCCGTCGTGGATCAGGCCGAGGTACTCATATCCCTGGCCCAGCACGAAGTACAGGCCCATCAGGAAGGAGAGCACGTACCACTCGCGCAGGCCCCACTTGCGGAAGTCGAAGATGCTGGCGGTGCGCCTGATCTGGCCGCGCTCGACCGCGAACACGCCCATCTGGCACGTCACGCTGGAGAGCAGCAGCACCGTCGTGTTGATCGACCCGAGGGTCAGGTCCAGGTGCGCGCCGGGCCAGGGGAGTCCTTCCCCCTTGTCGACCGAGCGGATGGTGAAGTACATCGCGAACAACGCCGCGAAGAACATGAGCTCAGAAGACAGCCAAACGATCGTCCCCACGCTGACCAGGTTCGGCCTGCTAGCCGGTGAGCGGGGCGGCGTCTCCGTCGCGGATGCTGTGGCCACGAAGGCCATTATTACGACACCACGTAGGCGAGCGCCGCCCGACCCCCCGTGTCGGTAGCATCCAGTCCATGAAGGTCGTCGTTTACAGCCACGATGCGGACATCCGGGCGCGGGTCCGCCTCGCCATAGGACGCCGCCCGGCACCCGATGTCCCGGAAGCGGAGATCATTGAGGTTGCCACCGAACCAGCCCTGTTCCGGCTGCTTGATGCCGGGCAGGTCGAGGTGATGGTGCTGGACGGGGAGGCCCAGCCGGCCGGCGGGATGGGGGTGTGCCGGCAGGCGAAGGACGAGATCCATGACTGCCCGCCGGTGCTGCTGATCATCGGCAGGCCGGATGACGGCTGGCTCGCCACCTGGTCGGGCGCGGAAGCCGTGGTCAGCCATCCCATCGAACCGCGCGCCCTGGCCGCCGCGCTGGCCGGCCTCATGCGCCAGCGTGCCGGGCAGACCGCCGCCCAGGCCTGACCGGCCGCAAACGTCTCACCCCGCCTGTGAGGGGGCGCCATGGATTCCCGAACCACCTGGCCCGCGCTGATCGGCGCGCTGGTCAAGGGAGACACGCTCACCAGCGATGAGGCCGCGTGGGCGATGAGCGAGATCATGGAGGGCGCGGCGACGCCGTCCCAGATCGCCGGCTTCGGCGTGTCGCTGCGGATGAAGGGCGAGACCGTCGCCGAACTGGCCGGGCTGGCCGACGCGATGCTGGCCCGCGCCACGCCGCTCAGCATTCCCGGCCCGCTCGTCGACCTGGTGGGCACCGGGGGAGACGGCTCGCGCACCGTGAACATCTCCACGATGGGCGCCATCGTCGCCGCCGCGGCCGGTGCCCGGGTGGCCAAGCACGGCAACCGGGCGGCCTCGTCCGCGTGCGGTGCCGCCGATGTGCTTGAGGCGCTCGGCGTGGTGATCAACCTGGCGCCGGAGGCCACCGCCCGCCTGATCGAAGAGGTCGGGATCGCCTTCCTGTTCGCGCCGCTGTACCACCCGGCGCTGCGGCACACCGCGGTGCCCCGGCGGGAACTGGGGGTGCCGACCGTGTTCAACTTCATCGGGCCGGTGGCGAACCCCGCCCGGCCCGGCGCCCTGGCGGTCGGGGTGTCCGACCCGCGGATGGGTGCCATCATCGCCGGGGTGCTGGCCGCGCGGGGCTGCTCGGCGCTGGTCTTCCACGGCGACGACGGCCTCGACGAACTGACCACGGCGGACACGTCGACGGTCTGGGTGGTGCACGACGGCACGGTCAGCCAGACCGTGCTCGACCCCGCGGACCTCGGGCTGCCCCGGTCCCGGCCCGGTGACCTGCGCGGCGGTGACGCGGCCGGCAACGCTGCCGTGGCCCGTGCGGTGATGTCGGGGGAGCCCGGGCCGGTCCGTGACACGGTGGTGCTGAACGCCGCCGCGGCGCTGGCCGCGGCCGCCGGGGTGCCCCGTGCCGAGGATCTCGCCGGGGCGCTGGTCGGCGGCTGCGCCCGTGCGGCCGCGACGCTGGACTCCGGCGCCGCGCACGCTCTGCTGGACCGGTGGGTCGCGGCGAGCCAGCGCCTCGCGGCGGAGACCTCCTGAGCCGCAGGCCCTGTTACTCGGCTACTCGCCGGCCTCGGGGTAGCCGAGCGCGAACGCGGCTTCGAGATCGTGCCTGGAGTAGGTGCGGAACGCGATATGCGTCTCGGTGTGCGTGACGCCCGGCACCCGGTTCAGCGTGCCGGGGATGACATCCGCCAGTTCCTCGTGCGCCCGGACGCGCACCAGGGCCACCAGGTCGAAGTCGCCGGTCACCGAGTACACCTCGGTGACCTGGGGAATCTGGGCGATGGCCGCTCCCGTTTCCGGAATGCTCGCCACGTCCGCCCGTATCAGCACGATCGCCGTGACCACATCTGCCTCCTCGCACCATCACCCCGGCCTGCGTAACGCCGCACTCCCTGTTTATACACACCCGGCCTCGGCGAGCGTGCGCACACCGGTGGCGGCGAGCCGGCGCAGCAGCGCGGTGAGCACGTCCGCGGTGGCCAGCGCGTCCGGCAGCGCCCGGTGCCGGGGCTTGATGCGCGTGTCGAAGTGGGCGGCGAGCGTCGCCAGCTTGCAGTCGGCCACTTCCTCCTCGCCGAGCACGCGGTGGGCCAGTTCCACGGTGTCGAGCACCTGGAACTGCGGCCAGGGCAGCCCGCAGGCCTTGCAGGCGGCGGTGAGGAAGGCGATGTCGAACGGCGCGTTGTGCGCCGTGAGCACGCATCCTTGCGCGAACGAGAGGAAACCGGCGAGCACGGTGGCCAGCGGCGGGGCGGAGGCCACCATCGCGTCACTGATACCGGTGAGCACCGCCACCTGCTCGGGAATCGTGCTGCCCGGGTTGACCAGCGAGGAGAACTGCGCGCGCACCCGCCCGCCACAGACCAGCACCGCGCCGATCTCGGTGATCGTGGCCTCCTCCGGGGCCCAGCCGGTCGTCTCCAGATCGACGATGGCGAAGTCGATCAGGTCGAAGGGGGAGGGGTCGGCCGGCGGGCGGCGCTGGCGCCAGAGCTGTTTCATCAGTGATTCCGCTGACACGTCCCAGGTGAGCACGAGGCAACCGTAAAACGGGCCGCCGACATTCCTGCCGTAGGCTCGCCGCCGCGGTTTCGCCGCAGCGCCCTGGGTGGCGGTGCCGCGGCGCCCACGGTGAAACTGTCGGCATTGCCGCTTACCGTAATGGTTCGCGGGGCTGGGAGCCCGCGAGATCCCAGGAGGGAACATGCTTATCGAGTGTGACCGGTGCGTCATGCGCGACATTGCGTGCTCGGACTGTGTGGTCACGGTGCTGCTGTCCGCGCCGGGCCCGGGTGACGAGCTGGGCGAGGCGGAACGCCGGGCGCTGCGTGTCCTCGCGGACGCCCGGATGATCCCGCCGCTGCGGTTGCGCGCGGACCTGCGAAGGGCGTCGTGAGCGCGAGGCCTGCCAGGTGAAAGTTGCGGCCAGAGTGCGCGAAGCGGTTGAATCCAGCGCTTGTCTTTCACTAGTGTCAGCCCCGGCTGATCACTTCACAGTCGTCACGACGGCGACGGTGATCGGTACCGCCGTAACCAGGCACTGGCCCTGCGGGACCGCTGGGGAGCCGGTGATCAGGTGGAGGCCCCGGGCGTGCCCCCGATCCGGGACAACTCCACTGGAGTGTCGCCGAGGCTGGTCGCGGCACAGGTCGTAGGGTGCTCGTGTCGGCCCGGACCCGTCGGATCACCTGGTCGGCGGGGGTGGAAAGGGAGCGCGTCACTACGTGGATACGCATCCGGTCGCCAAAGTTTCCTATGCCAGGCGCGGCGCGTGCATCGCGGCCGCCGCAGTTGCCGCCGCGGGACTCCTCACCATGGCGGGATCGGCCGGGGCACAGCCCCAGCCCACCGCGAGCCAGGTCCAGGCCAAGCTCAAGAGCCTGACCTACAAGGAAAACTGGCTCGTCCAGCGGTTCGACCAGGCCAGCCAGAACCTTTCCTCCGCGCGCCAGCGGCTGACCGTGGTGAATACCGAGGTCGGCAAGGACATGGCCGCGGCCACGAACATGCAGGACCAGATCGCCCAGATCGCGTCGAACGTCTACGAGAACGGCGCCATGAACTCGGTCGCGGCGCTGCTGACCTCGGGGAACCCGCAGACGCTGCTCAGCCAGTCCGCCTTCCTCACGCACCTGTCGACCGACCAGTACCAGCAGCTCCAGCAGGTCATCACGACCGAGCGCCAGCTCAGCGGCGCCCGCATGATGGCCAAGCGCACCGAGCAGGCGGTGGCGGGGCTGAAGAAGCAGCTCGGCTCCCAGCGCGCGTCCCTGAACAAGCTGATCGCCCAGCAGCAGGCGCTGCTGAACAGTCTGACCCCGCAGCAACAGCAGCAGCAGCTCGGCGGCGGCGGAACCAGCACCGGCCGGGGCGGTTACACAGGCCCCACGAGCACCCAGGCCGAGAAGGCCGTGCAGTTCGCCTACGACCAGATCGGCTGCCCCTATGTCTACGGCGGCACCGGGCCGTGCGGGAGCGGCTTCGACTGCTCCGGGCTGACCATGGAGGCCTGGGCCTACGCCGGGGTGTCGATCCCGCGCACCAGCTACGGCCAGGCCACCCTGCCCGCCGTGTCGACGTCCAGCCTGCAGCCGGGCGACATCCTGGAGTTCGCCGGGGACAGCCACGTCGGGATCTACGTGGGCGGCGGGTATGCTCATCGATGCGCCACAGACAGGAGAGGACGTGGAAAAGGTGCCCCTGTCCTCGTCCTGGTACGCCGGCAACCTCGACGCCGCCGTCCGGCCCTGACCGCCGTCCTCGTCCTCGGCTGTGAACCGGCGCTTGTCGGTAGGGGGCGAGTCCGGAAACTCCTGAGGTCGAGGTGATAAGGCTGACGGTGCGCGGACTGCCAGGTACTTTAGGATCTCTGCCATTGCTGCCGGTGCGTGCCGGCGGCGCGCCGCGGGTTTGCCTGCCCGCGGCCCGGGGAGCGCTGTGCCATGCCGAAGGTCCTTGTCCTCACGAATGACTTCCCGCCCCGGCCGGGCGGGATCCAGTTCTTCGTGCACGCACTGGCGATGCGGCTGCCGCCCGGCAGCGTGACCGTCTACGCGCCCGCCTGGGAGGGCGCGGCGCAGTTCGACAAGGAACTGCCCTTCCCGGTGACCCGTCATCCCACGTCGCTGATGCTTCCCGTGCCCTCGGTGGCCCGCCGCGCGGAACGGATCGTGCAGGCCGAAGGCTGCGACACGGTGGTTTTCGGCGCGGCGGCGCCGCTGGGCCTGCTCGCGCCGGGCCTGCGCAGGGCGGGTGTCAAGCGCCTGATCGCCGTGACCCACGGCCATGAGGCCGGCTGGGCCGCGCTGCCCGCCGCCCGCACCATGCTGCGGCGGATCGGCGATTCCGTGGACACGGTCACCTACCTGGGCGAGTACACCCGGGTGCGGCTGGCCCGGGCGCTGTCCCCGGCCGCGGCGGCCCGGATGACGCGGCTCGCCCCCGGTGTGGATACCAGCGAGTTCCACCCGGGCTCCGGGGGGCGGGCCGTCAGGGAACGGCTGGGCCTCGGCAGCCGGCCGGTGGTGGTCTGCGTGTCGCGCATGGTCCCCCGCAAGGGCCAGGACACCCTCATCCGCGCCTGGCCGCTGGTCCTGGCCACCACGCCGGACGCCACCCTGCTCCTGGTGGGGGATGGCCCGTACCGCAACCGGCTGCAGCGGATGGCGCGCCATCTCGGGGTGGACGGCTCGGTCGTGTTCACCGGCGCGCCGGCCCGTGCCGAACTGCCGGCCTACTTCGACGCCGGGGACGTGTTCGCGATGCCCTGCCGGACCCGGCGCCGCGGCCTGGACGTGGAGGGCCTCGGCATGGTCTTCCTGGAGGCCGCCGCGACCGGTCTGCCCGTGGTGGGGGGCGACTCGGGCAACTCGGCCGACGCGATCCGGGACGGCGAAACCGGGTATGTCGTGCCGGGCGTCAGCGTCGCGGACGTGGCGGACCGGCTGAACCGCCTGCTCACCGACTCCTGTGCGGCCAAGGCCATGGGGGAGAAGGGCCTGGCCTGGGTGCACCGGGAATGGCGCTGGGACATGGTCGCCCAGCGCTTCACCGAGATCCTCGCCGGGGAGCTGAGCCGCCGGGCTCCTGCCGGGCCGCGGGTCAGGAGTAGAGCGCCTCGATGTCGGCCGCGAAGTCCTTCACGATCACGTTCCTGCGCACCTTGAGCGAGGGGGTCAGGTAGCCGTTCTGCTCGGTGAAGTCGCCGGGCAGGACGCGGAAGCGCCGCACCGCCTCGGCCCTGGACACGGCCTTGTTCGCCTCGTCCACCGCGGCCTGCATTTCGGTGTGCAACTCGGGTGACTCGGCCAGGTCGGCCGCGGGCACATTCTTGAGGTTCGGGAACCGGGCCTTCCAGATGTCCACCGCCTCCTCGTCCAGGGTGATCAGGCAGGCCACGTAGGGCCGGCCGTCCCCGACCACCAGGCACTGGCTCACCAGCGGGTGGGCCCGGATCCGGTCCTCCAGCACCGCCGGCGCGACGTTCTTGCCGCCCGCGGTCACGATCAGTTCCTTCTTCCGGCCGGTCACCCGCAGGTACCCGTCCTCGTCGAGTTCGCCCATGTCGCCGGTGCGCAGCCAGCCGTCGGCCAGCACTTCGGTGGTTGCCGCGTCGTTCTGCCAGTAACCGCCGAAGATGGTCGGCCCGCCGAGGAAGATCTCGCCGTCGTCGGCGATCCGCACGGTGACTCCCGGCAGCGGCTGCCCGACGGTACCGATCTTGATGCCATCCGGCCGGTTCACCGTCGCCGCCGCGCTGCTCTCGGTCAGCCCGTAGCCCTCCAGGACGGTGATCCCGGTGCCACGGAAGAAATGCCCGAGCCGCTCCCCGAGGGGGGCGCCGCCGGACACGGCGTACCGGACCCGGCCGCCCATCGCGGCCCGCAGCTTGGCATACACCAGCCGGTCGAAGATCGCGTGCCGGAGCCGCAACGGCATCCCCGGGCCGCCGCCCGGCGCGGCCGCGCCGGTGCCGGACGCCTCGCTCCACGAGATGGCGGTCTGCGCCGCGGCGTGGAAGATGCGGGTCTTCACCGGGCTGGCCGACGCCTGCTGCTCCACGCCGTTGTAGACCTTCTCGAAGACCCGCGGCACGGCGAGGATGAACGTGGGCCGGAACGCGGCCAGGTCCGGAAGCAGGCTGGCCACGCTGGGGGTATGCCCGAGCACGACGCCCGACTCCAGGCAGCCCACCTGGATGATCCGCGCGAACGAGTGCGCGAGCGGCAGGAACAGCAGCGTGGACGCGCCCGGGGTCTCGAAGATGGCGGGGAGCCAGCCGTGCATGACGTTCCGCACGTCCGCGAGCAGGTTCCCGTGGCTGAGCTCGCACCCCTTCGGGCGCCCGGTGGTGCCGGAGGTGTAGATGATGGTTGCCAGGTCGGCCGTGTGCCGCGAGCCGCGGCGCTGGTGCACCTTGTCGTCGCCGACGCCGGCGCCCGCCGCGGTCAGGGCGCTCAGCGGCTTCGGCCGGCACCGGGTCGACCGGGCACGGCCAGGCCTGCGCCGTCCGCCGCGGGCCCGGGGTCTTCCTCGATCATCCACACCCGCCCGACCTGGGGAGCCGCGGCCAGCACCTGGGTGGCGGTCTGCAGGTGGGCGGGGGTTTCCACGATCAGTGCCCGGGCGCCGGAGTCGGTCAGGATCCATTCGACCTGCTCGGCCGACGAGGTCTCGTAGATGGGCACCGTCGTCGCGCCCGCCGTCCAGATGGCGTAGTCGAGGACGGTCCACTCGTACCGGGTCCGTGACATCAGCGCGACCCGGTCACCCGCAGCGATCCCCGCGGCGATGAGCCCCCTGGCCAGCGCCGTCACGTCGTCGGCGAATTGCGCCCGCGGTGACGTCCTGCCAGCCGCCGTCCCCGCCGGGGCCCTTGCGCCGCATGACCACGCGGCCGGGTTCGCTCGCGGCCCGCTCGAACACGGCATCGGTCAGGCCCGCCGACGGCGGTATGTCCACGGCGGCAGGGGTGCTGTACTCTCGCATCCCGCCAGCCTAATCGGGGCGGGTGCCGCGGCCCAGTGTGGCTCCGGGGGAGCGCCCCCCCGGTGGCCCGGGGGAGCGGGCCCTAGCCTGTGCTCATGCGGGTGCACGTGATCAGCGATGTGCATGGCCGGGCCGGTGACCTTCGCGCGGCCGCGGCACGGCGCGGACGCCCTGTTCTGCCTCGGCGATCTGCTCCTGTTCGTGGACTATGCCGATGAGGCGCGGGGGATCTTCGCGGAGCTGTTCGGCGCCGACGCGGCCCGGCGGTTCGTCGCGCTGCGCACCGCCAAGCGCTTCGGTGAGGCCAGGGAGATGTCGGCGGGCCTGTGGCGGAGCCTCGGCGGCGACGCGGCGGGGCATGTGCGGGCCGCCGCCGCGCGGCAGTACGCGGAACTGTTCGCCGCCCTGCCCGAGCCCGCCTATCTGACCTACGGGAACGTGGACCTGCCGCAGATGTGGGCCGAGCATCTGCGGCCGGGCCATCACGTCCTCGACGGCGAATGCGTGGAACTCGGCGGATGGACGTTCGGCTTCGTGGGCGGTGGGCTGCGCTCGCCGTACCGCACGCCCAACGAGCTTGACGACGATGCCTACGCGGCGAAGGTGGCGGCGGTCAGCGGCGCCGACGTGCTGTGCGCGCACATCCCGCCCGCGGTGCCGGAACTGCTCTACGACACGGTTGCCCGGCGGCTGGAACGAGGCAGTGCCGCGCTGCTGGCGGAGATCAAGCGGTCCCAGCCCCGGTACCTGCTGTTCGGGCACGTCCACCAGCCGCTTGCCCGCCGGGTGCGGGTCGGGCCGGACCGAATGCATCAACGTCGGGCACTTCCGGGCGACCGGCAGGCCCTACGTGCTGGCGTGGTAGCACGGCGGCGGAACCCGCGGATGGCGGTACGCTCCGAGCATGGCTGCGAGGACAACTTCCCGTATCGCGATCGCCGCGCCGCGCGCGGCGGTCATGGCGGTGATCGCCGACTTCGCCGCTTACCCGCAGTGGGCATCCGCGGTGCGGGCGGCGGAGGTGCTGGGGCAGGGCGACGGTGGCCGGGCCAGCCAGGTCCGGTTCAGCCTCGATGCGGGCGTGGTGAAGGACACCTACGTGCTCGGCTACGACTGGGACGGCGACGCCGCGGTCCGCTGGCACCTGGCCGAGCCCGGTTCGGTGATCTCGGCGATGGACGGCGGCTATCTGCTCGCCGACCAGAGCGGGGCCACCGAGACCACCTATGAGCTGGCGGTGGACATCCGGATCCCGATGCCGGGGCTGCTGAAGCGGCGCGCAGAGAAGACGATCATCGACACCGCCCTCAAAGGGCTGAAGAACCGGGTGGAGAGCCGCCCGGGCCAGGGTGCGGACGGAGAGGACAGCAGGTGACACAGCCAGGTGGGTCAGGCAATGACCTGATAGGTGACTTCCAGCGCTGGCTGCTGCGGGCCGGTGCCCGCGGGATGAGCCGGGAACTGGCCGACCAGGTCCGCACGGCCCTCGGCAAGAACCAGCCGTCCGGTGACGTGTGGGAGACCGCGACCACCCAGCCCGTGCCCGGTGAGGCGCCGGAGTGCGCCTGGTGCCCGCTGTGCCGCGCCGCCAGGATCGTCCGGGAGGCCAAGCCCACCCGGGACACCCGTGTGGCGGCCGTCGGCGACGCGCTCACCACCGTGGTCCAGGATGCGGTATCGGTCCTGGAGGCGGCCCTGGCCGCGACGAGCCGCGGCGGCACCGCCGCCGATGGCCGCGGTGCCGAGACCGGGCCGGGCACTCGTGGCTTCGCCGCGGCCGGTCAGGCTGGCCCGGAGGCGCCAGGCCGGTACGGAGGCGCCAGGTACCGAAGCGCCGGGCGCGGCGGCGCCGGCGAGCACGGCCGGGCCGGGCCCGAACGGCCAGGCGGCGGCCGCCGCGGACGAGCAGGCGGCGCCGGAACCCCCGGAGGATTCCCCGCGTGAGCCCGACGATCGGGGTTGATGTCGGGGGAACCAAGGTCGCCGCGGGGGTCGTGGATGACCACGGCCGCATCCTGGAGAAGCTGCGCCGCGCCACTCCCGCGGCGAGCCCGGAGCGCACGGCCGCGGTGATCGCCGGCGTGGTCACCGAACTGCTCGGCCGTCACCAGGTCAGCGCGGTCGGGGTGGGCGCGGCCGGTTTCGTGGACGAGGCGGGCGGCACCGTGGCGTTCGCGCCGAACCTGGCCTGGCGCGGCGAACCGCTGCGCGCCAAGGTGGCGGCCCTGGTGGGCATGCCGGTCACCGTGGAGAACGACGGCAACGCGAGCGCGTGGGCGGAGTTCAGGTTCGGTGCGGCGCGCGGCCACGCGCACGTCGTCTTCGTGTCCGTGGGCACGGGCATCGGGGCTGGCTTCATCCTGGACGGCAGGCTCTACCGGGGCAGGTGGGGCATGGCGGGGGAGCCCGGGCATGTCCGGGTGGTGCCGGACGGGCGCCTGTGCGGCTGCGGGAACCGCGGCTGCTGGGAGCAGTACGCGAGCGGCAGTGCCCTGGTGACGGAGGCACGTGATCTGGCCATGCGCGCCCCGGGCGGGGCGATGCGCCTGCTGCAGCTCGCGGGCGGGGATGCCGCGGCGATCGGCGGCCCGCAGATCACCCAGGCGGCCAGGGAGGGCGATCCCGGCGGCGCTGCGCTGCTTCTCGATCGTGGGTACCTGGCTCGGGCAGGGGCTGGCCGACCTGACCGCGATCCTCGACCCGGGGTGCATCGTGGTCGGCGGCGGGGTCAGCGAGGCAGGCGAGCTGCTCCTCGGGCCGGCCCGCGCCGCGTTCGAGAAGGCGCTCACCGGAGCGGGCTACCGTCCCCGGGTGGAGATCGCCAGGGCCGCCCTCGGCGTCGACGCGGGCATCGTCGGTGCCGCGGACCTGGTCAAGAACGGCTGACCAGCGATTCCCTAGACCACGGCCCCGTCGTCGGGCCCGGAGTCTCGCGGCGGCCGGTCGCCCATCCGCACCACCAGCGTCGCGAAGCCGCCGACAAAGGCCGCCACGGCGCAGAACGCGGCCCAGTCCGCGCACCTGCCAGTTCGCCATCACGGCGATGAGCAGGTAGAGGGGCCCGCCGAACAGCGCCACCCAGGCACCCTTGGTGACCGGGTCGAGCCGCGGCAGCGGCGGCGGCACCGGGGGGACGAAGTGATCGTCGTCGTCATCCGGTGGCGGGGTGGCGCTGGCGGGCCGGACGATGCGGATCTGCGGCGGGCCCGGGGGCACGCCGCCGAACGGCCCGGGGCGCGGTCGCCAGCCGCGGGCCGGGCAGCTGGGCTTCGTCGCCGCCCGGCGGCGGGTCCGGCCCGGTCATGTCCAGGCCGGTGACATCCAGGTCAGCGGTGTCGGGGCCGCTGGCGTCCTGGCGCGTGCTGCCTCCTGGCTCCGCGCGACGGGACCGGGCAGGTCCTCCCGGGTGGGCCAGGGAGCGGGCCCGCCGTCCGCCACGGTGGGTGTGGCGTAGTGGGCGACCAGGTCCCGCCACGCCGCGTCCTCGTCGCTGGCATCTTCGGTCATCGCTCGCGCCACCCCCCTCATTCCCGGCCGGCGCGGCTGTGGGCACGGACAAACTCCAGGCTGCCGCCGAAGATCTGGCCGGCATCATTGTCCAGCGTGGCCACGTGGTAGCTGTCGGCGCACTCGCGCACGGTGAGCTGGGATGCGGGCAGCGCGGCCCGCAGGACCCGCATGCTGGCCGGGCCCACCACGTGGTCGGTCGTGCTGAGGAAGACGAGCACCGGCTGGGTGACCTCGGCCAGTTGCTGCTGGGTGAGCTTCCACAACTGCGGCAGGGTCGCCGCGGCGCGCACCGGGACCCGGTCGTAGCTGAGTTCGCTGGCGCCTTCCTTCTTGATGTCGCTGCCGACGCCCTTGAGCGAGGGCACCACGAATTTCAGCACGGGCGCCAGCAGGAACAGCTTCGTGTCGGCCGCGAGCGAGGGGTTGACCAGGACCAGCCCGGCTACCCCGTCGCCGCGCAGTTCGGCCATCCGCAGCGCGAGGCAGCCGCCCATCGACAGGCCCATGAGGAAGATCTCGTCCGAGTGCCCGCGCAGTTCCTCGTAGGCCCGGTCCACCTCCGCGTACCAGTCCTCCCACCGGGTATGCGCCATGTCCTGCCAGGTGGTGCCGTGCCCGGGCAGCCGGGGCAGCGACACGGTCAGGCCGGCGGCAGCCAGGTAGTCGGCCCAGGGCCGCAGCGATGCGGGACTTCCGGTGAACCCGTGACAGAGCAGGACCCCGGTATCGCCTCCGGAGTGGAAGAAGGGCTCCGCCCCCGGCATCACTGGCATGACGGCCGTCCTCTCGCGCCTGCTCTCTCCGCATCGTCGCACGCGACCACGACAGAGCGCACGCCGATAGGGGCAGGAGCCGGGCCGCTGCGGTGAAGCTTGCCCGCCGGGCAGGGCCCGGCCGGGTGCGAAGTCCTCCCGGGCAGGGACTGCCGGTTCGGCCGGCGGGACGTGGGACGATGTGGAGCATGGGTCTACTGGGTGGTCAAAGCGATCCTCGGCCCAATCCTCGCGATCTTCTTCCGGCCTTGGTCAGAGGGGTCGGACAACGTGCCCCGCGAGGGTCCGGCCATCCTGGCCTGGAACCACCTCTCGTTCTCCGACCACTTCTTCGGCCCGTTGCCGCTGCCGCGCAAGGTGACGTTCCTCGCCAAGTCCGAGTACTTCACCGGGCGCGGGCTGAAGGGCCTGATCAGCAAGGCCTTCTTCCGCGGGGTCGGGCAGATCCCGGTGGACCGGTCGGGTGGCGAGGCCAGTGAGCGGGCGCTGCGCACCGGCCTGCGCGTGCTGGCCGACGGGGAAGCTGCTCGGCATCTACCCGGAGGGCACCAGGACGCCGGACGGCCGCCTGTACCGCGGCAAGACGGGAGTGGCCAGGCTCGCGCTGGAGTCCGGGGCACCGGTGATCCCCTGCGCCATGATCGGGACCTTCGAGCTCCAGCCACCTGGGCGGCTGCTGCCCCGGCTGTCGATCCGGCCCGGCGTCAGGTTCGGCAAGCCGCTGGACTTCTCCCGGTACGCGGGCCTGAAGTCGGACCGGCTGGTGCTGCGCGCCGTGACCGACGAGATCATGTACGCGGTGATGAGCCTGTCCGGCCAGGAGTACGTGGACGAGGACGCGCAGCGAGGCGAAGAAGCGCGCCGCTGGCGCCCGGCGCACCAGGAGCCGCCCCGCAGCCGGACGGTGCCCCAGTCAGGACGCGGTCCCCAGCCCAGCCCCGGGGCCGTCCTAACGCGGACTGATCCGGTGCTACCCGCGCGCGGTGGCGCGGCGCGATCTCGCTGCCCCGCGTTAGCCGTGGCCCAGCCCTTGGCGCGCTCCACCGCGCGGCGCCACCGGGCGTACCCGTCGTCGTCGCGGGCGCCTGGCTCGAACCGCTGGCCGAGCCGCCAGGTGGCGGCGAGTTCCGCGGGCGAGGACCACACGCCCGTGCCAGCCCGGCGAGGAACGCCGCGCCCAGCGCGGTCGTCTCCACCGACCTCCGGCCGCTCGACCGGGACCTGGAGCTGATCGGCCTGCATCTGCATGAGCAGGTCGTTGGCGCTGGCCGCCGCCGTCCGCCCGCAGCGGCCGCACGCGCCGCGCGGCCCCCGGTGACCATCACGTCGAACACGTCCCGCACCTCGAAGGCGATCGCCTCCAGCGTGGCGCGGACCAGGTGCGCCCGGGTCGTGCCCCGGGTGATGCCGAATATCGCGCCCCGCGCGTCGGGATCCCAGTCCGGCGCCCCGAGCCCGGTCAGGGCCGGCACGAACACCACCCCGCCGGTGTCCGGGCACGCGGCGCGCCAGTGCCTCGCTCTGCGCGGCGTCGTCCAGCAGGCCGAGCCCGTCCCGCAGCCACTGGACCGCCGCCCCGGTCACGAACACCGACCCTTCCAGCGCGTAGGTCAGCGCGCCCGAGCCGTCCATCCAGGCGACCGTGGACAGCAGCCCGTTGCCCGGGCGGGCCACCGAGCCGCCGGTGTTGACCAGCACGAACGAGCCGGTCCCGTAGGTGCACTTGGCATCGCCAGGCGCGAAACACGCCTGCCCGAACAGCGCCGCCTGCTGGTCGCCGGCAATCCCGGCGATGGGCAGGTCCAGGCCGAGGAAGGCGGCCGGGTCGGTGCGGCGCGGCGATCGCCGGTGGACGGCACCACCTCGGGCAGCGCCCGCGGCCGGCACCCGCAGCAGCTCGCACAGTTCGGCGGACCACCGTCCGGCGGTGATGTCGAACAGCAGCGTGCGGGACGCGTTGGAGGCGTCGGTGACGTGGCGGCGCCTGCCACCGGTGAGCCGGGCGATCAGGTAGGAGTCCACCGTGCCCGCCGCCAGCGAGCCGTCCGCCAGGCCCGCCCAGATGGCCGGTTCCTCGCCGGCCAGCCAGGTGAGCTTGGTGCCGGTGAAGTAGGGGTCCAGCCGCAGCCCGGTCAGCTCGGTCGACCCGGGCCTCGTGCCCGGCCTCGCGCAGTGCGTCGCAGATCCGGGCGGTCCGCCGGTCCTGCCAGACGATGGCGCGCGCGGGGCGCGGCCAGGGTCGACCCGGTCCCAGATCACCGCCGTCTCCCGCTGGTTGGTGATGCCGAGCGCGGTGACCGGCGCCGGGCGCCGCCGGCACCCGCCTGCTCCAGGGCCTGGCGGCAGGCGGCGAGGGTGGCCTGCCAGATGTCCTCCGGCAGGTGCTCCACCCAGCCGGGGCGGGGGTAGTGCTGCTGGAACTCCTGGTAGCCGCGGGCGGTCACGGTCCCGTCCGGGCCAACGAGCAAGGCGGTCACACCCGTTGTTCCGGCGTCAATCGCGAGGACACTCATGACGGCTAATGTTGCTCCCATGCGAATCGGAGTGCTGACCGGTGGTGGCGACTGTCCTGGGCTGAATGCCGTGATCCGCGCCTTGGTCCGGCAGGGGATACCAGAGTACGGCTACGAGTTCCTCGGTTTCCGCGACGGATGGCGCGGGCCGCTGGAGGGCGACACGATCCCGCTGGACATCCAGGCGGTCCGGGGCATCCTGCCGCGCGGCGGGACGATCCTCGGGATCCTCACGGACCAACCCGCTGGCCGACAGCGCGGCCTCGGGCGGCAGGTCCGGCCTGGAGCGGATCAGGGCGAACCTGGCCGGGCTCGGGGTGGACGCGCTGGTGGCGATCGGCGGCGAGGACACCCTCGGGGTGGCCGCGACACTGCACTCCGAGGGCGTGCCGGTAGTCGGCGTGCCCAAGACCATCGACAACGACCTCAGCGCGACCGACTACACCTTCGGCTTCGACACCGCGGTCAACATCGCCATGGAGGCGATCGACCGGCTGCACACCACCGCGGAAAGCCATCACCGTGCCCTCATCTGCGAGGTGATGGGCCGCCACGCGGGCTGGATCGCGCTGCACGCGGGAATGGCCGGCGGTGCCAATGTGATCCTCATCCCGGAGCGGCCGTTCAGCCTGGAGAAGGTGTGCGCGTACGTGGAGCACCGGTTCCAGACCCGTTATGCGCCGCTCGTGGTGGTCTCCGAGGGCGCCCGGCCGGAGGAGGACGAGCTGGCCCTGTCCGACCAGCGGCTGGACGCCTTCGGCCATGTCCGCCTCGGCGGCGTCGGCCAGTTGCTGGCCAATGAGATCGAGAAGCGGACCGGCAAGGAGGCACGGGCCACGGTGCTCGGCCACATCCAGCGCGGCGGCACCCCGACGGCATTCGACCGGGTGCTGGCCACCCGGTTCGGGGTGCACGCGATCGAGGCGGTGCACGAGGGGGCGTTCGGCATGATGGTGGCGCTGCGCGGGACCGAGATCGTCCGCGCCCCGCTCGGCGATGCCACCAGGGAGCTCAAGCTGGTGCCGCCGGAGCGCTACGCGGAGGCCGAGGTCTTCTTCGGCTGACCGCCCTGGCGGGCTGCCGCCGCATCCCGGCCGGGGCAGCGCAGCCACTGATCGGCGGCGGTGAGCCAGGTGCCGTCGGGCTGGCGCCGCGCGATCAGCGCGGCGGGGCCGGTCAGCGCGACCGCCACGCCGTCCAGGCCGGTCCCGGTCAGTGCCCGCTCACCGGTGATCAGGGCCAGCGGCCCGGCCCGCAGCACCCGCACGGCCTTGGCGCGCAACGGCAGCCGCATGTCCATCACCCCGGCCAGGACCTCGCGGATCGCCGCGTGCCCCGCCGCGGCGTGGTCCTGTCCCCAGCACAGCGTGGCATCTGGCTCATAGAGCGCCACGGCTGCCTCCAGGTCGCCGTCGGTGAGAGCGGCGCAGGCCAGCAGCAGGACTTCGGCCGGCTCGCGGGCAGCGGGTGGCTCGATCAGATCCGGAGCCTCGGTCAACCGCCCCTCCCATCACGCCGGCCGACCATGGAACCGCTGCGGTGCCCCGGTGGCTGGTCCAGGGCACCGCAGCGGGCTTTCTTACCCGGATGGCCATGCTGATAGGTGGCAGCGGCAAGTTCTCAGCGGGCAGCCAGCCGGGACACCTCCGGACGCTACGCGGGGCATCGGGGGGAAGCGCGGGGGGTGCTGTGGGAAACGCGGGGGGCCGGAACGCAGGAGGCAGGTCAGCGGGCGGCTTTGCGGAGGCGCGCGTAGAGCGCCGTCGTCTGCGCCGCCGGTGCCCCGCCCACCTCCGCGCGGAGCAGGTCACGGAGTTCCTCGTAGTGGCGCATCGCCCGGGCGGGCTGGCCGGCCGCGGCCCAGCACTCCATCAGGGCACGGTGGGCCGCCTCGTCCAGCGGTTCGTGCGCGATCGCCCGCAGGTACACGTCGATTGCCTCGCGGACCTGGCCGTCGGCCATCAGCAGCTGGCCCGCCGCGCCGAGCGCGCGCTCGTAGGCGCGGCGCAGCCCGGCGCGCCGGGTGACGGCCCAGTCCCCGGCGGTGCTGCCCGCCAGGAAGTCACCGCCGTAGGCGGCGATCGCGCGGCGCAACTGCGGCAGCGCGGCCGCCGGCGGGTGCGCGGCCCTGGCCGCCGCGAGCGCGCGCTCGAAGTCGTGCAGGTCGCAGTCCAGCGGCCGCGACTCGTCCAGCACGTAACGGCCGCCGGTGAACCCGATCCAGCCGCCGTCCCCCAGGGTGCGCCGCAACTGCCGCAGCGCGCTGTGCAGGGCGTTGCGCAGCTGTCCTCCGGCCAGTTCGGGCCACAGCGCGAGGCCGATCTGCTCCCGGGACAGCGGCGGCGAACTGGCGAACAGGCAGAGCAGTTCCCTGGGCTTGGCGTAACCCCAGTCGGCGGGGGCCAGCAGCCGCCCGGCGAGGTGCACGGATGCCTCCCCGAGCAGCCTGAGCCGCAGCGTCTCGGTGGCCGGGCGGCCGGATGGGGGCGGCGGGCCTGGGTGGTCCCCGGTTCCGGCAACGGGCGGCGGCCGGTGCCGCGGGCGGCGGCCGGCCCCGGGGGCGCGTTCGGCAGCAAAACCAGGGCCGGGGACGGCCGGCGCGCCCGCACCGGGCGGTACCGGAGCGGAGCCTGGGGAGGCGGGGCCGGCCAGCACGTCGTCCAGCGGCCCGGCCGCGCCCGACCGGGTGAGGCCGGTGAAGGCGGCGTCGCCCAGCGCCGCCCGCGCGGACGCCTCGGTGCTGGCATGATCGGCGCGCTCGCAGGGCGCGATGGCGGTGCCGATCGCCTCCCTGATGTGCTGCGCCGCACCGAGCAGCCGGGCCGCCTGGGCCGGGTCGGGCGGCTGCCTGGTGAGCGCCGCCGCGGCCAGGTCGTCGAGCACGCTCGTCACCCGCCAGCGGTCACCGAGGTCGCGGTGGATCTCCAGCGCCTGGTGCAGCAGCGCGGCGGCGCCCGGCTCGCCGCGCCGCACCGCGAGCAGGCCGCGCTCGTGCAGCGCCCACGCGACGCCCTCGCGGAACCCGACCTGCTCGGAAAGTTCCCCGCTGCGCGCGAGCGCGGCGGCGGCGGCCTCGTGCTCGCCCCGGTACATGGCCGCCACGCCCAGGTTCAGCTCCGCGCCCGCGGCGCCCTCCGCGTCGCCAAGCTCGGTGAACTCCGCCAGCGCCTGGGTGCTCTCCGCGGTCGCGGCGGCGAAATCACCCTCCAGCCACGCGGCGAATCCCAGCGAGTCGCGGGCGCCGGCCATGCCGCGGCGGTCACCGAGCGCCTCGAACTCGGCGAGCGCCTCCGTCTGCAGTTCCCTGGCCCGGGCGTACCGGCTCTGCTCCCGCGCGACGCTGCCCAGCGACGACAGGATCCCGGCGGCGCCGCGCCGGTCGCCGAGTTCGCGGTACAGCGCGAGCGCGCCCTCCAGCCGGCGCACCGCCGCCGGGTACTCGCACTGCAGGTGCGCGAGCATGCCGCTGCTCCGCAGCCCCTTCGCCCGCACCTCGGCGGGCGCGCCGCCCGGCGCGGCGAGGGCCCAGTCCAGCCAGTCCCGGCCCTCCCGGTAATGCCCGCGCAGATACCAGAACTGCACCAGCGCGGTGGCCAGCCGCAGGGTGCCGGTGATGTCCTTGCGGTCCCGCGCGGCCTGGAGCACGGCGCGCAGGTTGTGCGCCTCGGCCTGCAGCCGTTCCGCCGCCTGCGCCTGGTCCCGCCCGGCCAGTTCGGTCTCGGTGCGCTCGGCCAGGTCCAGGTACCAGCCGAACATCGCCGCGCTGGCCGCCGGGAACTCGCCCGCCTCGGCCAGCCGGTGGGCGCCGTACCGGCGGACCGTGGCGAGCATCCGGTACCTGGCCTGGGCCGGGGTGTGCTCGACCGACAGCAGCGACCGGTCCACCAGCCGGGCCAGCAGGTCGAGCACGTCCGCCGGGTCCGCTCTGTTTGCCCCGGCCCCGCGCTCCGCGCCCGCCCCCGCGCTGCCGAGCATCGCGACCTGCTGCGCCGCGGCCAGGCAGAAGGAGCCGGCGAACACCGACAGCCGGCGCAGCGCCGCCTGCTCCGCGGGCTGGAGCATGTCATAGCTCCAGTCCAGCGCGGCCCGCAGCGTCTGATGCCGGACCGGTGCGCCCTGCCGGCCGCCCACCAGCAGCTTGAACACGTCGTCCAGGCCGGCCAGGACCTGGCTGGCCGCCATCACCCGCAGCTTCGCCGCGGCCAGTTCGATGGCCAGCGGCAGGCCGTCGAGCCTGCGGCACAACTGGCCGATCAGCTCGGCGTTCTCGTCGGTGATCTCGAAGCCGGGCAGCACGGCCCTGGCCCGGTCCAGGAAGAACTGCATCGCCTCGGAGCCCGCCAGCAGCGCCGTCGCGCCGGTCGCGGCGATGGCACCGTCCTGCTCCCCGGCCGGCCACGCCTCCGGGCGCTCGGCCAGCGGCGGGACGGTCAGCGGCGGCAGCGGCCAGCGTGACTCGCCGCCCGCGCCCAGCGGCTCCCGGCTGGTGGCCAGGATGTGCAGCCGCGGGCACCTGGTGAGCAGCCGGTCGGCCACCTCACGGCAGCCGCTGGTGAGGTGTTCACAGTTGTCCAGGACGATAAGAGCGGGGTGATCGGCGACCCGCGCGGCAATGGACTCCGCCAGGTCGAGGCCGGTGGCGTCCCTGGCCCCGATCGCGTCCGCGATCGCCTGCGCGGCCATGTCGTCCCTGGTGACCGGAGCTAATTCGACCCACCAGGCCCGGCCGCCGAAGCGCGCCTGCAGTTGTGCCGCGACCGCGAGCGCCAGCCTGCTCTTGCCGACACCGCCGGGGCCCATCAGGGTCACGAGGCGGCTGGAGTCCAGGGCGGCGGTGACGCCCTCGCATTCCCTGCGCCTGGCCCACCAGGGCGGTGACCGGGGCGGGGATGCCGGAGCGGCGGGTGGCCGGCGGGGCCGCGCCGGGGGAGCGCGCGGCCGCATCGGGGCGGGGGTCCCCGCCGGGGCGGTGGGCAGTTCCAGGCCCGCCCGAGATGGCCTGGCTAGGCTCCATGGGGAAATTGTGGCACTGTGCCCGGCTCGCCGCGCCCGGGGCGGAACCCGTGGCCGGTGCATGGCACAAATCCGGTGGAAGTTCCCGGCTCAAGATCTAGGTTGGGGACTGCGGCGGCACAGCTGCCGGCGATCGGAGAGGGGGCGCCGCGCGGTGGACCTGGCCCTGGCCGTGCAGTGGATCAGCCGCTGGGACGCCCAGCAAGAGTGGTACATGCCCGACCGCGAGGAGCGGTTCACCGTGCTCATCGACGCGGTCGAGGCCGGGACGGGCCGGGACGACCCGCTCGTGCTTGACCTCGGCTGCGGGCCCGGCTCGCTCGCGGTCCGGCTGCTCGACCGGATGCCGGCCGCGCGCGTGGTGGCCGTCGACTCCGACCCGGTGCTGCTGGCGCTCGGGCGCGCCGCCTACGGCGGCCGTTCCGGGCTCCGCTTCGCCGACCAGGACCTGCGGGAACCCGGCTGGGCGGACGCGCTGGGCCTGGACCGGGCGCCGGACGCGGCGGTGAGCACCACCGCGCTGCACTGGCTGGACGCCGCCCAGCTGCGGGCCCTGTACGCCGGGCTGGCGGCCGTGCTGCGCCCGGGCGGGCTGGTACTCGACGGCGACCACCTGATGGAGGACGAGGCGGCGGTGCCCATGCTGGCCCGGCTCGGGGGCGTCGTCAGCGAGCGCGCGGTGCACCGCCAGCGCGCCGGGACCGAGGAGTCCCGGGAGGACTGGAAGGCCTGGTGGCAGGCGGCGACCACGGATCCGGAGCTGGCCGGGCCTGCGGCGGAGCGGTCGCGGCGCAGGCTGACCGAGGACCACCACGGCCACGAGTCGGTGCTGCTGATCCAGCACGTCGCCGCGCTGCGCGCGGCCGGGTTCGCCGAGATCGGCACGCTCTGGCAGTACGGCGAGAACCGCATCCTGGCTGCCGTCACCCCCACCTGACCCCCGCGCCTGCAGCCCCTGTGTTCCATGCTCTTGTGATCCTGTTCATCGCATGGATGTACCGGATCACAAGAGCATGGTGATCAGGCCATGGCGGGGGAAGGGACGCCGCGGCGCGGGTCGAGCAGGCCCGGGTCGGTGGCCATGAAAACATCCATGAAATCAACGTGCCAGCCCGCGGCCAGCAGCGGCCGGGTGGCGGGGTGCGGTGCGGGCAGGCAGACCCGGGCCCGGCCGCCGGCGGGATCGAGGGATGCGAGCACGGCCAGGACCGCGTCCACCGCGTCACCGTCCCCGGCGGCCGGGGACAGCGCCAGGTGCGCGATGCCGTACTCGGCGCCCTCACCGGCCACGGTGCCGGCCGCCAGCACGGCGGTGCCGCGCCGTGCGGTGACCGGCTGCCCGCCGGGCCGCGCTGCCCAGGCCCGGTGGTCGGCAGCCCGGTCGATCCCGGTCCACTCGGCTTCCAGCGCGGCCACCTCCGCCGGGGATGACGCGGGCACCGCCCAACCCGGTGCGTGCGGCAGCGCGCCTGCGTCACCGCCCAGGTACAGCAGCGGCCACCAGGCATCCAGGCCCGCCCGGGTGTACAGCGGCAGGGCGTGGGCGTGCAGGCTGCTGAACGTCATCCGGGGCGAGCCCGGTTCCCACAGCGCGGCCAGCAGCGCCTGGCCGGTGCCCCGGCCGTGCGTCCCAGGGTCCACGAACAGGTCGCACAGCATGGTGACGGCGGCGGGACCGGCCCCGATCCGGCGGGTCGCGCCGAACCCGGTGACCGTGCCCGCGGGCCCGGCCACCAGCACCTGCCCGTGCGCCAGCAGGTGCCGGACATAGGCCGGATCGGACCCGGACCACTCCTCGGCCTGCCCGGTAGCGGTGGCCACGGCGGCGATGGCGGCCAGGTCGGCTCCGGTGGCCGGGCGCACTTCGATCTTCGTCACGCAGCTCACCCTGCCACGCGCCCTGGCACCGGCGCCAAGGGATTCCGGCCGCCCCGGCGGTCACCACTCGCGCATCCGCCGGGACGCGGCCGGGCCCTTTCGGTGCCGGGCCCGCGTTCCGGCGCTGCCACGCCGCGCTGCTGGCAGACTAGAGGAATGTCCCTGACCTCCCTTGCTGACCAGGCCCAGCCGGGCGGGCCGGCCCTGCCCGGGCCGCATGAGCCATGCGTGCTGCTCAAACTGGGTGAGATCGTGCTCAAGGGCGGCAACAGGCGGCAGTTCGAGCAGCGGCTGCACACGAACATCCGGCAGGCCATGGACGACGCCGGCCTGCCCGTGCGGATCTGGCAGCGTTACGGGGTGATCATGCTCCGGGCCGCCGACAGCACCGGGACCGGTGCCGCGGCCGAGGCCGCTGTAGGCAAGATCGCCGAACGCGCCCGGGACGTCATGGGCATCGCGCGGGTGTGCCGGGGCGTGCGCGTGGCCAGGGAACCCCAGGCCGCGATCGACACCGCGGTCGCGATGATGGCGGGCAAGACCGGCTCGTTCGCGGTCCGCGCCCGCCGCCGCGACAAGCGGTTCCCCCTCACCTCCGCCGAGCTGGCTATCAAGATCGGGTCCCTGGTCCAGCGGGAGTACGGGTACCCGGTCAACCTGAAGCATCCGGACAACACGGTGTTCGTCGAGGTGGACCAGCATGAGGTGTTCGTCTATACCGACGGGCAGCCGGGCCAGGGGGGCCTGCCGGTCGGGATGAGCGGCCACGCCCTGGTGCTCATGTCCGGCGGCATCGATTCCCCCGTGGCCGCGTACCGCATGATGCGCCGCGGCCTGCGCTGCGACTTCCTGCACTTCTCGGGCATGCCGCTGACCGGGCCGGAGTCGGTGTACAAGGCCTACGGCCTGATGCACCAGCTGGACCGGTTCCAGGGCAGGTCCCGGTTGTTCGTGGTCGCGTTCGGCAAGACCCAGCAGCGCCTCGCGGCGTCCGGCGCCAGCCGGCTGCAGATCATGGCGCAGCGCCGGCTGATGCTGAAGACCGCGGAGGCACTGGCCGGGCTCGGTGCGGCGGCGCTCATCACCGGCGACTCGCTCGGGCAGGTGAGCAGCCAGACACTGGCCAACCTGACCGCGCTGGACGACGCGGTCAGGCTGCCGATCCTGCGGCCGCTGATCGGCCGCGACAAGGTGGAGACCATGGCGGAGGCGCGCCGGATCCGGACGCTGGCGCTCTCCGAGCTGCCCGACCAGGACTGCTGCACGCTGCTGACCCCACGGCACGTGGAGACCCGGGCACGCATCGACGACCTGCGCCGCATCGAGGCCCGCCTCGATGCGGGGGACCTGGCGGAGGAACTGGCCGGCGTGGCCCAGGAGTACCGCCCCGACCGGCCCTGAGCCCGGCCGGGCTCAGCCCCCGGCCGGGCCCTGAGCGCGCTGCCGCTGGCGCGGGCTCAGGTCGCGGGGCCGTTGCCCCAGATCACCGCGTCCGAGCCGGTGCCGCCGGACGATGACAGGTATCCGGAGGCCCACAGGGACGTGGTGCCGGGGATGAGGGCCATGCCGAACACCTGCCCGGTCCCGGTGGACAGCGGATGACTGGACCAGGTCCCGGCGGCGGACCGGTGCTCCGCCACCGGCGCCTGCGACGACGTCCGGGCGGCGCTGAACCACAGGCCGCCGCTGCCGTCCGGGGCGATGCTCCTGAGCTGGACCGCTGATGGCACCGCCACGCTGGCCCAGCTGGTGCCGTCGAAGTGCAGCAACTGCTGCTTCGGGCCCCCGCCGGGTGCCGCGGTGACCCACACGTCGGTGTCGGACAGTGCCAGGATGCTTTCGAACTGCAGCCCGGTCAGGGCCGTGCTGGTCACCTGCTGCCAGGTGCTGCCGTTGTAGCGGAGCAGGATGTCATCGGGGGAGACGTTGTCCGCGCCGATGGCCCACATGTCCGTCCGGGACACGGCGCTCGCGGTGGAGATGGCTTTGGCCAGCCCGCTGACCTTGTGCCAGGTGGTCCCGCGCAGATGCCAGGTGCCGATGCCGGGAAAGGCTCCCGGGCCGCCGAACACCCAGACGTCGGTCGGGCTGAACGCGGTGACGCCGGTGATCTCGGTGGCGAGCGAGTGCTCCGGCCACGTCCTGGCCACCGACCAGGACGTCCCGTCCCAGTGCAGCGCGTACCCGGTGAGCTGGCTGACCGCCCAGGCGTCGTTGGGGGCAGGCGTGCTCACCGCGCCCAGGGTGCCGGTCAGCCCGCTCGGCAGGGTGGCGGCCTGCCAGCTGGTGCCGTTCCACTGCTCGGCCAGCGGAGCTCCCGGCGTGCCGCCGGACAGGTCGGTGCCGCCGACCGCCCAGGCATTGGCCGTCCCGGACGCGGACACGCCGACCAGGCCGTTGAAGATGGCCGATGGCCCGGTGTGCGCCTGGAAGGCGATCTGCCAGCCGGTGCTGGCGGCCGCCGCGCCGGGCAGCCATGCGGTCGTGGCCAGCGCGGCCGCGGCCAGTCCGATACCGATGCGGCACGCCGCGGGGCGGCAGGGGTAGCGATGCACTGTGTCTCCGATCGTGCGAGGCTGCCCCCTCGGGGCTCAGCCTGCCACAGGGCTGGGCTGCCTGTCCTGCTGTTCCCGGGCGCACGGGAGCGGCGGTGTGAGGGTGCGGCCCATCAGCGGGGACAGGTTCGCGGCGATGCTGGCCAGTTGCCGGATGTCGGCGTCCACCAGGGCCTGGTCGCCGTCGCACATGGCCATTTTCGGCTCCGGGTGCACGTCGATGATCACGCCGTCGGCGCCCACCGCGATCGCCGCCCGGGTGAGCGGCAGAACCAGGTCGCGGCGGCCGCCGGAATGCGACGGGTCCACGATGACCGGCAGGTGCGACAGCCGCTGCGCGACCGGCACCGCGCTGATGTCCAGCGTGTTGCGGGTGGCGGTCTCGAACGTCCGGATGCCCCGCTCGCACAGCACGATGTCGAGGTTGCCGCGCTGGGCGATGTACTCGGCCGCCATCAGCCACTCCTCGACGGTGGCGCTCATGCCGCGCTTGAGCAGGACGGGCTTGGCCGCCGAGCCGACCGCCTGGAGCAGCGCGAAGTTCTGCATGTTCCGGGTGCCGATCTGGAGCATGTCGGCGTAGGAGGCGACCAGGTCCACGCTGGCCGGGTCGATGACCTCGGTCACCACCGGCAGGCCGGTTTCGGCGCGGACGTCGGCGAGGATACGCAGCCCGGCCTCGCCCAGGCCCTGGTAGGCGTACGGGGAGGTGCGCGGCTTGAACGCGCCGCCGCGCAGCAGCGACGCGCCCGCCGCCTTGGCCATCCGCGCGGCGGTCAGGGTCTGCTCGTGGCTTTCCACCGCGCAGGGCCCGGCGATCACGGTGAGGGTGTCCGGGCCGATCGGCACGCCGCCGACCCGGATCACCGACCGGTCGGGATGGTGCTCCCGGCTGATCAGCTTGTAGGGCACGGAGATCCGCACCACGTCCAGGACGCCGCTGCGGCTGCGCAGGTTGAGCGCGCCGAACTCGTCCACGTCACCGACCAGGCCGACGATCGTGCGGGACACGCCGCGGCTCACGAACGCCTCACCGCCTGCCGTCCGCACCAGGTCCACGATCGCGTCCACATCCTGCTGCGTGGCCTCCGGGGCCATCACCACGACCATCGGGTCTCTCCTCTGGGTTTCATTCATCCGGGCCCTGACAGCAAACAAGCCCCGGGCCTCCCGGCCCGGGGCTTGTCATCAGGTCGTTTCGCGTCAGCGCAGTGTCTGGCGGGCGACCGTCCGGAAGCCGGGCCGGTAGCCATACCAAAACTCGAACCGCGTGCGCACGGGTGCAGC
This sequence comes from uncultured Actinomycetes bacterium, assembly GCA_963730235.1. GTDB lineage: Bacteria > Actinomycetota > Actinomycetes > Streptosporangiales > Streptosporangiaceae > DASXKD01. Next base: position 141,729 of record CAVSRH010000012.1, read on the forward strand.
CTAGCGCACGCCCGCGGCGGCCTGCACGCCAGCCCCGCCGACCCCGCCCGAACTTCGCCCGGCCAGGAACCGGCTGGTCAGGAACGCCAGGCCGTAGAGCGCGCCAATGACGATCAGCAGGAACCGGTATCCGGTGATCAGGGCGACGTATTCCAGGACCCCGCCGACCATGGCGCCGAGCAGGTTGGCCGCGAAGGCCTCCCCGGTGGTCGACACGTCGGAGAACCGCTGGGCGAAGATGAGGTTGGCCAGGTAGATCGGGGCGAAGGCCAGTGCGCAGCCCGCGAAGAAGCGGGCCACGATGGGCAGGCCCACCAGCGACTCCTGGGGCACCACCCAGGTCAGGGCGAGTGCCCCGATCAGCGCGGCGTACAGCACGGCCGGGCGTGGCAGCCGGATATGGCTCGCGGTCTCCACCGCCAGGTACACGGCGACCAGCACGCCCGCGAAGACCAGCGAGTTCACCAGCCATGTGGTGCCGAACAGCAGCGCGAACTGCACGATGTTCTTGGTCTCCAGCAGCAGGAACGCGGCCCCCATGAAGGCCAGGTCCACGTAGTTCCGCATCCGGGAGAACGCACCGCCGCCGATCCGGACCAGCAGCAGCGACGCGGCGAAGATAGCCGCGATCATCCACAGGTACTGCTTCGGGATGTCGTTGCCCGGCAGGTAGGGGAACGGGTGGTCGTCGGTCGCCGGGGAGATCCTGGTGCCGTGCCAGAAACTGGCGCAGTTCGGCACCGCCGCGCCTGGGTGCACGGTGAGCACGGCCAGGCGGCGCCCGCCGAGCGGCGGCCCGACCTCGGCGCAGGGCGCCCGCCCGAACGCGTCCACGATCGTGGACGCGTACCGGTTCTCCAGGAACGGCGCGTAGTAGTTGTACATCGCGAACGTGCCGCCCGGTGCCAGGTGGGCGCGCACCGCCTGGAGCGACTGCTCGGTGAGCAGGTAGCTCTCCAGGCGGATCCCCGACTGCCCGGCCAGGGCGGTCAGCGAGTCGGGCAGCGCGAACAGGATCAGGTTGTAGTGCTGCGAGGTGTCCTGCAGGAAGGCGCGCCCGTCGTCGATGTGCGCGGTCAGCCTGGGGCTGGAATAGGGGTGGTTCGGGTGCATGTTGCCGAGTCGCACCAGCAGCGGGTCGATCTCCACCGTGTCCACGTGCCTGGCGCCCTCGGACAGGGCAACGGCCGCGTCGTTGCCGGTCCCGGACCCGATGATCAGGACGTTGCCCAGCGACGCCTTGGTGACGTGCCGGTAGGGGTAGAAGTAGAACGCCTTCTGCCTGTGCATCACGGCCAGGGAACGGGCCGCCTGGTAGGGGATGTTGTTGGCGGACACGTACAGCGCGCCGGTCGCGCCGTGCGTCTGGTTGTACGAGAGCTTGTTGTAGGGCGACCACTCCTGCGCCGGCACGACCGACTCCAGCAGCAGCAGGGTCGCGACGGCCCCAACGGCGAGGATCTGCCACCACCGGATCCGCGGCGCGAGCAGGACAAGCAGCCCGGCGCAGGCGATGACGCCCCAGGTGCCCGGCGGCTGGTCCAGGAAGGACAGCCCGGTGAACGCCGCGATCCCGGCCAGGCTGCCGAGGATGTCGAACCGGTAGGCGCGCAGCGGCCGGAACCCGACGAACAGCCGCGCCGTGGCCTGGCCCAGGCCCGACATCACGCCGACCACCAGCACGAAGACCACGCTCAGGCTGACCGGCTGGGGCAGCGCCGGGGAGCCGTGCAGGCCCTGGAAGGGGTGGGGGCCGTTCAGCGTCTGCAGGATCACCGGGAACGCGAGCACGAAGGACACCAGCAGCAGCAGGGCCACCGGGGTCCAGCGGAGGTAGTCGCGGCGGCTCCGGGCGTTCAGGAAGCCGATGCCGATGCCGAGAAAACTTGCGAGCAGGACGAAGTTTGTGGCCTTGGTCACGTAGACGTTGTTCGCGGTCACCCACCTGATCAGGGCAAGCTCGACGAAAAGCATCATGAAGCTGGCGAACAGCAGCCTGGCCCGTTCCCTGGGGGTTTCGGCTGCCGTCTCGGCTGCCGCCGCTCCGGCGGGTCTCTCCGCCGGCTTTCCCCGGCCGGCTCGGCCGCGGGGCTGGCCGGCTGCGTCGTGACTTCCCCATCCGCACCCGTCATGGTGCGGCCATCTCCTGGCTCATCTGGCAGATTTCTCGTTTTCACCATGTAACGGTAACGAACCCACGCCGACCGGGTGCGGCATCGGGCTGATTGCCGGTCACGCTCAGCCGGCCGCGCGCCCGGCTGCCGAGCCTACGCCCTGATCCCGTCCCGGGCGTACAGGTTGTAGGTGTTCATATGCCGCACCAGCCGGAAGTGGCTGTGGAAGTAGGCGAGCAGCGCGGGGTTCCAGGGTATCCGCAGCGAGGCCTTCGGCGTGAGCAGCACCCATCCGGCGGCGCTGAACGCCTGATGCCAGGCGGCGGTCACGGCCGGCACCCGGCCGGCTCCCGATCCCGGCCGGGTGCCGCCGCCGAGCGCCAGGTCGGTGCCGAGGCCATCCACCATCTGCGAGCAGCCCGGCACGTCGGAGGTGAACCTGTTGGCGATGAGGAGGTAGGCGGCCGAGTCGGTGAGCACGCAGGAGCCCCGGGGGATCAGCCGCAGGGTGACCGCCGGGACGTCGAAGCGGGCCGTCCAGCGGGTCGGCGGCGCCGCCTGCGCGGCCGCGCCTGCCAGCACGGCCACCGCGAGCAGGATCAGGCCGGCCCGGGCCAGCCGCCCGGTGGCCGGGCGTGCCGCGGTGCGGCCGGGCGTGGCGGGAACCCCGCCCGGCGCCTGCCCCGGCGTGGCCAGGTCCGCCGCGGCCAGGTCCGCCGTGGTCAGGTCCGCCGTGGCCGGACGGCGGCGCTGGGCGAGGCCCTCCGCCAGCCGCGCCACCGGCAGGGCGAGGGACAGCGCGAGGAACGGCCCGAAGAAGGCGGAGTAGTGGCTGGCGTAGTAGGGCGGCCACAGGAATATGACCACGATCAGTGCCGCGGACACGACCGCGAACCAGTCCAGCGGGGCGGGCGGGCGCCGGGTGACGCGGGAGGCGGCGATCTGGGCGGCGATCACGAAGAGCACGACGATGATCGCCAGCGCGGTCACGGTCGTGGGGGCCAGGAACTTGGGCGTCCCCATCATCGAGTTGAACCGCTTCCAGGCGGGGACCCGCGTCCCGATCCTGGCGAGCTGAGCCACCACGACATCGTCGTAGAAGCGGCCGGGGCTGGCGATCACGAACGGCAGAACCGGGATCAGGAAGCCGGCCGCGACCCCACCGGCGAACACCGCGGCCCGCCGCACCTGCGGCAGGCACAGGACCACGATCACGAGCACCGGCACGATCGCCCACACCTTGATCGCGCCGCCGAAACCGAATGCCACACCGCCCCAGGCCAGCCGCCGGGTCCGGGAGGTCAGCCGGTCGCCGTCGAAGACGGCCAGCGCCCCGGCCAGGCAGAAAAGCACCAGCCACGGCTCGAGCAGCACGGTCCGTGCGGACGCCGCCGCGGGCGGGTAGATCGCTATGATCCCGCCGGTCAGCAAGACGGCCAGCACCCCGCGGTGGCGCACGAGCAGGCCGGCGAGCACCACTGCGGCCGTCCCGGCGAGCACGGTCAGGATCCGGCCGAGGACCAGGGCCCAGGCCGTGCCGCCCAGGTAGGACTCCAGCGCCGCGGGGCTCATCAGCTCGGTGATGCCCGGTGGCTGGACGAACGCGTAGCTGCGGTAGGGCAGCACGCCGTGGACCAGCCGGACCGCGCTGCCGAAGTACGGCCCGTCGTCGTACTGGGTGACTGACATCAGGCCGGGCCAGATCAGGATCCACAGGCGCAGCGCCAGGCCGGTCGCCCCGGTGCCGATGATCGCCGCCCGCACCGCCGGGGTGCCCCAGCTACGCGGTGCCGCGGCGCCGCCGGAGGATGTGCCCGAAGCCGTCGTCGCCATTACTCCGCTCATTGCTGCCTGCGTTTCCCGTGCTCACCTGGCTGACCGGCGGTGCCGCACAACCAGTCCGGTTCCTCAACCCGCACGCAGGCCCTTGCGCACGTAGAGGATGAGCCGCCGGGGGGATTCGTACAGCTGGGTGAAGTGACTGGCGAAGTAGGCCTCAAGCTGCGGGCTCCAGGCGATCCGCCGGGTGTTGGTGGCGGTGAGGATGACGTACTGGGCGTGGCTGAACGCCTGGTTCCACGCCGCGTTCACGGCCGGCACGTTCGCCGCTCCCGTCTGCGGCTTCAGGCCGTCCGACAGCGCCAGCGTGCTGCCCAGGCTGTCCACAATCTTGGGGCAGGCCGGGTCGGTGGAGACGAACCTGTTGGCGGCCAGCGTGACCGACACCTGGTCGGTCAGCACGCACGCGCCGGGCGGGACCAGCCGGTCGATCGTGGCCGGTATCGGGCCGATCACCCGGGGGATCGCGCTCTCGAACCGGAACTGGAACGCCGCCACCACCGCGAGCGCCACCGCCGCCACGGCGGTGATGGCCAGGCCGGCCTGGCGGGCCGCCTTCGGCCCGGACGTCCGCGGCCAGGTCACGGCCACGCCGCCGTCCGGCTGGGCGCCGCCGAGCAGCCGGGACAACGGCAGCGCGAGCGTCAGCGCCATGAACGGCGAGAGGAACTCGGCGAAGTGGTAGTGGAACTGCGGCGGCCACAGGAACATGATCACGATCAGCACGGCCGATATGGTCGCGAACCAGTCCAGGGTGGGCTGTGGCTGCCGGGTGACCACGATCGCGGCGGCCTGGGTGACCACCACGAAGACCACCAGCGCGAGCACCGCCAGCAGGAGGAGGCTTCTTCGACCAGCCCAGCGCGTACGGGAAGCCGATCATGTTACGGAGCCGGAGCAGCACCCCCACCCGCACCGCATGCGCCCGGTATCCCACCTGGGCGGTGATCAGGCTGCGGTAGAGGCCGCTGGGCCCGCCGATGGCGAACGGCAGCACGGGGATCACGAAGCCGGCCGCGACCCCGCCGGCGAATATCGCGGCGCGTTTGATCTGGGGCAGGCAGAGCGCGGCGAGGACGAGGACGGGCACGATCGCCCACGCCTCCACGGCGCCCGCGAAGCCGAACAGCACGCCGCCCCAGGCGAGCCGTCTGGTGCTGGCCGTGATCCGGTCGCCGTCGAACACGGCCACCGCCCCGGCCATGCAGAACAGCACCAGCCATGGCTCGACGAGCACGGTGTGCGCCGCGGCCACGCTGTCGGAGTAGACAGCCATGATCCCGCAGGTCAGCAGGGCCGCGAGCGGCCCGCGGTGGCGCACTAGGAGCCCGGCGAGGGCCACCCCGGCGGTGCCCGCCAGAACCGTGAGAATCCGGCCGATGGCCAGGCCCCAGCCGGTCCCGGTCCAGTAGGTCAGCAGCCCGACCGGGCTCATCAGCAGGGTGATGCCGGGTGGCTGGACGAGAATGAAGTCCCGGTAAGGCAGCGAGCCGTGCACCAGCCGGACGGCGCTGCCGAAGTAAGGCCCGTCGTCGTACTCGGTGACGCCGAGCAGGAAGCCCGGGCGGGTGTACTGGTAGTAGACGCGCAGGCCGAGCGCGACCAGGGTGGTGATGATGATCACCAGGTTGACCGGCGTGAGCCAGGCCGGGCGGCTCCCCTGCTGCGGCGCCGGGGCACCGCCCTGGGACCCATCCGCAGAAGTCCTGGCAAGCGTCTCGCTCACGGCTGGCCTCTCCCTCAACCATTTGTTTGTTCGCACCCGCGGGCAGCCCGCTCGGCGACCTCGGGCGCCGGGCGCAGCCCGGCCTGCAGGGGGGAGGCGGCCAATCGCCCGGCCTAAAGCGGATCGTACCGGCCAGGGCGGGCATAACGGCCGAGTGTTGCGTAACTTGCAGGTCAAAGCCTGTGGAAAAACTCTAACGCCTAGTCACCTGGTCCGCGTGACCGCCCCCGGGTGAACCGCGGCGAGGGCCCGCGGCGCCGCTGCGGCGGCCCCGGCCGGCCCGGTCGGCCCGCCGGACGGCCGATCGGCCGTTGCCAAGGGCGGCGGCCGGGTGCCGCGACCGGCGCGGGCCTGTCCCGGCCGGCCACGGCGGCCGTTTCCGGGGCGGCGCGGCGACTCGCGAGGGCTGCGGCGGATTGTCCCCATATGGCGGTGTGACCTGGTCACTCGGCACGCGGATCCGGCCGCGTTCTGCGCTCCGGGCACCCCCTGCGCAGGTACGGTACGGTGTGCAGCGGCATCGCGTTCGTGCGCTGCGCCCAGGGGGGCCGCATGGGGTACGTGAGCCTGGCCTGGCTCGATTGATCAGGCGGGCGCCGCTCCCTTGCCGAGGCGGGCGGGCGCTTCGCGAGCCGTGAGCGCTGTTGGAATTGAGCACTGCCGGGATGAACGCGCCGCGACTGTCCGGCGCTGCCTACACAGGCCCGGCACGCGGCGGAGCAGGTCGAGGAGATCAGTGACGACGGTCAAGGAAGCCGGGACCGGCGCCGAGGGGACGGGCGCGGGCCAGGCGGTCACCGGTCAGCGCACGCCGCCAGCCTGGCGCCGGTGGCGCGCGGCCTGGCCCTGGCTGACCGGCCTGGTGCGGCGGCACTGGATTTTTTCGATCGCTCTCGGCGTGGCGGTGCTGCCCCGGCTGGTGGCGATGATCGGATTCCAGCCCGCCGTGCTGTTCCGGCTGGACACCTACGACTACCTGTGGGACGCGGTGCACGTCGCACCGAACGTGGTGAACCCGAGCGGGTACTCGCTGTTCCTGCTGCTGCTACGGCCGTTCCACTCGATCGTGCTGGTGGTGGCCCTGCAGCATCTGCTGGGCCTGGGCATCGCCACCCTGGTGTACGCACTGGTCCGCCGGTACGGGCTGCCCGACTGGGGCGCCGCGCTCGCCGCCGCCCCGGTGCTGTTCGACCCGGCGCAGATTCTCGTGGAGCAGTTCGTGATGGCCGATCTGCTGGCCATGGCGCTGATGGTCGGGGCGTTCGGGATCCTGCTTCTGCGCCGGCCGCCACCGATGTGGCAGGTCGTCACGGCGGGCCTGATGACGGGCGTCTCGGTGACGGTCAGGCCGACCACCCTGCCGCTGGTCCTGCTGGTCCCGGTGTTCCTGCTGCTGCGGCGGCTCGGCTGGCGCAAGGCGGGCGCCTCGCTGCTCGCCGGGGTGCTCCCCGTCGCCGGGTACATGGGCTGGTTCGCCGCCGTGCACGGCTCGGTCAACCTGACCAACAGCAACGGCATGTTCCTGTGGTCACGCACCATGTCGTTCGCGAACTGCGCGGTGATCCAGCCGCCCGCGGACCTCCAGGCGCTCTGCCCGAGCGCCCAGCCCGGCCACCTCGCGGAGCCGGACCCGGCCCGGCGGCTGCCGCCCAAGCGCTACCTCTGGAACCACCGCACCTGGCAGTGGCAGCACGAGCGCTCCGGGTTCGTGCCGGACACCGCCGCGTTCACCCAGGCCAACAACGCCCGCGCGCTGCGCTTTGCGATCACGGCCATCGAGGCGCAGCCGTTCGGCTATATCGGCGTGGTCGCGAGGGAGAGCGCCGAACCGTTCGTCACCACCAACAACCTGCGCTTCCCCACGGTGCAGCCGCATTCCTCGGGGCTGTCGCGGGCGAACCGGCGGTACGCGGTCGCCGCGATCAAGGGATACACCGGCAGCGACCAGGGCGTGGCGGGCGACCTCGGGTACGACTACGGCACCCGGCTGCAGTCCCCGTACGTGTTCCTCATGAACGAGTACCAGCACATCGTCTTCCTGCCCGGCCAGGTGTTCGCCCTGGTCGTGCTCACCGGGCTGGCCGGGATCATCCTGCCGCGCCGCCGCACGGCGGTCGCGGCGCTGCTATGGGCGTCCGCCTTCATCCTCATGGTGCTGCCGATCGCGGAGCACGAGTACACCTACCGGTATGTGCTCCCCGCGGTGCCACTGGCCTGCATCGCGGCGGCGCTGGCGGTGCGCAAGCCCGGCCAGGAGACCGCACAGACCTGACCGGGCGCTGGCACGGGGCCGGGACTCAGCCGGGGTGGGGGAATCCCGTGGTCAGGGTGATCGTGCTCCCCTTCGGTGCCTGTCCCGTCGGGCTGTAGCTGAACACCGCGTTGAACGGCCCGACCTGGTTGATCTGCACCACGAAGCCGGCGTTGCGCAGGACCTCCACCGCCTTGGGCACCCGCAGCCCGGTGACGTTGGGGATGTTGACCATGGGCGGGCCTGGCGAGATCTGGACCGTGATGACCTCGCCGTTGGTGAACGCGCTGCCCGGGGGAGCGGACTGCTTGACGACCATGTTGACCGGCTGGTCGCTGTGCGCGGCGGTCACCTCGTTGAGCTTCACGCCGTTGGCGGCCGCCCACTGCTCGGCCACCGACTTGTCCTGGCCGACGAAGTTGGGCAGCGGCGGCCCGGCACTCAGCACGATGGACACCGGCTTGGGCTGCGGCCAGGACGCGCCGGCGCTCGGGTCGGTGGAGATGACGATGCCGGCGGCGATCGTGGTGGACGTGACCGTCTTCACCTTGCCGGGGACCAGGCCCACGTGCTTGAGCGCCGCCTGCGCGGCGGTCAGCGGCTGCCCGGTCACCTGCGGCATGGTGATCATGTGCGGGCCGGCCGACGCGATAAGGCTGACCGTGCCGCCGCGCGCGATCCGGGACCCGTTCCCCGGGCTGGTCCGGATGACCAGGCCCTTGGCGACGCCGTTGTCCAGCACCGTCGTGGTGGTCCCGGGGGTGAGGCCCTCGTTGCGCAGGTCATCCTGGGCCGTCGCCACGGAGACCCCGGCGACCTTGGGCACGATCGTGTACCGGCCCTCGAACATCCACCAGCCGAGCAGGGCGAAGACCAGCAACACCGCGAGGCCGGCCGCGAGGTAGGCGAGCCTGCGGCTGAACAGCAGCCGCTGCAGCCGCGGCTCCCGCGGCACGGTCCCGTAGGGGGCGTCGGACGTGGAGACGATCAGGGTCTGGTTGGTGACCGGGGGGCGGTAGGGCTCGGGGAGCCGCTCCTGGGCGGCGCCCGCGACGCCATAGGGCTGCACCGCCTGCGTCGCCATGCCGGGGATCATGTCCGGGCCGGCGGCGTGCTGCGGCGGGTCGGGCCAGCCTGCGGACGGCATCGCCGGCCACTCGCCGGACGGTGGCCCGGACTGCGCGCCAGGCCAGGCGCCGGCCGCCGGCTCGGCCAGACCGGCGCGACGACCGCGCGCGGCGGGGCGGTGTCCGCTCTCGAAGCGTCGGGTGCCGCGCCGATCGCACCGCCTGGCATGGCACCGGGACGTGCGCCGTACGGCGCGGGCGCCGGGACGTCCAGCGGCAGGCCGTGCCGGGCGCCGGTGATGGCCCGCAGGAACTGCCCGGCGTCGGCCGGGCGCCGTTCCGGGTCCTTGCTCGTGGCCAGGGCCACCAGCGAGTCCAGCGCCGGTGGCAGCCCGGGAACCAGGCTGGAGGGCGCCGGGACAACCTCGTTGACGTGCCGGTACGCCACCGCGAGCGGGGTGTCGCCGGTGTACGGCTGGCGGCCGGTGAGCAGCTCGAACAGCATGATCCCGGTCGCGTACACGTCGGTGCGAAAGTCCGTCCGCCCACCGGCCACCTGCTCCGGGGCGAGGTAGGCGGCGGTGCCGATGAGCAGGCCGGTCTTGGTGTGGCTCGCGTCGGAAAGCAGCCTGGCCAGGCCGAAGTCCGCGACCTTGACCTCCTGGGCGTCGCCGAGCAGCACGTTTTCCGGCTTGACGTCCCGGTGCGCGATCCCGGCGCCGTGCGCGGCGGCCAGCCCGGACAGGACGCCCTCCATGATGTCGAGCGCCTCGCGGGGGCGCAGCAGGGTGCGCTCGTGCAGCAGGTCCCGCAGGGTCCTGCCGGGCACGTACTCCATGGCCAGGTAGAGGGTTCGCCCGTCGGCGCCCTGGTCGTAGACGGTGACCACGTTCGGGTGGGAAAGCCGGGCAACCGACCTGGCCTCGGCGACGAACCGCCGGACGAAGTCCTCGTCGCTGGCAAGTTCCGCATGCATGATCTTCAGCGCGACCGTGCGGTCGAGCCGAGTGTCAGTGCCCAGGTAGACGGTCGCCATCCCGCCGTGCGCGAGATGGGACTCCACCCGGTACCGGCCATCGAGCAGTTGGCCGATTTGCACGCGGGCCAGGGTCGTATCCATTGCGCACGATTCTAAAGGTGGCACCTGGTTTCAGCCTAAGAACAGCGCGAAGGCGACGAGACGGCCACAGCCGGTGACGGTGTTAGCCCGGGGGGCGACCCCGCCGGCGTGCCCCCGGCTGGCCGGGAGCGACTCCCGTGCGCCCCCGGTAGCCTCAGGCCCGTCGGCCCGGGGGAGCGACCGCTGGCGCCTGGCTGCTGGCGGGGCTGGTGGCGCTTCTACCCTTGGGGCCTATGCGCATCGGGCGGGTGGTGATCGCGGGGGCCGGCCTGGCGGGGCTGCGGACCGCGGAGGAACTGCGCGCCCGGGGATATGAGGGCGCCATCACCATGATCGGTGCCGAGCCCCGGCCGCCCTACGACCGCCCGCCGCTGACCAAGAAGTTCATGACCGGTGAGATCGACGACACCTCGCTGCGGGCCGACCTGACCGCGCTCGGCGTGGACCTGCGGCTGGCGGAGACGGCGACCGGCCTGCGCGATGGTGCGCTCCGCGCCGGCCCGGCGGAGTTCGGGTTCGACGCCCTGGTGGCGGCCACCGGAGCGACACCGGTGCGGCTGCCCGGCCCCGGCCCGCAGCGGGTGCTGCGCACCTTCGACCACGCCGCCGCGCTGCGCTCGGTGCTGCGGCCCGGGCTCAAGCTGGCCGTCGTCGGCGCCGGCTGGATCGGCGCCGAGCTTGCTACCAGCGCGGCGAAGCGGGGCTGCCAGGTCACGGTCGTGGAAGCGGCGCCCGCCCCGCTCGCCGGCGCGCTCGGCGCCGAGGCCGGCTCGCGGACCGTGCCGTGGTACGCGGCCGCAGGGGTGGAGTTGCGGCTGGGCCAGCCGGTGGCCTCGGTGGAGCCGGGCGGCCTGGCCCTGCCCGGCGGTGGCTGGCTTGCCGCCGACGAGGTGGTCACCGCGGTCGGCGTGCGGCCGGAGGTGGGCTGGCTGGCCGGCTCCGGGGTGCTGCTGGATAACGGCGTGGCCGTGGACGAGGGGCTGCGGGCGTCAGTCCCCGGTGTCTTCGCCGCCGGGGACTGCGCCGCGTTCCTCTCGCACCGGTTCGGGCGCCGGCTCCGGGTCGAGCACTGGGACTCCGCCATCCACGCCCCGGAGGTCGTGGCCGCGAACATCCTGGGCGGCGACGAGCGTTATGACCCGGTGCCCTACTTCTGGTCGGAGCAGTTCGGGCGGATGGTCCAGTACTGCGGGCAGCACACCGGCTTGGACCGGCTGGTGTGGCGCGGCGATACCGGCGGCCGCGAGTGGACGGCATGCTGGCTGGCGGGGGAGCGGCTGACCGCGGTACTGGCCGTGTCGAGGCCGCGGGACCTGCTCCAGGGGCGCCGGCTGATCGCGGCCGGTGCGCCGGTGGATCCCGGGCGGCTGGCCGATCCGGCCGTCCCGCTCCGCGACGCCGCCGCGGGCTGAGAAAACCGGCCGTGAGCCGGGGCGTCTGTGGCGATCTTCCAGGTTTGGCCGGCTGCGCAGGTGGCAACATCGGGGGTGTGGCACAGAATGACCCCCAGCCGGCCTCAGTCGTCGGCACCTGTCTCAGCCTGCCCGAGGTCGCTGACCGCCTCGGCATCCCGCGCGGCCGGATCAAGCAACTGATCCGCGACCGCAAACTGATAGCGATCCGGCAGCCGGACGGCACCCTTGGCGTGCCCACCGCGTTCCTGGACGGCCATCAGATCATCAAGGGACTGCACGGCACGCTCACGCTCCTGTTCGACTGCGGCTTCGATGAGCCGGAGGCGATTCGCTGGCTGTTCACGGCCGACGACACGCTGCCCGGCACTCCCATCCAGGCGATCGCGGAGCACCGTGGCACCGAGGTGAACAGGCGGGCCCAGGCCCTGGCGTACTGACGCCGGGGCGGCACCGGGCGGGCCGGCGGGCCGGGCGGCCCGCTGTGGCATCCTGGCCTGTGTGACGCGCGCTCTGCACCATGTCGATGTCTTCACCGCCGAGCCCTACCGGGGAAACCCGGTCGCCGTGGTCCTCGATGCGGCCGGGCTCGCCACCGGGGAGATGCAGCGGTTCGCGCACTGGATGAACCTGTCGGAGACCACGTTCGTGCTGCCGCCCTCCGATCCGGGCGCGGACTACCAGGTCCGGATCTTCACCCCGGCCGCAGAACTGCCCTTCGCCGGGCACCCCACGCTGGGGACCTGCCACGCCTGGCTGGAGGCCGGCGGGACGCCCCGCCAGGAGGGGACCGTGGTGCAGCAGTGCCGCGCCGGGCTGGTGACACTGCGCCAGACCGGGCACGGCCTCGCCTTCGCGGCTCCGCCACTGCTGCGGGATGGCCCGGTCGACGCGGAACTGCTCGGCCGGATCGCCTCGATGCTGGGGATCGGCAGGGCCGACATCATCGACGCGTCCTGGGCGGACAACGGCCCCGGCTGGGTGGCGGTGCTGCTCGCCAGCGCGGAAGCGGTCCTCGCGGTCAAGCCGGGGATCGTGGACATCGATCTCGGCCTGGTCGGCCCGTACCCACCGGGATCAGCGCAGGCGTTCGAGGTGCGGGCGTTCTTTCCCAAGGACGGCGCCACCGCCGAGGATCCGGTGACCGGGAGCCTGAACGCGTCGCTGGCATCCTGGCTGCTTGGCACCGGCCGGGCCCAGGCCCCCTACGTGGTGAGCCAGGGCACGGCGCTGGGCCGCGCGGGCCGGGTGCATGTGTCCCGCGACGATGAGGGCACGATCTGGGTCGCGGGCGGCACGGTCACGTGCGTCCGCGGCCTCGCCGAACTCTGACCGCTGCCGCCTACCGCCGCGGGCTGGCGGGTGTGCCCCGGCCGGGCACCGTGCTGCCGAGCCCGGCTCCGGCTGAGCCTCAGCCGTCCCTGGCGGTGGCGGCGACGGCCAGTTCGGCCAGCGCTTCCCGCGCTTCGCCGGTGATCGGCGCGCCTGCCAGGACGGCGATCGCCTCGCTGACGTGGCGCCCGATCATCCGCTCGCACTCCGCGAGGGCTCCCGTGGCGGTGATCGCGGCGCGGATCTCGGCCGTCCCCGCCTCCGCCAGCGCCGGATCGCCCAGGTACCTGTCGATGACCTCGGCCTGGCCGGCCGTGGCCCGGTCCCTGGCGATCGCCAGCAGCACCGTGCGCTTGCCCTCCCTGACGTCGTCCCCGGCAGGCTTGCCCGTCTGCGCCGGGTCACCGAACACGCCGAGGATGTCGTCGCGGAGCTGGAAGGCCAGGCCGAGCGGAAGGCCGTACCCGGTGTAGGCGGCGGCCAGGCTGGCGTCGCACCCGGCCGGGCCGTCCGCACCGCCCGCCAGGGCGGCGCCGAGGTGCAACGGGCGCTCGATGGTGTACTTGGTCGTCTTGAACTCCACCACACGCAGCGCGCTCTCCAGCGTCTCGTCGGCGGTCACCTGCCCGAGCAGGTCGAGGTACTGCCCGGCGAACACCTCGGTGCGCATCCGGTCGAGTACCGGCCGGCCCCGGCGCAGTGCCTCCCCGGGCAGGCCGCTCGCATGGAACATCTCGTCGGTCCAGCAGAGCAGCAGATCGCCCATGAGGATGGCGGCGCCCATGCCGAACGCCGCGGAAGAACCGTGCCAGCCGCTGCCGGCGTGGCGCGCCTCGAACTGACGGTGCAGCGAGGGCTGGCCGCGCCGGGTGTCGCTGGCGTCCATGAGGTCGTCGTGGATCAGCGCCCCGGCGTGCAGCAGTTCCAGCGCCGCCGCGGCATTGATGATCTCCGGGCAGTCCGGCCCGCCCGCGCCGCGCCAGCCCCAGTAGCAGAACGCGGGCCGCAGCCGCTTGCCGCCGGCCAGCAGGCCGGAGATCGACTCGGCTCCCGGCAGCAGGTCGTGCCCGGCGGCGAGCAGCACGTCATGCTGCCGGCCGAGGAACTCCTGCAGCGCGCGGTCCACCCGGTCACGGACGTGACCCAGCACTGCGGAGCCCGATGTCATGCTGGCGAGACTAGATGATCCCTGGAGCCCCGGGTCCCGCAGGCGCAGCCGGTAGCGTGGGCGCATGCCGCCCAGCCCCGACCACCAAGCGCCGGCCATCCGTGACCTGCTGGCCGGCCGCGGGCGGTCGTTCTCCTTCGAATTCATGCCACCGAAGACCGAGATGGGCGAGCTGCAGCTCTGGCGGGCGATCCGGCGGCTGGAGCCGCTGCGGCCGGCATTCGTCTCGGTGACCTACGGCGCGGGCGGCTCGACCAGAGACCGGACGGTCAGGGTTACCGGGCGGATCGCCGCGGAGACCACGCTGACCCCGGCGGGGCACGTCACCGCGGTGGACCATTCGGTGGCCGAGCTGCGCCGCCTGATCGGGTCGTACGCCGCCGTCGGGGTGCGGAACATGGTGGCGCTGCGGGGCGACCCCCCGGGTGACCCTAACGGGGCATGGCACGCTCACCCAGATGGCCTGCGGCACGCCGAGGATCTGGTGCGGCTCATCAAGGCCTCGGGCGACTTCTGCGTCGGGGTCGCGGCCTTCCCCGAGGGCCATCCACGGTCCCCGGGCCCCGAGTCCGATCTCGCCTTCTTCGTGCAGAAGTGCCGGGCCGGGGCGGACTTCGCCATTACCCAGATGTTCTTCTACGCCGAGGACTACCTGCGGCTGCGGGACCGGGCGGCGGCGGCCGGGTGCGACGTGCCGATCATCCCCGGGGTCATGCCGGTCACCAGCATGGCCACCCTGGAGCGGATCGTGCTGCTCTCCGGCGCCAGGGTCCCGCCCAGCCTCGTGGAGCGGCTGACCGCCGCCGCGGACGACAAGGCCGCCGTGCGCGAGATCGGGGTGGACTATGCCGCCGGCCTGTGCGAGCGGCTGCTCGCGGAGCAGGCCCCCGGGCTGCACTTCTGCACGCTGAACGGCTCCCGCGCGACGCTGGACATCTACCAGCGGCTCGGCCTGTCCGGCCCGGCCGAGCGCGGTGCGGCACCGGGCAGCGGCAGCGGTGCTCCCATGATCGCGTAAGGCATCTCCGTGCCCGGGAATGTGAAGCCGGTCAGCAGGTCGGTGAAGCCCAGCCCGCGGTAGAGCCGCCGCGCCCTGGTGTCGGAGTCCATGGTGGAGAGCACGGCCGCCGGTTCCGGCCGCCCGGCGGTGAGCCGCAGCATCATCGCCAGGCCCGTGCCCTGGCCCTGGTGGCTGGGGAGCACGTGCACCTCGGCGATCTCCAGCGAGTCCCCGAACCAGTCCTCGGCGGCACGGCCGCCCAGGACGATGGCGACCGCGCGGCTGACCAGGTCATGCCACCACTGGCCGCCGCCGCCGTGGAAGCCATAGGCGAACCCGACGATCAGCGGAGGGCCATCGGACGGCCCGTTGTGTGCCGGGCTTCGGTCAAGCGGCCCGCCGTCCGCGGCGGGCGCGACCGCCGCGATGGCACGGAACGCGGCATAACCCGAATGGCGCTCCATGATCGTGTGCCGTCCGGGCAGTTGCTCGGCTGGCGGGTTCATGGCCGCCGCGTAGACCTCCGCGCAGGCTCCCAGGCTCGCCAGGAACTGCTTTCCGCTGAATTCGGCGAGGGTGAGTCCTGGCTGCACGCGCGTAGCGTACTCGACCTGGCCGGCGGCGCCCCGCGCCGAGCCACGTTTTGTCAGAGCCCGCCGGTAGCTTCGAACTCAGATCTGAGAGCGGTGGACAGCTAGCCGAACTTATGTTCGAATAGATGTCAGCGAGGCCGCCCGGCAGTTAGCCCCTGCTGCCGGGTCCGGGCCGGGCGGAGCGGGGGAAGTGCCCCGTCCGGCCCCGGCTTTGCGGAAGGAGGAGCAGCCATGGAGACGCTCAGCCAGGTGCGGCCGGGCCGGGCACGGTGCCGGGTCGCGCCTGCAGCGCTTGCGCTGCTGCAATCGGCCAGGCAGGGACTGGCCGGTGCGGCGGAGGAAGGCAGCGCTGGCTCACGGTATGTGGCGGCCCACCTTGCGGCGCTGCGAGCCGCAGCCGCGGTCGTGGCCGCTCGCCCCGAGGCCGGGCCGGGCCCGCGCCGGAAGGCGCCGAAGAGCGTGTGGGAACTCCTGCCGAGGGTGGAGCCGGCCCTGGCGGAGTGGGCGGCATTCTTCGCGGCCGGGGCGCGCAAGCGGGCCGCCGCCGAGGCTGGCCTGGCCCGGGCCGTGTCCGGTGCCGAGGCGGATGACCTGCTCCGGGACGCAGAGACGTTCTTGTCCCTGGTGGAGGAGGCGCTAGGGGTGACCGTTCAGCCGGTGCTGCCGCTCAGAAGCGCCGGATAGCGCCGGAAGGCCAGTCCCACCGGGTCCGGCCGGGGCGCGCTGCCGCATCCGCACTCCACCCAGCGCGATTCGTGTTGCCCATGGCCCTATGCGGCGGCGGGCACGTGCGGCGGCCCGCAGGCCAGCGTCAGGTGGACTGCCAGCAGGTCACGGCGTCCGGCCAGGCCTGGCGTCGCGCGAGGCCGTAATGGGTGCCGGGGAGCCGCCGGCCCCGCCACGACGCTCTGCCTGGATCCGCCGCAACCGCTGGATCGCGCTAGAACGCCTCGACCGCGCTGCGGGCCTCGGAGTCCAGCACGCCCCAGCCGATCAGCTCCTCGGTGAGGTCGGCCGGTGACTTGTCATAGATGACCGCCAGCGAGCGCAGGTCTTCCTGCCGGATGGACAGCACCCGGCCGTTGTAGTCGCCGCGCTGGCTCTGGATGGTCGCCACGTAGCGGGCAAGCGGGCCGGCCTTCTCGCGGGGCAACTGGGACATCCGCTCCAGGTCGATGACGAGCTTCGGTGACGGGGCCATCGCCGTGGGTGCCGCGTCGCCGGGGAGCAGTTCCGAGACCGGAACTCCGTAGAAGTCGGCAAGCTCGGCAAGTTTCTGCACCGTGACGGAGCGGTCGCCGCGCTCGTAGGAGCCTACGACCACTGCCTTCCAGCGGCCGCGGGACTTCTCCTCAACGCCGTGAAGGGACAGGCCCTGCTGGGTGCGGATCGCGCGCAAGCGCGCACCAAGGGTCTTAGCGTACTCAGATGGCATGATCTCGGCTCCCTGGCCAGTCGTCGCTTTGAGTGATGGTTACGGACAGTGACGGTAGGCCGCAACCACGACGAGGTCAAGCCGAATGGCAAAAAGCGGGTGAACTTACGCGGGTCGCACGGACCGCCCACGAAGCTTCCGGCGCCCCGATCAGTGGCCGGGAACCCTTACGCCCACGGGGGTCCCGGCCGGTCAGACCGGCCGATACGCCCAGCCGGCGCCGCCGCGGGCGGCCCGGCCGGAGCACGGTGAGCTAGGTCACATACCGTGACGCGGGCCCGCGGCCCGCCGGGCGCCCCCGGCAGGCCGCCGCGGGTGCCCCGCCGCCCCGTGCGCGGCGATCCCGGGTGGCGGACCGCCCGGCTGGTACGGTGAACCGGAACTGGCGTCCTTTAAAGGCCCGTCCTGTGAGGCGGGAAAGGAGGTCCACATGGCGCATGCTGCGCACCCGGCCGGCGGGCAGCCCGGCACCACCGGTGACAGCGTCACCGGTCCAGGCCCGACAGGCGGCCCCCCCGCCACCGGCCCGCAGGCACACCCCAGAACCGTCCTGGAAGCGGCCGAGATCAACCGCGCGCTGACCCGGATCGCGCACGAGATCATCGAGCGGACCAGGGGAGCGGAACAGGTCGTGCTGCTGGGCATCCCCACCCGCGGCGTCCCGCTGGCCGAGCGCATGGCCGCCCGGATCACCCAGGTCGAGAACCGGCCGGTGCCGCACGGTTCCCTCGACATCACGATGTACCGGGACGACCTGCGGCTGCGCCCGGCCAGGGGGCTCGGCCCCACCCAGGTGCCCACGGAGGGCATCGACGGCAAGACGGTGGTCCTGGTCGATGACGTCCTGTACTCCGGCCGCACCGTGCGGGCGGCCCTGGACGCCCTCAACGACCTCGGCCGCCCACTGGCCGTGCAACTGGCCGTGCTGGTCGACCGCGGGCACCGTGAGCTGCCGATCCGGGCCGACTATGTGGGCAAGAACCTGCCCACCTCACCGCACGAGGTTGTCCGCGTGCTGCTCGCCGAGACCGACGGCGCGGACGCGGTGCTGCTCGAACCGGTCGGCGCCGCGGCAACGGCCCGCCGGGGCGGGACCACCGGGAGGAAACGATGAACCGGCATCTCATCTCGGCCGCCGACCTGAGCAAGCAGGACGCGCTGCTGATCCTGGACACCGCCGAGGAGCTTGCCCGGGTCGCGGACCGGCCGATCAAGAAGCTGCCCACGCTGCGCGGGCGCACCGTCGTGAACCTGTTCTTCGAGGACTCCACCCGGACCCGGATCTCCTTCGAGGCGGCGGCCAAGCGGCTGTCCGCCGATGTGATCAACTTCGCGGTCAAGGGCTCCAGCGTGGCCAAGGGGGAGAGCCTGAAAGACACCGCCCTCACGCTGGAGGCGATGGGCGCCGACGCGGTGGTCGTCCGGCACAGCGCGTCGGGCGCACCGTACCGGCTGGCCGGCTGGGTCCGGGGCAGTGTGATCAACGCCGGTGACGGCGCCCACGAGCACCCGACCCAGGCGCTGCTGGACGCGTTCACGATCCGGCGCCGGTTCGGCCGCGGCGGTGGCGAGGCGCTGGACGGGCTGCGGGTCACGATCGTGGGCGACGTGCTGCACAGCCGGGTCGCCCGGTCCAACGTCTGGCTGCTGCACCTGCTCGGGGCGGAGGTCGCGCTGGTCGCGCCGCCGACCCTGGTGCCCGTGGCGATCGACGACTGGCCGTGCTCGGTGAGCTACGACCTGGACGCGGCGCTGCCCAAGAGTGACGTGATCATGATGCTGCGGATCCAGCAGGAGCGGATGAACGCCGCCTACTTCCCCAGCGTGCGCGAGTACAGCCGCCGCTACGGGCTGGACGTCGCCCGGCTGCGGCAGCTTCCCGAGGACGCCATCGTGATGCATCCTGGCCCGATGAACCGGGGTGTGGAGATCGCGGCCGAGGTCGCCGACTCGCACCGGTCCACCATCGTCGAGCAGGTCGCCAACGGCGTCAGCGTCCGGATGGCCGTGCTGTACCTGCTGCTCGGCGGCCTGGAGGTGGCCCAGTGACCGGAAACACCACCTGGGTCATCAGGGGAGCGCGGCCGCTCGGCGGCGAGCCTGCCGGCATCACCCTCACCGACGGGATCATCACCGAGGTCGGGCCCGGGGCCAGCGCGCCGGCCGGCGCGCAGGTGCTCGACGCCACCGGCCTGGTCGCGCTGCCCGGGCTGGTGGACCTGCACACCCACCTGCGCGAGCCCGGCCGGGAGGACGCCGAAACCATCGAGACCGGCACCCTGGCCGCCGCGCTGGGCGGGTTCACCGCGGTGCACGCGATGGCCAACACCGACCCGGTAGCCGACACCGCCGGGGTCACCGAGCAGATCTGGCGGCTCGGCCGGGCGGCCGGGCACTGCGACGTGCAGCCGGTCGGGGCCGTCACGGCCGGGCTGGCCGGGTCAAGGCTCGCCGAGCTCGGCGCGATGGCCGACTCCGCCGCCCGGGTGCGGGTGTTCTCCGACGACGGGCGCTGCGTGTCCGACGCCGTGCTGATGCGGCGGGCGCTGGAATACGTCAAGGCCTTCGACGGGGTCATCGCGCAGCATGCCCAGGAGCCCAGGCTCACCGAGGGCGCGCAGATGAACGAGGGGGTCGCCTCCGGGCGGCTGGGCCTGGCCGGCTGGCCGGCCGTGGCCGAGGAGGCGATCATCGCCCGGGACTGCCTGCTCGCCGCGCACGTCGGCTCCGCGCTGCACATCTGCCATGTGTCCACCGCGGGCTCGGTGGAGATCATCCGCTGGGCCAAGTCCAAGGGCTGGCGGGTGACCGCCGAGGTCACCCCGCACCACCTGCTGCTCACCGACGACCTCGTGGCCAGCTACGACCCGGTCTACAAGGTCAACCCGCCGCTGCGCACCGCCGCCGACGTGGCCGCGCTGCGGGAGGCGCTCGCGGACGGGACCATCGACTGCGTGGCCACCGACCACGCGCCGCACCCGGTCGAGGACAAGGAGACCGAGTGGGCCGTGGCGGCGCACGGCATGACCGGGCTGGAGACCGCGCTGCGGGTGGTGCAGGAGGCGCTGGTGGACACCGGCCTGCTCGGCTGGGCGCAGGTCGCCGACCGGATGTCCGCCCGGCCCGCCGCCATCGGCCGGCTGGCCGGCCACGGGCAGCCGCTCGCCCCCGGCTCGCCGGCGAACCTGGTGCTGTACGACCCCGCGGCACGCGAGGCCGTGGATCCCGCCGCGCACGCCTCCCGCAGCCGGAACTCGCCGTTCGCCGGCATGGTGCTGCCCGGCCAGGTGGTGGCCACGTTCCTGCGCGGCCGCCCGACCGTGCTCGCCGGGAAGCCCGCCTGATGGCGGGCGGTGCTGTCCCGGGGGAGCACTCAGTTTCCCCGGGGGCGAGCCCCCGGGCCCCATGGCCCCGGAACCCTCCGATGGCCCCAGGCCCCGTCCCTTCGTCACGGGGCCTGGGCCCGGCCGGGGGCCCGCAGCGGGACTGGCCAGCGGTGCTGGTGCTGGAGGACGGCACCACGTTCCACGGGACCGGGTTCGGCGCGCGGGGCGAGGCGTTCGGCGAGATGGTGTTCAACACCGGGATGACCGGCTACCAGGAGACGCTGACCGACCCCTCGTACTGCCGGCAGATCGTCGCCATGACCGCCCCGCACATCGGCAACACCGGGGTGAACGACACCGACCCCGAATCCCGGCGGATCTGGGTCAGCGGGTACGTGGTGCGGGAGCCGTCCCGTATCACGTCCAGCTGGCGGGCCCAGCGCAGCCTGGACGAGGAACTGGCGGCCCAGGGCATCCCCGGCATCGCGATCACCGGGACCCGGGCGCTCACCCGGCGGCTGCGCGACCGGGGGGTGATGCGCGCCGCGATCGGCGCCGACCCGGCGGGCCTGCTGGACCGGGTGCTGGCCAGCCCGCACATGGCCGGCGCCGACCTGGCCCGCGAGGTTTCCACCGCCGGGCCGTACCAGGTCAGCCCGCCGCCCGGCACGCAGGCCCGCTACCGGGTGGCGGCGGTGGACCTGGGCATCAAGGCCGCGACCCCCGCGGCGATGGCGGCCAGGGGCTGCCTGGTGCAGCGTGCTGCCCGCCACGGCCACCGCCGCGGAGATCCTGGCCACCGGCCCGGACGGGGTGTTCTTCTCCAACGGCCCCGGGGACCCGGCCGCCGCCGGGTACGCGGTCGCGGCGATGCTCGGCGTGCTGGCCGAGGGCGTCCCGGTGTTCGGCATCTGCCTGGGCAGCCAGATCCTCGGCCGGGCACTCGGCCTGGGCACCTACAAGCTGCGCTTCGGGCACCGCGGCGTCAACCAGCCGGTCAAGGACCTGGCCACGGGACGGGTGCAGATCACCAGCCACAACCACGGCTTCGCCGTCGCCCCGCCCGGCGCGGAGACCCTGCCCGGCGCGGAAACCGTGCCGTTCGACACACCGTTCGGCCGGGCCCAGGTCAGCCATGTCAACCTCAACGACGGCGTGGTCGAGGGGATCCGGCTGCTCGACGCGCCCGGCTTCAGCGTGCAGTACCACCCCGAGGCGGCACCCGGCCCGCACGATGCCTCGGGGGAGTTCGCCGCGTTCTGCGCCCTGATGGAGGGGGCGCGCCATGCCCAGGCGTGACGACCTGCGCTCGCGTGCTGGTCATCGGGTCCGGGCCCATCGTGATCGGCCAGGCCTGCGAGTTCGACTACTCCGGCACGCAGGCCTGCCGGGTGCTGCGCGCCGAGGGGATCCGGGTCAGCCTGGTCAACTCCAACCCGGCCACGATCATGACCGACCCGGAGTTCGCGGACGCCACCTACGTGGAGCCGATCACCACCGAGGTGCTGGAGAAGGTCATCGCGATCGAGCGGCCCGACGCGGTGCTGCCCACGCTCGGCGGCCAGACCGCGCTGAACGCCGCCGTCGCCCTGCACAAGTCCGGCGTGCTGGCCCGTTACGGGGTGGAGCTGATCGGGGCGAACATCGAGACGATCACCGCGGGAGAGGACCGCAGCGCCTTCAAGCAGATCGTCATCGGCCTCGGCGCGGAGGTGCCGGCCAGCACGATGTGCCACAGCCTGGAGGAGTGCGAGCGGGCCGCGGCGGAGCTGGGCTACCCGGTGGTGATCCGGCCGTCGTTCACCCTCGGCGGTGCGGGCTCCGGGATCGCGCACGACGAGGCGGGCCTGCGGCGCATCGCCGGGCACCGGCCTGGACGCCAGCCCGGTCGGCGAGGTGCTGCTGGAGGAGTCGATCCTCGGCTGGAAGGAGTTCGAGCTCGAGCTGATGCGCGACCGCCACGACAACGTGGTGGTCGTCTGCCCGATCGAGAACATCGACCCGATGGGCGTGCACACCGGCGACTCGGTCACCGTCGCCCCGGCGATGACCCTCACCGACCGCGAGTACCAGCACATGCGGGACGTGGCGATCGCCGTGGTCCGCGCGGTCGGCGTGGACACCGGCGGCTGCAACATCCAGTTCGCCGTCCACCCGCGGACCGGGCGGATGGTCGTCATCGAGATGAACCCGCGGGTGTCGCGGTCGTCGGCGCTGGCGTCGAAGGCCACCGGCTTCCCCATCGCCAAGATCGCCGCCAGGCTGGCCATCGGCTACACCCTCGACGAGATCCGCAACGACATCACCGGGCAGACCCCGGCCTGCTTCGAGCCGGCCCTCGACTACGTGGTGGTCAAGGTGCCCAGGTTCGCCTTCGAGAAGTTCCCCGGCGCGAACCCGGTGCTCACCACGCACATGAAGTCGGTCGGGGAGGCGATGGCGATCGGCCGCAGCTTCCCCGAGGCGCTGGGCAAGGCGCTGCGCTCGCTGGAGAGCCCCGGTGCGCCGCTGCACTGGCGCGGCCCGCCCGGCGACCGGGCGGCGCTGCTGGCCGCTGCCGCCGTCCCGCACGACGGCCGGCTGTCCGCGGTGCACCAGGCGATCCGGGCCGGCGTGGGCGTGGCCGAGCTTGCCGCCGCGACCGGCATCGACCCCTGGTTCATCGACCAGATGGCCGGCCATCGAAGATCATGCAGAACGAATTGCCCAGGGCTGGCCCGCGACCGCTGGAACCCTCCGCGCCGCCAAACGGGCCGGGTTCTCCGACGCCCAGATCGCCGAGATCTGCGGGCACCGACGAGGACGCGGTGCGGCGGCGGCGGCACGAACTCGGGGATCCGGCCGGTCTTCCACACCGTGGACACCTGCGCGGCCGAGTTCGAGGCGCGCACCCCGTACCTGTACTCGACCTATGACGAGGAGAGCGAGGTGCCCGCCGGGGACCGGCCCAAGGTGATCATCCTGGGCAGCGGGCCGAACCGGATCGGGCAGGGGATCGAGTTCGACTACGCGTGCGTGCACGCCTCCTTCGCGCTGGCCGCGGCCGGGTACGAGACGGTGATGGTCAACTGCAACCCGGAGACCGTCTCGACCGACTACGACACCTCCGGCCGGCTGTACTTCGAGCCGCTCACGCTGGAGGACGTGCTCGAGGTGCTGCACGCCGAGCGGGCGCAGCGGGCCGGTGGCCGGGGTGATCGTCCAGCTTGGCGGGCAGACGCCGCTGCGGCCTGGCCCGCGGCGCTCGCGGCCGCCGGCGTGCCGGTGGTGGGCACCAGCCCGGAGGCGATCCACCTCGCCGAGCACCGGGGGGAGTTCGGCGCGCTGCTCGGCCGCCGCCGGGCTGACCGCACCCAGGCACGGCACGGCCACCTCGTTCGCCGCCAGGCCAAGGCCGTCGCCGCCGAGATCGGCTACCCGGTGCTCGTGCGGCCCTCCTACGTGCTGGGCGGCCGTGGCATGGAGATCGTCTACGACGACGCCACCCTGGAGTCCTACGTCGCCATGGCGACCGAGGCCAGCCCGGAGCACCCGGTGCTGATCGACCGGTTCCTCGACGACGCGATCGAGATCGACGTCGACGCCCTGTTCGACGGCGCGGAACTGTACCTGGCCGGGGTGATGGAGCACATCGAGGAGGCCGGCATCCACTCCGGCGACTCGGCCTGTGCCCTGCCGCCGATCACGCTGGGCGCCAGTGACATCGACCCGGATCCGGGAATCGACCGAGGTGATCGCGCGCGGGGTGGGCGTGCGCGGGCTGCTCAACGTCCAGTACGCGCTGGCCGCCGGGGTGCTGTATGTGCTGGAGGCGAACCCGCGCGCCTCGCGGACCGTCCCGTTCGTGTCCAAGGCGACCGCCGTGCCGGTGGCCAAGGCGGCCGCGCGGATCATGCTCGGCGCGACCGTGGCGGCAGCTGCGGGCCGAGGGGCTGCTCCCGGCCACCGGGGACGGCGGCACGCTGCCGGCGCATGCGCCGATCGCGGTCAAGGAGGTGGTGCTCCCGTTCAACCGGTTCCGTGACGAGCAGGGCCGCGGGGTGGACACGGTGCTCGGCCCGGAGATGCGGTCCACCGGCGAGGTGATGGGGATCGACGATGGCGTTCGGCACCGCCTACGCGAAGTCCCAGGCGGCCGCGTACGGGCCGCTGCCGGTCAAGGGCCGTGCGTTCGTGTCGGTGGCCAACAGGGACAAGCGGCCCATGATCTTCCCGGTGAAGCGGCTCGCGGACCTGGGTTTCGAGATCTGGGCCACCCACGGTACGGGTGAGGTGCTGCGGCGCAATGGAGTTCGTGCCACGATCGTGCGCAAGCACAGCGACGGTGCTGGTCCCGGCGGCGAGCCGGACATCGTCGCCCAGATTCTGGATGGCCAGGTCGACCTGATCGTGAACACGCCGTTCGGCAGCCCCGGGCAGTCCGGGCCGCGGCTGGACGGGTACGAGATCCGCACCGCAGCGGTCCGGCGCGGGATCCCGTGCGTCACCACGATCCAGGGCCTGGCCGCGGCCGTGCAGGGCATCGAGGCGATCACGCGTGGTGAGGTGGGTGTGCGGTCGCTGCAGGAACACGCGAAGGCGCTGCGCGGTGACCCGGCTGAGCGCCCAGGAACCGCACCATGACGGCTGAGCGGGGCGAGCCGGGCGCCGCGCTGGTCCCGGCACAGGTCAAGGGGACCGTGCTGACCGTCCGCCGGGTGGACGCCTACCACGCGATGACGGTGATCGCGCCGGGGATGGCGGCGCGGTTCCGGCCCGGCCAGTTCGTCGCCGTGGCGGTCGGCGGCCCCGAGACCTCGATGCTGCTGCGCCGGGCATTCTCCATCCACGAGGTGCGCCCCGACCACGGCGGCACGGTGGAGTTCGTCGTTCGCGGTGACCGGCCCGGGCACCCAGTGGCTGTCCGAGCGCCGCACCAGGGACACGCTGGACGTGGCGGGGCCACTGGGCCGGCCATTCCCGCTGCCCCGGGATCCGGTGAACGCGCTGCTCGTCGGCGGCGGATACGGCAGCGCGCCGCTGTTCGCGCTCGGCCGAGAAGCTCCGTGGCCGCGGCTGCGCGGTCGACTTCCTGCTCGGCGCGGCCAGCGCGGACCGGGTGTTCGGCGCGCTCACCGCGCGCCGCACGGGGCGAACCGCGGTGATCACCACCGAGGACGGATCGCTGGGCGCGCGCGGCCAGGTGACCGACCTGCTCGCCCAGGCGATCCACGAGGGCAGGACCGACGTGATCTACGCCTGCGGGCCGATGGGGATGCTCCGGGCGGTGACCGTGCTGGCCGGCCGTTACGACATCCCGGTGCAGGCGCTCGTGGAGGAGTCGATGGCCTGCGGGGTCGGGGTCTGCATGACCTGCGTGCTGCCCGTGGTGGGCGGGGACGGGGTGACCCGGATGGCCCGGTCCTGCGTGGACGGCCCGGTGTTCCGCGGCGACCTGGTGCGCTGGGACGATGTCGGCACCATCCCGTTCGACGCGCTGGGCGCGCCGGGCTGGAAGCCGCGCCCGCAGGCCACGCCGCAGCCGCCGGCCCGGCCACAGCCCGGCGGGCAGCAGCCCGGCAGGCAGCCGGTGGCCGGCCGGGCGCAGCCGGGAAGGGCGCAGCCAGGCCGGGGCCGGGCCGGGCCCGCGGCGGGACGGTCCCATGGCGGTTGACCTGAGGAGCCGGCTGGCCCATGTGGAGCTGCCGAACCCGATCCTGACCGCGTCCGGGTGCGCCGGCGCGGGCCGTGAGCTCGCGCAGTTCTTCGACGTGGCAAAGATCGGCGCCGTCGTCACCAAGTCGGTCATGCTGGCCCCGCGCAGCGGGCGGCCCACGCCGCGGATGGCCGAGACCCCGAGCGGCATGCTCAACTCGATCGGGCTGCAGGGCCCGGGCATCGACGCGTTCCTGCAGCGCGACCTGCCCTGGCTGCTGTCCCGGGGGGCGCGCGCCGTGGTGTCGATCGCCGGCGGGACCGTGGACGAGTACGCGGAACTGGCCACCCGGCTGTCCGACGCCTCCGGGGTGACCGCGGTCGAGGTGAACATCTCCTGCCCGAACGTGGAGGACCGGGGCCAGGTCTTCGCCTGCGACCCCGCCGCGTCGGCGGCGGTGATCGAGGCGGTGCGGGCCAGGATCCGCTATGACGTCCCGGTCTTCGCCAAGCTCTCCGCGGACGTCACCGACGTCGTGGCGGTCGCGGGCGCCTGCGTGACCGCGGGCGCGGACGGGCTTTCGATGATCAACACGCTGCTCGGCATGTCGATCGACATGAAAACCCTGCGCCCGGCGCTGGCCGGGGTCACCGGTGGCCTGTCCGGCCCGGCGATCCGGCCGGTCGCGGTGCGCTGCATCTGGCAGGTGCACGAGGCGTACCCCGATGTCCCGATCATCGGGATGGGCGGGGTGCGGACCGGCCGGGACGCGCTGGAGCTGATGCTGGCCGGTGCGGCCACGGTGAGCGTGGGGACGGCAATATTCCACGACCCGTCGGCATGCCCGCGCATTGTCAGGGAACTGGAGGAGGAACTGGCCAGCCGCGGCATCGAGCGTGCCGCGGACGTGGTCGGGCTGGCCCACGAGCCGGGCCAGGTCACCGGCCGCAGAAGGCCGGGGCATGTCCGGTAACTGTCGCGCCCAGCCACGAGGAGGGGACCGGTGACCCAGCCTGCGCCAATCGCCGTCGCACTCGATGCGCCGGACCTGGAGACCGCCGCCCGGTGGGCCGGGCTGGTCACGCCGCATGTGAGCACCGTCAAGGTGGGGCTGGAGCTGTACCTGCGGTACGGGCCGGGAATCGTGGCGTCGATCCGCGGCGCGAGCGGGGTCAAGGTGTTCCTTGACCTGAAGCTGCACGACATCCCGGCCACGGTGGCGGGCGCGGCCCGTGCGGTGGCCCGGCTGCACCCCGATGTGCTCACCGTGCACGCCATCGGCGGCCCCGAGGTGATCCGCGCCGCTGTCGCGGCGGCACCGTCCACCATGATCGCGGCGGTCACCCTGCTCACCTCGCTGCGCCCCGAGGACCTCGAAAGCATCGGCGTCGCGGGCCCGCTGAGCGACGCGGTGCGCCGGCTGGCCGTGCTCGCGGTCGAGGCCGGGGCCCGCGGCCTGGTCTGCTCGCCGCGGGAGGTCGCCGAAGTCCGGGCCGAGGTCGGCCCGGACGTCACGCTCATCACGCCCGGAATACGGCCGCTGGGCGCCGCCGCGCACGACCAGGCGCGGACCGCGACACCGGAAGAGGCATTGCGGTCCGGGGCCGACTTGTTGGTGATTGGGCGGCCCATCACGAGTGCCCCGGATCCCGGTGCAGCCGCCGCGGCAATCGCGGCCCCGCTGCGCCGGTTCCAGCCCGCCCAGAGCTGAGCCGGGGCCCGGGGCCACCATCGGGCCAGCGGACGGTATACGATCGGTAGAAAGCTGGCCGTCAGCAGGCGCGACCTGTCTCTCCGGCCTCACGTCAAGGGGTAGCGCAGGGCCGGACGCTTGCCCTTGACGATCGGGCAACCACCCCAGTTAACTACCCTCAGCAACCAGCCGCTTTCGTGGAGTAGTACTCGTTAATTTATAGCGTGTTAAACGGGCATTCGCGTTGCCTTGGAGAGCCGAACTCGCTACTTTCCCATCCCGAACCAATGTTTTCTATTCGAAACCCGAGGTGACACGGAGTGGCTCTTCCTCCCCTCACTCCCGAACAGCGCGCTGCTGCCCTGGAGAAGGCGGCTAAGGCACGTAAGGATCGTGCTGAGGTCAAGAACAACCTGAAGCGTGGTGCCATCACGCTCCCGGCTGTCCTGAAGCAGGGGCAGTCTGACGACACGGTGGGCAAGATGAAGGTCTCGGCGCTGCTTGAGGCCATGCCCGGGGTTGGCAAGGTGCGGGCGCGGCAGATCATGGAGCGGCTCGGCATCGCGGAATCGCGCCGGGTCCGCGGACTGGGTGCCAATCAGCGCACCGCCCTTGAGAACGAGTTCGGCGGTGATATCTGACCGAGCCAAGCGACCCCAGGGACGAGCGCGGGGAACACGGTTCCACGGCTGATTCGCCGGTTCGTCGCGTAAGCGATGCCGCGCTTGTCCGGGGGGGAACCCATGAAGCCCGGCTGACGGTCCTTTCCGGCCCTTCCGGTGTCGGCAAGAGCACTGTGGTGGCGGGCTTGCGGGCTCAGCGCCCGGACATCTGGCTGTCGGTTTCCGTAACTACGCGGACGCCGCGGCCGGGCGAGGTTGACGGCCGTGAATACCATTTTGTGAGCGATGCGGCATTCGATGCGATGGTGGCCCGCGGCGAACTGCTGGAGTGGGCCACGTTCGCCGGCCAGAAGTACGGCACCCCGAAGGCGCCCGTCGATCAGCGGGCGGCCGACGGGGTGCCGACGCTTCTGGAGATCGACATCGAGGGCGCCAGGCAGGTACGCCGGACCGTCCCGGGGGCCCTGCTGGTGTTCCTGGCCCCGCCGTCCCGTGCGGAACTGGCCCGCAGGCTCACCGGCCGGGGCACCGAGCCGCCGGACGTGATCGTGCGCCGCCTGGATGCGGCGAGGCAGGAGATCGAAGCCGGCCGCGAGTTCGATATCACCCTGGTGAACACATCCGTCCAGGACGTGTGCAGGCAACTGGTAACCTTGATGACGGCCTGAGCAGGGCCCATCTCGCGCCGCTCGGCGCGCAACGACGGAAGGAACCCGGTGGCAGGGATTACCACTGCGGACGGCATCACCAACCCGCCCATCGACGACCTGCTCGACGTCGTCGACAGCAAGTACCGCCTCGTGATCATGGCGGCCAAGCGGGCGCGGCAGATCAACGCCTACTACGCCCAGCTGGGCGAGGGCCTGCTGGAGTACGTGGGCCCGCTGGTCGAGACCAGGGTGCAGGAGAAGCCCCTGTCGATCGCGCTGCGCGAGATCCGCGAGGGGCTGCTGTCCGCCGTGGAGATCGCGGAGCCCTGACCGGCCCAGGCGGCATGTCGGCGCGCGTCGTTCTCGGCGTGGGTGCCGGGATCGCCGCCTACAAATCTTGTGAGCTGCTGCGGCGGCTGACCGAATCCGGGCACCGGGTCCGCGTCGTCCCGACCCCGGACTCGCTGCATTTCGTCGGCGCGGCCACCTGGGCCGCGCTCTCCGGCCAGCCCGTGACGACCACCGTGTGGGACGACGTCCACGAGGTGCCGCACGTCCGCCTCGGAGCCGAGGCGGACCTGGTTTTCGTCGCCCCGGCCACCGCTGACCTGCTCGCCCGCGCCGCGGCCGGCCGGGCCGACGACCTGCTCACCTCGGTCCTGCTGACCGCGCGCTGCCCGGTGGTGTTCGCGCCGGCCATGCACACCGAGATGTGGGAGCACCCGGCCACCCAGGACAATGTCGCCCGCCTGCGCGAGCGCGGCTGCCTGGTGCTGGAGCCCGCGTCGGGCCGGCTGACCGGCGCCGACAGCGGGCCCGGGCGCCTGCCGGAGCCCGCCGAACTCTGGCAGGTGGCGGTCCGTGTGCTGGCCAGGGGAACCGCCGGGATGGCCGCGGACCTGCGTGGCCGCCGGGTGGTGGTGAGCGCGGGCGGTACCAGGGAGGAAATGGACCCGGTGCGCTTCATCGGCAACTGGTCGTCGGGGCGGCAGGGTTACGCGCTCGCCGAGGCCGCGGTCGCCAGGGGCGCGGCGGTGACGGTCGTCGCGGCCAACGTCGCCCTGGCCGATCCCGCCGGGGCCACGGTGATCCCGGTGACCTCGGCCTGCCAGATGCGCGAGGCGGTGCTGTCCGCCGCGGCGGGTGCCGACGCCGTGGTCATGGCCGCCGCGGTGGCCGACTACCGGCCCACGGTGCGCAGCGAGCAGAAGCTCAAGAAGGCCGGGACGGCGCCGGCGCCGCTTGAGCTGGTGGAGAACCCCGACATCCTGAAGGAACTGGCCGGCCGCAGGCCGCCGGGGCAGGTCCTCACCGGGTTCGCCGCGGAGACGGAGAACATCGTGGAAAACGGCCGCGCGAAGCTCGCCGCCAAGGGCTGCGATCTGCTCGTGGTGAACCAGGTCGGCCCTGGGCTGGCGTTCGGCACAACTGACAATGCCGCGCTCGTGCTCGGCGCCGACGGGAGCGTGACCGAAGTGCCGCGGGGGCCTAAAACAGCACTGGCCGACGTGATCTGGGATCTTGTCGGGGCCCGGCTGCCGGCGCGGGCCTGACCGGGGCGCGGCGGGCAGGTACCCGGTCGGCCGGGCCGGGTCACCGGTACACTTCGGCGAAGCCCCAGCACTCGGCAACGGAGTGCACCCGGCGACATGACTGCCGGGCTCGCGGCGCCCCCTTGCCGGGCGCACCATGCAGAAAAGGATGTCAGGTGGCCCGTCGTCTCTTCACTTCCGAATCGGTCACGGAGGGCCATCCGGACAAGATGGCAGACCAGATCAGCGATGCCATTCTCGACGCGATGATCAAGGACGACCCGGGCAGCCATGTCGCGGTGGAAACCCTGATCACCACCGGCCAGGTGCACGTGGCCGGCGAGGTGACCACGGATACCTACGTCGATATCCCGACGATCATCCGCGAGAAGATCCTGGAAATCGGTTACGACTCCTCGGCCAAGGGCTTCGACGGCGCCTCGTGCGGCGTGTCGGTCTCCGTCGGGGCCCAGTCTCCGGACATCGCCCAGGGCGTCCTGGACGCGTTCGAGTACCGGGAGGGCGAGGGATCGTCCGAGTTCGACCGTCAGGGCGCCGGCGACCAGGGCCTGATGTTCGGCTACGCCTGCCGGGAAACCCCGGAGTTCATGCCGCTGCCGATCATGCTGGCGCACCGGCTGGCCCGGCGGCTGTCCCACGCACGGCGCAGCGGAGACGTGCCCTACCTGCGCCCCGACGGCAAGACCCAGGTGACCATCGAGTACTCCGGGGACGAGCCGGTCCGGCTGGACACCGTGGTGGTCTCGGCCCAGCACGCGCCGGACATCGACCTCAAGGAACTGCTCGCCCCGGACGTGCGGGACCACGTGGTGGATCCGGTGATCGCCGGCCTGGACCTGGACACCACCGGCTACCGGCTGCTGGTCAACCCGACCGGGCGGTTCGAGATCGGCGGCCCGATGGGCGACGCCGGCCTGACCGGCCGCAAGATCATCATCGACACCTACGGCGGGATGGCCAGGCACGGCGGCGGCGCCTTCTCCGGCAAGGACCCGTCCAAGGTGGACCGCAGCGCCACCTACGCGGTGCGCTGGGTGGCCAAGAACGTGGTCGCCGCGGGCCTGGCCGACCGGTGCGAGGCGCAGGTCGCCTACGCCATCGGCAAGGCCAAGCCGGTCGGCCTGTTCGTGGAGTGCTTCGGCACCGAGAAGGTGCCCGTCTCCCGGATCCAGGACGCCGTGCTGGAGGTCTTCGACCTGCGCCCGGCGGCCATCGTCAAGGCCCTGGACCTGCTCCGGCCGATCTACGCGCAGACGGCGGCGTTCGGTCACTTCGGCCGGGAGGAGCCGGACTTCTCCTGGGAGCGCACCGACCGGGTCGACGAACTCAGGCGCGCGGCCGGCATCTCAGCTCCGTCCCATTTCATCCGAAATACACCTGTTACCTCTAGAATCTGCCTAATCTGGCATGATTCGGGGCCGGGAGCGCAGTCGTGGCCCGCCCGGCCGGGAGGGCTGACGGGTTCTGGGGCTGACAGGCGGGGGTGGTCGCGGCCGGGCGGTCGTCGTGGCACGCCCGCTCCGGCCGGTAAGCAGCCTGGCTAGGGCCGCAGTGGCCCTGGGCGTGGCTGTCGCGGCCCTGCTAGCCGTTGCGGGCGCTTACCTGGTGCCGCACCTGGTACGGGCGGCAGACCCGGGCTGCGTGGCCTACAAGGGCGCTGCGCTGGGTGCGTACCGCGCGGCGATCTCCGATCTGAATCAGGGGCGCCCAGCCCCGAAGCTCACGGCCGACGGCGCACGGGCGGTCGGGGAACTGCGCGCAGCGGCGGGGGAGAGCAGGAGTCCCGCAGCCGTCGGTGGGCTCTCCGCGCTCGCCGGCGACCTGCACACGGTGCTTGGCGACCTCCGATCCGGACGCACGGTTCCCGGGCCGGCGGTACAGGCGCTCAACCAGGCATCCGCCCGCACCGACGCGGCCTGCGGCACCCTGCGGCTCTGACCGGCGTGGCCTGCGCCACCTCCGGCCCCGAGCGCGTGCAGCGGCGGCCGTCGGCTCGGCCGAAGCGGCGGGTCATGTGATCGCGGCACCGGCGTTCTGCCAGTGACGCGATGACCGCCCGGCCGCGGCCAGCCCCGCCCGTGAGCGCCGGAACCCACCAGCCCCCGGCCGCGAAGGCATCCTGACGCCCCCGGTGCGCTGATGCGGCGCGGTCGGACGGGTCTGGTAGGACAGGACCGTGGCAGGGGATCAGGGCCAGGCGACGCCGGGCGGGACCGCCGCTCCGGCGCGGGGGGCGGCCCGGCCGGCGCGTGCCCGGGCGCCGCGGCGGCGATCACCGGCCAGCCAGGCACCGGCGGCACACCTGCCGGTGGCCCGGGTCCTGGTTGATGTGCCGCTGGCCCATCTCGACCGGCCCTTCGACTACCTGGTGCCCGAGCGGCTGGCGGAGGCCGCGGTGCCCGGGTGCCGGGTCCGGGTCCGGTTCGCCGGGCAGCTCGTCGGCGGCTACCTGCTGGACCGGATTGCGGTCAGCGAGCACCAGGGCCGCCTCGCGGCACTGGAACGGGTCGTCTCACCGGAACCGGTGCTGACGCCGGAGATCGCCGCGCTGGCCCGGGAGGTCGCGGACCGGTACGCGGGCACCATGGCGGACGTGCTCCGGCTGGCCATCCCGCCGCGGCACGCGGCGGCGGAGGCCGCGCCGGCGGAGGCCGCGGCGCGGCGGGAGCCGGTGCGCCCGGATCCCCGGGCATGCCGGGCCGGAGCTGGGCCGGCGCGGGCTCCGGCGCGGCCGGAGCCGGGGCCGTGGGCCCGCTATCCGGCCGGTCCGGCGTTCCTGGGGGCCCTGGCCGGCGGGCGGGCGGCACGGGCCGTCTGGACCGCGCTGCCCGGGCAGGACTGGCCGGAGGAGATCGCGCGCGCCGCGGGCACGGCGGCCGCCGCCGGGCGGGGCGCACTGATCGTGGTACCGGACGCACGGGACCTGGGCCTGGTCGACGCCGCACTGGCCCGGATCCTCGGGCCCGGGCGGCATGCCAGCCTCGCGGCCGGGCTCGGCGCGGCCGAGCGGTACCGCCGGTGGCTGGCGGTGGCCAGGGGCGAGATCCGGGTGGTGGCCGGCACCCGGGCCGCGATGTTCGCGCCCGTCGCCGGCCTCGGCCTCGTCGTGGTCTGGGACGACGGCGACGACCTGCACGCCGAGCCGCGTGCCCCCTACCCGCACGCCAGGGAGGTGCTCGCGCTGCGGGCACACCGGGCCCGCGCCGCCGCCCTGATCGGCGGCTTCGCCCGCACCGCCGAGGCGACCAGCCTGGTTGCCAGCGGCTGGGCGCACGCGCTGGCGGCACCACGGGCCGTGGTACGCCGTCTCGCCCCTGATGTCCGGCCAGCCGGCGACGACGCCGAACTGGCCAGGGACGAAGCGGCCAGGTCGGCGCGGATGCCGAGCCTCGCGCTGCGCACCGCCCGGGCCGCCCTGGACCGCGGGCCGGTACTCGTCCAGGTGCCGCGGCGCGGCTATCTGACCGCCGTTGCCTGCGAGCGCTGCCGCGCGCCGGCCCGGTGCGCCAGCTGTGGCGGCCCGCTGGCGGTGGCGGCCAGCGACGCCCCGGTCCGCTGCCGGTGGTGCGGCCGTACCGACGCGGAATGGCGGTGCCCGGGCTGCGGCCACGGCAGGGTCAGGGCCGTGGTCACCGGGTCGCGGCGCACCGCCGAGGAACTCGCCAGGGCCTTTCCCGGCACGCCGGTGGTCGTCTCCGGCGGCAGCGCCACGATCGGCTCGGTACCGCCCAGGCCGGCGCTGGTCGTCGCGACGCCGGGAGCCGAGCCGCAGGTCGCCGGCGGGTACCAGGCGGTCGTGCTGCTCGACGGCTGGGTGCTGCTCGGCCGGCCCAGCCTGGCCGCGGCACAGGAGGCGCTGCGCCGGTGGCTGAACGCCGCGGCGCTGGCCGCCACCGGACAGCACGGTGGTCCTGGTGGCCGAGGCCGCGCTGCCGGTCGCGCAGGCGCTGATCCGCTGGGATCCGGTCACCCACGCCGAACGGGAACTGGCCGAACGCAGGCGCTCGGTTTCCCGCCCGCGGTGCGGATGGCCGCCGTGACCGGCCCCGCCGCGGCGGTGACCGGATTCCTCGCCGAGACGGTCCTCCCGGCGGAGGCGGAGCTGATCGGCACGGTCCCGGCCGGCGAGGACAAGGTCCGGGCGCTGATCAGGATTCCGCGGCCCGGTGGGCTGGCCCTGGCGGCCGCGCTGCGGCAGGCCCAGGCGGCGCGCACCGCGCGCAAGGACACCGGCCTGGTGCGCATCCAGGTTGACCCCACCGACCTGATCTGAGCCGCGAACCTGCCCGCCAGGCTGCCCTGATGCCCGGCAACCACGCCCGGACCACCGCCAGCAGGCGCACCTGGGCCCGTCCGACGTCATAGGGTGCTGGGGTGGCCACCTCACGACGGAACGCGCGCACGCAGCGCGGCACAGCCGCGCCGCCCGCAGCCACCGGCGAGGGAGCAACCGTCGGCACCGGCTCCGAAACCGCAGCTCAGGCAG
Source organism: uncultured Actinomycetes bacterium (assembly GCA_963730235.1). Classification (GTDB taxonomy): domain Bacteria; phylum Actinomycetota; class Actinomycetes; order Streptosporangiales; family Streptosporangiaceae; genus DASXKD01. The sequence continues at coordinate 176,752 of CAVSRH010000012.1, forward strand.
GTGGCAAACCGGCCGGCGGGGCATCGGCGACCAAAGCCAGGCAGGCCAAGCTGCCGCCGGTCCGGCTGGCACCCCGGGAGGAGCTGGCCGCCGCGGCGCGGGTGGCGCCGCTGCTGCGCGCCGCCCGCCTGGTCGCCTGCTGGGCGGTGGCAGGCCAGCGGCCCGGGACCGGGGAGGGGCTCTCGCCCCGCGCCGCCTCGGCGGCCATCGCCGAACTGGAGCTCACGCCCGCGGAACTCGACGTGGCCTGGCGGGTGGCCACCGGCACCGGCATGGCGGTGGTGCCGGGCGACAAGGCCGCCGCGGGGCCCCGGGTTGACGTGCTGGCCAGCGGCGACGCGGGCGACGTGCTCGACGGTGTGGGAGGACGCCCTCCGCGTGATGCTCCGCGCCGAGGACCTCGACGGCATGGCGACCGCGCTCTACACCGTCGGCGGACCGGTCAAGATGGATGCCCTGTTCGAGGCGTACATGGCGGCGGCCGGCAGCCGGGACCGCGCGAAGGGGCCATCCCGCCCCGGCGAGGACCTGGCCGCGGGCCTGTCCTCCGCCCTGGAGACCCTGGCCGACCTCGGGGTGGTGGAACTGGGCACCGACGACAGCGCGGGCGGGCTGACGGTGGCCCTGTCGCGGCTCGGGGTCTGGGGCATGCACCGGCACCTGCGTGCCCAGGGCTGGCACGTGCCGGTGCTGGGCAGCGGGGCACGTGACGATGCCGCCGCGCTGCTCACCACCCTGGCCGGCTGTGATGCCGAGGACGGCGAGGCGGAGATAGCCGTCTGGCTGGCGGCACGGACGGCGGCCCGGGCGGCACGGGAACTGATCGACGCCGCCCGGCGCGGCACACCGGGGCTGCGCGGCGCCGGCTTCGCGGTGCTCGACCGGATCGGTGACCAGGCCGTGCCCGCGGTGCGGGCCGCGCTGCAGGACCCGGTGCTGCGGGCGCACGCCGCGGTGTGGCTGCACGAGCACGGCGAAGAGGCCGAACTCGGGCCCGGCGAGCGGGCCTGGCTGCTGGTGGACCTGGGCGCCGGGCTGCTGGAGGAGGCCGACCCGAGGGACGTGGTGGTGGAACTGCTCCCCGACCTGCCGCCCAAGGCCCAGGCCGACATGGTGGCGGGGCTGTGGGAGGTGGACCATCCGGCGGTGACCGACCTGCTCACCGCGCTCAGCGAGCACCACCCCGACCCGGCCGTGGCCAGGGCCGCGCGCAAGGCCGCGTTCAAGGCGCGCTCGCCGTCGGCTGGGCCACGCGGCACGCGCTCGTAACCTGCCTGACCCCCTAGACTTGACCCGCCGGAACCCGGCGGGCCAGGGCTCCCGGCAACCACCCCGAAGGGACGGTGCGCCATCAGCATCAAGCCGATCCGGCTGTTCAGCGATCCGGTGCTGCGCACCCCGGCCGAACCCGTCAAGGTGTTCGACGCCGAGCTTCGCAGGCTGGTCAAGGACCTCACCGAAACGATGATGGACGCGCCGGGGGTGGGGCTCGCCGCGCCCCAGATCGGGGTCAGCCTGCGGGTATTCACCTTCCACGTCGACGACCAGGTCGGTCACCTGATCAACCCGTCGCTGAGCCTGTCCGGGGAGGAAGAGACCGACGAGGAGGGCTGCCTCTCCTTTCCCGGGCTGGTCTACCCGACCAAACGCGCGTACGGCGTCGTGGCCAAGGGCTTCAACATGCACGGGGAGCCGGTCATCCTGGAAGGCACCGGGCAGCTGGCACGGTGCGTCCAGCACGAGACCGATCACCTGGACGGCGTGCTGTTCATCGACCGGCTCGACGCGGCGCAGCGCAAGCTGGCGATGAAGGAGATCCGCGAGTCCGACTGGTGGGGCGACGCCGCGGCCCAGGTGAAGATCTCGCCGCACCCGACGTGGGGCAAGGCGCTCTGAGCGGGACGCGCGATGATGCCGAGCGCCCGAGACGCCACTGAGCCATGCGCGTAGTCTTCGCCGGGACCCCGCAGACGGCGGTGCCCTCCCTGGAAGAACTGCTGCGGTCCAAGCACGAGGTCGTGGCGGTGCTGACCCGGCCGGACGCCGCCGCCGGGCGCGGCCGGCGGCTCGGGCCCAGCCCGGTCGCACGGTGCGCTGCCGAGGCGGGCATCGAGGTGCTCAAGCCCGCTTCCCCGCGGGACCCGGTGTTCCAGGACCGGCTCCGCGCGCTCGCGCCCGACTGCTGCCCGGTCACCGCGTACGGAGCGCTGATCCCGCGTGCGGCGCTGGAGATACCGCCGCACGGGTGGGTGAACCTGCATTTCTCGCTGCTGCCCGCCTGGCGTGGCGCCGCACCGGTCCCGCACGCCATCTGGCACGGCGACGACATGACCGGGGCCACCACGTTCCAGCTGGTGGCCGAACTGGACGCCGGGCCGGTGTACGGGGTGATGACCGAGCCGATCGGCCCCGGGGACACCGCGGGTGACCTGCTTGCCCGGCTCGCCACCGCCGGTGCGGGCCTGCTGGCCCAGACCCTGGACGGCATCGAGTCGGGCGGCCTGCGTGCCGTCCCGCAGCCCGCCGAGGGCATCAGCTACGCACCCAAGCTGACCACCGGCGAGGCGCGCGTGCGCTGGGGTGACCCGGCACTCGCCGTCGGCCGGCAGATCCGCGCCTGCACTCCCGCGCCGGGCGCCTGGACCATGCTGGCCGACACCCGGCTGAAACTGTGGCCGGTGCGCGACTGCCCGCAGGCGCCGCCGGGGGAGCCGCTGCGCCCGGGAGAGCTGCGGGTCACCAGGTCCGCGGTGTTTGCAGGCACCGCTACGCACCCCGTGGAACTCGGCGACGTCCAGCAGGGTGGCAAGCGGCGGATGCCCGCCACCGAATGGGCACGCGGCCAGCGGCCTGGTGCCGGGCAACCGGCCGGGGTGGCGCCGGGGCCCGGTGACGCCCGCGCCGCGGGCCTGGTCCTGCACTGACATGGCCGCCCGCCGTCCCGCCACACCCGCCCGCCGCCAGTCCCGGCCGCCACGGCGCACCGGCCCGACCCCGGCCCGTGAGGTCGCGCTGGCCGTGCTGCGGGCCGTGACCGACCGGGACGCGTACGCGAATCTGCTGCTCCCCGCCCTGCTGGCCGAGCGCGGGCTGAGCGGCAGGGACGCGGCGCTCGCCACCGAACTGGCCTACGGGACACTTCGTGGCCGCGGCACCTACGACGCCGTGCTCGCCGCGTGCAGCAGCCGCGCGCTCGCCGACATCGACCCCGCGCTGCTCGACGTGCTCCGGCTCGGCACCCACCAGCTGCTGGCGACCAGGATCGGCCCGCACGCGGCCGTGTCCACCTCGGTGGAACTGGCCCGCGCGGAGGCCGGGGCGGGGGCCGCGGGTTTCGCCAACGCGGTGCTCCGCCGGGTCGCGACCCGCGACCTGGATGCCTGGATCGCCGCCGTGGCACCGGACCGGGCCGACGACCCGGTCGGCTACCTGGCGGTCAAGACCAGCCACCCGGGCTGGATCGTCGCCGCGGTCAGCCGAGTCGCTGGGCGAGGAACCGGTCACCGGGCTGCCGCTGACCGAGGCGGCGCTGGCCGCGAACGGCGTCCGCCCGCGCGTCACCCTGTGCGCCATCCCCGGGCTGGCCGCCCGCGCCGACCTCCTCGCCCGGGGCGGTCAGGCCGCGCGGTGGTCGCCGTTCGGCGTCTACCTCGGCGGCGGCGACCCGGCGCGGAATACCCGAGGTCCGGCAGGGCCGCGCGGCCGTGCAGGACGAGGCGAGCCAGCTGGCCGCGCTCGCGCTGGCCCGCGTGGGCGTTGGCACCGACCGCCCCGGCACCGCGGGCCCGCCGCGGCCGATCCGGACCCGGCGGGCCCGGGCGGCGACCACCGCTGGCTCGACCTGTGCGCCGGGCCCGGGGGAAAGGCGCGGCTGCTCGCCGGGCTGGCGGCCGGCGGCGGCGCCCGGCTGCTCGCCGCCGACGTCAGGGTCCACCGGGCCCGGCTGGTGCGCGCGGCGCCGGCCCCGGCCGGCGCCGCCGCAGTGGTGGTGGCCGACGGCACCGTGCCCGCCTGGCGGCCCGGCTCGTTCGACCGGGTGATCGCCGACGTGCCCTGTTCCGGGCTCGGGGCGCTGCGCCGCCGGCCGGACGCACGCTGGCGCAAGACGCCGGCCGACGTGGCGGCGCTCGGCGGCCTGCAGCGCGCGCTGCTGCCGGACCGCCATCGACGCCGCCCGGCCCGGCGGGGTCATCGCCTACGTCACCTGCTCACCGCACGTCGCCGAGACCCGCGCGGTGGTCGACGAGGTCGCCGCGGCCCGCGGCGACGTCCTGGTGCTGGATGCGCCCGGCGCTGCTGCCCGAGGTGCCGGACCTGGCCTGCCCCGGTCCCGGCGGGCGGTACGCGCAGTTCTGGCCGCACCTGCACGGCACCGACGCCATCTTCCTGGCCCTGCTCCGCAGGTCCCCCTGACGCTGGCCCCGGGTCAGGGCTCGGCCGTGGGTCCGGCCCAGGCGGGAGGTGCCGATGTCGGCGCGCTGGCCCTGGGCGTAGCCGCTGCCGTAGCCGGTGCCGCTGTAGGTCACCCGGGAGGTCCTGGTGACCGGGTAGGCCTGCCGCAGGGTGCGCCCGATGACCTCCGTCCGGTCCGCGAGCACCAGGGCCGCCGAGAGCCCGGTGCCCGCCGGGGCGTCCGCGGCGCGGTCGGCGGCCCGCTGCTCGGCGGCGCGGACCCGGGCCACCACGGCGGTCGCGAAGCCGAGCAGCCAGCTCCGGCGCCAGGCCCGGGGGCTCCGCGACCAGTCCGGCGGCTCGGCGCCGGAAAGGCCCTGCCACATCTGCAGCAGCAGCGAGGTGTACAGCACGTCGGTGCGCTCGATGTCCGAGGCGAACCCGAACACGTGAATCCGGGATCCCGGGCCGGTGCGGGGCAGGATGACGCACTGGCAGCGCAGCGCGGACGCCAGCCCGCACAGCAGGTGCGCCTGCACGCGGGCCCACGGATTGCCGATGTCGATGACCCGGTCGGCAGGGCGGTCGGTCTCCGGCCGCTCCGCGGCGAGCAGGGCGCGGTCGATGCCGTATTTCGCCATCAGCTCGGCGGCCTTGGCGGTCAGTGCCTGCGCCTCGGCCGGGGTCACCCCGTCCGCCTCGGCCTTGGCCAGCAGCTTGCGGACCCGGGCGAGCAATGCGTCCGGCGCGTCCGAGTTCACCGGCGTTCCTCCTGCTCTCCGGCGATCCGTCGAAGACTCCCGGCGAAGGCTATCCGCGGGCGGCGACAGTTTCACGGGCCGCGGCAGTGCACCTGCCGCGGCCGCCGTGCACCAGGGAACCCTACCCGGGGGGACCCGCGGCACCACCCCCGGCGCCACCCGGGGCCGAGCAGCAGCGACGTCTAGACTCGGCACATGCCCGTCCAGATGGCGCCCAGCATCCTGGCCGCCGACTTCGCCCGGCTCGCCGACGAGGCGGCGGCGGTCGCCGACGTGGCCGACTGGCTGCACGTGGACGTCATGGACTACCACTTCGTGCCGAACCTCACCATCGGCCTGCCGGTCGTCGAGTCGCTGCTCAAGCACACCGAGCTGCCGCTGGACTGCCACCTGATGATCGCCGAGCCGGACCGGTGGGCCGCCGGGTACGCGGAAGCGGGGGCCCGCAACGTCACCGTGCACGCCGAGGCGCTCCGGGCCCCGACCCGGACCCTGCGGCTGATCCGCGCCGCGGGCGCCCGCGCCGGGCTCGCGGTCAACCCCGCCACTCCGGTGGAGCCCTATGCGGACCTGCTGCCCGAACTCGACATGCTGCTGCTGATGACGATCGAGCCGGGTTTCGGCGGCCAGGCCTTCCTCGACATCGTGCTGCCCAAGCTGCGCCGGGCGCGGTCGCTGGTGCAGCGGCACGGCGCGTCGGTGTGGCTGCAGGTGGACGGCGGGGTGGGCGAGGAGACGATCGAGCGGTGCGCGGAGGCGGGGGCCGACGTGTTCGTGGCAGGCACTGCGGTCTACGCGGCCGACAACCCCGCGGCCGCCGTGCAGGCGCTGCGCCAGCGCGCGGAGCAGGCCACCGCCCGCGCCCCCTGGCAGCACTGACCTGGCGCTGGGCCGCCCGGAAAACTGCGCAACGGAGTACGGGGAGGCCTGTCGATTCCGGGACAGGCCGCTCGTCGGGTAGGTGACGGAGCCCTTGACGAAACGGAAGGATGATCAAACCATGGCCGAATACATGATCCTCATCTGCGAGGACGAGAGCGCATACGCCACCGCCACGCCGGACGTGCTCCAGCAGGTGATGGAGGCGCACAACCGGTTTGCCGAGCAGGTCCCCGCGAGCGGCGGCAAGATCATCGAAGGCCGCGCGCTGCAGCCGACGTCCACCGCCACCACGATCCGCGGGGACGTCGTGACCGACGGCCCGTTCGCCGAGACCAAGGAGGCCGTGGGCGGCTTCTACCTGGTCGAGGCCCGTGATCTCGACCACGCCCTGGAGATCGGGAAGCTGTGCCCGGCCCGGTTCGGCAGCGTCGAGGTGCGGCCGATCATGGTGTTCGGCTGAGGTGAGCGAATCCCCCCGGCCCGAGGCCGGCGCCGGCTCCGGCGCTGGCACCGGGCCGGGCGAGGCATCCGCCGCGGTCGCGGACGCGCACCGTCGCGAGTGGGCCTTCGTGCTCGCCGCGACGGCGCGCGTCGCCGGCGACCTTGACCTGGCCGAGGAATGCGTCCAGGACGCCTACGCCGCCGCGCTCACCACCTGGACCCGTCAGGGGGTGCCGCGCAACCCAGGGGCCTGGCTCACCACGGCGGCGCGCCGCCGTGCGATCGACGCCAAACGCCGGGACCGGGTGCTGCGCGCGAAGCTGCCGCTGCTCATCGAGCCGGACCCGCCGGTCGCGACCTCCGCGCCGCCCGGGGCCGGCCGGGCGGAGGAGGACGAGGTTATCCCCGACGACAGGCTCCGGCTCATCTTCACCTGCTGCCACCCGGCGCTCGCCAGGGAGGCCCAGGTCGCGCTGACCCTGCGGCTCGTCTGCGGGCTGACCACCGTGGAGATCGCGCAGGCGTTCCTGGTCACCGAGACGACCATGGCTGCGCGGGTGACCCGGGCCAAGAAGAAGATCTCCGCGGCGCGGATCGCCTACCGCGTGCCGGCGCCCGCCGAACTGCCGGACCGGCTCGACGCGGTGCTCACCGTCGTGCACCTGCTCTACACCACCGGGCACACCGCCCCTGGCGGCGAGAACCTGGTCCGTGCCGACCTGGTGGACCGGGCCATCGGGCTGGCGCGCATGCTGCGCACCCTGATGCCCGACGAGCGGGAGGTGGCCGGCCTGCTCGCGCTCATCCTGCTGACCGACGCCCGCCGGGCCACCCGGGCCGACGCCCAGGGCCGGCTGCTGCTGCTCGAAGATCAGGACCGTTCGCAGTGGGACCGGGCGGTGATCGCCGAGGGCACCGCGCTGGTCCCATGGGCGCTGACCGGCGGGCGGCCGGGCCGCTTCGTGCTGCAGGCCGCGATCGCCGCGCTGCACGCCGAGGCGCCCAGCTACGCGCAGACCGACTGGCCGCAGATCGTCGCGCTCTACGATCTGCTGCTGCGGGCCTGGAGTTCGCCGGTGGTGGCGCTGAACCGCGCCGTCGCGGTGGCCATGGCGCAGGGCCCGGCGGCGGGACTGGCCGAGATCGGTGAACTGGAGGCGGACGGGCGGCTGGACGCCTACCGCTACCTGCCCGCCGCCAAAGCGGACCTGCTGCGCCGCCTCGGCCGGCCGGAGGCCGCGGCGCAGGCCTACCGGGACGCCCTCGCGCTGACCGACAACGCCGCCGAACGGGACTTCCTCGCCCGCCGCCTCACCGAGGTGACCGGGCCGCCCGGCTGAACCAGCGCAGGCTGCCGGGCAGCGCCTATCCTCGAAGCGGTCCGTGCGCCCCGGCGGTAATGGCCGGGGCCCGCGGCACCTTCAGCCAGCATTACCGGCCATGCGAGGTAGATGTTGCCGACCGCCGCCCTGACCGTCCGTGACATGGCGTACTGGTACGTCGCGGGCGCCCCGGTTCTCGATGGTGCCGACCTGACCGTCGCGCCCGGCGAGGTGGTCATGGTCCGCGGGCCCAACGGCAGCGGCAAGACCACGCTGCTGCGGCTGGCCGCGGGCATCGCGGCCCCACGGCGCGGTGCCGTGCGCCGGGCGCCCGCCGTTGGCTACCAGCCGCAGACCGGCGAGGAACCGCCGCCGCGGATGCCGTCCGCCACATGGCTCGCGACCGTTGGGCGGATGCGCCGGGACCGGGGCGGCACCGCACCGCTGGACATCCTGGACGCGCTCGGCGGCGTCGACGCCGGGCAGGACATGGGGATGCTCAGCCGGGGCACCGTGACCAAGGTCCTGCTCGCGGGCGCGCTGTCCGGCCTGCCGGGGCTGGTGCTGCTCGACGAGCCGTTCGCGCCCCTGGATGCGGCCGCCCGGGACGCGGCGGCCGCGCTGATCCATGCCGCGGCGGCCGGCGGCGCGGGCGTGCTGCTCAGTGACCATCACGGCGCGGGCGACCTGGTCGCCACGCGCCGGGTGCGGATCAGCGGCCACCGGATCGCGGCGGACGCGCCGCCCGCCGGGGACGGGCACTGGAAGATCATCCTGCGCGCCGCCGGCCAGCCGCCCCGGGAACTGCGCGTGCCCGCCGCGCACCGGGACCGCACCCTGCTGGAGGCGCTGCTGCGCGGTGAGGAGGTCTGCCGGGTGGAGGAGGTCCCGTGATCGCGGCGGCCCGGTACTACCTGCGGCTGCTGGTGTCCCGGCAGGCCGTGCTGGCGCCCATGCTGTTCTACCTGGCCGTGGTGGCGCTGGACTACTCCAGCCCCGGCGGCCCGCCCAGGCTTGCCGAGCCGCACCTGCAGGCCGGGGCGATCACCGCCGTCGCGCTGATGCCCGCGACGGCATGGCTGACCCGGCTGGTGGCCACCTCGGAGAGCGCGCCGTTCGCCGAAGTCACCCTGGTCAGCCTGGGCGGTTCCCGGCGCCGGCAGGTGGCCAGGTCGGCGGCGGTGCTGGCCATCGCGGTGGTGCTCACGGCTGCCGCCATGCTGTGGGGCCGGGTGGCGGATTCCGGCACCCTACCCGGCGGCCACGGTCATCGAACTGCTCGGCATGCACCTGGCGGAGGCCTGCGCGGGAGCGGGGATCGGGGTGCTGATCGCCCCGCCGCTGCGGACCAGGGTAGGCACCGCCGTGGCGGCCGTCACCGGGCTCACCCTGGTGTCCCTGGGCGTGCCCTGGCTGCCCCCGCTGAACCCGGTGCTGCAGGCCGGGTTCCACCACGAAGCGCCGGGCGTGCCGCTGCTGCTGCTGGTCACCGGGCAGGCCGCCGCGCTGGGGCTGGCCTGCGCCCTGGCGGGCACCTCGCTGGCCCGGGCCCGCCGGCCCGGCTGACCCCCGCCGGTTCAGGGCGGAATAGGCGCCGTGGCACACTAGTTACCGAAGTGACAGCGTGCTCCGGGGTCGGTGAAACTCCGAGCCGGCGGTGACAGTCCGCGACCCGTCCGGGACCAGTGCCCGGCCGGCTGACCCGGTGAAATCCCGGGACCGACGGTGAAAGCCCGGATGGGAGGCGCACGCTCTCGGTTTGGCGTTGCGGGCCAGCGCCAGGCCGTGCTGGCGCGTTCGCGCGCACCCCGGAGCCGGCGTGAGGACGGCCCGGAGGAGGCGCGGATGTTCACCGGAATCGTGGAAGAACTCGGCGAGGTCGTGTCCGTCGAGCATCTCGGCGACGCGGCCCGGATCACCGTACGGGGACCACAGGTAACCGCCGACGCGCGGCCCGGGGAATCCATCGCCGTCAACGGCACCTGTCTCACCGTCACCGGCCTGTCCGGGGACCGCTTCACCGCCGACGTCATGGCCGAGACGCTGCGCCGTACCGGGCTCGGTGACCTGGCCCCGGGCTCGCCGGTCAACCTGGAGCGCTCGCTGCGGGTCGGCGACCGGCTCGGCGGGCACATGGTCCAGGGCCACGTGGACGGCATGGGCACGGTGGTCTCCAGGGCCAGCGGCGAGCGCTGGGACGTGGTACGGATCACCGTCCCGCCCGGCCTGGCCCGGTACCTGGTGGAGAAGGGCTCGGTCGCGGTGGACGGCGTCAGCCTCACCGTGTCCGCGCTCGGCGGCGGCCAGGGGGAGGAGCCCTGGTTCGAGGTCAGCCTCATCCCGGCCACGCTGGCGGCGACCACCCTCGGCCAGGTCCGGCCCGGCGCCGGCGTCAACCTGGAAGCCGACGTGATCGGCAAGTACGTGGAACGGATGCTGCACGGCCAGGCCGCGGCGGTGCGGTCATGACCCCGGTGCCGGCCTCCGTCGCCCTGGACAGTGTCGAGCGGGCCATCGACGACATCGCGGCCGGCCGGGCGGTCGTGGTGGTGGACGACGCGAACCGGGAGAACGAGGGTGACATCGTCTTCGCGGCCAGCAAGGCCACGCCGGAGCTGATGGCGTTCACGATCAGGTACGCCCGCGGCCTCATCTGCGCGCCGATGCTGGGCGCGGACCTGGACCGGCTGCAGCTCCCGCCGATGACCAGCGACAACCAGGAGCACATGGGCACCGCGTTCGCGATCAGCGTGGACGCCCGTGACGGCATCACCACCGGCATCTCCGCCGCGGACCGGGCCAGGACCGTGCGGGTCCTGGTCGACTCCGCGACCGAGCCCTACGAGGTCGTCCGCCCCGGGCACATCTTCCCGCTGCGGTACGCCGAGGGCGGGGTACTCCGCCGCGCCGGGCACACCGAGGCCGCGGTGGACCTGGCCAGGCTGGCCGGGCTTACCCCGGCCGGGGTGGTGGCGGAGATCTTCAACGACGACGGCACCATGGCCAGGCTTCCCGAGCTGCGCGCGTTCGCGGACCGGCACGGCCTGGCGATGATCACCATCGCTCAGCTGATCGACTTCCGGCGGCACTCCGAGCAGATGATCAGCCGGGTGGTGGAGACCCGGCTGCCCAACGCACACGGCGAATGGCGGGCGCTGGGCTACCTGGACTCGGTCGACGGAACCGAGCACATCGCGCTGGTCTACGGGGACCTGGGTGCGGGGGAGGACGTCCTGGTGCGGATGCACTCCGAGTGCCTCACCGGTGACGTGCTCGGCTCGCTGCGCTGCGACTGCGGCGCGCAGCTTGAGGCCGCGATGGCGGCCGTCGCCGCGGAGGGCCGCGGCCTGGTCTGCTACCTGCGCGGCCACGAGGGCCGCGGCATCGGCCTGCTCAGCAAGCTGCGCGCCTACCAGTTGCAGGACGGCGGGGCGGACACGGTGGACGCCAACCTGGAACTCGGCCTGCCCGCGGACGCCAGGGACTACTCGATCGGCGCGCAGATACTCGCCGACCTCGGGGTGCGCTCGGTCCGGCTGCTCAGCAACAACCCGGCGAAGGTGGCCGGGCTGGCCGCCTGCGGGATCGAGGTGCTCAGCATGGTCCAGCTGCCGGTCGTCCCGACGCCGGAGAACCTCCGCTACCTCACCGCCAAGCGGGACCGCCTCGGCCACCGGATCGCCGGGCTGCCCGAGCCGAACGGCGGGGGCCACGCCGGCCAGGTGAGCGGGCTCGCGGAGGCCCGGTGAGCGGCACCGGGCGCCCGGACGCCGGTGCCGTGGACGCGGCCGGGCTGAGCCTGGCCATCGCCGCGGCTCGCTGGCACGCCGAGATCACCGACAGCCTGGTGCGCCGGGCCTGCGCCGCGGCGCAGGCCTGCGGGATCCCCGATCCGCTGATCGTCCGGGTGCCCGGAGCGGCGGAACTGCCGGTCGTCGCGGCGGAACTGGCCGGCGCCCACGACGCCGTGGCCTGCCTCGGCGCGGTGATCCGCGGCGGCACCCCGCACTTCGAGTACGTCTGCGACGCGGTGACGGCCGGGCTGACCAGGGTCGCCCTGGACGCGCGAACCCCGGTAGGCAACGGGGTGCTGACCTGTGACACCCTGGAGCAGGCCCGGGACCGGTGCGGGCTGGACGGCAGCCATGAGGACAAGGGCTGGGAGGCGGTCGTGGCGGCACTCGACACCGCGCTGGTGCTGCGCTCGCTGCGGGAGACCGCCCGGCCGGGCATGGCCCCGGGGCCGGTGCGCGCGGGAACCGCGCCGGCGGGCGGGCCCGCCGGCCGGCCGGCCTGGCATTGACCCGCGGAGCGGTGCACGCTAGCCCCGGTCGTCGTCTGGCAATGAAAGGCTGGTTCCGTGCTCTCCCTCGTCCTGCCGAAGGGCTCGCTTGAGCGGGCCACGCTGGAGCTCTTCGATGCGGCGGACCTGACCGTCCGCCGGTCCTCCGACCGCGACTACCACGCCGCCATCGACGACCCGCGCATCGACCGGGTGCGGTTCCTGCGGCCGCAGGAGATCCCGTCCTACATCGAGCGCGGGCTCTTCGACCTGGGCATCACCGGCCGGGACTGGATCGCCGAGACCGGCGCCGACATCGTCTCGCTCGGCGAGCTGAAGTACTCCAAGGTGAGTGCCAGCCCGGTGCGGGTGGTGCTCGCCGTGCCCGAGGCCTCGCCCTGGCGGTCGGCCGCCGATCTTCCCGAGGGCATCCGGATCTCCACCGAGCTGCCCTCGCTGACCAGCAGGTACCTGGAGGCGCACGGGGTCAAGGCCATGGTCGTGCCGTCCTACGGCGCCACCGAGGCCAAGGTCCCCGACATCGTCGACGCGATCGTCGACCTCACCGAGACCGGGTCCTCGCTGCGCCGCAACGGGCTGCGCATCCTCGACACCCTGCTCACCAGCTACACCGAACTGGTCGCCAACACCACCGCGCATGCCGATGCCGGCAAGCGCGCCGCGATGGAAGACATCGCGCTGCTGCTGCGCGGGGCGATCGAGGCGCGGGGCAACGTCCTGCTCAAGCTCAACGTGCCACGCGGCCGAACTGGCCGCGGTGACGGCCATGCTGCCCGCGCTGTCCTCGCCGACCATCACCACGCTGGCGCGCGGTGACATGAACGCGGTGGAGACCGTGGTGCCCAAGAACAGCGTGAACACGCTGATCCCGGCGCTGAAGGCGGCCGGGGCACGGGACATCCTGGAGATCCCCATCTCCAAGATCGTGGAGTAGCCGGGGTCCTATGGCTCGGTCGTGCCGCGACGTACTGTGGGGGCAGGTGCCGGGGCTTCCCGGCATATCCGCTGGCCGGAACCTGTTGGCATCAGCAGGCGAGTTTCGTGAAGGGATGTGGGCGTGCGCGACATCCTGGGCCAGATCGAGAAGTGGTGGGACGCCGGGGAGACGTTCGGCCTGGCCACGGTCGTGCAGACGTTCCACAGCGCGCCCCGGGAGCCGGGCGCGGCGCTGGCCGTGTCCGCGGGCGGGGAAGTCATCGGCAGCGTGTCCGGCGGGTGCGTCGAGGGCGCGGTCTACGAGCTTGCCCAGCAGGTGTGCCAGAGCGGGGAGCCGGTGCTGCAGCGCTACGGCGTCAGCGACGACACCGCGCTGTCCGTGGGCCTGACCTGCGGTGGCATCATCGACATCTTCGTCGAGCCGGTCAGCAAGGACCGCTATCCGCAGCTCGGTGAGGTGGCCGCCGCGATCAAGGCCGGCGAGCCGGTCGCCGTGGCCACCGTGATCGACGGTCCCGGCCTGGCCGGGGCGCGGCGGATCATCTCGGGAGACGCGGTCGGACGGCACGCTGGCCGCGGGGGACCGGCTGGATGCGGCCGTGGACGACGACGCCCGCGGGATGCTCGCCCAGGGGCTGACCGGCGTGCGCCACTACGGCGAGCACGGCGAGCGGCGCCTCGACGAGCTGTCGGTGTTCGTCCAGTCGTTCGCGCCGCCGCCGCGGATGCTGGTCTTCGGCGCCATCGACTTCGCCGCGGCCGTCGCCCGGGCCGGGAAGTTCCTCGGATACCAGGTCACCGTGTGCGACGCCCGGCCGGTGTTCGCGACCAGCGCCCGGTTCCCCGACGCCGACGAGGTCGTCGTGCAGTGGCCGCACCGGTACCTGGCCAGCACGCCGGTGGACGAGCGGACGGTGATCTGCGTCCTCACCCACGACCCCAAGTTCGACGTGCCGGTGCTCGAGGTCGCGCTGCGCACCCCGGCCGGCTACATCGGGGCCATGGGCAGCAGGCGGACCCATGAGGACCGGCTCGCCCGGCTGCGGGAAGCCGGGCTCGACCGAGGAGGAACTCGCCCGGCTCCGGTCCCCGATCGGGCTGGACCTCGGGGCCCGGACCCCGGAGGAGACCGCGGTCTCGGTGGCCGCCGAGCTGATCCAGCTCCGCTGGGGCGGTTCCGGCCGCCCCCTCACCGACACCGCCGGGCCGGATCCACCGCAGCTGACCGGGCGTGGCCCAGCGGCGGCCACCCGGCGGCCGGCCGGGCCGTAGGCTGGCGGACCGTGGGCAATCAGGTGGCCGGGGTGCTGCTCGCGGCGGGCGAGGGGAAACGGCTGGGCGCCCCCAAGGCGCTGGTCGAACTGGGCGGCCGCCGGCTCGTCGACCGCGGCGTTGACCTGCTCCGTGACGGCGGGACCGACCCGGTGCTCGTGGTCACCGGCGCCGTGCCGGTCACCGTGCCCGGCGTCATCGGCGTGCACAACCCGGACTGGCGCACCGGCATGGGCTCGTCGCTGGCGGCCGGGCTGCGCGCCCTGCCCGGCGACTGCACCGCGGCGGTGATCGCCCTGGTGGACCAGCCGCTGATCGGCCCGGAGGTGGTCCGGCGGCTGCTGGCCGCCTACCCGGCGGGGCGGAGCTCGCGGTGGCCGCCTACGACGGCCGGGCCCGCAACCCGGTGCTGCTGGCCCGGGCCACTGGGCCGGGGTGCTCGCGGCGGCCGAGGGCGACGCCGGGGCGCGGCCCTACCTGCGGGCCCATCCCGGACCTGGTGACGCTGGTCGAGTGCGGCGGACATCGGCCGCCCCGACGACGTGGACACCCCCGAGGACCTGGCCCGGGTCCGGTGCCCTGCTGCCGGCCGGCGCCCGGCGCCGGCCGGCATCCCGGCGGCTGAGCCGGCCGCGCCTGCGATGCCCCAGCGGTGCGTGACGCGTCTCGCCCGGCTCCAGCGTGATCAGGTCGGTGCCGGTCACGAAGGCGTTCGGCGGGCAGGTCATCGGCTCGATGGCCACGGCGCGGCGGCGGCGCGGTCGGGCCGAGCGTGTCGCCGGTGAACACCTGCAGCCACTGGTAGCCCGGGCCGGCCCAAGCGCGGCCCCGGTCCCGTCGCTGGCCAGCCGGGCCCAGGCCCGGCCGGCCTCGTCGCGGTCCAGCCCGGTGAAGGCGTGGTCCAGCGTCAGCCGTGCCGACCGGCCGGGCGGCACGGAAGTCGAACGGCGTCCCGGCCACGTCGCGCGGCGGGCCGGCCGGGATGCCGCGCTGCGTCGGCGGGCAGCCAGTGGCCGACCGGCAGCGTCGAGCTCGCAGCCGTCCACGGCGCCGGCGCCCGGCGGTCAGGTACGGGTGCGATCCGGTGCCGTACGGGGCGCGGCCGGGCGCCCGCGTTGCGCGCCGTCACGCTCACCGTCAGGCCAGCTGGGCCGCCAGCTGGTAGGCCGCCTCCAGGTCCAGGCAGAACGGGTAGCCGGCTGCGGCCGAGCAGCGCCTGGCGCAGCACGACCGCATCGGCGTCGTGCCGGGCCGGCGCCCAGTGGCGACCACCGGGTCAGCCCGTGGATCGCGTTGCCGCGCGGCGGGCTCG
Source organism: uncultured Actinomycetes bacterium (assembly GCA_963730235.1). Taxonomy (GTDB): domain Bacteria; phylum Actinomycetota; class Actinomycetes; order Streptosporangiales; family Streptosporangiaceae; genus DASXKD01. The sequence goes on from CAVSRH010000012.1 coordinate 192,373, forward strand.
CTCAGGTCCAGCTGGTAGTCGGTGCCCGCCGAACGGGTAGCGGCCGCCGTCGATGCGGTTCGGCCAGGGCAGAGCAGCTGGCCGGCCCCGCCGGGCGGGAAGCTCGTCGGCCTGGTAGGCGGTGATCAGCGGCTGGCCACGATAGCGCAGCTCGCCGCAGGCCAGCCCCAGCTCGGTGACGATGGCCAGGTAGCCGCCGGCGGCGATCTCGTACTGCTGTGCCGGTGCAGCGGGCTCAGGGCAGCTGTCATGACGGCCATTCTCGCCGTGGCCGAGCGGGGCTTTTCGCTGAAGCTGGCGCAGTGCCGGCGGGGCTGCTTGGGGAGCGGGGGGACCGTCAGCCCCGCCGGCAATTGCACCATAGCCGTACCGAAGACGGATGCGCGCCAAGTTCATCAACGACGCTGGTGAAGGGGCTGCCGCGATCCGGCGCACCGCCTGGTTCTGCTCGCGACGGGCTGGTTCAGGTTCCTCGCGCGGGCTTAGCTCAGGTCGTGCCGGGCACCTGCGGGGGCGGCCGCGGGCAGCAGGGCGCCGTTACGGACCGCCTCGGCGGCCAGGACGCCGAACAGGTAGAAGTAGGCGGCCTCCTCGTCGGCGAACGAGCGGGCCTCGTGCCGTGCGCCGTCCATCGCCATGAAGACCTCGAACCCGTCCAGGCCCCGGACCAGGCACAATGCGCCCTCGGTCTCGGTTTCCAGCGCGTAGGCCGTGCGCGGGATGGCCGCCAGGTCCGCCAGTTCGCAGAAGATGTCCCTGGTCTGGACGCGCTGGCGCCGGGCGGCCCGGCCGCCTCCGTCGGGGACGGGCTCAGGTGCCGGCGGAGCGGCCGGCGCCAGGCCGGGGTCCAGGCCCTGGTCCAGGCCCGGGTCCAGACCAGGGTCCAGGCCCAGGGCCGGGCCCGGCTGGTACGGGTAGCTCGATTCCGGCACGGCCGGGCTGACCGGCGGTGCCCACCGGAGCGGCTTTTCGATCCGCTCCTCGATCAGCCCGGTGACCTCGTCGCGCGGCGTGAGCAGCTCGAAGACGCCGCGGTCCACCTGCCAGTAGCCCAGGCTGCGCGGCCAGGTCAGCGTCGGCGCCCAGGTAGGCGATGTGCAGCCGGTCGCCCAGGTCGTCCAGGACGATGCAGGGCTCGTCGCGGAAGATGCCGACCGGCCGGGACTCCCAGAGCGCGTCCACCTCGGCGCGGATCACCCGCTTGCGCCAGTGCCCGGTGGCCGGCTCGAAGCCGAGTTCCTCCGGGGGCGGGCAGGCGGCGAACAGGACCACGTCGGCCCCGGACGGGCCCACTCCTGCCTCGTAGGGCACGCCACGGTAGGTCGCCATCAGCCGGTATCTCATGTCTCAGGCCTCCCTTAGCGGACGCAGCCACACCTGCCCGTCGTAGCGGCCGATGAACTCTTCGGCACCCGAACGTGACCCGGTCATCTCGGCTCCGACGGGAATGGGCACCGGCAGGGTGAAGAACTCGGGAATGGCGCTGACCGGGCTGCCGGACGCTGCGCGGCGGCGCGGCCACCAGGGAGGCCGACATGTCCAGGGCGATCCAGCGGAGGACGAGCAGTTCCGGCCATGTCCGGCGGCGAACTCGGAGCCCTCGTAGCCCAGGGCCAGCGCCTGGTAGTAGTCGGCCGGGGCGTCGGAAGAGCAGTCCTGGGCCCGGTACACGTAGCCGGCGATCACCGATCGCTGGCCCCGTGCAGGTACGGCTCGACGAGGCGCGGCGGGATGACCTTCACCAGCGGGGTGCCAGGTTCGATGGTTCTCGTCGGCAGCTCAGCCTGGATCACACGGTCCTCTGGGGCGGTGGATTGACCTGCGATGCAGTTCAAAGACTCTCATATGCGAATTTACGCCTCAACCTGCTTGGCCGTAGCTGTATCGACAGCGCAGGAAGCACCAGGCCAGGGTGCGGGTGGGGCGGCCGGGCACCGCGGGGGCGGGACTGCCTGGCCACGCGCGCGGCCGGGCGACCAATGCGGAGCAGGCCGTTAAGGGTGAAGCCGTGCCGGGGCGAACTCTGGCCGGACTGGCGATTCCCCGGTGACGACGGCTCGGCCGGCCGGGAGGTATCGGCGGCACTGGCCGCGTACGCGGCGGGCTCGGGCAGCGAGCACGCGGTGCTGACGGCGCTGGACAGCGTCCCGGCTGCTGGTGCCCGTGGTGGCGCTGCTGGCGCGCCGTGGAGCAGCCCGGGCCCGGGCGGGCTGCGCCGGGAGAAGTCCAGTGAGATGGCGCTGCCGCACGCGTGATCGGCAATGACGGCCGGGCCGCGCTGCCCGCGTTCACCAGCCGGCCGCGCTGGCCCGGTGGCGGCCCGACGCACGGCCGGTGCCGGTACCCGCGGCCGAGGTCTGGCGGTCCGGCGCCCAGGAGCGCCAGCGCGGTGGTCATCGACATCGCCGGGCCGGTGCCGTTCGCCGTGGACGGCGCCCGGCTGGCCGCGCTCGCGCAGGGCAGGCCGGCCCCGGAGCCGTACCAGGACCCGGACGTGATGGCGCTGGCCCACGAGGCGCTGGCGGCCGAGCCGGCGATCGCCGGGTACCGGCTGCTGCCCGGGGAGGACGGCACCGACCTGACGCGTGTACCTGGTGCCGGTGCCCGGCCTGGAGACCGGGGCCGGCCAGGTGCTGGAGGCCGCACAGCGGGCGAGCCAGCGGACTGCTGGCCGGCGCGGGCGACCGGGTGCGGCGCGGGATCCAGGTCGCGATCGACGGTGAGACTGGCCAGTGCCGGCCAGGGGAGCTCACGCGGTAGCCGCCGGGCGACCGCCCGCGAGGGAGCGGTGCGATGCGTGTGATCACGCCCGGCCGCTTCGTGGGAGGATCGGCAGCATGCTGCGCTGGCTGACCGCGGGGGAATCGCACGGGCGCGCGCTCGTCGCGATCTGCGAGGGGCTGCCCGCGGGCGTCGAGGTCAGCACCGCCGACATGGCCGCCGCGCTGGCCCGCCGCCGGGCCGGGTACGGCCGGGGCGCGCGGATGAAGTTCGAGCAGGACGAGGTGGAGATCACCGGCGGGGTGCGGCACGGCCGTGACGCTCGGCGGCCCCGTCGCGATCCGGATCGGCAACACCGAGTGGCCGAAGTGGGAGACGGTGATGTCGCCCGACCCGGTGCCCGCCGGCGGCGCTGGACGACCTGGCCCGGGCCGCGCCGCTGACCCGGCCGCGGCCCGGCCACGCCGACCTTGCCGGGATGCAGAAGTACGGCCACGACGACGCCCGGCCGGTGCTGGAGCGGGCGAGCGCCCGCGAGACCGCCGCCCGGGTGGCGCTCGGCGAGGTGGCCAGGCGGTACCTGCGCCAGGCGTTGGGCATCGAGATCGTCAGCCACGTCGTGGCGATCGGCCAGGTGCGTCGCGCCGGACGGCTCGGCGCCCGCGGCCGCGAGGACGCGGCCCGGGTCGATGCGGACCCGGTGCGCTGCCTGGACCCGGCCGCGAGCGAGGCGATGCAGGCGGAGATCGACGCCGCGCGCAAGGACGGCGACACGCTCGGCGGGGTGGTCGAGGTGCGTCGGCTACGGCCTGCCGCCGGGCCTGGGCAGCCACGTGCACTGGGACCGCAGGCTCGACGGGCGGCTGGCGGCCGCGCTGATGAGCATCCACGCGATCAAGGGCGTCGAGATCGGCGACGGGTTCGCGACCGCGCGCCGCCGCGGGTCGTTGGCCCACGACGAGATCGAGGGCTCTGGCAACGGCGTGCGGCGGCGGACCAACCGGGCCGGCGGGATCGAGGGCGGAATGAGCACCGGGGAGCCGCTGCGGGTGCGCGCGGCCATGAAACCGATCTCCACGGTGCCGCGGGCGCTGGACACCGTGGACGTCCGCACCGGCGAGTCGGCCAAGGCCATCAACCAGCGCAGCGACGTCACCGCGGTGCCCGCGGCCGGCGTGGTGGCCGAGGCGATGGTGGCGCTGGTGCTCGCCGACGCGGCCGCGGAGAAGTTCGGCGGCGACTCGGTCGCCGAGGCCCGCGCGGAACCTGCGCGGCTACCTGGACACGCTGGTGATCACATGACCAGCCCGGTGGCGGTGCTCATCGGGCCGCCCGGCGCGGGCAAGTCCACCGTCGGCCCGCTGCTCGCCGCGCTGCTCGGGGCGGAGTTCGCCGAGACCGACGCCGATGGTCGAGGCGACCGCGGGCAAGCCGGTCAGCGACATCTTCATCACCGACGGCGAGCCCGTGTTCCGCGAGCTGGAGCGCACCGCCGTGGCCGCGGCGCTGAGCCAGCGCCCGGGATCGTCGCGCTCGGCGGCGGGGCGGTGATGGACCCGCAGACCAGGCAGCGGCTGGCCGGCCACCGCGTGGTGTACCTGCGAGACCGGTTTCGCCGCAGCGGCGCACCGGGTGGGGCTCGATTCGCCGCGCCCGCTGCTGATCGGCAACCCGCGCGGCCGGATGCGGGAACTGCTCGCCGAGCGGCTGCCCGTCTACGCGGAACTGGCCCGGATCACCGTGGTCACCGACGACCGGGACCCGCAGGAGATCGCGGACGAGATCGCGGCCGCGATCACCGCCCGGATCGCCGCCGCGGCCGGGGAAGGGGCCGGGACCGGCGCCGATGAGGGCGACTGGGCGGGTGAGGAGGACGAGCGTGACGGCGGCTGACCGGGTGCCCGCGGCGCCCGCGGCATGCCCGTGAGCGTCACCAGGATCGACGTCGGCGGGGAGCGCCCCTACCAGGTCGTCGTCGGCACCGGGGTGCTCGGCGAACTGCCGCACCTGGTCGGGGACAAGGCACGCACCGTGGTGGTGATCGGCCCGGAGGGCCTGGATGCCATCGTGCGCCCGGCCTGCGGGGCGCTGGAGGCCGCCGGTCACCTGGTGTACGCCGAGACGGTGCCGGCCGGCGAGGCGGCCAAACAGATCGGCGTGGCCGCCGGGCTGTGGTCCCGGCTGGCCGGGCACGGGGTCACCCGCAGCGACGCCATCGTCGGCGTGGGCGGCGGCGCGACCACAGACCTGGCCGGCTTCGTGGCCGCGACCTGGCTGCGCGGCGTGCGCCTGGTCCTGGTGCCGACCACCCTGCTGGCCATCACCGACGCCGCGGTCGGCGGCAAGACCGCGATCAACACCGGCGAGGGCAAGAATCTGGTCGGCGCGTTCTACCCGCCCGCCGGGGTGCTGGCCGACCTCGCCGTGCTCGAATCCCTGCCGGCCGGCGAGTACGCCAGCGGCCTGGCCGAGGTGATCAAGGCCGGCTTCATCGCCGACCCGGTCATCCTCGACCTGATCGAGGCGGACCCGGCCGGCGCGATGGTCCCGCACGGCGCTCATGCCAGGGAACTGGTCGAGCGCGCCGTCCGGATGAAGGCCGAGGTGGTCACCGGCGACCTGCGGGAAGCCGGGCGGCGGGAGATCCTCAACTACGGGCACACCCTCGGCCACGCCATCGAACGGGTGGAGGGCTACCGGATCCGGCACGGCGAGGCGGTCTCGGTGGGCATGGTGTACGCGGCGGAACTGGCCGCCTGGCGGGCCGGCTCGACGCGGTCACGCTGCACCGGCACCGCCGGATCCTGGCCGGCGTCGGGCTGCCCACCAGCTACCTGGCCGGTGCCTGGCCGGCCCTGCGCGAGGCGATGGCGGTGGACAAGAAGGCGCGCGGCGCGGCGCTGCGGTTCGTCGTGCTGGACGGGCCCGGCCCGGCCGGTCATCCTCGCCGATCCCGCCGAGGACCTGCTGGAGCAGGCGTACGCGGAGGTGACCTCACGATGAGGCCGGTGCTGGTGCTCAACGGGCCCGAACCTCGGGCGGCTCGGCTCCCGCGAGCCCGACGTGTACGGCTCGGTGCGATTTCGAGGGCCTGGCGGAATCCTGCCGCGGACACCGGGCGCAGCCTCGGGCTGCACGTCGAGGTCCGGCAGACCGACGACGAGGCCGAACTGATCGGCTGGGTGCACGAGGCCATCGACCAGCGGCTGCCGGTCGTGCTGAACCCGGCCGCGTTCACGCACTACTCCTACGCCCTGCGCGACGCACTGGCCATGCGCACGGCGCCGCTGGTCGAGGTGCACATCTCCAACCCGGCGGCGCGCGAGTCGTTCCGGCACACACTCGGTGGTGGCCGGCGTGGCGGACGGGACGATCGCCGGGTTCGGGCTGCTGTCCTACCGGCTCGCGCTGCAGGCGATCGCGGAAATGGGCGCCCCGGCGCAGGGCGCGGGCTGAGGCCTGCCGGCGGCGCGAGGCCGGTTGCGGTTACCCTCGACGCACCACGGGCAAAACGACGGCCGTGGCGGCGTGGCAGCGGAAGGCGGGACAGCATGCGCATCGGGATGTCGCTGAACTACGCGGGCGGTTTCGCCGAGACGGTGGAGGAACTCGCCGACTACGAGAAGGCGGGGCTGGAGATCGTCTTCGTGCCGGAGGCGTACAGCTTCGATGCCGTCAGCCAGCTTGGCTTCATCGCGGCGAAGACGCAGCGGCTGCAGATCGCCTCGGGCATCTTCCAGCTGTACTCGCGCACGCCGGCGCTGACCGCGATGACCGCGGCCGGGCTTGACTACGTGTCCGGCGGCCGGTTCACGCTCGGCATCGGGGCGTCCGGGCCGCAGGTGATCGAGGGCTGGCACGGGGTGCCCTACGACGCGCCGGTCGGCCGCACCCGCGAGATCATCGAGATCTGCCGGATGGTGTGGCGGCGCGAGCGGCTGGAGTACTCCGGCAAGCACTACACAGATGCCGCTGCCGGCCGGGCAGGGCACCGGGCTCGGCAAGCCGCTGAAGCTGATCAACCACCCGGTCCGCGAGCGGATCCCGGTCTTCGTGGCCGGGATGGGCCCGAGGAACGTGGCGATGATCGCCGAGCTCGCCGAGGGCTGGGAGCCGATCTTCTACTTCCCCGAGCGGGCCGCCGGGGTGTGGGACGGGCCGCTGGCGGCCGGCCGGGCCAGCCGGGACGCCACGCTGCCGCCGCTGGACGTGGTGGCCCAGGCCGGGCTGGCGATCGGCGAGGACGTGGGCGGCTACCTGGACCTGGCCCGGCCGATGCTGGCGCTGTACATCGGCGGCATGGGCCCGCACCGGGACAAGGGCAGCAACTTCTACTACGAGCTGGCGGTGCGCTACGGGTTCGGGGAGCAGGCGGCCAGGATCCAGGACGCCTACCTCGATGGCCGCAAGGACGAGGCGGCCGCGCTGGTCCCGGCCGAGCTGCTGGCCGGTACGTCGCTGGTCGGGCCGGAGGGTTACGTGGCGGAGCGGCTCGCCGCGCTGAAGGAGTCCGGGGTGACCACGCTCAACGTGACCCCGATCGCGCCGTCTCACGCCGACCGGGTCGCGCTGATCGAGAAGGTCCGCGACCTGGCTCCCTGACCGCCGCCGCGCCGCCCCGGCCGTCGCCCGCCACCGGGCCCCGCAGTCCACGCCAACCCGGTGCTGGTCGGCGTGCCTTCAACCGGTTCTGGTGATTTCTTTACATACTGGGCGATGTGATCAAGAACCCGCCGCCCAGGGCCGACCGGCCCAGCGGCGCGCCGGTCCGCAACGGAGCGCCGCCGCGTGGCGGCGGGGCCCGCCGCGGTGCATCCGTGCCCCGCCCGAAGGTCTCGGCTGCCACATACTGGCGCCGCCGGGTGGTCGTCCTCGGCGTGGGCGCCGGAGTGCTGACCACGCTGAGCTGGGCCGTGAATGGACTGCTCGCGACCGGATCGACGGCGGGCCATCCCACCGCCGGGCACACCACGTCGGCGCGGCATGCTCCGGCCAGGCACCACGGGCACCGCGCAACGCCGGCGCCCTCACCTACCCCCGCCGCCAGCCACGCGCCCGCGCGCCACCGGCACCGGGCCAGCAAGCCGGCCATCGTGTCCGGGAGCACGCCGGCCTGCGCCCCGGGTGACGTGACGCTCACCGTCTCGTCCCTGCAGGGCTGGTACGAGGTGGGCAAGACGCCCCGGTTCACGGTGCGCGCCGCCGCCACGGCAAGCCAGCCCTGCCACTTCGACATGGGCCCGCGGTCGGTGGCCGTCGTCATCGACACCACCGGCGGGCGGCTCATCTGGAACTCGGCGGACTGCGCGGGCGGCTCCGCCGCCGACCCGGTCGTCCTGGCCAGCGGCACACATGGCACCCTGCACGTCTCCTGGGACCGGAGCACTGGCTGCGGGGATGCCGGGAGCCTGGTTCCCCCGGGCGAGTACCGGGTCGCCGCGGTCGCCGGCGCCGACCACAGCACGAGCGTGAACATCGTGCTCGGCGCCAAGGGCGTGTCCGGCCCCTGATCTCCGGCCTTCCGCCACTGACCGAGTTCCGGTCGCTGACCCGGTTCGCCCGAACCGGCCGCGCGCCTGGCACTGCGGAACCGTGATACCCGACGCCGTAAGACTGGCCGCGCCCGGTTCTGCGAAATCGTGATGCACGACATCGCAGAACCGGGCGCGGCCGGGCCGGCTGGCGCTGGCTAGACATCCCAGGAGCTTGGATGTCAAGCAGCGGTCTTGTTTTCCGTGCTGGCGTGCTGCGCCCAGGCGGTCTGCTCGTCGTAGAGGGTGCGGGTCTTGAGGCAGCCGTGCAGGATGCCGACGAGCCGGTTGGCGAGCTGGCGCAGTGCGGGGCGGTGTCCCTGGCCGCGGGCGCGCTGGTGATCGTAGTAGGCCCGGGCTCGGGGAGAGGCGGTGAGGGCGGCGAACGCCTGGCCGTCGAGGGCGTCGCGGAGGCGGTCGTTGTGCACGTACCGGGCGATGACGGTCTTGCGTTTGCCGGAGGCGCGGGTGATCGGGCTGGTGGCCGCGTAGTTCTTGCGGGCTTTGCCGCTGGCGTAGCGGTGCGGGTCGTCGCCGAACTCGCCGAGCACCCGGGCGCCGAGGATGGGGCCCAGGCCGGGCTGGGACATGATGATCTCAGCGTCCGGGTGCTGGCGAAAATGCGCCTCCACCTGCCCCTCCATCGCCTTGATCTGCGTGTTGAGGGCGGTGATGACCGCGGTCAGCGCCCGCACCACCGCGGCGCAGGCCGCCGTGACCACCGGCGGCTGGGCCAGCTGCTCGCCGCGCAGCGCGGCGCGGATCGCGGCGGTCTTGGCGGTGATGTCGCGGCGCCGGGCGCGCTTGAGCGCGGCGCTGACCTGCGCGGTGGTCAGCCGGGCCGCCGATGCCGGATCCGGGGCCTTGGCCAGCAGCTCCAGGGCGTCCGGGGCGGCCAGATCCGGGTAGGCCTCCAGCGCGGCGGGGAAGTAGTCGCGCAGCTGGTGCCGCAGCCGCTGCACCTGCCGGGCACGTTCCCAGATCAGCGTCTTGTGCGCGCGGGCCACCACCTTGACCGCCTGCGCGGCCGGGCTGTCCGCGGCCACCGGCCGCAGCTGATGAGCATCGGTGCGCACCATGTCCGCCAGCGTGTGCGCATCGCCAGCGTCGCTCTTGGCACCGGAGACACCACGGCGTTCCCGGTAGCGGGCCACCTGCAGAGGGTTGATCCCATACACCGCATACCCGGCCGCAGCCAGCGCCATCACCCACAGGCCCCGGTCCGTCTCGATCCCGATCCGCACCTCGGCCGCCTCAGTGTCCCCGCCGAGCTGCTCACCGACCATCGCGTGCAGCCGGGCCATCCCCGCTGCCCCCTCGGGCAGCCGGGCCCGGGCCAGCACCCGGCCCAAGGAATCCATCAGCTCAACATCGTGATGATCCTCAGCCCAGTCATCTCCCACCAGCAGCACTCGCACGCGCTCTCCCGTCGCTGTCACTCATCAGCCATCGGCAGCCTGCGGGAGAACCATCAGCGACCTAATAAACCAGTGCTCACGCCACAACACAGCGGGCACGACATCCCAGCAGCGATCTACTCTCCCGGCCACCAGCAGGGGCACGATCTAGCCATAGGGCTTCCCGAAGGAGCCCGGGAGGCAACAGTGCTCACCTGCCGGCGGCTACCGGACCCGAGTCTGCCGGACTGGCCGACCCGTTAGCTCTTATTAGGAGGCCTGCCAGGACATCCCTGGGTCGCCGGCCGCGCAGGTGTCGATCACCAGCTGGGTGCCCTCGGTCGTGGTGTCGCCGGGGTCGGCCAGGCACAGGCCCGAAGCCGGATTCACCAGGGTGATCCCGGCTCCCGCGGGCACCAGATGCCAGAGCTGCGCCCCGGTGCCGTTGCAGGCGTACAGGTCGACGGCGCTCCCCGTGGCGGTGTCGCCGTGCTCAACATCGAGGCATTTCCCGTTGACGCGCACGGTCCCGTCCGCGGCGGCCTGCCACGCCTGCTCGGGGGTGCCATCGCAGGCCGACAGGACGACCTTCGAGCCGTTTGCCGCCTGGTCACCGAGGTCATCGAGGCACATCCCGGGGATCTGCGAGGTCACTGGCCCGGCGGGCAGCGTCCACGACTGGTTCGTGTAGCCGTTGCACGGCCAGAGCACGACCCGGGTCCCGTTGGTGGTGCTGAAGCCTGGGTCGGCGAGGCACATTCCCGACCACGGATTGAGCAGCGCGGTCGGTTGGGCGCCGCGGGCGGGGTTCAGTGCCCGCGGGTAGGTCAGGCGCCATTGCTGAACCTGCGTGCTGCCGCACGGTGCCAGCCCCATCGGGGCGCCCTGTGCCGCGGTGGGGATCGTGAGGCACTCGTTGTCGATCCGCAGCGTGCCGTCCTGCGCGTAGATCCAGTTCTGCGCGCTGCTCCCCGTGCACGCCTTGATCACCGCTCGCGTCGTGCCCGCCTGGGGGCCCGCCGCGGTCAGGCATTCGCCCAGGGCGAGCTGGACCTGCCCCGTCGGCCCTGTCGTGGGCGCGCCGGTAACGCTCCAGGTGAATGACACCGAGCCGGACTGTCCCTGACTGTCGGTAGCGCTGACCATCACCGGGAAGCTGCCCACCGCCGTCGGCCAGCCGGTGATCTGCCCGGCCGGGGTGATGGCGGCGCCCGGCGGCAGGCCCGCGGCGGAGAACGTGACGCTCTGGCTCGCCGGTCCGGCCGGCACGGTCTGGAGGTTGACGGCGGCGCCCGCCACGCTGGCCTGGGGGCCCGGATCCAGCAACGGGATGTCCGCCGGGTTCATCTGATCCAGGTCGGTGTCGCCAGGGGCCTTGATCCCCCTGACGGTGCCGGCGCTGGAGTACTGCCAGAACCCGTAGGTGTGCCATCCGGCCGTGATGACCGGCTTCGCCGCCGAGGTGTAATCGGGGACCCAGAGCGGGAACTGCCCGAACCGCGAGGCGCCGCCGGTGCAGTCCTGCCACCAGGGCGCCGGTCCGTAGATGATCGGGTCCTCGCCCGTCTTGGCCTGGACCTCGGCGCTGAACTGGCCGATCCACGTGTTCATGGCCGACCGGCTGAGCCCGTAGCATTCGGAACCGTAGGGGTTGTATTCGATGTCCAGCATGATCGGCGGCAGCGTCCCGCCCGCCGAGGCGAGGTATTTGACCAGGTAGTCCGCCTGTGCGGCGGGGCTGGCCGAACCGCCGTTGCCGTTCGGGATCGCGAACGCGTAGGCCATCACCGACAGCCCCGCCGCCTTCGCCGCGGCCAGGTCCGTGAGCGCGAACGGGTTCCGGTAGTAAGTGCCCTCCGTCGCCTTGACGGCGGCGAACTTAATGCCCGACTTGGCGACCTTCCGCCAGTTAATGCTGGCGCCGCCGGGGTGCTGATAGTCGGCAACGTCAACACCCTGCGCGGCCCCCGCGAGCCCTGCCCCCGGCTCATTGTCTGTTACCCCGGCGTTTGCGCCACCGGGATGGCCCGCGAGTTCCCGGAGAACCTTGGGCGAGTGCGTGGCCCCGACGTTGAAATGGCTCACCCGCTGCCGGTGGCGCTTCGCCGCGGCCGCCGCGTGATGTCCGTGTGCCGGGGAGCCCGCGGACGTTTCCGCCACCGCGGCCACGGAAAGAGCCGCGACCGTCGCAGCGCCAAGGCCGACGCTTATCACGATTCTCGGCAGTCGCCCACCGGGCAGTGCCCACATCATTGCTCCTTGAGTCCACTCGTCGGTGACCATTTGCCTGCGTCTTCGGTCAGGGTGCAATGACCGCTATGAGCGGGTTCAGTCAAGCACTTACGGCCCCAATAGTCGCGTAAGCGGTATTCGTGTCGTCATTCGAATTTCGGCCATGACCCGATTGGGTGCCCGTGCCGGGCACCGTTTACCGCGGCCGGGCACGCGCCGTTGCGTACCGGTGACTAATCGCCGCTCAGCGAGTGCCGCTCGGGGGCAATGCCGGCGAAGCTGCCGGCAGTCAGCGGCATCGGGTGCAGGTGCCGCGCGTGGATGACCGCCAGGAGCTTGGTCAGTTGCTGGCCCAGGCCTGGTACCCAGTGCAGGAGCACGATCTCGCCGGGCGCCAGCCCCTTGCCGTTCCAGGTCTGGACGCCGGCGCTCGTGACCGTGGCGCTCCAGCCGACCAGGGTTTTCAGCCCGGCCCGGTAGGCCGCCGCCGCGACGGTGCTGTTGAAGGCGCCGTACGGCGGCAGGCCCATGGCCGGGGCCTTGCCGAGCCACCGGCCGAGCGCCAGCCTGGCCTGCGCCCACTGGGCGGTGGCCTGGGCCAGGGACAGCTTGGTGAGATTGGGGTGGGAGACCGTGTGGTCGGCTATCGTCCCGCCCGCCTCGGCGAAGGCGCGCCAGTACAGCAGGTTCCGCTGGGCCGCCTGCTCGATGAGGAAGGCCGTGACCGGCAGATGGGTTCTGTCCATCGTGAGCAGGACCTGAGAACTTGGGGTCCACCCGTCGTCCACGGTGATGTAGATGGCCCGGCCGGCCGGGCTGGCGAAGGCGTAGAACGGGATCTCGGGCAGGGCGGAGAGGGTTACGTGCATGGTGGCCCGTTCGCCATCCCGCGCGGCCAGCCGCAACCGGGCATGGCATGCCTGCGGGCTCCTGGCCACGGTGACCTCCGCAGCCGCCGGAAAGCCGATCCGGTCCGAGCTGCAGAGCGGCCGGAACGGCCGCTGGCGGAGCGGGCTGGACGCCCGGATGAGCAGCCCGCTTGAGGTGTGGTGAACCGTGGCGACCAGCCGCGGTGGCAGCGTGACGGTCAGCGTCCTGGTGACCGGCTCCGGCCCAAGCACCTGGATCGAAATCTGGGTTCGCCTGCCTGGCGGGACCGGCACGCGAACCATCCCGCGGCCGGGTGCGGCGCGCCACCGGCGCCTTTTTCCGGCCGCAGCGGCCACGATGCGGCTGCTGGCCATGATGTGGTCGGCCGAGGGCCCGCTACCCGGGGTCAGCCGGACGGTCACCGTGTTGGCCGCCGCGGACACCGAGTACGTAATCCCGGGCCTGGCCTGTGCCACGGCCTCGGCGCGCTGGCCCATCCACGCCACGACCAGGCCCACTCCCACCAGCGTGCCCGCGGCGGCCAGCAGCCGAAAGCGCCGGGCCGACGGCGGGCCGCCGTCGCGGCCCGCGAGCACCGGCCGCGGCATGCCAGGCCGGGTGCGCACCTGCGCATATCCCCTCACGGCACCCCAGAATCGCATGTTCTGCCTGCTGGAGCGCATACGCCGCGCCGTGGCGCGGGAACTTGGCGGCGCGTGCTGACGGCTGGTGCACGGCCCGCGGCCCGCCTGGTGAGTGACACGTGTGACGGGTGGGGTCTGCGTGTGCGCTGAACATCTTTGAGCCGAAACGGCGGTGATGAGAAAAACGGCGCCAGCTATTCCGGGAATGAGGCTGCCGCCGCCGTCCGTTGCGAGCACGGCAGCCGTGCCGCAAATAGGCGTGCCGGGCAGTGTAAATGTCCCCGGCCGGAACCGCAAGATCCTTGATGCAAAGATCTTGATCGGTGGTGCGAAAACTATCAGGCCAGGGCATGACTGGTAAATTCGGCCGGGCGCTGGCCTATTTTGTCCTGGACCGTACCGGGGGCTGGAGGAATGTGATGTCTCAATACTCCGACGAACTGGGAGCATGGTGGACGGGGTTCCCGGGCAGTGACCGGGCCACCTGGCTGGCGTCCGCGCCCGGCGCGCTGTCGCCGGCCAGGGACGGGATGCGGGGGGCCATGTCGCGGCGCGCACTGCGGCACGGCCTGGTCGTCCCGGCCGGCAAGCGCGAGCGTGCGCGGCGTGACCAGGTGGCGGAGTGGCGGCGCCAGACGGTGGCCGGCATCCGCGAGCCGGCGCTCAAATCGGGCGTGATAACCATTGGCTCAGGCTTCGGCGGGACCGGAAAGACCGACGTGGCGGTGACGCTGGCGGCCATCTATGCCGCTGCCCGGCCTGCCGACCGGGTCATTCTGGCCGACAGCAACGACGACATGCCCCATGGCTATATCAGGCTCGGTGGCCTGCCGGTCGAGGCGCTGCCGCCGGACCAGCGCACGCTCTCCATCCGCGGCTTTTATCAAGCCTGCGTCGAAGGCAGCATCAAGGTCTACGCCGATCTGCGCGATGCGGTCGCCTGGCTGCAGGGAGTGGCCGTGATCCGCGGTGACACGGCGGATGAATGCGTGGGCGTCGACTTCGGCGAGCAGGAGTACCTGACGGTCCTTGAATTTCTCCAGTGCATGTCCAACATCGTCATCAACGACGGCGGGACTGGGCTGTTCGCGAAACTTCAGGTCGGCACGCTCCTGCATGGCGACAAATACGTGTTCGTGACCGAGGCATCCCAGCTCGGTTTTTGGTCTATAGGCCAGGTTTTCAGCCGGTACCGGAACTACGAAGGAGAAAAAGAGAGGCCGCTGGCCGAGGAGGAGATAAGGCACCTCAATGACCTCATGGACGAGGCCACTATCGTCGTGGACAAGTTCGCCGCGAACGACCCGGAGCAGGCCCGGTGGTACGCCCGTATCTGCGAGAACTTCGACGGAACGCGCGTCTCGGTCGTCGCGGCCCCCTGGGACCAGGCGCTGGCCAACCGGGTGCCGCTGGATCTCGGCGCCGTGGCCGAGGCGACGCTGGACGCCAAGCTTGCCATGGCCGAGGTGGTGCTGCGCGGTGTCGAGCGGGTCAACCGCGGGCGGCATGGCCTGACCGAGGAGACGGCACGGGCGCAGGACGGCCAGTGGGGCCCGGCCGACGCCGGCGCGCTGGCTCTCCGAGCCGATGCCGCCCGCCCCCCCGAGCGGTGCCCAGGAGCCGGCCGCCGAGGCGGAACCCGTGCGCCCCGTGACCTGGCATCAGAACGGCACCGGAGAGTTACGGGCAGGCGGCCTGGGCGGCTCGCCGTCCTTGTGAAGGTGGGCCTGGTGCCTGCGAAGGACAACAGGCCCACCTGCACGAACTGCCGGTCAGACGGACTTCTGGTAGGCGCGGAACATCAGCACCGACAGGGCGGTCACCGCGATGGCGAGCACGGCCAGGCCGCCGCCCTGCAGGCCCACCCGGGCCCAGTCGGGATCCGCGCTCATTGCCGAACGGCCCGCCTCCAGCGCCCAGTTGACCGGGTTGCAGTTCGCCACGATCCGCATCCAGTGCGGCATCAGCGCCTCGGCCATGAACGCGGTGGACAGGAACGTGAGCGGGAGCAGCAGGAACGAGTTGATCCCGATGATCGTCTCGCGCTGCCTGGCCAGCATGCCGACCGTGTTGGAGAACGCGCTGAACACGATCGCGACCAGCACCGCGGTGGCGATCAGCACCAGCAGCCCGGGGATGCCGCCGGCGTAGTGCGCCCCGCCCGCCCAGCCGAGCAGCACGATGATGATCGACTGCACCGCGCAGGTCAGGGCCTGCATCACCGCGGAGGCGTTGATGATGGCCGAGCGGTGCAGCGGCAGTACCAGGAACCGGTCCATGATGCCCCGGTCGATCTCCTCCAGCACGGTCATGCCGCTCCACATGCTGGCCGACAGCGCGCTCATGATCACCACGCCAGGTACCAGGTAGTCCAGGTAGGACGGTGCCCCGAACCCGGGCAGTTCGACGACCTTGCGGAACAGCGAGCCGAACAGGAACAGCCAGATGACCGGCTGGATCAGCATGATGGCGATGTAGGCGGGCTGGCGGGCGATCGCCCGGAGCTGCCGGCCGGTCATCCAGGTGGTGTGTGCGGCAATCGTGGTCATTTCGATGCTCCAGGGGTGGCAGGCGTGGCGGTGGACTGGTCGGCGTCGGTGAACCGGCGGCCGGAGTAGCGCAGGTACACGTCGTCGAGCGAGGGCCTGGCGACGGTCGCGGCCCGGACGGTTACCCCGGCGCCCTCCAGCGCGGCGAGCACGCCGGGCAGGGCGGCGCCGCCGTCGCCGGCACGGGCGCTCAGGCTGGTGCCCTCGACCCGCGCCTCGCGAATCCCGGCCACCGGCGCCAGCGCGGCCAGTACCTGGTCGCCGGGCGTGCCGCTGGCCAGTTCCAGGTGCACGGCGTCGCCGCGCAACTCGCCCTTGAGCTCGTCGGGGGTGCCCGCGACCACCACCCGGCCGCGGTCCACGATGGCCAGCCGGCTGGCCAGGTGGTCCGCTTCCTCCAGGTAATGGGTGGTGAGCAGGATGGTCAGGCCCTCGGCCGCGGCGAGCCGGCCGATCTCGGCCCACATGGCCGAACGGGACTCCGGGTCCAGCCCGGCCGTGGGCTCGTCAAGGAACAGCACCTGCGGCCGGTTGACCAGGCCCATCGCCACGTCGAGCCGGCGGCGCATGCCGCCCGAGTAGGTGCGCACCCGGCGGCCGGCCGCGTCGGCCAGCCCGAACCGGCCGAGCAGGTCGTCCGCCCGGCGGGCCAGGTCGCGGCCGCGCAGGCCCTGGATCCGGCCGGACAGGATCACGTTCTCCCGGCCGGTCGCGACCGGGTCCGCGCCACTGAGCTGGGCGACCACGCCGATGAGCTGGCGCACCCTGGCGGGCCTGGCCCGGACATCCAGCCCGGCCACCAGGGCGGTGCCCGAGTCGGCCTGGGCCAGGGTGGTGAGGATCTTGACGGTGGTGGACTTGCCTGCCCCGTTCGGGCCGAGCAGGGCGAAGATCGTGCCGGCCGGGACCGCGAAGCTGAGCCCGTCCAGGGCCCGTACTCCCTTGGGGTAGGTCTTGACGAGGTCGTGGGCCTCGATCGCGAGCGTGCCGCTCGTGCCCGCGGTGGCGGGCGCCGGCCTGGCTGTCTCGATGGTCATGCTGCTTTCTCCCTGATGGTCGGGTGTGTGCACCGGTCCACGAGGGAGCAGCCAAGTACTCTTGGAGTGCTCACTCGGTCTGGTCTCGCTCCCGCGGGACCGGTTCGGGGTTCACGGCCCCCGGCCAGGTGTTACCGCACCGTGCCGGGGGCCGGTTTGTGCCGGTCAGCCTGGTGGGGCCCCTCCCTCCGCGGCCATGTCGCGCAGCTTTTCCAGTGCGGTGACATCCACGTCCCATGTGGGTGCCTCGCCGGTCTCGTAGACGTGCCGCCAGCCGTCCTGGCCCTCCAGCGTCCCGGCTTCGAGTTCGCCGGCCAGTTCCTCCACCCAGGTCAGCTCGGCCTCGCGCATGGCCACGTGGTACTCGCCCTCGATCAGCAGCAGCCTGGGCAGGCGGGCGTCATGCGCGGTCTCGAGCATGATCCTGGCCTGCGCTATCTCCTTCCGCAGCAGCCGGATCCGGGTGTGCAGCAGTTCGGCAACCGTGTCGGGATGGAGCACGGGCAACAGGGACAGTGCCGCCTCGAACTGCGGGTACTCCTTGACCGGCTCGGCGATCAGTTCGGACATCCAGGCGTCGAGCCTTGCCCGGCCGGCCTCGGTCAGCCGGTACACGGTGCGCTCGGGCCGCCTGCCCTCGCGGGTTGCCTCCATCGCCGCGATGAGGCCGTTCTTGGCCAGGCTGTCCACGACCGTGTACAGCGAGCCGTAGTTCAGCTTGATGCTCTGCTCCTTGCCGCGCTCACGCATGGTCGCGGCCATCTCGTAGGGATGCATCGGCCGCTCGTGCAGGGAGGCGAGCACGGCCAGTGCCAGCGGGTTGGAGGTCGACCTCCGCCGGTCAGCCATCGCGTGCTCCTTCGGTCCGTATCCGAGTGCTCGTTAACGTATATCCGAGTACGAGTATACGATGACGAGCATCCGGCCGCAAGTATTTCCGGGGATCGCGGGCGGCACTGTGCCGGGGCTGCCCGGCCTCATAGAGTCGGGGGATGCCCGAGACTCATGCCCTGCGCCGCGAACGGCTGCGCGCCGCGGTCGCCGCCAGCGAGGCGGACGCCGTGCTCATCACCGCACTGGTCAACGTGCGCTACCTGACCGGCCTGGTCAGCTCGAACGCGGCGGTGCTGATGCCGGCCGACGGGCCGCCCGTGCTCGCCACCGACTTCCGCTACGCCCTCGCCGCGGCGCGCGACTGCCCGGACGTCACGCTGCTGAACGCCCGTAACGTCGAGCCGGCCCTCGCGGACGTGGCCAGGGAGCGGGGCGTGCGCCGGCTGGGCTTCGAGGCGCAGGAGATGACCGTGGCGCGCCACGCGGCGCTCGCGCACAGGCCGGTGACCTGGAGCTGATCCCGGCCGGGCCGATGGTGGAAGCGCTGCGGGTGACCAAGGACTCCGGCGAGATCGCCCTGCTCGCCCGCGCCTGCGCGATCACCGGTGCCGCATTCGACGAGGTGGTGCCCCGGATCCACGCCGGGATGAGCGAGCGGGAACTGGCAGTGCTGATCGAGCGAGCCATGGTGGACGCCGGTGCGGAGAAACCCGCCTTCGACACGATCGTGGCCAGCGGCCCCAACGGTGCCATCCCGCACCATGCCCCGGGCGGCCGGCGGTTCGAGCCCGGCGACATGATCACCATCGACTGCGGCGCCCGGTATGGCGGCTACCACGCGGACATGACCAGGACCGTGATGCTCGGCAGGCCCGCGGGCTGGCAGCGGGAGGTCTACGCCCTGGTGGCGGCGGCGCAGCGGGCCGGGATCGGCGCGGCCGTGCCCGGCGCCGGCACCGCGGACGTGGACGCCGTGGCACGGGACATGATCAAGGCAGCCGGGCACGGGGAGCACTTCGGCCATGGCCTCGGGCACGGGGTGGGGCTGGAGATCCACGAGGCACCGCATTTGGGGGTGGCCAAGCCGGGTACACTCGGGGACCGGGTTCCCATCACCGTCGAGCCGGGTGTCTACCTGCCCGGCATGGGCGGCGTCAGGATTGAGGACACCCTGGTGGTGCGTTCCGGGGCCGGGCCCGCGGCTTCCCAGGAACTGCTCACCACGACCAAGACCGTGACCCCAGGGGAGTTGCTCGTCCTCGAGCCCTAACGGCCGCGCCCCCGGTAACCAGGAGAGACTTTAGACGTGGCCACCACCAACGACCTCAAGAACGGCATAACGCTGAACCTCGACGGCCAGCTCTGGAGCGTGGTGGATTTTCAGCACGTCAAGCCCGGCAAGGGCGGCGCGTTCGTGCGGACCAAGCTCAAGAACGTCCTGTCCGGCAAGGTGGTCGACCGCACCTTCAACGCGGGCGTCAAGGTGGAGGTCGCCACCGTGGACCGCCGGGAGATGCAGTACCTGTACCGCGAGGGCGAGGACTTCGTCTTCATGGACACCGAGGACTACGACCAGCCCCGGATCCCGGCGGACACGGTCGGCGGTGCGGCCGACTACCTGCTGGAGGACCAGACCGCGGTGGTGGCGTTCAACGAGGGCACCCCGCTGTACGTGGAACTGCCCGCCGCGGTGGAGCTGACCGTCAGCCAGACCGACCCGGGCGTCCAGGGCGACCGGTCCACCGGCGGCACCAAGCCCGCCACGCTGGAGACCGGCGTGCAGGTCCAGGTGCCGCTGTTCATCACCACCGGGGAGAAGATCAAGGTGGACACCCGAACCGGCGATTACCTCGGCCGCGCGTGACCGCCCCGCGCGTGACCCCCGCCCGCGTCATCCGCCCCCGGTGACCCGTGCCCGCACGTAGCAAGGCCCGCAAGCGAGCGCTCGACGTGCTGTTCGAGGCGGAGCTGCGCGGCGAGCCGGTCCTGGACATCCTGAACGAGCGCGCCGCCGAGCAGGCCCCGCCGGTGCCCGCCTACGCCACGGAACTGGTCGAGGGGGTGCAGGCGCACCGGCCGCGCATCGACGAGCTGCTGGCCGCCCACGCACAGGGGTGGACGCTGGACCGGATGCCGGCGGTGGACCGGAACATCCTCCGGATCGGCGCCTACGAGCTGCTCTGGCAGGACCAGGTGCCCGACGCGGTGGCCATCAACGAGGCGGTCCAGCTCGCCAAGGACCTGTCCACCGACGGCTCACCGGCGTTCGTGAACGGGCTGCTCGCCCGGCTGCTGGAGCTCAAGCCCACGCTCAGCCTGTGAGCTACTCATTCCCGCTAGCTGGCGGCGAAGCGGACGCGCAGGCCGCAGCGGCGCAGCACGGACCAGAACCACAGCGCCGACACGGCAATGCCCGCCACCGTCAGCGCCACGGTGGCCAGCGTTGAGGCGATCATGAACGCCTTCAGCGGCTCGGTCACCATCAGGACGGCCAGGCCGGCCGTGAGCAGCAGGAAGATCCCGGCCCACAGCCAGGTCGCGCCCTGGAAGAACCGGTGCAGGCCGGGGTGGTGCCGCGTGGGCTGCCGCAGCGCCACGACCTCGGCGGCGAGCCGGGCGACCAGGGGATGCGGGCCGCGCGCGGTCCGGGCGAACAAGAACGACATGACCAGGTTGGCGGCCGGGAACTGGAGCAGGTAGATCCACAGCTGCCCGGTGGCCAGCACCATCGCCGTCTGCAGAGTCAGCACCACTGCGGTGATCGTGAGCAGGCTCGGCACGCTGCCGGTGGCGATCTTGCGGATCAGCGCCACCAGCCAGGTGGCGCCGAGCCCGGCGAGCAGGCCCGCGTCCCGGCCGTACAGCCAGGCGCCCAGGGCCAGCGCGCCGAGCGGGAGCCCGGCCGACTCGGTCAGGCTCCACGAGATCGTGCCCAGCAGCCGCAGCGGCCGGGGGAACTCGATGTGATCCGGCATGCGCCGAGCCTAGGTGGTCCCGCCCGGGCCCGCCGGCGGAAGCCGCCAGGAGACGGCTTTGTCACCTTCCGGTACTAGCCAGCCCCAGCCTCAGGCCACTCGCCTCAGCCAGCACGGCCAAGGCCCCGTGACGGAGGAACGGGGCCTTGAGGCCAGCGGGGGGTTCCGGGGGGTCGCCCCCGGGCCAGCACGGCCAAGGCCCCGTGACGGAGGAACGGGGCCTTGAGCCAGCGGGGGGTTCCGGGGAGTCGCCCCCCCGGGCCAGCAGAGCCAGCACTTTGTCAGGTCGCGACACTAGAGTTGGGCACGTCGGAGGCGTGCCGTGGCGGCACCGCGGCGGGCGGTGAGGAGACAGCGTGGCAGGGAACCCGGTGGTGCTCGCAGTGCTGCAGACCGTGGTTTCCGACCTGTCCCGGCAGACCGGCCGGGACAGCCTCGACATCGTGGACGCGGGCGGCGGGACCGGTGGGTTCGCCGTGCCGCTGGCGGTCCTGGGTCACAGCGTTACCGTCGTGGACCCGAGCCCGGACTCGCTGGCCGCCGCGCAGCGCCGCGCGGCCGAGCAGAACGTGCCGCTGCGCGCGGTCCAGGGTGACGCGGCCGACCTGGCGGCCCTCGCCGGGGAAAAGAGCGCCGACCTGGTGCTGTGCCACAGCGTGCTGGAGTACGTGGACTCGCCGGCGGCCGCGATGGCGGCGATCGCGGCGGTGCTGCGGCCCGGTGGGGCGGTCAGCGTGCTGGCCGCGAGCGCGGTGGCGGCGGTCATCCACCGTGCCCTGGCCGGGCGGTTCGACGAGGCGCGGCGGCTGCTCGCCGGCATCGGCGGCGCCGCGGGCGGCGACAGCGACGGCGGCGGCCCGGCAGCGGGCGGGCACGGGCAGCCCGGCACCGGGCCGCGGCGGTTCACCGTGGCCGGTGTCACCAGCATGATCGAGGAGGCCGGACTGCGCCCCGGCCCGGCCCTCGGCGTCCGGGTCTTCGCCGACCTGGTGCCCGGGGGCGTCGCCGACGCCGATCCCGGCGCGGCCCAGGCGCTGCAGCGCCTGGAGCTTGCCGTGGCCGCCCATCCCGCGTTCCACGACTTCGCCGCGCAGGTCCACGTCCTGGGGTACCGGTGAGCGAGCCCCGGGAGTCCCCGGACGACACCGGCTGCCGCATCCTGCACGTCGACATGGACGCGTTCTACGCCAGCGTCGAGGTGCGGGACCGGCCGGAACTGGCCGGGAAACCGGTGATCGTGGGCGCCGTCGGCGGCCGCGGCGTGGTGCTGTCGGCCACCTACGAGGCGCGGGCCTTCGGGGTACGGTCGGCCATGCCGGTCAGCCGGGCCCGGCGGCTGTGCCCGCAGGCCGTGTTCGTGCCGCCGCGCCACGGGGTCTACGGCGCGGTCTCCAAGGAGATCATGGCCCTGTTCCGCGGGGTGACCCCCGAGGTCGAGCCGCTCTCCCTCGACGAGGCGTTCCTGGATGTCGGCGGGGCCATCCGGCGGCTGGGACCGCCCACCGTCATCGCCCGGCGGATCCGGGCGAGCGTCCACGGTCAGTACGGGCTGACCTGCTCGGTCGGCGTGGCCACCACCAAGTTCGTGGCCAAGCTCGCGTCCACGCTGAGCAAGCCGGACGGGCTGCTGGTGGTGCCGGCCACGGAGGTCCTCAGCTTCCTGCACCCGCTGCCGGTTTCCGCGCTGTGGGGGGTGGGGGAGCGGACCGGCGAGGCCCTGGCCCGGTTCGGGCTCCGCACCGTGGGGGACATCGCGCGTACCCCGGCTGGCACCCTGCAGCGGGAGCTCGGCGCCGCTGCCGGTGCGCATCTGGCCGCCCTGGCGTGGGGGCGGGACCCGCGCCCGGTGCAGTCCCGGCCGGACAAGAGCATCGGCGCGGAGGAGACCTTCGCCGCGGACGTGGCGGATCCCGTGGTGATCCGGAGGGAACTGCTGCGGCTCTCCGAGCGGACCGCGCAGGGCCTGCGGGCGGGCGGCTGGATGGCCAGGACCGTGGTGGTCAAGCTGCGCCTGGCCAATTTCAAGACGATCACCCGGTCCAGGACGCTGCCCGAGCCCACCGACGTGGCCAGGACGATCTACGACACGGCGTGCGCACTGCACGCCGGGTCCGGCCTCGATCCCCAGGCCCGGCTGCGCCTGGTCGGGGTGCGGGCGACCGGCCTGCACCCTGCCGGGACGGCGGTGACGCAACTGGCCCTCGGCGAGGAGCCGGCTCCCTGGCGGGACGCGGAACAGGCGGTGGACCGGATCGCCGGGCGGTTCGGCACCGGGACGGTCCGCCCGGCGGCGCTGGTCCGGCCCGGTGACCGCGGCGAACCGCCGCGCCCCGGGGACAGCCCGGCCCGCGGCAGGGAGAGCGCGTGAGCCGTCCCCCGTGCGGCGCGCGGCGGGGCCGGCCGGGCATACCGGGATGCCTCGCCCGAATCCGGCACGGGCGGGGAACGCGCGCCTGGCCGCACCCGCCAACCCTCTCTTTGCCTCCGGCTGCTCTTTCCCCGACCTTGCTGCCCTCGTATTGTGGAGGGATACGCACGCAGTGAGGCCACGGTCCGAACACCGGTCCCTGCGCGAGAGGTTCATGGGAGGCGCAGTGCCGCTCTCTGAGCACGAGCAGCGTCAGCTCGAGCAGATCGAGCAGGCGCTCTATTCCGACTATCCGAAGCTCGCCCAGTCCGTGCGCGCGCAGGACCCCCGGATCCACTACAAGCGCAGGGTCGTCGAGGCGGCGATCGGGTTCGTGATCGGGGTGGGCCTGCTCCTGGCCGGGGTGATCTCGAAGATCATCTTCGTCGGCGTCGGCGGGTTCCTCGTCATGCTGGCGTGTGCGATGTTCGCGCTGACCAGCTGGCGGCACATGGGCGGGATCGTGAGCGGCAAGGGCGTCAGCGTGGCCGCCCGCCCGCAGGGCCAGGCCCGCGGGCAGCGCGGCCGCCGCCCGGCCGCCAAGGGCCGCCGGGGCTCGCGGGAGAAGTCCGGGCTCGGCTTCATGGAGCGGCTTGAGGAGCGCTGGCGCCGCCGCCAGGAGGGCGGCAGGTAAGGCACCGCGTTGCGCAGGCCCGCCCCGGCAACGCCCGTGGCCGGGGCGCGGAGCTAGGCAGCAGCCGGCTCGTCGCCTGGGCGCACCGGGCCGTCACGCCGCGGTGAGAAGCGGCGCCTGACCTTGGTCGTGGCCAGTTCCATCCAGCCGAACACGTCGAGCATGTGCTGGGCGCCCGCGCGTACCGGAATCAGCGCCGACGGCGGCGCGATGATCGCCAGCCAGCGCGCCGATGTCCCGCAGGAGCGCGCGATGGCGTGCCGCACCAGCGTCTCGTCCGCCTGGAGCTGGGCGGAATCGGCCGGAGTGATCGCATAGCTAGCGCGTTCCTCCGCGCGGGCTATGCGCTCCAGGGCGTCACGCTCGGCGCCCGCCAGGCCCAGCGACGTGGCGATGCGGCCGGTGAGCGCGCGGGCCGACTCGCTGGCCCGGTAGGCGATCCGGTGGTCGGTGAGGTCGTTGCGCAGCTCATGCCAGGCCGCGTGGGCCCTGGTCACGTCGTCCCCGGCCCGCCACCACCGCCACCGGCGGGCCACGGCCCGTGTCGTGGCGGGCGCGATCAGCAGCACCGCGAGCAGCGCCAGGACCACGGGCAGGATGGGCGGAGTGCCGCCGTGCTGGTGCGCCCCACCGGCGTTGGAGCCGCCGGGGGCGGTCTTCTTCAGCTTGTTCAGGCCCGCCTCGCTGCTGCTCTTCGAGGTCTTGCCCGGGCCGGGGTTGGTGTTGGCCCGCTGGCCGGCCTGCGGGTTGACGACGCTGCCCTGCTCGGACAGCGGGATCGAGTAGGCCGGGGCCTCCGCCGTCGCCTGCCCGGGCAGCCCGGCGTCGTTGATCGGGGTCGGCTCGAAGCGCAGCCAGCCGTACCCGGGGAAGTACAGTTCCGGCCAGGCGTGTGCGTCGCTGGTCTTCACCTGCCAGTTTTCGTTCCCGATGAACGTGCCCTGGGTGAAGCCCACCACGACGCGGGACGGGATGCCCACCAGGCGGGCCAGCACGGCCATCGCGAACGCGAACTGCTGGCAGTACCCCCGCTTCGCCGTGGTCAGGAAATCGATCAGGGCGGACGAGCTCTGCGTCCGCGACACCTTCAGCGAGTACGTGAAACCACCGGTGGTGGTGAACCACGTCTGGATGTCCACCGCCTTCTCGTAGAGGGTGCCCGCGCCGGCGGTGATCCGCTTCACCAGGTGCCTGATCTTCTTGGTCCGGTATACGGCCGGGACGTTGAGGTATCCGCTGAAGGTGCCCGGCGCCACGCTGGGTGCCGCGCGCAGTTGCTGGCCCAGCGGGTTCACGTCCTTGGCGAGCACGAAGTAGCGCAGCCCGGTCAGCTGGGCGCTGGGCGACAGCACCGACAGCGTGTTCCCGTCGACCCGCCAGTCGGAGCCCCCGGTGACCTTGACCTGGCGCGCCGCGTAGGGCACCGGCAGGTAGCCGACATGGCCCTTGTTGCTCAGGTTGGTGCCCAGCGTGATCGACTCGCGCACGTAGGGCCCGGGCGCGTCCTTGACGGGTGTCGCTATGCCCGGCACCCCGGGAAGATAGCCGCGGCGGGTCAGGGCCGTCGTGCCGGGCGGCGGCCCCAAGGTCCACGCATTGGTGGTGAGGTTGCCAAGCACGTAGACCTGCAGGTAGGGCGGCGTGCCATCGATGGTGTGGTAGCTCAGGACCGGGACCGGGTGGCCCTCGCGCAGGTCACCGTTCAGCAGGTCCAGGGGCTGGGGGAAGGAGATCCGGCCGTGGCTGCCCACGCCGCCTTTCCCGTTGCCGTCCCCCGGGAAAAGCCGGTGCGCCTTCAGCCCCGGGACCAGCAGCGGCAGGGCGAGCGCGAGCACCACGGCGGCCGAGCCGATCCGGCGGCCCGCGGCGGCGAGCGGCCTGACGTCGGGGCCGTGGCTGTCCGCGTCGTCCTGCCACGGGTGGATCGAGCCGGCCCCACAGCCGCAGCCGGTGCCTGCCGTCGGCCGAGAGCAGCCCCAGGTAGCCGACCATGCCCGCGCAGAACACCAGGGTCCCGCCCACCGCGCCGGGCCGGGCGTCGGTGGTCAGCGGTACGCAGAAGAGCACGAGGAGGGGCAGCCCGGCGATGGCGGGCCGGTGCAGGCGCACCGCGAGCAAATCGGTCAGAATGCCGACCAGGCCGATCCCGGCCACGGTGAGCAGGATGATCCCGGGCCGGGGCGGGACCGGCGGTGCCTTCTTGGACGTCTCGTACAGGGCCTGGCTGATCAGCACCCGGAGATGGTGCAGGGACGCATCGGTGGGGACCAGGCCCGCCCAGGACTGACGGCTGGCGAACACCGCGTTGAGATAGAGGAACTCCGCGCCGAGCGCGGCCAGGAAGCACAGGATCGCGGGAATCGCCCGCCGCCGGGTCACCGCGCCCACCGCAGCGACCACGATGACCGCCCCGATGCCACCCCAGAACCACGACCCGCCGTCCAGCAGCGGGTAGAGGGCGATCGATGCCAGCACGGTCGCGACGGCAGCAGCCACGGTCAGTCGCGTGTTCATCGGCTCGCTCCTGCTCCTGCGGGCGGGCTTGCGGAGCCAGCCGCTGGGGTGCCAGCGGCGGCGGCTGGGCCACCGGGGGCACCGGGCGCATCGCCCGCGGCGCGGGGTGCGCCGGGTGCGCCGGGTGCGCCACGCACCATGTGGCTGCGGTTGAGCATGTCCCAGGCCACGTTGAGCGGGGTGTCGGCGGTTACCGTCGCCACCCGCCAGCCGGCCGCGGTGAGGATCCTCGACGCCTCGTCCGTTTCGGACGTGGCCGCCGCACCGGGACGCTCGGCGGCCCAGGTGGAGACGGCGAGCAGCAGCGCCATGGCCGGCCCGGAGGCCCGGCGCGCGGTGGCGAGCTGCCGTGCCTCGCCGCTGTTCAGGTGTCCCGCGACCACGATCAGCAGCCCGCTGGTGTCCGCGGGCAACTGGTTCAGCCCCGCGGACAGTGAGGCGTTGCGGGAGGGCCGGATGACGGCGAGGGTGTCCAGGAGCACGTCCTCGAAGGAGCCGGGCGCCGTCACCTGGCCGGCGTCGGTGACGAACTCGGTGTCCATCTCCTCGCGCGCCATGTGCACCCCGATGGACGCGGCCGCGCTGACCGCGTATTCGAAGGACGAGGCCGGCCCGCGGCCGCCGTGGCCATTCAGCCGGGTGTCCAGAAAAAGCACCGCGCGGTTGCGCCAGCGCTGTTCTTCCCGGCGCACCATGAGCTCCCCGTACCGCGCCGTGGAGCGCCAGTGCACCCGGCGGAGCTCGTCGCCGTCCCGGTAGGCGCGCGGCACGACGTCGTCCTCGCCTGCTGCCGCCGCGGTGCTGGCCCGCGCGTCACCCTCGCCGAGCCAGGACCCGGCGAGGGAGGTGTGCGGGAGCGCGGTGACCGCCGGGGTGACCACCAGCGTGCTCGGCGGTGCCGCCATGCTGCCCACCTTCGCCAGCCCGAAGGCGTCGGCCACCCGGACGTGCAGCGGGCCGATGGCGTACTTGCCCCGGTGATCGGGCTGGATGCGGGTAGCTGAGCCGGCGCGAACCGCCCGGCTCGATCCGGTCCAGGATGAACCGCGGCCTGCTGCCGATCGAGTACGGGCACGGTGTCCTCGGCCAGCAGCAGCCCGGTGGGCAGCCGGGACACGTTGTCGAGCTGGATGGAGACCGAGGCGGTCTGACCGGCCGGCACGCGCGCCGGGGCGATGGACCTGGCGCCAGGGATCCGGTACCGGGTCCGGCTCGCGGCGAGGACGGACAGCACCGGCAGGATGATCAGCAGCCCGCCGATGCTCAGCAGGGTGCGCTGCCCCAGGCCCAGGCCGAGCACGCCTGCGGCGACGCCGGCGGCTATAAACGCCCTGCCGCGGGTGGTGAACCCGGCCAGCAGCGACCGCATGCGGCGCCCTTCCTCGTGCCTGCTCATCTCAACCTACGGACGGGCTCGCCTTCGTGCCAAGTGACGGTCCTCGTTCCTGGCGGCCGGGCTGAGCCGCGCTAGCGCAGCTGGGGCAGTGGGACGTGATCGACGATCGCCGCCAGCACCCGCTCCGGCGACTGCTGGGTCGACCACCGCCTCGGCGCTGGGCAGCAGCCGGTGGGCCAGCACGGGCAGGGCCAGCGCCTGCACGTCGTCGGGGATGACGAAGTCGCGGCCGTCCAGGGCGGCCCGCGCCCGGCCGGCCCGCAGCAGGTGGAGTGTGGCCCGCGGCGAGGCGCCCAGCCGCAGCTCCGGGTGAGGTGCGGGTCGCCGAGACCAGCCTGATGACGTACTGCTTCAGGGCTCGGCCACGTGCACCGTCGCGCACGGCGGCGATGAGCTCGCTGATGTCCTCGGCCTCGGCGACCGGCTCCAGCCTGTCCAGCGGCGAGGACGACCCGTGCGCGTCGAGCATCGCCAGTTCGGACTCGGCGCTCGGGTAGCCCATCGAGATCCGGGCGGTGAACCGGTCCCGCTGCGCCTCGGGCAGCGGGTAGGTGCCCTCCATCTCGATCGGGTTCTGCGTGGCGATCACCATGAACGGCGGGGTCAGCGGGTAGGTCGTGGCCGTCGACCGTGACCTGCCGCTCCTCCATGCACTCCAGCAGCGCGGACTGGGTCTTGGGCGAGGCCCGGTTGATCTCGTCGCCGACCACGATGTTCGCGAACACCGGCCCGGGCTTGAACTCGAACTCGCGGCGCTCCTGGTTGTAGGCGCTCACCCCGGTGATGTCGCTGGGCAGCAGGTCCGGGGTGAACTGGATGCGGCGCACCGAGCAGTCGGTGGACCGGGCCAGCGCCTTGGCCAGCATCGTCTTGCCGACGCCGGGCACGTCCTCGATCAGCACATGCCCCTCGGCGAGCAGGACGGTCAGCGCGAGGCGGACCGCGTCGGCCTTCCCCTCGATGACGGACTCGACGGCCTCGCCGACACGGTGTGCCACCCGGACCAGCTCGTCAAGGGTGCGGCGGCTGCCTTGCCCGGTATCGAGGACCACTTGTCCCTCCTCCCTCGGTGCTGCTCACCCTGCCAGCTGCCGGGCGTCCGGCGCACCGCTGCCGCTACTGGCGCACCGACATGACCGTGCTAACAGGACAGTACGTCCTGCAGGGACACGCGCGAACCGCGCCCAGGTTCAGCGACGCCGCACGGCCCGTGACCCGCCCTAGTTGCCCGGCTGCGCTTGGCACCGGCTTGGCACCGGCTTGGCGCAGCGCTACAGGACCGCCACGGCGTTGTTTCCCGCGCCATTCGGCAGGCCCGCGCCGGTCCACGGGCGGCCTCGGCGGGGCCTGGCGGGGAGCGAGTGGGGCGCCGGGGGGAGCAATCGGCATTGACGGTGGGGGATTGTGGGGTACAGTGGAGCGCAGTGGGGTACACAGGGCGCCCAGGTGGGCCCATGAGCGCGGCTGCGGGGAGTGGAGGTGAGCGCTGGTGTTTCTCGGCACTCACACGCCACGCCTGGACGACAAGGGGCGGCTGTTCCTGCCGGCCAAGTACCGCGAAGACCTCGCGGCGGGGGCTGGTGATCACCAAGGGCCAGGAGCGCTGCCTCTACGTGTTCCCCGCCGCGGAGTTCGCGCGGATCACCGAGGCGCTGCGCGCCGCCCCGGTCACCGCCAAGGCGGTGCGGGACTACAGCCGGGTCTTCTTCGCCAGCGCCTCCGACGAGGTACCGGACAAGCAGGGCCGGGTGACGATCCCGCAGGCGCTGCGTGACTACGCCGGGCTGCAGCGGGAGTGCGTCGTGATCGGCGCCAACACGCGGCTGGAGATCTGGGACGACGCGGCGTGGAAGGCGTACCTGGCCGACCAGGAGGACGCCTTCTCCGCTGCGTCGGAGGAGGTGCTGCCCGGCGTTCTGTGACCGGCGCCGACGGCGGCATCAAGCGTGCACGGCGAGGTCTCCACCCGCGGCAGGGCGGTCTGTCGGCTGACGTCACTTCCCCGGCGCCAGGCGGCGCAGCGGCCACCCGCGCGTCGCGCGGATGGAGACCTGGCCGGGCACGCAGAGGCAACGCCGCGCCGGCGCTGGTGACGAGCAAGTCGAGAAGGGGGCTTCGATGGGCACAGCGGGAGGCCGGTCACCGGCCGGTCCTCCTCGACCGTGTGCTCGCGCTCCTCGGCGCCGGCCCTGGACCCGGCCGGCGCGGTCCTGGTGGACGCCACGCTCGGCCGGGCCGGGCACGCCCGGGCGCTGCTGGACGCCCATCCGGGGCTGGCGCTGATCGGGCTGGACACCGACGCGGCCGCGATCGCGGAGTCGGGGCGCCTGCTCGCCAGCTACGGCGACCGGGTCACGCTGACCCGCGCCGTCTACGACCAGATGCCGCCGTGCTCGCGAGCCACGGGCGTCGTACCGGGTCCAGGGGGTCCTGTTCGACCTCGGGGTGTCCTCGCCGCAACTGGACGAGCCGCGGCGCGGGTTCGCCTACTCCTATGACGCTCCGCTGGACATGCGGATGGACCAGAGCCAGCCGCTGACCGCCGCCGAGGTGCTGAACACCTACCCGGCCGCCCGGCTGCGCCGGGTGCTGCGCGAGTACGGCGAGGAGAGGTTCGCGCGGCAGATCGCGGATGCCGTGGTGCGGGCGCGGGCCCGGGCGCCGCTGTCCTCCACGGCGGAGCTGACCGACATCATCCGCGCCTCGATCCCCGCCCCGGCCCGCCGCACCGGCGGCAACCCGGCCAAGCGCACCTTCCAGGCGCTGCGGATCGAGGTGAACGGGGAGCTTGACGCGCTGGCAGCGGGCCCTGCCCGCCGCGCTGGACGCCCTCGCCATGGGCGGCCGGATCGTCGTGCTGGCCTACCACTCGCTGGAGGACCGGCTGGTCAAGCGCGACCCTGGCGGCCCGCGCGGCGGACACCACGCCGCGGGGCCTGCCGGTGCCGCTGGCGTCGGCGGGGCCGCAGCTCCGGCTGCTCACCCGGGGCGCCGAGCGGCCCTCCGCTGCCGAGGTGGCGGCCAATCCGCGGGCCGCCTCGGCCCGGCTGCGGGCAGCCGAGCGCATCAGGGAAGCCGCGTGAGCGGGGGATGGGGGGAGAACGACCGATGAGAGCAGGGGGACCGCGGTGAACGGGCGCACAGATGTGACAGAGAGAGGGCAGGCCGCGGCCGGCCCGGGCAGCATGCCACGGCGCACGCCCGGCCCGCGCCGGACGGCAGCGGCACCAGCAGGGCAGCGGCGCGCGGCACCTGCCGCGGGCAGGCAGCCCCGCCAGCCCGGCCCACGCCAGGCAGGTGCACGCCAGGCCGAGGCGCTCCTGGCCGATGGCCGCCCGGGCGATGTGCGCCCGGCCAGCACCCGGCCGGCCGGTGAGCGGCCTTCCGGGACGCGGTCGGCCAGGGCGGCCACTGGCGGGCGCCTGGCTGGTGCGAGGCCGGCCACCGCCCCGGCGGTTCCGCGCCGCGGCCGCGAGGCGGCGCCGGTTGCCCCGCGCACCGCCCGCCCGCCGCAGCCCCGCCAGCGGCCCGCGCCGCAGGCACGCGCCACCCGGTTCGTGTTCCTCGTGGTCGGGCTGCTCGGCGGCGGCCTGCTGTGCCTGCTGATCATCAACACGATCCTGGCCACCGGTGCCTTCCAGATCACCGCACTCCAGCAGGGCAACGTCGTCCTCGCCCAGCGGGAACAGGCACTCCAGGCCCAGGTCGCGGCCGAGGAGTCACCCGGCTCGCTGGCGCACCGCGCCGCCGCCCTGGGCATGCAGATACAGCCACGGCTGCACTTCATCAACCTCCGCAAGGGGCGGCTGGAGAGCCAGCCCAGCCAGTTGTCCGGGATGCCCGCGATACCCGCGGTCCCCGGGTACGCGCCGTGACCGCACCGGGCGGTGGCCGGGACGGCCGGAACCGCCCGCGCGGGCCTCGCGGGCCGCCCAGGGCGTCCGGCCCGCGCCGCCCGGGGCCCGGCCGGGGCCGGGAGCCCGGCGCCGGGAACCCGGAGAACCCTGGAGCGCGCGGCCAGGCCGGGCGCGGTGACCCACGTGACGCAGGCACCCGCGAGCCCGGGCCGGCCCCGGGCAGGGGATCACCAGGCGCCGGAGCGCCGGGCAGGCGGGAGCCGGGCCAGGCCGGGCCGCCCCGGGCAGGCCGGCCTGCCGCGGGCCGGCCAGGCGACCGCGGCCGGGGCGGCAGCCGCCCGGGCGGGCGTGGCCCCGGCGCAAGCCGCCCGGCACGCCGGGTCCGGCTGCGGCGCCCCGGGCTGCGCCGGGCCAGCCCGGCCCGGCGGCTGCATGCCAGCCTGCTATGCGTGGGGTTCGCGCTGTCCCTGGTCGCGGGCAGGCTCGTCCAGTTGCAGGGCCTGGAGGGCGCGAAGCTACAGCAAGCAGGCCGCGAGCGACCGGCTGAGGACCATCCACATCCCCGCCGAGCGGGGCACGATCAAGACCGCGAACGGCACGATCCTGGCCATGACCGTGCAGGACGACCTGGTGATCGCGGACCCGCCGCAGATCACCGGTACCACCGCGCGGGGCACCATGGCGGTCAGGCAGCAGGTCGCCGGGCTTCTGGCGGGCCCGCTGCACATGACCAGGGCCGCGATCGTCGGCAAGCTCTACCATCCCTCCTCCACGGACTACGTCCTGCTCGCCCAGGGCCTGCCCGCCCCGGTCGGCAACCGCATCGAGGCCATGCTGACCAAGCGCAAACTGGCCGGCATCTACCTCCAGCCCACCTATGTCCGCACCTACCCCGGCAAGGACCTGGCGGCCAGCCTGGTCGGCTTCACCACCAACTCCGGCCCGCACAGTGACCTGCGCGGGCAGGCGGGCATCGAGGAGTCGTTCAACTCACTGCTGGCCGGGCGCGACGGCCAGGAACAGGTGCAGGCGGGGATCACCGGGCAGCCGATCCCGTTCTCCGCGGGGAAGGTCCAGCCGGTGGTGCCCGGCGGCAGCGTGCGCCTGACGATCCTGGCCAGCCTGCAGTGGGAGGCGCAGCAGGCCTGCGAGCAGCGGGTCCGGGCCACCCACGCGGACAACTGCACGATCGTGGTCGAGCAGCCCTCGACCGGCGAGATCCTCGCCCTGGCGCAGTACCCGACCTACGACAACGGCAACGTGACCAACCTGGCGTCCACGGTGGACCTGCCGGTCGCCGGGATCTTCCCGCCCGGCAGCACCGCCAAGGTGATCACCGCGGCCGCGGCCCTGGAGCACGGCGAGACGCCGAAGACCAGCTATACGGTGCCCGAGCAGATCTCGGTCGGCGGGTTCAGCTTCCACGATGCGGAATGGCACCCCACCGAGCAGCTCACCCTGGCCGGGATCGTGGCGCACTCCAGCAACGTCGGCATGGTGCAGGTCGCTGAGCACGTCAGCCCGCAGGTGCAATACGACTACTACCGGAAGTTCGGCATCGGCGTGCCGACCGGGCTGCCGCTGCCCGACGCCAGCCAGGGCCAGCTCCCGCCGCTGTCGAAGTGGTGGGGGGATGAGCGGTACACCCTGGCGTTCGGCCAGGGCGTCGCGGCCACCGCGGTGCAGATGGCCGGCGTGTACGCGACCATCGCCAACCACGGCGTCCGGGTGACGCCGAGCATCGTGGCGGGCACCACCGGGCCCAGCGGGAACTACACCGCCGCGCCGCGACCGCACCGGATCCGGGTGATCAAGCCCACCACCGCCGCGGAGCTCATCAGCATCCTGCAGCAGGTGCCTTACCTCGACTACACCATCGCCGACCAGCCATGGGGCGAGATCGGCGGCTACTCGGTCGCGTCCAAGACCGGTACCGCCCAGGTCTGGGACAGCAAGGCGCAGTGCCTGTGCCAGTACGGGTCGAGCTACATCGGCATGGCACCGGCCAGCAACCCCAAGCTCGTGGTGGCGGTGAACATCCAGAACCCGAAGCAGTGCCGATTACTACGGCAACTACGTGGCCGGCCCGGCCTTCTACCAGGTGATGAAGTTCGCGCTTGCGTCGCTGAAGATTCCCCCGGACGGGGGCAAGCGCCCGGACGTGCCGCTCACCGCAGGGTGAACAGCGGTAGCCTCTGCGCGTGCCTGCGGATCTGCGTCCCCTCAGCGCGCAGGGGCGGCCCCTGTCCGGCCTCGCCGCGCTGCTCGGGGTCGCCATGGCCGGCCCCGGCCCGGATCCCTTCACCGGGCCCGCCGGGCCGCTGCTGGTCCGCGGCGTGACCCATGACTCGCGCCGGGCCCGCCCCGGCGACCTGTACGCCGCGCTGCCCGGCGGCCAGCACCACGGCGCCGAGTTCTGCCAGGACGCGGTGTCGGCGGGCGCGGTCGCCGTGCTCACCGACCCGGCCGGGCGGGAAGCCGCACGGGAGTGCGGCGTGCCCGTCTTCGTGGTCGCCGACCCCAGGGCCAGGCTCGGCGAGGTGGCGTCCTGGGTCTACCGGCACCCCTCGGCCAGGCTGCTGCTCATCGGCGTGACCGGGACCAGCGGCAAGACCACCACCACCTATCTGCTGGAGTCCGCGCTGCGCCGGGCCGGCCACCTGACCGGCCTGATCGGCGGGGTGGAGACCCGGATAGCGGGGGAGACGGCGGAGAGCCAGCTCACCACGCCAGAGGCGGCCGACCTGCAGGCCCTGTTCGCGACCATGACGGAACGCGGCGTCACCGCCGCGGCGATGGAGGTGTCCAGCCACGCCCTGGCGCTCGGCCGGGTGTCCGGTACCTCCTACGAGGTGGCCGTCTTCACCAACCTGTCCCAGGACCACCTGGACTTCCACGGCAACCTGGAGAAGTACTTCGCCGCCAAGTCCGTTCTCTTCGCGCCGGGCTACGCGCGGGTCGGCGTGGTGAACGTCGACGACGTGCACGGCCGGCGCCTCGCCGACGGCGCCCGCATTCCGGTCGTCACGTTCTCCGCCGAGGGTGACCCGGACGCCGACTGGCGGGCCACGGATGTCCGCGGCGGGGCGGACGGCAGCACGTTCCGCATCGTCGGTCCCGGCGGGGTCGAGGCCGACGCCAGCGTCGCCCTGCCCGGCCCGTACAACGTCGCCAACGCCCTGGGGGCGGTGGTCGCGCTGGTGGAGGCCGGGGTGCACCTGGCCACCGCGGTCGCCGGGGTCGCGGCCTGCCCGGGAGTACCGGGGCGGCTGGAGCGAGTCGACGCTGGCCAGGATTTCACCGTCCTCGTTGACTATTCTCACAAGCCGGGGGCGGTGGAGGCGGTGCTGCGCGCGCTGCGCCCGGTGACCGGCGGCCGCCTGGCCATAGTGCTGGGCTGCGGCGGCGACCGGGACAGCGCCAAGCGGCCGCTGATGGGCGCCGCCGCCGCCCGCCTTGCCGACCTGGCCATCCTGACCAGTGACAATCCCCGCTCGGAGGATCCCCTGGCAATACTCGCGGAAATGCTGGACGGGGTAATCACCGTCGGCGGGCCGGAGCGGGCGCGGATCATCGTGGAGCCCGACCGGGCCGCCGCCATCGGCCTGGCCGTCGCCATGGCCGACAAGGGAGACGTCATTGTGGTGGCAGGCAAGGGTCATGAGCGGGGGCAGTACGTCGGGCAGAAGGTGATCCCGTTCGACGACCGCGAGGCCGCCGCGGAGGCGCTCGGCCGCCGCCGCGCCGGCGCGGCGGGCGGGGGGGCGCGGTGATCCCGCTGTCCCTGGCCGCCATCGCGGAGATCACCGGGGCGAGCCTGGGCCCGTTCACCGGCCCGGCCGCCGTGGCCCGCTCGGTCGTCATCGATTCCCGGCAGGCCGGTCCCGGCGCCCTGTTCGCCGCCCTGCCCGGCGAGCGCGCGGACGGGCACGACTTCGCGGTCGCCGCGGTCGAGAAGGGCGCGGTCGCGGTGCTCGCCACCGGCCGGTCGGTGTGCCCGCGCTGATCACGCCCGATGTGCCCGGTGCGCTGGCCACCCTGGCCCGTGCGGTCACCGACGCCCTGCCCGGCCTCACCATCGCCGGCATCACCGGGTCGGTGGGCAAGACAACCACCAAGGACCTGGCCGCGCAGCTCATCGAGCGGCTCGGGCCGACGGTCGCGCCGTACGGGTCGTTCAACAACGAGATCGGCCACCCGCTGACGGTGCTGCGGGTCACCGCGGAAACCCGGTACCTGGTGCTGGAACTGTCGGCCCGCGGGGCCGGGCACATCGCCCAGCTCTGTGAGATCGCGCCGCCCCGGCTGGGCGCCGTGCTGTGCGTCGGGCATGCCCACACCGGCGAGT
Organism: uncultured Actinomycetes bacterium; assembly: GCA_963730235.1. Classification (GTDB taxonomy): domain Bacteria; phylum Actinomycetota; class Actinomycetes; order Streptosporangiales; family Streptosporangiaceae; genus DASXKD01. The sequence continues at coordinate 228,319 of CAVSRH010000012.1, forward strand.
TCGGCGGGCTGGCGGCCGTGGCCAGGGCCAAGGGGGAACTGCCCGCCGCCCTGCCCCCGGACGGGGTCGCGCTGCTGAACGCCGACGACCCGCTGGTGCTCGCGATGGCGGAGCGGACCGCGGCCCGGGTGGTGACGTTCGGCACGGGCCCGCGGGCCACGGTGCGGGCGGACGGCGTCACCCTGGGCAGCGATGGCCGGGCCAGCTTCACCCTGGTGACCCCGGCGGGGACGGCCGTCGTAAAGCTGCGGCTGCTGGGTGCGCACAACGTGGTGAACGCCCTCGCCGCCGCGGCGCTGGCGGGCGAGCTTGGCCTGCCCGTCGCGGAGGTGGCCGACGGCCTGTCCGCGGCCACCAACCGCAGCAAGTGGCGGATGGAGGTGACCGAGCGCCCGGACGGGGTCACCGTCATCAACGACGCCTACAACGCCAACCCCGAGGGGATGGCAGCCGCGCTGGACACGCTGGCCACGGTGGCCCGGGGACGGCGGGCCTTCGCGGTGCTCGGCCCCATGGCCGAGCTGGGCGATGAGTCCCGGCAGTGGCACGAGCAGGCCGGCGGCCTCGCCGCGCGGGCGGGCGTGGCGGGGCTCATCGTGGTGGGCGAGGACGCCGCCGCGATGCTTTCCGGTGCCAAGGCCGAGCGGTCCTGGCACGGTGAACTGGTCGGCGTGCCGGACGCGGGCGGCGCGCTGGCCGCGCTCGGGAACCTCCTGGGCCCCGGGGACGTGGTACTGGTCAAGGCCTCACGGGCGGTGGGGCTGGAACGCGTGGCGCTTGCCCTGACCGGGGAGGCAGCACAGTGAAGACCATCCTGGTTGCCGGCGGGGTCTCGCTGCTGCTGGCGCTGCTCGGCACGCCGCTGGCGATCAGGGTGTTCTCCCGGCGCGGGTACGGGCAGCTGATCAGGGAAGAGGGCCCGGCGGCGCACGTCACCAAGCGCGGCACGCCCACCATGGGCGGGACCGTCATCGTCATCGCGTCGGTGACCGGGTACTTCGTCGGCAACCTGGCCACCGGCCAGACCCCCCAGGCGTCCGGGCTGCTGGTGATGATGCTGATGGCGGGCCTGGGCCTGGTCGGCTTCATCGACGACTTCATCAAGATCTACAAGCAGCGGAGCCTGGGCCTGCGCAGCAGCGCCAAGCTGGCCGGGCAGGCCGTGGTGGGCGCGGTGTTCGCCCTGCTGGTGCTGCAGCAGCGGTTCGCCGACGGGTACGACATCACCCCTGCCGACGCGCACCTGTCGTTCCTGCGCGACTTCGGGCCCACCCTGGGGCTGGCGCCGTTCGTGCTGTGGATCGTCTTCCTGATCGCCGGCACGTCCAACGCGGTGAACCTCACCGACGGGCTGGACGGCCTGGCCACCGGGTCCGCGTGCCTGGCCCTGGCCGCCTATGTGCTGATCGGGGTCTGGCAGGAGCGCAATGACTGCACGCTGACCCTGGCGCCGCACTGCTACGTGGTACGCGACCCGCTGGACCTGGCGGTGGTGGCCGCCGCTGTGCTGGCCGCCTGTTTCGGGTTCCTGTGGTGGAACGCCCCGCCGGCCCGCATCTTCATGGGGGACACCGGGTCGCTCGCCCTCGGCGGGGTGCTGGCCGGGCTGGCCGTGTGCACGAAGACCCAGTTGCTGCTGGCGATCCTCGGCGGCCTGTTCGTGGTGATCGCGCTGTCGGTGATCATTCAGGTGGGCTCGTTCAAGATGACCGGCCGCCGGGTCTTCCGTATGGCGCCGCTGCAGCACCATTTCGAGCTGCTCGGCTGGGCCGAAACCACCATCGTGATCAGGTTCTGGCTGATCAGCGGCCTGTTCGTGGCGCTGGGCCTGGTCATCTTCTACGTGGAGTGGATGCCGAGGTAGCCGGCCGCCCCGGCCGCCGGGGCGGAGCGGATGCCCAGGTGGGGCGGTCATCCCGGCACGCTGGTGCGCGACACGCGGGCGGATTTCCCGCTGATACCCCGGTTCACGGCCGAGACTGGGATGATGGAGCGAGTTCAGGTTGCTTCCAGGCCGGGTGCGCGCGAACCGGGCGGGATGGCTGAGGCTGACCCGCCCGGTCTCGTGCCCGGCGAACCGGCCTCGCGACGCGCCATGCTGTTCGGGCTGCTCGACCGGCCGCTCACCTCCTACTACCTGATCCTCGGCATCACCACGCTGCTGCTGGCCCTGGGCCTGGTCATGGTGCTGTCCACGTCGTCGGTGCAGAACCTGGGCCAGGGCGGTTCGCCGTACTCCGGGTTCCAGCACCAGTTGCTCGGCGTCATCCTCGGCCTGCCGTGCATGTGGCTGGCGGCCCGGTGCGGGCCGACGGTCTTCCGCGCGCGGCCTACCCGCTCATGTTCGTCGCGATCCTGGGCCTGCTGCTCACCCCGGTGATCGGCGAGTACTACCAGGGCGCCACCCGGGAGCTGGTCTTCGGCCCGATCGTGTTCCAGGCGTCCGAGCTGGCCAAGCTGGCGTTCCTGCTGTGGGGCGCGGATCTGCTGGCCCGCAAGGACCGGCTCTCGCACCTGGACGACTGGCGGTACCTGCTGATCCCGCTGCTGCCGGGGCCGGCATCCTGTGCATGCTGGTGATGCTCGGCGACGACCTCGGCACCACGTTCATCCTGCTGCTGATCTTCCTCGCGCTGCTGTGGGTGGTCGGCACGCCGCTGCGCCTGTACCTGGGGATACTCGGCCTGATCGTGCTGGCGCTGCTGATGCTGGCGGTGGTCGCCAGGTACCGCTCCGAGCGGCTGAGCCAGTTCTTCAACCCGCAGGGCGGCCCGGTCGGCCCGGACCAGCAGCCGATCCAGGGCAAGTGGGCGGTCGGCTCCGGTGGCTGGTTCGGCGTGGGGCTCGGCGCCAGCAGCCAGAAGTGGGGCTGGGTGCCCGACGACACGACCGACTTCATCTTCGCCATCCTGGGCGAGGAACTCGGGCTGGTCGGGACGCTGTGTGTGGCCGTGCTCTACGGCGGCCTCGCGTTCGCGGGCCTGCGCATCGCCCGGCGGGTGGAGGACACCTTCGTCCGGCTCGCGGCGGCCGGCGCCACCATCTGGATCGTGGGCCAGGCGATCGTCAACATCGGCGCGGTGATCGGGCTGATTCCGATTACCGGAGTGCCGCTGCCGCTGGTCTCCTCCGGCCTGTCGTCGCTGGTGATAACCATGATCGCGCTCGGCATGCTGATGTCGTTCGCCCGGCGCGAACCAGGCGCCGCCCAGGCGCTTGCCGAGGCCGGCCCCGGCCCGGCGCGGCGCGCCCTAGGCTGGCTGGGCCTGGACCGAAGGCGCGAATGACCTCAGCAGCCGCCCTCACCAGGCCGAGGCGGCCAAGACTGCTCGGTGGAACAGGCCACCTTCGCCGGAGCCCGCAGTATTGTCCGGGGGGACACTCCGCCTTCCCGGGGGATACCCCCGGACCCCCGATGGCCGGGGCCCCCGGGGAGGAAACCCGCGACAAGGAGGGCCTGGCGATGAGCGTGGTACTCGCCGGCGGGGGCACCGCTGGTCATATCGAGCCTGCCCTGGCGGTCGCGGACGCGCTGCGCCGGATCGGACCCGGCATCCCGCTGACCTGCCTCGGCACCGAGCGGGGCCTGGAAACCCGGCTGGTCCCCCTGCGTGGCTATGACCTCGCGCTGATACCGCCGGTCCCGCTGCCCCGCAAGCCGAGTGCGGAACTGCTGAGCGTTCCGGGACGGCTGTCCCAGGCGGTGCGCGCCGCCGGGGACGTGCTGGACCGGACCAGGGCCCAGGTGGTCGTCGGTTTCGGCGGTTACGTGGCCACCCCGGCGTACCTGGCGGCCCGGCGCCGCCGCGTGCCCATCGTGGTTCACGACGCGAACGTCCGGGCTGGCCTGGCGAACCGGATCGGCGCGCTGTTCACCCGGCACGTGTTCACCGCCCACCCCGGCACCAAGCTGCCGCACGCCATGTGCATCGGCATCCCGATCCGCAAGGAGATCTCGGGGCTGGACCGGCTGGCCATGGCGGACAAGGCGCGCGAGCACTTCGGGCTGCGCCCCGACCTGCCGGTGCTGCTGGTCACCGGCGGCTCGCAGGGCGCCAGGTCGGTCAACCTCGCGGTGCTCGACGCCGCCGCCGAGATCCGTGCCGCCGGGGTCCAGGTGCTGCACCTGCTCGGCCCGCGCAGCGGCCTGGACGTGCACCTGCCCCCGGCCGGTCCGCCCTACGTCGTGCTGCCCTACGTGGACCGGATGGATCTCGCCTACGCCGCGGCCGACTTCGCGCTGTGCCGCAGTGGCGCAATGACCTGCGCCGAGCTCGCCACCGTGGGGCTGCCCGCCGCGTATGTCCCGCTGCCGCACGGCAACGGCGAGCAGCGCCTGAACGCGCTGCCCATCGAGCGGGCCGGCGGCGGGCTCATCGTGGACGACGCCGCGCTGTCCCCGCGGTGGATCTGCGAAATACTGCTGCCGGTCATGCTGGACACCCCGCTGGTGGCCGGGATGTCGGCGGCGGCGTCGCGGCTGGGCAGCCGCGACACCGACGACCGGCTGGCCGCCGAGGTCATGAACATCATCGCGGGCCGGCCCGCCCGTGGCCACGCGGCCCGCGGACGGTGAGCTGACATGGGAAGCCTGGTCACCCGTACCGACCCGGTGCCCCTGCCGGAACTGGGCAGGGTGCACTTCACCGGCATCGGTGGCGCGGGCATGTCCGGCATCGCCCGGATCATGATCGCCCGCGGGGTGAAGGTCTCCGGCAGCGACGCCGTGGCCAGTGACCTGCTCACCGCGCTGGGCGGCGAGGGCGCGGAGGTGCACGTCGGCCACGCCGCGGCGAACATCGACGGCGCGGACACGCTCGTGGTGTCCACCGCGATCCGCGAGGACAACCCGGAACTGGCCGAGGCGCGCCGGCGGGGGCTGCGCGTGCTGCACCGGGCCGCGGCCCTGGCCAGTCTGATGCTGGACCGGCGCGGGATCGCGGTGGCGGGCACCCACGGCAAGACCACCACCACCAGCATGCTCACCACGATCCTGCGGCACAGCGGCGCCGACCCCGGGTACGTGATCGGCGGGATCCTCGCCGAGACCGGCCTGGGTGCCGGCGACGGCAGCGGGGCGGAGTTCGTGGCCGAGGCCGACGAGAGCGACGGCTCGTTCCTGATGCTCGCCCCCGAACTGGCCATCGTCACCTGCGTGGAAGCCGACCACCTGGACAACTACGCCGACCTCGGCCAGATCCAGGCGGCGTTCGCGGAGTTCGCCCGGCAGATCACGCCGGGCGGCGTGCTGGTTGCCTGTGCCGACGACCCCGGCGCCAGGGCCCTGGCCGCGGCGGCGGTGCGGGCCGGGGTGCGGGTGCGCACCTACGGCGGGGACCCCGGGGCCGACTACCGGCTCACCGGCGTGCAGCCGCATGGCATGACGGTGCGTTTCGGCGTCACCGGGCCGCAGGCAGGCCCCGGCGCGCCGGGGCCGGCCCAGCTGGAGGTAGGCGTCCCCGGGCGGCACAACGCGCTGAACGCAACGGCCGCCTACGCCGCCGCACTGGAACTCGGGCTGAGTGCCGGGCAGGCCGCCGCGGGGCTGGCCGCCTACCGCGGCGTGCGCCGCCGGATGGAGCCGAAGGGGGAGGCCGCCGGGGTGCTGGTGCTCGACAGTTATGCGCACCACCCGACCGAGCTCGCCGCCGACCTGCGCACCGCCCATGAGATCAGGCCCGCGGGGCGGGTCCTCGCCGCCTTCCAGCCGCACCTGTTCAGCCGGACCCGGATCTTCGCGGCGGACTTCGGCGCCGCGCTCGGCCTGGCTGACGAGGCGTTCGTGCTCGACGTGTACCCGGCCCGCGAGGACCCGGAGCCGGGGGTCACCGGGCTGCTCGTCGCCGAGGCGGTGCCGGGTGGCCGGGCGCACTTCATCCCGGACCGCGCGGACCTGCCCGCCGCGGTGGCCGCGGCCGCCCGGCCCGGGGACCTCGTCCTCACCATGGGCGCCGGGGACGTGACCGCCCTGGGCCCGCTGATCGTGATGGCACTGCTGCAACGGGGGGAACCACCTGATGGCTAGCCGAGTTACCGGGCCGCCGCGGCGGCCCGGCGGGCCAGGCCCCGGCGCGGGGCCGGGCACCCGTCCCGGGCCGCGCAAGCCGCGCGGTCCCCGGCGCCTGGCCGGCCTCAGGTGGCCCCGCCGCGGCGGGGGCAAGCTGCCCAGGCCGCACTGGAAGGCGGTGCTCTTCGCGCTGACCGTGGTGGTGATCGTGGGCGTGATGGCCTGGGCGCTGCTCGGCTCCACGCTGCTGGTGGTGCGCTCGGTCCGGGTCGCCGGCACGGGCCGGGCGCTCTCGGCCGGGGAGGTGCTCGGCGCCGCCCGTGTCACCCGCGGGCAGCCGCTCATCTGGGTCGATACCGGTGCCATCGCGCGCCGGGTCGGCCAGCTCAGGCAGGTGCAGTCCGCCCAGGTCAGCAAGGACTGGCCGACCACCCTGGTGATCACCGTCCGGCTGCGCAGGCCGGTGTTCGCGCTGCCCGTGCACGGCGGCTACGCCCTCGTGGACGCGTTCGGCGTGAGCGTCCGCGACGTCACGGCCCGGCCGCACGGCCTCCCCGAGCTGGCCGTGAACACCACCAGCCGGAGCCTGCGCGGGAGCCCGGCGGTGCACGCGGCCGCCGTGGTCCTGGCCGAGCTGCCGCGGCAGCTCGCGAAGCAGGTGCGTGTCGTGACGACCGGCGGGCCGAATGACGTGTCGGTGAAACTGGCCAACGGGTCCGTCGTGGTCTGGGGCGGGGATGAGCGGGGCCGGATCAAGGCTAAGGAACTGCGGGTGCTGTTGCGGCGGCATGCCCGGGTGTATGACGTGAGCGGGGTCGGCACGGCGATGACGAGGGGCTGACCGGTGGGCGGGCAAATACGGCGGGCCATGGCGAAGCTGATTTAAAAGATCAGCGAGCAGGGTGAGGTGCCACGGGCGTGGCGAGTTGACCCGGGATCTGGGCAACCCTACTGTCCGTATCAATCGTCACCATAGCATAACTCTAAATCTCAGGTTGAGAGTGAGGGTTTTGACTCACGGGAAATCGTGGAATTGCCTGGCCGCCACTGCGGGGGCGCACTTCGGCGGGCTGCGCATGCGGCCGAATTCCCGGTGTGAGCGGATTCACCGGCCGCACAGGCATCAAGGCAGGAACACGATAGCGGCAGACAAGCGGAAAGGGCCCTCCTCGTGGCAGCACCGCAGAACTATTTGGCGGTCATCAAGGTCGTCGGTATCGGTGGGGGCGGCGTCAATGCCGTAAACCGGATGATCGAAGAGGGGCTCAAGGGCGTTGAGTTCATCGCGATCAATACGGACGCGCAGGCGCTCCTCATGAGCGATGCCGACGTCAAACTGGACGTCGGCCGTGAACTGACCCGCGGGCTCGGTGCGGGTGCCAACCCCGACGTCGGGACCAAGGCCGCCGAGGACCACCGTGAGGAGATCGAGGAAGTCCTCAAGGGCGCCGACATGGTCTTCGTCACGGCTGGCGAGGGCGGCGGCACGGGCACCGGCGGTGCCCCCGTCGTGGCCAGCATCGCCCGCTCCCTCGGCGCGCTCACGATCGGCGTGGTGACCCGGCCGTTCGGCTTCGAGGGCAAGCGCAGGGCATCCCAGGCGGAGATCGGCATCGAGCGGCTGCGCAGCGAGGTGGACACGCTCATCGTGATCCCCAACGACCGGCTGCTGTCCATCTCCGACCGGCACGTCAGCGTGCTCGACGCCTTCAAGGCCGCCGACCAGGTGCTGCTGTCCGGTGTCCAGGGCATCACCGACCTGATCACCACCCCGGGCCTCATCAACCTGGACTTCGCCGACGTGAAGTCGGTCATGTCCGGGGCGGGTTCCGCGCTGATGGGAATCGGTTCCGCCCGCGGCGACGACCGTTCCGTGGCCGCCGCGGAGATGGCCATCTCCAGCCCGCTCCTGGAGGCGAGCATCGACGGCGCGCACGGCGTGCTGCTGTCCATCCAGGGCGGCTCGGACCTCGGGCTGTTCGAGATCAACGAGGCAGCCCAGCTCGTCGCCAACTCGGCGGCGCCGGATGCCAACATCATCTTCGGCGCGGTGATCGACGACGCGCTCGGCGACGAGGTGCGGGTCACCGTCATCGCGGCCGGGTTCGACGAGGCGGGCGTGCGCCACGTGCCGCCCGCGCAGCCGGTGGCGGCCCGCCCGGCGCTGGACACTCGCGCGCCGGTCGCCGGAGCCGCGTCCTTTTCCGGTAGCGGCGGGTTCGGCACCGGCAACGGTCATTCCGCGAGCGGCTATGCCCACGATGCTGCGGCGGATGATCGCCGGATGGCGGAGGGCGTGGCCGTGGCGTCGGCCGCCGGCCTGAAAGAACCGGCCACGTCCGCATCGGAGCCGGCCATGGCAGAGCCTGAGCCGGTGTCTGCGGGTGCCCTTGACCAGGACAGCGCCTGGCCCGCCGCGCCCGCCGGCGACTCCGGTACCGGGGACCGCGACGGTGCGGAGACGGCCGAGCCGGTTCCCGCGGGCACCGCCGCGGCCTCCACCCGGCACCGGGCCGACCCCGGGGCCGCGGCACGCATGTTCGACGCGGCCACCACGCGGCGTCGCAGCGTCGTGTTCGAAGAGGACGACGACCTGGACGTGCCTGATTTCCTGAAGTAGCTCCAGTGGGCAGGCGGCGCTAAGCAGGTGGTCAGCCCATGACTGCCCGCTGGCAACTCGGCACGTGGATTGGGTAAAGCGAGAGGTGGCTCCGGGGCTGGCGTGCGCCGGAGCCATGATGTGAATGTGAGCGATCAAGGAAGTGAGATCACCGCGGACCGGCGAACCGAGTTGCGCGGACGGCTGGCCGGGGTCCGGGAACGGATCAGCAAGGCGTGCGTGGCGGTGGGGCGGGACCCGGGCGAGGTGACGCTCGTGGCCGTGACGAAGACGTTTCCGGCGTCGGACGTGCGACTGCTCAGCGGACTGGGTGTGCGCGACGTGGGGGAGAACCGGGACCAGGAGGCGGCGCCCAAAGCGGCCGAGTGCGCGGATCTGGCGTCGGAGCTGACCTGGCATTTCATCGGGCAACTTCAGACCAACAAGGCTGCGAGCGTGGTCCGCTACGCCGGGGTGGTGCACTCGGTGGACCGGCTCAGGCTGGTGCGCGCGCTGGGCGCGGCGGCCCGTAAGGCCGGCCGGGTCGTCACCTGCCTGGTCCAGGTCAGCCTGGACCAGGACGAGGCCCGTGGCGGCGTGTCCGAGTCCGGGGCGGTCGCCCTCGCCGGCGCAGTGGCCGGGGAGGAAGGGCTGCTGCTGGGCGGCGTGATGGCCATGGCGCCGCTCGGCGTTCCCCCCGCCCAGGCATTCGCGCCACTTCCGCGAATCGCCGCCGCGGTGCGTGCGGCTTATCCGGAAGCCGTCATAGTGTCAGCGGGAATGAGCGGCGATTTGGAAGATGCCATTGCGGCCGGCGCGACACACGTTCGCGTCGGTACGGCGTTGCTCGGCGGCCGGCCGGGCTTCGTCAGGTAATGTCCGTCGCAGCGAAGGGCAGGCCAGGGACCACGGAGGGCTGACGGATGGCCGGCGCGATCCACAAGATGGCGGTCTATCTCGGCCTTGTCGAGGACGAGGTGGCCTACGAAGACGGCTATGACTCCTTTGAGGAGGACTACGCCGGATACGAGGACGAGGAACTTGCGGCAACCGGTGTCGCGGCAAACGGTGTCGCCGCAAACGGTTCCGCCCGGCAGCCTGCTGCCCCGGCACGCGCGGCTTTCGATGCGGACTCCGCCGATGCCCCGCATGCCGCCCCCGTGCGGCAGACCGCCGATCTCACCCGGATCACGACGCTGCATCCGCGCACATACAATGAGGCCCGGACGATCGGTGAGCACTTCCGCGAAGGCACCCCGGTCATCATGAACCTGACAGAAATGGTCGACAGTGACGCTAAGCGACTTGTCGACTTCGCCGCAGGGCTGATTTTCGGACTTCGCGGAAGCATCGACCGGGTGACCAACAGGGTGTTCCTGCTGTCACCCGCGTCCATAGAAGTGACGGCTGAGGACAAGGCCCGGATAGCCGAGCGGGGCTTCTTCAACCAGAGCTAGGCCGCCCCGATCAGGCGGCACCGGCGCTGGCTGGACGCCTCCGCCCCGGTTGGCTGCCGTGCCATGGTGAGAGCAGGACAGGGCCGTGGAGATTGTAAAGATCGTCTTGACTTATGCCCTGACGCTTTATTTGCTGCTCTTGATCGGAAGGCTGATCTTCAGCTGGATACAGGCGTTCTCGCGGCCTGCCCCCGGCGAAGAACGCTGGCGGCCCCGTGGCCCGCTGCTTGTCCTCGCCGAGGCGGTCTACACACCGACTGATCCGCCGTTGAAGTTTCTAAGCAGGCTCATCCCCCCGGTGAGACTCGGTAGTGTGGCCTTGGACCTGAGCTACCTGGTCCTGTTCTTCGCGGTATGGCTTCTCCTGATCTACGTCGTGCCGCTGCTCTGATCAGGTACGGTCCCATTGGGAGAGGTTCTCTCAGCGCACCAAGGAGACGAGATGCCGCTGACGCCCGCAGACGTGCGGAACAAGCAGTTCAGTACCACCAGGCTCCGCCCGGGCTACGACGAGGAAGAAGTAGACGCCTTCCTCGATGAGGTCGAGGTCGAGCTGGACCGGCTGATCCAGGAGAACGAGGAACTCCGGTCCAAGCTGGCTGAGTGCTTGCGCGGGGGCAAGTCGGCCGTATCCGCGCTCAGCTCCCCGCTGGCCGATCCCGAGCCGGACATGCTGGCACCGGAGCCGATGATGCCCGAGCCGGAGCGCCGGCCCGAGCCGGCCATGATGAGCATGCCGTCCGAGGACAACATGGACACGGCAGCCCGCGTCCTTGCCCTCGCCCAGCAGACCGCCGACCAGGCCATCGCCGACGCGCGCCGCGAGGCGGACGAGACCCTGGGCCGGGCCCGCCGGGAGGCCGACGACATCCTCGGCAAGGCCAGGCGGCAGGCGGAGCAGATCACCAGCGACGCGCGGGCCAGGGCGGAGAGCCTGGAGCGCGACGCCCAGGAGCGGCACCGCCAGGCCATGGGCTCCCTGGTGCAGCAGCGGGAAGAGCTGGAGCGGCGGGTGGACGACCTGCGTGCCTTCGAGCGCGAGTACCGCAGCAGGCTCAAGGCATACCTGGAAGGCCAGCTCCGCGACCTGGAGGCGGGCGCCGCGGACAGCGGTACCTTCCCCGCGGTGGCCGGGCCGCAGTCGTCGGTTGGCGGGGGCATGCAGTCCCGGATGGAATCCCGCAATGGCCAGCCAGCGGTCACCGGCGCCTACGTCGGCTCGCCGGAGCCGGGAGGGCACAACGGGGGCTTCCACCCCTCGGACGGCCCTTCGCACGACCGCCGGTAACCAGCCGCCCGGCGAGCCGCGCCGGGGCGCAGGAGGGCGCCCGTGATCCGGTCCAGCGCCCTCCTCACCGTAGCGGCGATGGCGATGCTCGTGGCCGGGGCTTCCTCGGCCAGCCTGGGACTGGTTTACGCTTCGATCGCCGTGAGCATCCTCGCGGCGATCACCCTCGGCGCCGGAGTTCTGCTCCGGCGCCGAGAGCTTTTCGGGGCTGCCGAGGCGGGAGACGCCCGGCCCGGCTGGGCGGCCGCTGACGCAGCCCGGTCGTCCGGGCCCCAGGCCTCCCGAACCGGCCGACCGGCGCCGGACAGCCCGGTGCCGGACAGGCCGGTGCCGGACAGGCCGGTGCCGGACAGGCCGGTGCCGGACAGGCAGCAGGCGACTGCCGCGGCCGTGGCCGCACGGGTGACGACGAGCAGGGCGCCGCGCAGGACGGCGGGCTTGCCGAACGGCTGCGCAAGGCGACAACCGAGGCAGGTCAGGGATCCGGCCGGTGGCCAGGCGCGATAGCGGCCAAGGGCGGCCCGGCGGCCCGCCGTGGCGGTGGGCACTCGGCGAGCCATGCGGCCGGCCGGGGGCGTTCCGCGAAGTCCGCCGCCGCAGGCGGGCCAGCCACCCGCGACGAGGGCTCCCGCGCTCCAGCCGCACGCGAGCCGGTGCGCGGAGACCGGGCCAGGGCGGACCGTGACCGGGCCGGCCCACCCGACGGTGACCGCGAGCCTGCCGGACGTCCAGGGGGCGACCAGGAGCCGGCCCGGCGCGAGTCCGCCGCACATGACTGGGACCGCAAGTCGGCCGGCCGCGACCGCACGAGCCGTGAACCGGCCGAGCGCGAGCCGATCGGGCGTGACCGGGTCGGCCGTGAGCCGGCTGAGCGGGAGTCGGCGGGGCGGGACCGCGCGAGCCGTGAGCCGGCCGAGCGCGAGCCGATCGGGCGTGACCGAGTTGGCCGTGAGCGGGCTGAACGGGAACTGGCCGGGCGGGACCGGGTCGAGCGTGAACCGGCTGAGCGGGACCGGTTGGCCGTGAGCTGAGCGTGAACCGGCTGAGCGGGACCGGGCCGGGCGAGAGCGGCGAGCCGGCAGGGCGGGACCGCGCGAGACCTGAGCCGGCTGAGCGCGAGCCGATCCGGCGTGACCGAGTTGGCCGTGAGCGGGCTGAACGGGACCGGGCGGGCGGAGCGGGTGAGCGGGACCGGCGGGCGGGACCGGACCGGGCGAGAGCCGGCTGAGCGTGAACTCGCCGGGCGGGACCGGGCCGGCCGTGAGTCGGCTGAGCGTGAACTGGCGGGGCGGGACCGGGCTGAGCGTGAGCTGGCTGAGGGCGGGTCAGCCGGGCGCGACCAGGCCAGGCGTGAATCGGCTGAGCGTGAACTGGCTGGGCGCGACGCGGCTGGCCGTCGCGGCTGAGCGTGAACCGGCTGAGCGCGAGCGCTGGCCATGACCGGCTGAGCGCGTCGGCCGGACGTGAACTGGCGGGTCGAGCCGGCTGAGCGCCGGTCAGCCAGGCGTGAGTTGGCTGAGCGTGAGCTGGCCGGGCGCGACCGGACCGGACGTAGCCCGGCTGAGCGCGACCGGGCCGGCCGTAGCCGGCCGAGCGTGAGCCAGTTGGCCGTGAGCATGCCGGGTCCGGAGCGGAACGCGAACGGAGATGGCCCGGCCAGGACCGCGAGCAGGCGGCGGCATGGGCAGAGCGCCAGCATGCGGGCCGCGGGCGTGACCACGACAGCGACCAGGACGCAGCCGCCCGGGCCGACCGCGGCGATGCGGGAACGGAGCGGAGCCGGCCGCCCGGGCCGGCCATGGCCCGGCGGCACGCGGCCAGGACCAGGCGGCCGGCCAGCACGGCGACGCATTCCGGCTGCCCTCACCCGACGAGCGGGCTGCCCGGGCCCGGGGTGACACCGCACGCCACGGCCAGCCCGGCGCGCCGGCCTCGGGCGACGAATTCTGGGATCGGGTCAGCGAAGAGCTCATGGACAGCGGAAGCCAGGGCCCGGTCCGGCCCGCCTGGCCGGCCACCGCGGGCCCACGGGCCATGGGCGCGGGAGCCGCCGCCAAGCCTGGCGCCGGCGAGCCGGGAGCCGACGAGGCCGAACCGGCCTGGCCGTCGGGGCCGCGGCGGGCAGGAGCCGCGCCGTGGGATCGCGGCGAGACATCGCCGCCGGGCAGCCCGGACGAGGACGACGAACGGGATGAGGGGCAGGCGGCCGCGGACGACGAGTCCCGGTGGAGCCGGATGGTGCCCCGGTATGTGGACGACCTGTCCGGGCCCAGGCAGGATCGGGAAAGGTCGGGGGCCGCCCGCGGGCCCGGCCCGGCCGGGGAAGGCCAAGCGGCCGGGAACAGGGGCACGCCCGATCAGGGCGCGGACAGCGTGTGGACCCCATGGTCCGCCGCCCGCGTCACCGGCACGGAGGAACAGGCCGCGAGCGGCACACGCCGTGGCAGCCCGCACGGGCGGGACGATCGCGGGCTGGGCGACGACCGCGGGCTGGGCGACGATCGCGGGCCGGGCGACGATCGCGGGCCGGACGACGATCGCGGGCCGGGTGACGGCCGGGGGCTGGACGACGGCCACGGGCCGGACGACGGCCACGGGCCGGACGAGCGGGGCAGTGGGACCGGGGCCGAATCCGGAAGCGCGCTCACCGACGGCAGGATTGCCGAGGATGACCTGGCCGAGCGTGGCGCCTCAGCGGACGCCCTGGTCGGCGGCGGCGTTCCTAGCGGCGAGACCGGCGAGGATGAGATCGCCGCGCACGCACCCGCTGCGGGCCCGGCCGGTTCCGGTGCGTCCGACCGCGACGCGGGCGCTGGCGGCGCGGACGGTGGCGACGCGGCACAGGACGCTACAGCGGTCCGCGCAGAGACGGACGAGGAACAGGGTCCCGCTGGCGAGGCAGACGAGGGCGGCCGGGCCGGTGCGTCCGGACCAGGTGACCGCCAGGACGAGGATGCGCTCCCGCCAGGTGATGCTGCCGACGCCAGGGCGACGGGGGAGGACGGCGCGACCGGCGAGGACGCACGCTCCCGTCCGGGGGGGTCAAGCGCTCCCGGTGACTCCGGGGCCGACCCCGCCAGGGAGGTCGGCCCGGGCACCGAGGTGGCCGGTGCCGCTGACGCGGACGACAGGGATCCCGGCAGCGGGGATCCCGCTGGCGAGGAAGCCAGCGGCGCGGCGAGCAGGAGTGGCGGCGCCGATGATGCCGCGGACGCCGATCCCGCCATGGATGACGCCGAAGGCGCCGGTCGCGGCGAGGGCGGCAGTGCTGCCGGGGCCGCACCGCCGGATGACGAGGTGACCGTGGTGCCGGGAGTGGCCAGGTATCACCGCAGGGGCTGCATCCTGATCCGTTTCCTCAGCGACGGCGACCTGGAGACCACCACCCGCCGGGAGGCTGAGGCGGGCGGCTCCGTGCCCTGCAAGGCCTGCCAGCCGGACAAGCCGGATTCCATCCGCCTGACCCGCCGACACCCGGCGGCCGCGGCGAATCGACCGGACTCGCCCCAGCATCCTCGGCCGCGATCTGCCGGCCGCCGGGGGAGACCAGCCGAGGCGCTGAGGTCACAGCGGGACGATAGCCAGCACCCGGCCGGCAGCCAAGCGCCTTTCCGCCCCGTCTCAGGACCGCCGGATCCAGAAGGTCAGGCCCAGGTCGGCGTCGCTGTGCCCGGTGCCCGCGCCTGCCCCGGCCGCTGCCGGGTCCGGCGCATCCGGGGCCGAACTCGGTGGCCAGGACCTCGCCGGCGATGAGCTGCCCGTGCTCTGCCAGCGCCGCGGCCAGTTCCGGGTCCGGTGCCGACCAGCGCAGCATGATCCGGTCGCTGACCTCCAGGCCGTCCGCCTTGCGGGCGTCCTGCACCAGCCGGATCACCTCCCTGGCCAGCCCTTCGCGGCGCAGTTCCGGCGTGATGTCCAGGTCCAGCGCCACCGTCTCGCCGGTGTCACTGGCCACCGACCACCCGGCCCGCGGGGTCTGGGTCACGATCACGTCGTCCGGGCCGAGCGCCACCGGCTCCCCGTCCACCAGGACCGATGCCTCGCCCGTGCCCCGGAGCTGGCCGGCCAGCGTGGCCGGGTCCGCCCTGCGATGGCCGCCGCGACCGCCTGGGTGCGGTTGCCGAACCGGCGGCCGAGCGTGCGGAAGTTCGGCTTCACGACGTGGTCCACCAGGTCGTCGGCGACCTCGCTGAGCGCATCCAGCGCCCGGACGTTCAGCTCGCTGGCCACCTGGTCGCGGAGTTCGGCCGGCAGGCCGGCGAAACCGGCCGCGCCGACGAGCGCGCGTGGCAGCGGCTGGCGGATGCCCAGGGATGCCGCGGCGCGGGCCGACCTGCCCAGCTCCACGAGCCGCCGGGTGAGGCCCATCTGCTCGGAGAGCCGCCGGTCCACCAGGCCGGGGTCCGGCGTCCGGCCAGGTGGTGAGGTGGACCGAGTCCGGGGTCCTCCGGGCTGCGCAGGATCCCCCAGACGTAGTCGGTGAGGAACGGCACCATCGGCGCCATCAGCCTGGTGAGGGTCTGCAGGCACTGGTACAGGGTGGCGAAGGCAGCGGCACCGTCCGGGCGTGCCCGGCCCGTCCCAGAACCGCCGCCGGGACCGGCGCACATACCAGTTGGACAGGTCGTCCACGAACGCGGCGAGACGGCGCCCGGCGGCGGCGGTGTCGAACTCCTCCAGCGCGGCCGTGACCTCGGACGTCACGAGTGCCAGCTCGCTCAGCACCCACCGGTCCAGCAACGGCCTGCCGGCGGCAGGCGGTGCGCTGGCAAGCATCGCGGGCCGCCACGCCCCTCCCTGCGCGGCCCCGGCGTTGGCGTAGAGGGCCAGGAACGAGACCGTGTTCCAGTACGTCAGCAGGACCTTGCGGACGATTTCGTCCAGCGTGGACGCCCCGATCCGCCGGGTCGACCAGGGGGAGCCGGACGGCGGCGAAGAACCACCGGACAGCGTCGGCGCCGTGCGCCTCCATCAGCGGCATCGGCTCCAGCACGTTGCCGAGGTGCTTGCTCATCTTCCGGCCGTGCTTTGTCCACGACCAGGCCGAGGCACACCACGTTCTCGTAGGACGACCGGTCGAAGACCAGCGTGCCGACCGCCATCAGCGAGTAGAACCAGCCGCGGGTCTGGTCGATCGCCTCGCAGATGAACTGCGCGGGGTAGGCGCGGCGGAACTGGTCCTCGTTCTTCCATGGGGCGCCGAGCCGGGCGAACGGCATCGAGCCCGAGTCGTACCAGGCGTCGATGACCTCCGGCACCCGCTGCGCGGGCCCGCCGCAGTCGGGGCAGGCGATCACCACGCCATCCACGTACGGCCGGTGCGGGTCCAGGTCCGGACAGGTCACGCCCGGCCAGTTCACTCAGCTCGGCCAGCGAGCCGGCGCAGGTCAGATGGTGCTCGCCGCACTCCCACAGCGGCAGCGGCGTGCCCCAGTACCTGGTGCGCGACAGCGCCCAGTCCACGTTGTTGCGCAGCCACTCCCCATACCGGCCCTCCTTGATCGTGGGCGGCTGCCAGTTGGTCCGTTCGTTCTCGGCCAGCAGCCGGTCCTTGATCTGGGTGGTGCGGATGAACCAGGACGGCAGCGCGTAATACAGCAGCGGCGTGTGGCACCGCCAGCAGTGCGGGTAGCTGTGGTCGATACGGCTCGCTGCGGAACAGCAGGCCGCGCTCGGCCAGGTCCCGGACCAGCGGCTCGTCGGCGACCTTGAAGAACAGGCCGCCGACCATCGGCACCGATTCCTCGAACCGCCCGTCCGGGCGGACCGGGTTGACCACCGGCAGCCCGTGCGTCCGGGAGGCCTCCATGTCGTCCGCGCCGAACGCGGGTGACATGTGCACCAGGCCCGTGCCGTCTTCGGTGGTCACGAACGTGCCCGGCAGCACCACATGCGCGCCGGGGATGTCCACCAGGGAGAACGGCGGCCGGTAGGTCGCCCCGGCCAGGTCGGACCCGCGCAGCCTGGCCGCGACATGCCAGCCATCGCCCAGCACCCGGGG
Source organism: uncultured Actinomycetes bacterium (assembly GCA_963730235.1). Taxonomy (GTDB): domain Bacteria; phylum Actinomycetota; class Actinomycetes; order Streptosporangiales; family Streptosporangiaceae; genus DASXKD01. The sequence goes on from CAVSRH010000012.1 coordinate 245,671, forward strand.
CATGAGCTGCTCGGCCACCACGACGGCCTCCTGGGTGCCCGACCGGCGGGCCACCACGTAGTTCTCGCCGGGGTGCACGGCCACGGCCGTGTTGGAGACCAGGGTCCACGGGGTCGTGGTCCAGACCAGCAGGTCCGCCCCGGCCAGCAGCGGGGTGGCGCCGTCGGGCACGGTCAGCAGCGGGAACCGCACCGTCACGCCGGGGTCGGTCACCTCGCGGTAGACGTCCGGCTGGCCCATCTCGTGGTCTGACAGCGCGGTCTCGCAGCGTGGGCAGTACGGGCTGATCCGGTAGTCCTTGACCAGCAGGCCCTTGCGGAAGATCTCCTTGAGGGACCACCACACCGACTCGACGTAGCTGGCGTCCATCGTGCGGTACGCGCTGGACAGGTCGATCCAGTAGCCGAGCCGGTCGGTGAGCTCCTCGAAGGCGTCCACGTGCAGCAGCACCGACTCCCGGCAGCGCTGGTTGAACGCGGCGATGCCGTACGCCTCGATGTCCTTCTTCCCCGACAGCCCGAGTTCCTTCTCGACCGCCACCTCTACCGGGAGGCCATGGCAATCCCAGCCGGCCTGGCGCGGCACATGGAACCCCTGCATGGTCTTGAACCGGGGGAAGACGTCCTTGAAGACCCGGGCCTCGATGTGATGCACGCCGGGCATGCCGTTAGCGGTCGGCGGCCCCTCGTAGAAGGTCCAGATCTGGCCCGCGGCCGTCCGGTCCAGGGAGCGGTCGAAGATCTTGCCGTCCCGCCAGCGCCGCAGGATCTCGTGTTCCATCGCGGGCAGGTCGATCGCCGCGGGCACGGCCGGGAAGTAGGCAGCGTCGTGAGCGCCTGACTGGGCCATCGGACTCCTCCAACGGTCGTGGCACTGCCGCAGGTGACGGGCTGGTGCTCGGATCGCTGGAGGGACGGGACACAGCCGGCGGCGGTCCCGCGGTACCACCCTCCTTGACCGCGATCCGCCCCGCAGGGCGGCCCGCGGCCCGCTCAATTAGCTCGCGCCGGTTCTACTGAGCGGCTCCCGCCCGGTCGGCAGGAGGGCTGTTCTTCCGGCGGCTCCGGGATGATCTGGTCCACTGGGCGCACCCCCGGGCTCTCACCATCCCCGGGTCGCTCATGGCCGCTACCGGCGGCAGCTGTCCCCATCAACGCCTTCGCGACTGACACGATATCCGATGCGCCGCGCCGGGGTCACTCGCGTTTGCAGAGCCCTGCCATGGCGAAATATCCTCCGGTGACTGCCCGCACCCAAGATCGATTCACGGCGGGCCCGGTCACCGTTCCGCAAGGGAGGCAGATCATGGCCGCAGCCGCCGGCGCCAGCGCCGCCGCCCTTCCCGTGCGCCCAGGGGAAAAGCCCTGGACCGAAGCGGAGCTCAAGAAGGTACGCCAGCAGCTTCAATCGGACATTGACGGGCTGAACGCCGACATCAGCGAGGCCGAGTCGGCGATCGCCGAGCGGCTCGGCGATGCGGCCGTGGACGCCGGCGATGATCCCGCTGACGCCGGGGCGAAGACATACGAGCGCGAGCACGAACTCGCGCTGACCGAGAACGCGCGTGAACTGCTGGCGCTCAGCGAGCGTGCGCTCGCCCGGATGGATGACGGTACCTTTGGCGTGTGTGATTCGTGCGGTCAGCCGATCGGAAAAGCGCGCCTGCAGGCGTTTCCACGTGCCACCTTGTGCGTGACCTGCAAGCAGCGCGAGGAAAGGCGCTGAAAGTGCAGGAACCAGGCCCGCAGCAGGCGCGCCGCCCGCGCCGCGTGGGCCTGCTGTTCGGTATCGCTGCGGCCGTCCTCGTCGTGGACGTGATCACGAAGATCATCGTGGTCGCCACGCTCACCCCCTACCACCCGGTCAGCGTCATCGGCAACCTGCTCACCCTGGACCTGGTCCGCAACAGCGGGGCCGCGTTCAGCTTCGGCCCCGGCCTCACCATCGTGTTCACCCTCATCGCCGTGAGCGTGATCTTCTTCATCGTGCGCACCTCACGGCGGCTGTACAGCGTGGCCTGGGCGGTGACGCTCGGCCTGCTGCTCGGCGGCGCGGCCGGGAACCTCACCGACCGGCTGCTGCGCTCGCCCGGGGTGTTCCGCGGCGCGGTGGTGGACTGGATACAGCTGCCGCACTGGCCGGTCTTCAACGTGGCCGACTCGTGCATCGTCTGCGGCGGGTTCCTCGCCGTGGTGCTGGCCGCCCGGGGGATCGGGCTGGACGGCACCAGGGACGCCCGGGCCGCCGGCGGTGAGGACACCGCTCGCGGAATCCGCCGGAGGGGCCCAGGCGGGGGACAGCCAGACGTGACGGCCGGCGGCCCGCGCCGGGTGCCTGTTCCCGAGGGGCTGGACGGGGAGCGGCTCGACGCCGCGCTGGCGCGCATGTTCGGGCTGTCCCGTGACACCGCGGCGGACCTCGTGACAAGCGGGAACGTCCTGGTTGACGGGCGCCCGGCGGCGAAATCCCAGCGGGTGCCCGCCGGCGAGTGGCTGGAGGTGACCCTGCCGCCGCCGCCAGCCTCCGCTGCCCCGTTCGCCGGGCAGGTGCCCGAGCCGGTGCCCGGCCTGGCCATCGTCGCCGAGGACGAGGACATCGTCGTGGTGGACAAGCCCGCCGGGGTCGCGGCGCACCCGACGCCCGGCTGGTCCGGGCCCACCGTGCTGGAGGGCCTGCGGGCCACCGGGCACACCATCGCCAGTTCCGGTGCCGCCGAGCGCCAGGGGATCGTCCACCGGCTGGACGCCGGCACCTCGGGGCTGATGGTGGTGGCCAAGAGCGAGCCCGCCTACTCCGCGCTGAAGCGCGCGTTCCGCGAGCGCACGGTGGACAAGCGCTACCACGCTCTGGTCCAGGGCCATCCCGACCCGCTGCGCGGCACCGTGGACGCGCCGATCGGCAGGCATCCCTCCGGGGACGGGCGGTTCGCGGTGATCAACGGCGGCCGCCCCAGCGTGACCCACTACGACACGATCGAAGCGTTCCGTGCCGCCAGCCTGATCGAGGTCAAGCTGGAGACCGGGCGGACGCACCAGATCCGGGTGCACATGGCGGCGCTGCGCCATCCGTGCGCCGGGGACCGGCTCTACGGCGCCGACCCGGTCCTCGCCGAGCGGCTGGGCCTGACCAGGCAATGGCTGCACGCGACGTGCGCTGGGCTTCGCCCACCCGGGCGACGGCCGGTGGGCCGAGTTTCACAGCGCCTATCCGGCGGACCTGGCGCACGCACTCGAGGTGCTCCGCTCGGACAGTTGACGCGAACCCGGCATCCCACGGAGTGGCGGGCACCGAACGTCGGCCCCCTCGGTTAGGCTCGTCCTGCCGGACCAAGCGCCCGCCGCCCGAGAGGTCTCCGACCCCTTGCCGGGAGCGCTGGCCACTTCCCCCCGGCTCTGGTTCATGGCGCCCGCGAGGGCGTCCTACGCATGCCTGAAGGAGGCGGTTCTTCGTGACGGCGGGCGGAACCGGAGCAGAGAACTCATTCGTGCACCTTCATGTGCACACCGAGTACTCCATGCTGGACGGTGCCGCCCGGCTCAAGGACACTGTTCGCCGCCTGCCAGCAGGCGGGCATGCCGGCCGTCGCCATCACCGACCACGGCAACGTCTACGGTGCCTACGACTTCTGGTCCAAGGCGACGCGCCGCGGGCGTCAAGCCGATCATCGGGATCGAGGCCTACGTGGCCCCCGAGCACCGGCGGTTCCGCCAGCCGGTGCGGTGGGGAACCCCGGCGCAGAAGGACGACGATGTCTCCGGCGCCGGGGCGTACACCCACATGACGCTGCTCGCCGAGACCACCGAGGGCATGCACAACCTGTTCCGGCTCTCCTCGCTGGCCTCGCTCGAAGGCTATTTCCGCAAGCCCCGGATGGACCGCGAACTGCTGGCGGCGCACGCCAAGGGAATCATCGCCACCACCGGCTGCTCTCCGGCGAGGTGCAGACCAGGCTCCGCCTCGGCCAGTACGCCGAGGCGGTCGCGGCGGCGGCCGCCTACCGCGACATCTTCGGCCCGGACAACTTCTTCGTCGAGATCATGGACCACGGCCTGGATATCGAGCACCGGGTCCGCGACGGCCTGCGCCCGCGTCGCGCGGGAGCTGTCGCTGCCGTTCCTGGTCACCAACGACTCGCACTACACCACGCCCGACGACGCCACCGCGCACGAGGTGCTGCTCGCGGTGCAGACCGGTACCACCCTGGCCGACCCGGACCGGTTCCGGTTCGAGGGCACCGGCTACTACCTCAAGAGCCCGCAGGAGATGCGGGCGGTCAGCACCGACGAGGAGTGGCAGGCCGGGCTGTGACGCCACGCTGCTCATCGCCGAGCGCGCCGACGTCACGTTCACCAAGTCCAACCTGATGCCCAAGTTCCCGCATCCCGACGGCGAGACCGAGGAGAGCTGGTTCCGCCAGGAGTTCTGGCGCGGGATGGACCGCCGTTACCCCGCGGCTACGACGATCGCGCCGCGAGCCGGGCCAGTTCGAGATGGGCATCATCACCTCGATGGGGTTCTGCTCGTACTTCCTGGTGGTCGCCGACTTCATCATGTGGGCCAAGCGGAACGGGATCCGGGTCGGCCCGGGCCGCGGCTCGGCGGCCGGCAGCCTGGTGTCCTACGCGCTGGGCATCACCGACCTCGACCCGCTCGGTGCACGGGCTGGTGTTCGAGCGGTTCCTCAACCCCGAGCGCGTGTCCATGCCCGACATCGACATCGACTTCGACGAGCGCCGGCGCGGTGACGTCATCCGTTACGTGACCGAGAAGTACGGCGAGGACCGGGTCGCCCAGATCATCACCTACGGCACGATCAAGGCCAAGGCCGCGGTGAAGGACTCCAGCCGGGTGCTCGGGTTCCCCTACGCGCTCGGGGACCGGATCACCAAGGCGTTCCCGCCTGCGGTGATGGGCAAGGACATCCCGCTGGCCGGCATCTTCGACGCCGACCATCCCCGCTACGGCGAAGCCGGCGAGATCCGCGGCCTGTACGAGGCGGAGACAGGAGGTCCGCCAGGTCATCGACACCGCGCGTGGCCTGGAAGGGCTGATCCGCCAGGCGGGCGTGCACGCAGCCGGCGTGATCATGAGCAGTGAGCCGATCGTCGATCACATCCCGGTCTGGAAGCGGGAAGCCGACGGCGCGGTCATCACCCAGTTCGACTACCCAGCGTGCGAGGACCTGGGCCTGCTCAAGATGGACTTCCTGGGCCTGCGCAACCTCACCGTGCTGGATGACGCGCTGGCCGGGATCGAGGCCAACCGGGGCACCGAGGTCAGCCTGGAGGGCCTGGCGCTGGACGACAAGGCCACCTACGAGCTGCTCGCCCGCGGTGACACGCTCGGGGTGTTCCAGCTCGACGGCGGGCCGATGCGGGCGCTGCTGCGCTCCATGCGGGCGGACCGGTTCGAGGACATCGTCGCGGTCAATGCCCTGTACCGGCCCGGCCCGATGGGCGCGAATGCGCACAACGAGTACGCCGACCGCAAGGTGGGCCGCAAGCCGGTGGTCCCGATCCATCAGGAACTCGCCGAGCCGCTGGCCGGCATCCTCGGCGACACCTACGGCCTGATCGTCTACCAGGAGCAGGTCATGGCCGCCGCGCAGAAGCTGGCCGGCTACACCCCGGGCAAGGCGGACCTGCTCCGCAAGGCGATGGGCAAGAAGAAGAAAGAGGTCCTGGACAAGGAGTTCGAGCCGTTCGCCGCGGGGATGCGGGCGAAACGGCTACACCGACGCGGCGATCAAGACAATGTGGGACGTCCTGGTCCCGTTCTCCGACTACGCGTTCAACCGGGCGCACGCGGCCTGCTACGCGATGATCGGGTACTGGACCGCCTACCTCAAGGCGAACTACCCGGCCGAGTACATGGCGGCGCTGCTCACCTCGGTGGCCGGCGACAAGGACAAAAGCGCCGTCTACCTGAACGAGTGCCGCCGGATGGGGATTACCGTCCTGCCGCCGGACGTGAACGCCTCCACCGCGATCTTCACGCCGGTCGGCGGCGACATCAGGTTCGGGCTGGCCGCCGTCCGCAACGTCGGCACCGCCGTGGTGGACGCCATCATCGCGGCGCGCGCCGGCCAGGGCGCGTTCACCAGCTTCTCCGACTTCCTGAACAAGGTGCCGGTCAACGTGTGCAACAAGCGGGTCATCGAGTCACTGGTCAAGGCCGGTGCCTTCGACTCGCTCGGGCACCCGCGCAAGGGCCTGGTGCTCATCCACGAGCAGGCGATCGACACGGTGATCGACGTCAAGCGCAACGAGGCGATCGGCCAGGACTCGCTATTCGGGTCGGACACCCAGACCGAGGCGACCTTCGAGGTCCCGGTGCCCGACGGTGAATGGGACAAGGCCACCCTGCTCGGGTTCGAGCGGGAGATGCTCGGGCTGTACGTCTCCGACCATCCCCTGCTCGGCGTCGAGCACATCATCGCCAGCGGCACCGACTGCTCGGTCGCGCAACTGCTGTCCTCCGCCGCCGACGAGGCCGAGCGCGGCGCGGCCGAGCGCGGCGCGCGGGGCGGCCGGGGCGACGGCCAGCCGGTCACCGTCGGCGGGATCCTGTCCGGGGTGCAGCGCAAGGTCACCAGGCAGGGCAGCCCGTGGGCGGCGGCCACGCTGGAGGATCTCGAAGGCGCGATCGAGGTGCTGTTCTTCCCCGCCACCTACGCCGGGTGCGCCACCCAGCTCGCCGAGGACGCGATCCTGCTGGTGAAGGGCCGGCTCGACCGCCGCGAGGAGTCACCGAAGCTCATCGCGATGGAGGTGAGCGTGCCGGACCTGTCGGCGAGCGGCAACGGCCCTTTCGTCGTGTCCCTCCCGGTGCAGCGGTGCGTGCCGGTCGTGGTGGAACGGCTGTCCGAGGTGCTGGGGAGCCATCCCGGGCTGAATGAGGTGCACCTGCGGCTGCTCAACGGGCGCCGTACCACCGTGGTGAAGCTCGATGCCAAGCTCCGGGTGAAGCCGTCACCCAGCCTGGTCGCCGACCTGAAACAACTGCTCGGCCCAGCCTGCGTCGGCTGAGGGGCCCCGCGGCTGCACCGCGGCCGGCCCGCTGCCGGGGTTAAGCGTCGCGGCGCTGGAGCAGGAAGATCGCCCCGGCCAGGAGCAGCACGGTCCAGGCGCAGAACACGCCGAACCCCTGCCACGGCGACAGCAACTGCCCGGACGTCGGCTTGTCCGCGGTGATGAGCTGCCCGGCCACGGTCGGCAGGTAGGCGTGCACGTGCGCGCCCCAGCTGTCCGGCAGCAGCCCGGCCAGCGGGAAGACGACCAGGACCATGCCGATCACGGCGGTGATGGCACCCGCGGTGTGCCGGATCAGGCCACCGATGGCCAGCGCGAACAGGCCGAGCACCGTCAGGTACAGGCCGGAGCCGACCACGGCGCGTAGCACGCCCGGCTGGCTCAACGCCACCGTGATCGTGTGGTTCACGCTGATGACATGGCCCGCTTGCACCCCATGCAGCGTCACGACGTGCCCGTTCACGAGGGCCTTGCCGATGAAGAACGACGCGAACGCGACGATCTCGCCCACGACGATCACCAGCGCCGCGAACACCAGGCCCTTGGCCAGCATCATCGGGTAGCGGCGCGGCACGGCGAGCAGCGAGGACCGGATCGCGCCGGTCGAGTACTCGCTGGTGATCACCAGCACGCCCAGCACGCAGATGGCGAGCTGGCCCAGCCCGAGGCCGGTGCCGAGGATGAAGTTGACCGGGTCGGTGATGATGCCGCCCGCGCTCGCACGGCGCCTGCCGTTGTTCAGCGCGTTCAGCGTCAGCCAGGTCAGCAGGCCGGTGAGCCCCAGGCTGACGACGACGAAGATGATCAGCGTCCACACCGTGGACCGGACCGACCGGATCTTCGTCCACTCGGCAAGCAGCAGGCCGCCGAAGGCCGCCCGGCCGGCCGGGGCCGAGCGGCCGCGCGGTGGCCGGTGCGGGCGGGCTGACGGCGGTCATTGGCTGCTCCCCGGGGACGTCGTGCTGGCCGCAGTGAAGGGGGATGGGGACGTGGGTGGGGGTGCCGCGGGTCTGTCGCCGCCGTACTCGACGCTGTCGGCCGTCATCTCCATGAATGCCTCCTCCAGCGAGCCAAGCTGCGGGGCCAGTTCGTGCAGGACGATCCGGTTCGCGGCGGCGATCTCCCCGATCCGTGGCGCGTCCAGGCCGGTCACGCTCAGCGCCGCCGCCAGGCCATCGGCCGGGTCCTGCGGGATGGCCTTGCCGCCCTCGGCGGCGATCAGGCCGGCGAGGGCGCCGGCGTCCGGCGAGCGCACCAGCACGGATTTCTCCGCGCTCCGCTCGATGAACTCCTGTGTCGAGCTTTCCGCGAGCAGCTTTCCCTTGCCGATCACGATCAGGTGGTCCGCGGTCACCGCCATCTCGTTCATCAGGTGGCTGGACACGAAGATCGTGCGCTGCTCGGAGGCCAGGTGCTTCATCAGGTTCCTGATCCACAGGATGCCTTCCGGGTCCAGCCCGTTGACCGGCTCGTCCAGCAACAGCACGGACGGGTCGCCGAGCATCGCCGCCGCGATGCCCACCCGCTGGCTCATGCCCAGCGAGTACCCGCGGACGCGCTGGCGCGCCACATCGCGCAGCCCCACCAGTTCGAGCACCTCGTCCACCCGGCGGCTGGGCACGCCCTGGGTCTGGGCCAGGAACAGCAGGTGGTTGCGTGCGCTCCGGCCCGGATGCATGGCCTTGGCTTCGAGCAGCGCGCCGACCGTGCGCAGCGGCGGGCCAAGCTCGGCGTATGGCCTGCCGTTGATGGTGGCGCCGCCGGCGTTCGGCCGGTCCAGGCCGAGCACCAGCCGCATCGTCGTCGATTTGCCTGCGCCGTTCGGTCCCAGGAACCCGGTCACCCGGCCCGGCTCGACCTTGAAAGACAGGTGGTCGACCGCGAGCTTGTCCCCGTAGCGCTTGGTGAGATCCTGTGCCTCGATCACGTGGTTTCCCTAGCTTGCCGGGTGGTGCACGCCCCCCTCGCTGGCCCGTGCACGCCGATTCGGACGAGCTGTACACAATCGCGTCCCTCACCGTAGCAAGGTTTGCTGACTGGCAACGAAACCGGCTGGCGCGCCGGCCGGTTAAGCCCGTCGCGTACGCTGCTGCCGACCATGTCTGTGCCAATCCCCTTCCCCGACCCGGCCCGGCCCGACGAGGCCGTGCGCTCCTGGCGGTTGCGCGACGGGGTGCCCGCCGTTGCCGCGGCGCTGGCGGTCGCCGTGGGGACCGCGGTGCTGGGCGTGGCTGCCGGGCTCGGCTGGGCGGCGCTGGCACCGCGGCCGCTGCTGGTCATGACCTCTCCCGGGGCAGCCGCCCTGATCAACGTCGAGACGAGCGCCTTCATCGCGGCCGATGCCGCGTTCTGCCTGGTGTGCCTCGCCGGGGGCGTGGTTTCCGGCGTGCTCGGCTACCTGTTCGCCGTGCGCAGGCACGGGCCGCTGGCGATGGCCGGGCTGATCGCCGGGGCGTTCGCCGCCGCCTTCGTGGCCCGCTGGGTCGGGGAGCACTCCGGGCTCGCCACGTTCCAGCACCTGCTGGCCACCCGCCGGCCGGTGCCCGGCTCAATGATTCGCTGACGCTCGGCGCGACCGGGGCGCTCGCCGCCTGGCCGCTGGCCACCGCGGTGGTTGCGGGCGCCCTGGAATTGCTGCTCAGCCCGGGCAGGCACCGCAGGCGGCACTAGCCCGGGGCGGCCCCCGGAACCCCGCGGTGGCCGGCCTGGGCCCGGCGGGCTCTCGGCATGTGGACGGTTCCGCAGGGGGAGCGGTCGGCTCCTTAGACTGGGCGGGTGCTCTCAGTCATTGATCTTCGCGGGCAGCCAGCGGTCGCCATGACCAGGGAGAAACTCGCCGGCGTCCTGCCCGCGCGCGGCGCTGGACACCGGGGCCGCCCTGGAGCAGATCCGGCCGGTCTGCGAGGACGTGCGGGCCCGCGGGGCCGGCCGCCGTGCGCGAATACACCGCCCGTTTCGACGGGGTCGACCTGCCCACCAGCCGGGTCCCGCGCGCAGGCGCTGGCCGCCGCCCTCGCCGCCCTCGACCCGCGAGTCCGGGCCGCGCTGGAGGAGACTGACCCGGCGGGTCAGCGCCGGTGCACGAGGCGCAGCGGCCCACCGGCCACGTCACCACGGTCGGCGACGGCGCGCAGGTCACCGAGCGCTACGTCCCGGTCGGCCGGGCCGGGGTGTACGTCCCGGCCGGCCTGGTCCCGCTGCCCTCCTCGGTGATCATGAACGTGATCCCGGCGCAGGTCGCCGGGGTCGGCCGGATCGCCGTGGCCTCCCCGCCGCACGCCGGACACGGCGGCCTGCCCGCCCCGGCCATCCTGGCCGCCTGCGCGCTGCTCGGCGTCGAGGAGGTGCACGCGGTCGGCGGCGCCCAGGCGATCGCCATGTTCGCCTACGGCACCGCCGACTGCGCCCCGGTGGACGTGGTCACCGGCCCCGGCAACGTCTACGTGACCGCGGCCAAGCGGCTGCTGGCCGGGACCGTCGGCATCGACGCCGAGGCCGGCCCGACCGAGATCGCGATCATCGCCGACCACACCGCCGACCCGCGGTTCCTCGCCGCCGACCTGGTCGCCCAGGCCGAGCACGGCCCGCTGGCCGCCTGCCTGCTGGTCACCACCGACCCGCGCCTCGCCGAGCGCACCGAGGCGGAACTGGGCCCGCAGGTCGCCGCGGCCCGGCACCGCGGACGTGATGCGGGCCGCGCTCGCCGGGCAGTCCGCCTGCGTGCTGGTGGACGACACCGCCGCCGCGCTCGCGGTGTCGGACGCGTGGGCACCCGAGCACCTGGAGATCCAGACGGCGGACGCGGCGGGCCTGGCCGGCCGGGTCCGCAACGCCGGCGCCGTCTTCGTCGGCCCGTACGCCCCCGTCTCGCTGGGCGACTACCTGGCCGGCTCCAACCACGTGCTGCCCACCGGCGGCACCGCCCGGCACACGGCCGGGCTTTCGGTGCTGGCCTTCCTGCGCGGCATCCACGTGGTGGACTGCACCGCCAGCGGCGCTGGCCGAGGCGGCCCCGCACATCGACGCGCTCGGCGCAGCCGAGGACCTGGCCGCGCACGTCGACGCGGTGCGGGTTCGGACGTCCCGGAAGGTGCTGGCCCCGGAGGTGGCCAGGCTCCGCCGTGCCGTCGGAGCAGGCACCGGTCGAGCGGGACCAGCTGGCCGGGCCGCCGATGCGGCCCGACCTGGCCGGCCGGACGCCGTACGGGGCGCCGCAGCTCGACGTGCCGGTCCGGCTGAACACCAACGAGAACCCCTACCCGCCGTCCGCGGCGCTGGTCCAGGCGATCGCCGAGGCCGCCGCCGGGGTGGCCGGCACGCTGAACCGCTACCCGGACCGGGACGCGATGGCGCTGCGGGCCAGGACCTCGCCGCCTACCTCGGGCACGGCCTGACCGCGCGGCAGGTCTGGGCGGCCAACGGCTCCAACGAGATCATCCAGCAGTTGCTGCAGGTCTTCGGCGGCGCCGGCCGCACCGCGCTGGGCTTCGAGCCTTCCTACGCCATGCACCCGCTGATCGCGCGGGCCACCGGCACCCGGTGGATCCGTGGCAGCCGGGAGGCCGATTTCGGCCTGAACGCCACCGCCGTGGTGCACGCGATCCGCGAGCACCGGCCCGACCTGGTGTTCCTCACCTCGCCCAACAACCCGACCGGCGACCGCGCTGCCGCTCGCCGTGATCGAGGCGGTCTGCGCGGCCGCGCCGGGCATGGTCGTGGTGGACGAGGCCTACGCCGAGTTCGCCCGGGCCGGCGCGGACACGGCGCTGGACCTGCTGCCGCGCTACCCGCGCCTGGTGGTCACCCGCACCATGTCCAAGGCGTTCGCCCTGGCCGGAGCGCCGGATCGGGTACCTCGCCGCGGACCCGGGGGTGATCGACGCGCTGCTGCTGGTGCGGCTGCCCTACCACCTGTCGGCGCTGACCCAGGCCACGGCGCGGGCGGCGCTGGCGCACGCCGGGGAACTGCTCGCCACCGTGGCCGACATCCGCGCCGAACGGGACAGCCTGGTGGGCTGGCTGCGCGGGCGCGGGCTCGCCGCCGCGGACTCGGATGCCAACTTCGTCCTGTTCGGCGAGTTCGGCGACTCCCACGCGGTCTGGCAGGGCCTGCTGGACCGCGGCGTGCTGGTGCGCGAAACCGGGCCGCCCGGCTGGCTGCGGGTCAGCATCGGCACCCCGGCCGAGATGACGGCGTTCCGCGCCGCCCTGACCGAAGTCCTCGACAGCAGGCACGGGTGGTGCGGGCCGGTGAACCGGGTAAGCAGGGTCGAGCGGGCGACCAAGGAGACCAGGGTCCTGGTCGAGCTCGACCTCGACGGCACCGGCACGTCCACCGTGCGCACCGGCGTGCCGTTCTTCGACCACATGCTCGCCCAGCTGGCCAAGCACGGCCTGCTCGACCTGACGGTCAAGGCCGAGGGCGACACCGAGATCGACGCCCACCACACGGTCGAGGACACCGCGCTCGCGCTCGGCCAGGCGCTGCGCGAGGCGCTCGGCGACAAGGCGGGCATCACCCGGTTCGGCGACGCCGTGGTCCCGCTGGACGAGACGCTGGCCCGGGCGGCCGTGGACCTGTCCGGCGGCCGTACTGCGTGCACCAGGAGCCGGAGCGCATGGCGCCGCTGATCGGCACCTACGACACCACGCTCACCCGGCACTTCTTCGAGTCCCTGACCGCGTCGGCGGGCATCTGCCTGCACCTGCGCGTGACCGGCCGCAACCCGCACCACATCGTCGAGGCCCAGTTCAAGGCGGTGGCCCGGGCACTGCGCGCCGCCGCGGCACCCGATCCGCGCGCGCCGGGCGTGCCCAGCACGAAGGGGGTGCTGTGACGGCACGCCGTCCCCAGGTCGCCGTGCTGGACTACGGTTCTGGAAACCTCCGTTCGGCAGAAAGGGCGCTTGCCCGGGCCGGGGCGGACGTGGCGGTGACCGCCGATCCGCAGGCGGCGCTGGCCGCCGACGGCCTGGTGGTGCCGGGCGTCGGCGCGTTCGCCGCCTGCATGGCGGGCCTGCTGGCGGTCCGCGGCGACCGGGTGATCGACCGGCGGCTCGCGGGCGGGCGCCCGGTGCTCGGCATCTGCGTGGGCATGCAGATCCTGTTCGCCGAGGGCGTCGAGCACGGCGTGCACACCGAGGGCTGCGGCCAGTGGCCCGGCCCGGTGGAGCGGCTGGACGCGCCGGTGCTGCCGCACATGGGCTGGAACACCGTGCACGCGCCGCCGGAATCGGTGCTGTTCGCCGGGATCGGGCCGGCCGAGCGGTTCTACTTCGTGCACTCCTACGCGGCCACGGCGCTGCCGCTGCGCGCAGCGCGCCGCACATGACCGCCCCGTGGTCACCTGGGCCACGCACGGCGAGCCGTTCATCGCCGCGGTGGAGAACGGCCCGCTGATGGCCACCCAGTTCCATCCAGAGAAGTCCGGCGACACCGGCGCGGCGCTGCTGGCCAACTGGCTGGGGACACTGTCGATGAGCTTGACCTGCTGCCCGCCGTGGACGTGGCGGGCGGCCAGGCGGTGCGGCTGGTGCAGGGCGCGGCGGGCACCGAGACCAGTTACGGCGACCCGCTGGCGGCCGCGCTGGCCTGGCAGGCCGCCGGGGCCGAGTGGATCCACCTGGTGGACCTGGACGCCGCGTTCGGCCGCGGCTCCAACGCCGCGCTGCTGGCCGCGGTGGTCGGCCGGCTCGACGTCGCGGTCGAGCTGTCCGGCGGCATCCGGGACGACGCGTCGCTCGCCGCCGCGCTGGCCACCGGGTGCGCCCGGGTGAACGTCGGCACCGCGGCGCTGGAGCGCCCGGACTGGGTGCGGGCCATCATCGCCGAGCACGGCGAGCGGATCGCCGTCGGGCTGGACGTGCGCGGGGACCAGGCTCGCCGCCCGCGGCTGGACCCAGCGAAGGCGGCGACCTGGCGCGAGACGCTGGCCCGGCTCGACGCCGACGGCTGCGCCCGGTTCGTGGTCACCGACGTCACCAAGGACGGCACGCTGACCGGGCCCGAACCTGGATCTGCTGCGCGACGTGTGCGCGGGCACCGCACGGCCGGTGATCGCCAGCGGCGGCGTGTCCAGCCTGGACGACCTGCGGGCGATCGCCGCGCTGGCGCCGCTGGGGGTGGAGGGAGCGATCGTGGGCAAGGCACTGTACGCGGGAGCGTTCACGCTGGAGCAGGCGCTGGAGGCGGTGGCGGCGTATGACCACGGAAGATCTCGACCGCGGACCCCTGGGAGCCGGTGGTCGGGTACAGCCGGGCGGTGGCGGCGGGCGACTTCGTGTTCGTGTCCGGCTGCACGTCCGTGGCCGACGGCGTGTCGTGCACGAGGGCGATGCCGGCGCGCAGACCGCCCAGGCGATCGCCAACGTGGCGGACGCCCTGGAACGGCTCGGCGCGGGGCTGGCCGACGTGGTGCGGACCCGGATGTTCGTCACCGACATCTCCCGCTGGGAGGAGTACGGCCGGGCGCACGGCGCCGCGTTCGGCGACGCGATGCCGGCCACCTCCATGGTCGGGGTCGCCGCGCTGGTCGACCCCCGGATGCTGGTCGAGGTCGAGGCCGACGCCTACAAGCCGGGCGGGCTATGCCCGGCAGCGGTGAGGGCCGTTCGCCGGTCAGGGTGATCCCGTGCCTGGATGTGGACGCCGGCCGGGTGGTCAAGGGGGTCAACTTCGCCGACCTGCGCGACGCGGGCGACCCGGTGGAGCTGGCCGCCGCCTACGACGCCGAGGGCGCCGACGAGCTGGTCTTCCTCGACATCACCGCCTCCAGCGGCGGCCGGGAGACCATGTACGAGGTGGTGCGGCGCACCGCCGAGCAGGTGTTCATCCCGCTCACCGTCGGCGGCGGCGTGCGCAGCGTCGACGACGTGGACCGGCTGCTGCGGGCCGGGCGCGGACAAGGTGTCGCTGAACACCGCCGCCATCGCCCGGCCTGAGCTGCTGGCCGAGGCGGCGCAGCGGTTCGGCGCGCAGTGCGTGGTGCTGTCGGTGGACGCCCGCCGCGCGCCGGGTGCGACCCGCGCCAGCGGGTTCGAGGTGACCACGCACGGCGGCCGCCGCGGCACCGGGCATCGACGCGGTCGCCTGGGCGCGCCGCGGGCCGCGGAGCTCGGCGCCGGGGAGATCCTGCTCAACTCGATGGACGCCGACGGCACCAAGGCCGGGTTCGACCTCGAGCTGATCCGCGGCGGTGCGGGCCGCGGTCACCGTCCCGGTCATCGCCAGCGGCGGCGCCGGGGAGCTCGCCCACTTCCCGCCCGCCGTCGGCGCGGGCGCGGACGCGGTGCTGGCCGCCAGCGTGTTCCACTTCGGGCAAGCTGCGGATCGCCGAGGTGAAGGCCGCCCTGCGCGCCGCCGGGCACCCCGTGCGCTGACTGCCGCCGGGCCGCTCAGGCCGCGGGCGTGTCGCCGCGGCCCCCCGTGGCGGCGCAGGTCAGCGCCGCGCCGACGATGCCCGCGTCGTTGTGCAGCGTGGCGGGGACCACCGGGGCGCGTCAGCCGCTCCAGCAGCGGGATGAACTTGTCCGCCTTCCGGCTCACCCCGCCGCCGATGATGAACAGGTCGGGCCACAGCAGCGCCTCCAGGTGGGTCAGGTACTCGTCGACCCGGCCCGCCCAGTGTGCCCAGTCGAGGTCGTGCAGCTTCCCTGGCCCGCTCGGAGGCGCGCTTCTCGGCGTCCTTGCCGCGGATCTCGATGTGGCCGAACTCGGTGTTGGGCACGAGCACGCCGCCGGATGAACAGCGCGCTGCCGATCCCGGTGCCGAAGGTCAGCATGACCACGGTGCCCTGCTCGCCCGGCCCCGGCGCCGAACTTCATCTCGGCCAGGCCGGCCGCGTCGGCGTCGTTGAGCACCTGGACCTCCAGCCCGGTCGCCGTGCCGAACAGGTCGCCGGGCGTCCACGCCGATCCAGGCCGGGTCGAGGTTGGCCGCGGTGCGGATGACGCCGTTGGTCACCACGCCGGGGAAGGTGATGCCGGCCTTGCCGGACCAGCCGAACTCGGCCACCAGGCCGCGCACCGCCTCCGCGACGGCCTTCGGGCCGGCCGGTTGCGGGGTGGGCACCTTGATCCGTTCCCTGGTGAGGCTGCCCATGGTCACATCCACCGGCGCCGCCTTGATCCCCGAGCCGCCGATGTCGATCCCCAGAACCTCCACCGCGCCCTCCCTAACCCAGTTGTCCGTGCCCGCGGCCGCGCTCGGTCAGCCCGGCTACAGCACCACGGCGCGCCACAGCGAGGCTGGCGGACCGCGTCGGCGTTGCCGTCGAGCCGCACCCGGGCGGCCGTCGGTCCGGCCCATGGCCCACATCATCAGCTCCGCCGGGTGGCCGGTCACCGTGACCACCGGCGTCTGCGCCTTGGCGGTCATCCTGACCTGCTGCTCGCCCGGCGCCGCCGGTCAGGTCGTCCCTGGCCAGCTCCACCCCCACCGGCGCGCGGCGGAAGAGCGAGCCTGCCGTGCCGCAGCCGCTGCCACAGCGCGTCGGCCAGGCCGTCGCTTGAGCTCGCGCGGCTGCCAGCCGTCCGCCCGCGCGCCGGACGTCCTCGTGGTGGACGAAGAACTCCACCATGTTGACCCGCTCATCCATGCCGGGCATGCCGGAAGAGCGACACCGCGCGGCGGCCCGGTGCGGATCTGTCCACCAGGCTGCGGGAACGGGGTACCGTGGCGCAGGGCCTGGTTGACCCGCCGGGTGTGGCCCGCCAGCGGCCCGCCCATCATGCCCGCCGCCGCGTCGGGCCGGCGTTCCCTGAGCACGAGGTGCGCGGCCAGGTCGCCGGTACGCCAGCCGTCACACAGCGTGGGCGCCTCCGGGCCCGGTCTCATCGAGCAGGGCGCACAGCGCAGACGCTCGTCGCGGGCATAGCTCACCCCGCGATGGTACGCCCTCGCCTGTCCCGGCGGGCCGCCAAGCTGCGCGGCGCCGGGGACCCGGCCTCCATAGGATCGGGGGATGACGAGAGGAGAACCGGCGTGACCCACGGTGCCGTCCGCCCGTCGTCGCTGGACCCCGCGATCGCCGCCCGGCTCAAGCGCGACGCGAACGGGCTGGTCGCCGCGATCGCCCAGCAGCACGACACCGGCGAGGTGCTCATGCTGGCCTGGATGGACGACGAGGCGCTGCACCGCACGCTGACCACCGGCCGGTGCACCTACTGGTCCCGCAGCCGCGGTGAGTACTGGGTCAAGGGCGAGACCTCCGGCCATGTGCAGCGGGTGATCTCGGTGGCGCTCGACTGCGACGGCGACGCCGTGCTCGTCAGGGTGGACCAGGCCGAGGGCGCCTGCCATACCGGCGACCGGACCTGTTTCGACGCCGGGGCGCTGGAGCTGACCGCGCCGTGACCGGGCCGGGCAGGACCAAGACGGCCGCGCCGCGGGCCGGGGCGCCCCGCGGCGCTGCCCGCGTCCCGGCGGGAGTACGCGCTCGGCCTTGTCCTCGGCGCGGCCGGTGCGGCCGTCGTGCTGCTGTCGGCCAGGCAGGGCTGGGCGCGGGTGGCCACGCCCGCCCCCGCGCCGCTGCCCGCCAGCGTGGTGTCGGTCAGCGGCCAGGATCTGGTGCCGCTGGCCGGTGCGCTGGCCCTGGCCGCACTGGCCAGCCTCGCGGCGGTCATCGCCACCCGGCGCCTGGCCCGCCGCCTGGCCGGGCTGCTGATGGCGGCCTTCGGCGTGGTCATCGCCGTGGCGGTGAGCCTGCCGCTGGCCGCCTCCGATGTGCGCAGCCGCGGCCAAGGTGACCGCCGTCTCACAGGCCGGCTCCGCCACGGCGGGCGGTGCCGCCGGGGTGTCGCCGGGGGCCGTTCCTGGCGGGGGCGCGGCGCCGGGGATCACCGCCGTGGGCCATGTCACGATGACGGCGGTGCTGTGGCGGCCTGCCGCGGTGGCCGGCGCGCTGATCATCGTCGCCGCGGGCCTGCTGGTGGCCTGGCGCGGTACCCGCTGGCCGGTCATGTCCAGCCGGTACGAGCAGACCTGAGCAGGCCGGACGCCGCGCCGGGCGCGGACAGTGCCGCGCTGTGGGATGCGCTGAGCAGCGGCGCCGATCCCACGCTGCTGGCCCGGGGGAGCGACCCCCGGAACCCGGGGCGCCGATGGCGCCTGGCCGGCAAGCCGGCAGGCCCCATCGCGCGCTGGCCCGGGGAAGCGACCCCCGGACCCCCCCGGTGGCCCCAGGCCCCGTGACTTCTCACGCGTTGCCTTGGGCCTGGCCGCACCGGCGGGGAACCGGGCAGCATGGCCCGGACTGAAGTTAACCTTCGGCGCGCGTTACGCTCGTAGGTGTTACTGGCTGGCGGAAGCACGGGCAGCCCCGGCCCGCAGGGGGGCGTGCCCGGCCGGAGGTGAGCGGTGAGCGCATCGGGACCTGGCAGGTGGCTCGGGCGCCGTCCGCGTGCCCTGGGCACGGCCCGGACCGCGCCGGTACGCCTGGTGACCCGGCTCGTGGTGGCGCAGGCCGCCGCCGCGGCCGCGGTGGGCCTGGCCTTCAGCCGCCGTCACCTGCCTTCGGTGCTCATCACGCTCGCGCTGGTGGTCTCGCTGTGCCTGCTGGCAATCCTGGTCAGATCCGGCACCAGGGCCGCGTGGCTGACCGCGGTGGGCTTCGAAAGTGTGTTCTTCCTATACGGGGTGTCCAGGTTCGTGTTCGCCCGCTACGTCGGTGGCACGCTGTTCGCGGCCGTCGTCGCTGGCACTTTGCTCCATCCCGCGGTGGCGCGGGCTTACTCGGCCGTGCCGGGCGCACTGTCCGGCCATGAGCGCAGTGAGGTGGGCTTTGGTGATGCCACAGGGGAGACGTTCGGCGAGCACGCCGCTGGCTGATTGGCGGGGAGGGTGCGTGCCGGGGCACGGCACCGGTCTCGCTACCATCACCCGAAGCAAGGCATCCGACCCGAGGGGATAGCGGACCGCGTGAGCGTGCTCAACGAGATCCTGGAAGGCGTGCGGACCGATCTCGCCGCCCGCCAGCGGCATACGCCGCTGGAGCGGCTCAAGGAGACGGCGAAGCGGGCGGCTTCGCCCCGGGACGCTGTCGCCGCGCTCAGCGGCCAGGACGTCGCCGTGATCGCCGAGGTCAAGCGGGCCAGCCCGTCCAAGGGCACGATGGCGGAGATCGCCGACCCGGCGGCGCTTGCCTGCGACTACGAGGCGGGCGGGGCGAGCGTCATCAGCGTCCTCACCGAGCCGCGCCACTTCGGCGGCACCCTGGAGGACCTGGCCGCGGTCCGCGAGCGGGTGGCGGTGCCGGTGCTGCGCAAGGACTTCATCGTCAGCTCCTACCAGCTCTGGGAGGCCCGCGCGCACGGCGCGGACATGGTGCTGCTGATCGTCGCCGCGCTGGAGCAGAACGCCCTGGTGTCGCTGGTCGAGCGGGCTGTGTCGATCGGGCTGGTGCCGCTGGTCGAGGTGCACACCGATGCCGAGGTCGTGCGCGCGGTCGAGGCCGGGGCCAAGGTCATCGGCGTCAACGCGCGTGACCTGACCACCCTGGAGGTGGACCGCGGGGTGTTCGCGCGCCTCGCCCCGCTGCATCCCCGGCCACATCGTCAAGATCGCCGAGTCGGGGATCCGGGGGCCGCGGGACCTGTTCGCCTATGCGGCGGCCGGGGCGGACGCGGTACTGGTGGGGGAGAGCCTGGTCACCGGCAAGGACCCGCGCTCGGCGGTGGCTGACCTGGTGACCGCGGGTTCCCACCCGGCGCTGCGCGGCGACCGGCCATGACCGGTGGTGCACCCGTGGCGGGCCACGGTGCCGCCGCGGCCGGCACGCCGCCGCGCTGGCGGAGGTGCCCGACCTTGGCGGCCATTTCGGCGGCTATGGGGGGCGGTTCGTCCCCGAGTCGCTCATCGCCACCCTGAACGAGCTGGCGGCGCACTACGCGGCCGCCAGGGCGGATCCGGCGTTCCAGGCCGAACTGGAGGGCCTGCTCCGCGGGTACGCCGCCCGGCCGACCCTGCTCACCCGGGCGTCCCGGTTCTCCGCGGCGGCCGGCTGCGAGGTGCTGCTCAAGCGCGAGGACCTGACCCACACCGGCTCACACAAG
The DNA here is from genome assembly GCA_963730235.1 of uncultured Actinomycetes bacterium. GTDB lineage: Bacteria > Actinomycetota > Actinomycetes > Streptosporangiales > Streptosporangiaceae > DASXKD01. The sequence goes on from CAVSRH010000012.1 coordinate 265,752, forward strand.
ATCAACAATGTGCTTGGGCAGGTGCTGCTGGCCCGGCGGATGGGCAAGACCCGGGTGATCGCCGAGACCGGTGCCGGGCAGCACGGGGTCGCCACCGCCACCGCCTGTGCGCTGTTCGGCCTGGACTGCGCGGTGTACATGGGCGAGGAGGACACCGAGCGGCAGGCGCTGAACGTGGCCCGGATGCGGATGCTGGGCGCGGAGGTCATCCCGGTCACGATCGGCAGCCGCACCCTCAAGGACGCCATGAACGAGGCGTTCCGCGACTGGGTGACCACGGTCGCCAGCACGCACTACTGCATCGGCTCGGTCGGCGGCCCGCACCCGTTCCCGATGATGGTCAGGGACTTCCAGCGGATCATCGGCGTGGAGGCGCGCCAGCAGGTGCTGGAACTGGCCGGGCGGCTGCCCGACGCGGTGATCGCCTGCGTCGGCGGGGGTTCCAACGCGCTGGGCATCTTCCATGCGTTCCTGCCGGACTCCTCGGTACGGCTGATCGGCTGCGAGGCCGGCGGCGACGGGCTGGACACCGGCAGGCACGCGGCGACCATGGTGGCCGGCTCTGACGGGGTGCTGCACGGCATGCGGACCCGCGTGCTGCAGGACTCCGACGGCCAGACGCTCACCACCCACTCGATCTCCGCCGGCCTGGACTACCCCGGGGTCGGCCCCGAGCACGCCTGGCTCGCCGAGAGTGGCCGGGCCAGCTACCGGGCCGTCACCGACACCCAGGCCATGGAGGCCTTCTCGCTGCTGTGCCGGACCGAGGGAATCATCCCGGCGCTGGAGTCCGCGCACGCGCTGGCCGGGGCGCTTCAGGTGGGCCGCGAGGCCGGCCCGGGCGCGCTGCTGCTGGTGAACCTGTCGGGCCGCGGCGACAAGGACGTCGCCACCGCCTCGAAATGGTTCGGGCACCTGAGCGCCGAGGCACTCGCAGCGGCGGTCAGCCAGTGACCGGCACCGGCCCCGCGTTCGCCACGGCCGCCGCCGAGGGCAGGGCGGCCCTCGTCGGCTACCTGCCGGCCGGCTACCCCACCGTGGACGGGGCGATCGCCGCCGCCCGGGCCATGGCCGCGGCCGGGGCGGACGTGATCGAGATCGGCCTGCCGTACACCGACCCGCTGCTGGACGGCCCGGTCATCCAGGAGGCCGTGCACCAGGCGCTGGCAGGCGGGACCAGGGTCACCGACGTGCTGCGCACGGTGGAGGCGGTGGCCGCCACCGGCGTGCCCGTGCTGGTCATGACCTACTGGAACCCGGTCGATCACTACGGCGTCGCCCGGTTCGCCCGCGACCTGGCCGCGGCCGGCGGCAGCGGGCTCATCACCCCGGACCTGACGCCGGAGGAGGCCGGGCCCTGGCTGGACGCGGCCGCCACGCACGGCCTGGACCGGGTGTTCCTGGTGGCGCCCAGTTCTGCCCCGGAGCGCGTCGAACTGATCACCAAGGTCTGCGCGGGGTTCGTCTACGCGGCGTCGGTGATGGGCATCACCGGCGCCAGGGACCGGGTCGGCGAGGCCGCGGCAGGCGTGGTGAGCCGGATCCGGGCCTGCACGGACCTGCCCGTCGCGGTGGGGCTCGGTGTCCGGGACGGTGCGCAGGCGGCCGAGGTGGCCGGCTTCGCGGACGGCGTGATCGTCGGGTCCGCGTTCGTGCAGCGCCTCCTGGAAGCGCCGGACCTGGCGGCCGGCATCGAGGGGATACGTGAGCTGGCCGGGGACCTCGCGGCAGGCGTGCGCCGCCCTGCCCGGGCCGCCCGCTGATCTCACTCGCTGCGACAGGGCGTTCTGGTACCCGTGACGAGCAGCAATTTGTCTGCCTGCCGGGGTTTCGCCCCCCGGGCCAGGGGCACAAACGCACGGGTGGCGTAATCTGAAGCTGATCCCGGAGCGGTAGCTCACAAAGCCACCAGCCGCATCACCGGTGCCGCCCCGCGGCAGGGCCAATGTTGTCCCGAATCCGCACGCGAAACGCGAATACGGACAAGACGGACGACAGGAGCACGCATGGCCCTTGCCGTTTCTGCACGCAACCCCGCACAGGGTCCGGGGCTGTACGACAGCCGGTTCGAGCATGACGCATGTGGCGTGGGGTTCGTCGCGGACCTGTCCGGCCGCCGCACCCACCAGACCGTCGCCCAGGCGCTCACCGTGCTGCGCAATCTGGACCACCGCGGCGCCAAGGGCAGCGACCCGGACACCGGTGACGGGGCCGGCATCCTGACCCAGATCCCCGACGCCCTGTTCCGCGCTTCCTGCGGGTTCGGGCTGCCCGCGGCGGGCAGTTATGCGGCCGGGCTCGCCTTCCTGCCCGCCGGCGCCGAAGACGCCGGGGCGCTGCGGGCCGAGGTGGCCCGGCTGGCCGCCGAGGAGGGGCTGTCCGTCCTGGGCTGGCGTGACGTGCCGCACGACGCCGCGCACTGCGGCACGGGTGCGCGGGCCACGATGCCGCGCCTCGCCCAGTTGTTCGTGGCCGCGGTGAAGGGGGATGGGGAGGCGGGTGGGGACACCGGGCTGGCCCTCGACCGGCGGGCGTTCTGCCTGCGCAAGCGGATCGAGCACGAGACCGGCCTGTACCTGGCCAGCCTGTCCAGCGCGACGATCGTGTACAAGGGGATGCTCACCGCGCTGCAACTGCTGCCGTTCTACCCGGACCTGTCCGACCCGGCCTACGCCTCGGCGCTGGCCCTGGTGCACTCCCGGTTCTCCACCAACACGATGCCGTCCTGGCCGCGGGCCCACCCGTACCGGCTCATCGCGCACAACGGTGAGATCAACACGGTCCGCGGCAACCGCAACTGGATGCGGGCCAGGGAGGCGATGCTGTCCTCCGGCCTGTTCCCTGACGCGGCGGACGGGCGCGGGCTGGAGCGGCTGCTGCCGATCCTTACCGAATCCGGCAGCGACTCCGCCAGCTTCGACGAGTGCCTGGAACTGCTCTACCTCGGTGGCCGGCCGCTGCCGCACGCCATCCTGATGATGATCCCCGAGCCGTGGGAGAACCACGAGGAGATGGACCCGGCGCGGCGTGCCTTCTACCGGTTCCACGCCACGCTGATGGAGCCCTGGGACGGCCCCGCCTGCGTCGCGTTCACCGACGGCACGGTCGCGGGCGCGGTGCTCGACCGCAACGGGCTGCGCCCGGGCCGGTACTGGGTGACCCAGGACGGCCTGGTGATCCTCGCCAGCGAGGTTGGCGTGCTGGACCTCGACCCGGCCACCGTGGTCCGCAAGGGGCGGCTGCAGCCGGGGCGGATCTTCCTGGCCGACACCGGCAGCCACCGCATCCTCGAGGACGCCGACGTGAAGGCGGCGCTGGCGGCCGAGCACCCGTACGCCGAATGGCTGCACGCCGGCCTGATGCACCTGGATGACCTGCCGGACCGGCACCGCGCCCTGCCCGGCACCGCGGAGCTCACCACCCGGCAGCGAGCCAGCGGCTACACCGAGGAGGATCTGCGGCTGCTGCTCGGGCCGATGGCCACGGCCGGCGCGGAACCGATCGGCTCGATGGGCACCGACACCCCGATCGCCGTGCTGTCCGACCGGCCCCGGCTGCTGTTCGACTACTTCTCCCAGATGTTCGCCCAGGTCACCAACCCGCCGCTGGACGCGATCCGGGAGGAGCTTGTCACCTCGCTGGAGACCTCCACCGGCGCCGAGCAGAACCTGCTGGAGCCCGGCCCTGCCTCCTGCCGCCAGATCGTGCTGCCCTACCCGGTGATCAGCGACAACGATCTCGCCAAGATCATCCACATCAACCACGACGGTAACCTGCCGGGCTTCGCCGCTTACGTGGCCGACGGCCGCTACCGGGTGGCCGGCGGCGGCGCCGCGCTGCGCGGGCGGCTGGCGGAGATCTGCGCCGAGGTGACGGCCGCGATCGAGGCGGGCGCCCGGATCGTGGTGCTGTCCGACCGGGGCGCGGCCGACCCGGCGGGCTCGGTCGACCCGGCGCTCGCCCCCATCCCGTCGCTGCTGCTCTGCGGCGCGGTGCACCACCACCTGATCAGGGAGCGGACCCGGACCCAGGTGGGGCTGGTGGTGGAGTGCGCGGACGCGCGCGAGGCGCACCACATCGCGCTGCTCGTCGGCTACGGCGCGGCCCTGGTCAACCCGTACCTGGCACTGGAGTCGGTGCAGGACATGGTGCGCCGCGGGGTGCTGGACAACGTCTCGGCGGACAAGGCGTCGGCGAACCTCATCAAGGCCTTCGGCAAGGGCCTGCTGAAGATCATGTCCAAGATGGGCGTGTCCACCGCCGCCTCCTACCACGGTGCGCAGATCTTCGAGGCGATCGGCCTGGGCGAGGAGGTGGTCGGCAGCTGCTTCACCGGCACCACGTCCCGCCTGGGCGGTGCCGGGTTCGACGTGCTCGCCGCGGAAGTGGCCCGCCGCCACGCGCGGGCGTTCGGCGGCCGCGAGGCCGGGCTGGCCCACCAGCGGCTGGAGACCGGCGGGGAGTACCAGTGGCGCCGTGACGGCGAGCGGCACCTGTTCAGCCCGGAGACCGTGTTCAAGCTCCAGCACGCCACCCGGTCCCGGCGGTACGAGATCTTCAAGGAGTACACCCAGCTCATCGACGGCTCGGCGACCCGGCTGATGACCTTGCGGGGGCTGCTGCGGATCCGGGGCGTGGACGTGGCCGCGGCGCGCCCGCCGGTGCCGGTCGAGGAGGTCGAGCCGGTCTCGGCGATCGTGCGCCGGTTCGCCACCGGCGCCATGTCCTACGGCTCGATCTCCGCCGAGGCGCACGAGACCCTGGCCATCGCGATGAACCGGCTCGGCGGCAAGTCCAACACGGGCGAGGGCGGCGAGGACCCGCGCCGGTTCGTCCCCGACGCCAACGGGGACCTGCGCAGGTCCGCGGTCAAGCAGGTGGCCAGCGGCCGGTTCGGGGTGACCAGCGAGTACCTGGTCAACGCCGACGACCTGCAGATCAAGATGGCGCAGGGGGCCAAGCCGGGGGAGGGCGGGCAGCTGCCGGGGCACAAGGTGTACCCGTGGATCGCGCGGACCCGGTACTCCACCCCGGGCGTCGGGCTGATCTCACCGCCGCCGCACCACGACATCTACTCGATCGAGGACCTCGCCCAGCTCATCCACGACCTGAAGAACGCCAACCCGGCCGCCCGGGTGCACGTGAAACTGGTCGCCGAGGTGGGCGTCGGCACGGTCGCCGCCGGGGTGTCCAAGGCGCACGCCGACGTGGTGCTCATCTCCGGCCACGACGGCGGCACCGGCGCCGCGCCGCTGACCAGCATCAAGCACGCCGGGGCGCCGTGGGAGATCGGCCTGGCCGAGACCCAGCAGACGCTGCTGCGCAACGGGCTGCGGGACCGGATCGTGGTGCAGGCCGACGGCCAGCTCAAGACCGGCCGCGACGTGATCATCGCCGCGCTGCTCGGTGCCGAGGAGTTCGGCTTCGCCAGCGCGCCGCTGGTCGTGTCCGGCTGCGTCATGATGCGCGTCTGCCACCTGGACACCTGCCCGGTCGGCGTGGCCACCCAGAACCCCGAGCTGCGCAAGCGCTTCACCGGCCGGCCCGAGTTCGTCGTCAACTTCTTCGAGTTCATCGCCGAGGAGGTCAGGGAATACCTGGCCGCCCTCGGCTGCCGCACCCTGGACGAGGCGGTGGGCCGTGCCGACCTGCTGGACACCGCCCGGGCGGTGCGGCACTGGAAGGCCGCCGGTCTGGACCTCGCGCCCGTGCTGCACGTGCCCGCACTGCCCGACGGCGCGGCCCGGTGCCACCGGACCAGCCAGGACCACGGTCTGGACCGCGCGCTGGACAACACCCTGATCCAGCTCGCCGAGGGTGCGCTCGCCGACGGCAGCCCGGTCACCCTGGACCTGCCGGTACGGAACGTCAACCGGACGGTCGGGACGATGCTCGGTTACGAGGTGACCCGGCGGTGGGGCGGCGCGGGCCTGCCCGACGACACGATCAGCGTCCGGTTCTGCGGGTCCGCCGGGCAGTCGTTCGGCGCGTTCCTGCCCCGCGGCATCACGCTGCGGCTGGCCGGGGACGCCAACGACTACCTGGGCAAGGGCCTGTCCGGCGGGCGGATCGTGGTCGCCCCCGACCCGGCGGCGCCGTTCGCCGCCGAGACCCAGATCATCGCGGGCAACGTGATCGGCTACGGCGCGACCAGCGGGGAGATGTTCCTGCGCGGCATCGTCGGCGAGCGGTTCTGCGTGCGCAACTCCGGCGCGGTCGCGGTCGCCGAGGGCACCGGGGACCACGGCTGTGAGTACATGACCGGCGGCACCGTGGTGGTCCTCGGCCGGACCGGGCGCAACTTCGCCGCGGGCATGTCCGGCGGCACCGCCTACCTGCTGGACGCCGACCCGCGCCGGGTGAACACCGGCATGGCCGACCTGGAGCCCGTGGACGCCGCGGACGCGGACCTGCTCCGCGCGCTGGTGGAGCGGCACCACGCCGAGACCGGATCCGCGGTCGCGGCGCGGCTGCTGACCGACTGGGACGCGGCGCTGCCCAGGTTCGCCAAGGTCATGCCGCACGACTACAAGCGGGTCCGGGAGGCCGCCCGCCGCGCCGAGCGCGAGGGCCTCGACGTCAACGCGGCCGTCATGGCCGCCGCACACGGGTGAGGGGGCGTCGTGGCTGATCCCAAGGGCTTCCTGACCACGCCGCGGGTCACCCCGGCCCGCCGCCCGGTGGACGTGCGGATCTTGGACTGGCGCGAGGTCTACACCGAGTTCGGCGCGGCCCGGCTGGAGTTGCAGGCGGGCCGGTGCATGGACTGCGGCATCCCGTTCTGCCACTCCGGCTGCCCGCTGGGCAACCTCATCCCGGAGTGGAACGACCTGGTCTGGCGCGAGGACTGGGCGGAGGCGGCCCGGCGGCTGCACGCGACCAACAACTTCCCCGAGTTCACCGGGCGGCTGTGCCCCGCGCCGTGCGAGAGCGCCTGCGTGCTCGGCATCAATGCGGACCCGGTCACGATCAAGCAGGTCGAGGTGGAGATCGCGGACCGGGCGCTGGCGTCGGGCTGGGCGGCGCCCGAGCCGCCGGCCACGCTGACCGGCCGCACGGTCGCCGTCGTGGGCTCCGGGCCGGCCGGACTGGCCGCCGCGCAGCAGCTCACCCGGGCCGGGCACACGGTGAGGGTGTACGAGCGCGCGGAAGCACCCGGCGGCCTGCTGCGCTTCGGCATCCCCGAGTTCAAGCTGGAAAAGCGGCACCTGGACCGGCGCCTGGACCAGATGCGCGCCGAGGGCACGACGTTCGCCTGCGGCATCGACGTGGGCCGTGACGTGACCGCCGCGCAGTTGCGGGCCGAACACGACGCCGTGGTGCTGGCCGGCGGCGCGACCATCCCACGGGGCCTCCCGGTGCCCGGCGCGGACCTGGCCGGGATCCACCAGGCCATGGAGTACCTGCCCGCGTCCAACCGGGCCGTCGCCCACGGCACGCGGACCCCCATCAGCGCGCACGGGCGGCACGTGGTGATCATCGGCGGCGGGGACACCGGGGCCGACTGCCTCGGCACCGCACACCGGCAGGGCGCCGCCTCGGTGACCCAGCTGGAGATCATGCCCCGGCCGCCGGATGCCCGGCCGGCCGCGCAGCCCTGGCCGACCTACCCGATGATCTACCGGGTGTCCAGCGCCCACGAGGAGGGCGGCGGCCGGGCGTTCGCCGTGTCCACGCAGGCGTTCCTCGGCGATGACGCCGGGCGGGTGCGGGCGCTGCGGCTGGTGGAGGTGGAAGGTCCGGCAGCCCGGTTCGCGCCGGTTCCCGGTACAGAACGAGAGCTCCAAGCTGACCTGGTCCTGCTCGCCATGGGGTTCACCGGGGCGGACCGGGCGGGGCTGCTCGCGGACCTGGGCGTGGACATGGACCCCCGGGGGAACGTGGCGCGGGACGGCGCCTACGCGACGTCCGTGCCCGGCGTGTTCGTGGCCGGCGACATGGGCCGGGGCCAGTCGCTGATCGTCTGGGCGATCGCCGAGGGCCGCAGCGCGGCGGCGGCGGTGGACGCCTACCTGATGGGCTCGACCGCGCTGCCCGCGCCCATCCCGCCCACCGCCCGCCCGATGACCTGATCCGTGGCTGGCCGCGGCGCCGCCGTGTGCCCGCCCGCTAAGGGCGTGAACGTGACAACGAGGCCCATCTAGGGGCATCAGGTTCACATTCATGCCGCGTTGCCGGTCCGCGCGCTACCCTGACATCGCTCCAGCGCTCCTCGTTGGGATCCCCGGAGGGACGGGACTGAGATGAGCGAGATCGTCTGGCTTGCAAGGCCGGGGCTGGCCCTGGCGTCCGTAGCGGCTGTACTCGCAGTGCCGGCTGGCGCGGTTGCTGGGGCAGGGCACGCCACCGGGGTGAGCAGGGAGCCGAGATTAGCCGGGCGCGCGCCGACCGCCTACGTCAGCATCGCCGGCAACATTCACACCACCGGGCACACGGTGACGCCGATCAATACGGCCACCAATACGGCGGGATCCCCGATCAGGCTGGGCCAGCCCCCCGGGTCGATCGCCGTCACCCCGGACGGCCGGACCGTGTACGTCGTCAGCGACGGCAGTTCGGAGTTCACCGATGGCACGGTGACGCCGATCGCGACGGCCAGCAACACGGCGGGAAAGCCGATCAGGGCCGGAATCTTCCCCGACGAGATCGCGATCAGCCCCGACGGCAAGACCGCCTACATCACGAATCTTGAATCGGACACGGTGACACCGATCTCGACGGGTACCAACACGGCGGGCAAGGCGATCCGGGTGGGGGTACGGCCCCAAGCGCTGGCGGTTACCCCGAACGGGAAGACCCTCTACGTCGTCAACCAGGGCGATTCGGCCACCGGGCCAAGCTCGGTGACGCCCATCGCCACGGCGACCGGCAAGCCCGGTAAGCCGATCCGTGTCGGGAACAGCCCGCTAACGATCGCGATCACCCCGAACGGGCGGACCGCCTACGTCGCGAACAGCGGCCTCATCTACCCGAGCAGGACGGTCACGCCGATCGACACGGTCACCAATAGGCCCGGCCCGCCGATCAAGGTGGGGACCTTTCCCTTCGCCATCGCGATCACCCCGGACGGCAAGACCGCCTACGTGGCCAATGCCGGGTCGGACACCGTCACCCCGATCGCGACGGCCAGCAACACGCCGGGCAGCCCGATAAAGGTCGGCAGGGCCCCGGAGGCGATCGCGATCACCCCGGACGGGAAGACCGCGTATGTGGTCAGTGGGTCGGATTCGGTCACGCCGATCAACATCGCAACGAACACGCCGGGCGCGCCGATCAAGGTCACCGGCGATCCCGGTGAGATCGCGATTACCCCGGACGGGAAGACCGTCTATGTCAGCGACGACCAGTCGGACACGGTGACGCCGATCACGACGGCCACCAACACGGCGGGAAAGCCCATCGTGGTGGGGACCGGGCCCTACGAGATCGCGATCACCCCCGGAGCGGGGCACGCCGGACCGGCCGCGCCCTCGGCAAGCGCACTGACCGCACGGGAACTTCCGGCATGGGCCGCATCGATGCGGGGCACATCGGCGCCCGGCGTGCCGGTACGGGGTGCGGCCAAGCCCGGCACGGCCAGCCAACGGCCCGGCGGCACGGCCCCGGCGGCGCCGTCAGGCCCGGCCCCGGCAGCGCGGAGCAGCGTGGTTCACGACGTGCTGGTGCTCAACGGCGACCGGCTGCTGGTCCGCCAGACCGGGGCGGGCGCGCAGGTGCTCGGCATTGTCCCCGGCGCGGGCAGCCGCGCTGCCAGAACCATGCTGGCCCTGGACCTCGGTGGCATGTCCTACGAGATCCCCCGGATCGCGCTGCCCTACCTGGGGCGGGGTTTGAACCCGGACCTTTTCGCCCTCGGCTCGCTCGCGGCCAGGGAGAGCGGCGGGAGGCTGCCGCTCACCATCAGCTACCGGGGCGTGGTGCCCGCGCTGCCCGGGGTGACGGTCACCCACGCGGGCGGCGGCACGGCCGACGGCTACCTGACCGCGGCGGGCGCCCGCACCTTCGGGGTGGCCCTGGGCCGGCAGTTCGCGGCCGACCACGCCCGCGGCAGCTACGGGCAGGACGGCATGTTCGCCAGCGGTGTTTCGGTAGGCCTGGCTGGATCGGCCGCGCGGGCCGCCGTCCCGCCGCGGCCACCCGGTTTCGTCATGCACACCCTCACGATCCGTGGCACGAACCTGGCGGGCAGGCCCGATACCGGCGACAGCGTCCTGGTGATGAACGCCGACAACAGCGACGTGTTCTCCGACCCGATCGAGTCGCAGAACGTCTTCGACCACGGAATCGCCCGGTTCAGCGTGCAGGCCGGGCATTACTGGGCGATCGGGTTGTTCTCGAACCTGTATCCCGGTGTGCACGAGGCGGTCCTGCCCCAGGTCAGCGTGTTTGGCAATACCACGGTAACCATGGACGCCCGTACCACGCACGACAGGCTCCGTATGGTCACGCCGCGGCCAGCCGTCCAGCACTTCGCCGGTCTGACGCTGCGTCACCCGATTCCGGCCGGGCCGGCCGAGTCGGTAGAGGTCGCGACCGAGCAGAATCCGATTCCCATCTTCGTCAACCGCACCACCAGGCGGCCGACGGCCGGGACCCTCCAGGTGTTTCCCGTCGAGCAGCTTGCGCCCCAGTTCCCGGGCACCCCGTACGTCTACGTGCTGGCCTTCCGGAACACCAGTGGCCTCATCCCGCGACTTCGTTACGTGGTCCGCACCACCGAGCTCGCCGCGGTGCACGCCCGCTACTACGCCAGGCCGCATGGGTTCGGTGACTATTACCAGGACGCCTTCTTCCCCCGGCAGAACACCGACGTAGCGCCAGGGTTCCTGGGGGAGACCGGCCTGCAGTTCTCCCTGCCCGCTCCCCGGGAGATCACCGAGTACCTGACCGCGGGCCCCGGCGTGCTGTGGACCGGTTTCTACTTCCTGCCAGGCTTCAGCCTCGGTGGCCAGTTCGACGGCTGGCGGGCCTTCCGTCGGGGCGGACGGGTGACCGAGAACTGGAACGCGTACCCGCTGCACGAGGGCTACAACGTCGATCTGACCGGTGCGGCGAATCCCGCACCATGGGTGCCTTCCGCCTCCCGGGCGGGCGACACACTGACGCTGGACGTGACTCCGTACAGTGACAACACCCCCGGCCATCTTGCTCCCGGGGACACCGCCGCGAGCGTCGGCCATTATTCGGTCAGCCAGGACGGGAAGGCGCTCGCGGCCGGTCAGCCGCGCAGCCGGATTGGGCTCAACGGTGAGTTCGACACCCATGTGATGCTGAGCCCCAGCCCGGGTACTGTCTCGTTCGCGCTGTCCGTGGCGCTGCCTGGCCGGTTCGGTCATAGGCTGTCGCCGTCCAGCCAGACGGTGTGGACCTGGCGGTCGGCCCGTGAACCGGGTGCCATGCTGCCGCCCGGGTGGACCTGCGAGCCAAACTTCCGGAAACCCGTCCGGGCCTGTGCGGCGGAACCGATGATGACGCTGAACTACGGCGTGGCCGGGCTGGCCCTGGATGGCCTCACGCCACCGGGCCGGCAGGTGCTGAATCTCACGGCAGGTCACCTTCAGCTCGCCAAGGCGGCAGCGGTCACCGGTGCGTCGGTGTCGGTGTCGTTCGACGGTGGGAAGGTCTGGCATCCGGCGCAGGTAAGCGGCCGGGCCGGCCACTACAGCGCAGTATTCAACGCCCCGGCGGGCGCGACGGTCACGCTGCGCGCCCATGCCGCCGACGCGGCTGGCGGCACTATCACCGAGACCATCCCCAGCGCCTACCGGGTCGCATCGTAGTCAGGTGTACCGGGGCCATCAGGCAGCCCCGGACAGCCGACGGCAGCGGCCGCGAACACGCCGGAACCGCACTCCTGCTTTTGGCCCAGGACCTGCACATCCGCGTCATCAACGCCGCCACCGGCGAACTCCTCCGCGACCTCACCCTCGACCCCACCCGCAACTACCAGCCCACCGGAAGGCCCCGCCGGCCCAAACGAACGACACCCTGACCCAATGTGGGTTCGGGGTGTCCTCGATGTCTTGAGACATCACAAGCGTGCCCCGGGTGGGACTCGAACCCACACTGCACGGTGTTTGAGACCGCGGACTCTGCCTATTGGTCTACCGGGGCCTGGCCGGATGTCGCTCCTGGAAGGGAGCGGCGCGGCCGACGCCAATCTACCGCTTTGGGTACGCTCGTGGCTGTGAGCCAGACACCCGTCCGTGTTGTCATCGCCGAAGACGAGGCGCTGATCCGGCTTGACCTGAAGGAAATGCTGGAGGAGGAGGGGTACGAGGTCGCCGGCGAGGCTTCCGACGGGGAGCAGGCGGTCGAACTGGCCGTGAAGCTGCGGCCTGACCTGCTGATTCTGGACGTAAAGATGCCGATCCTGGACGGGATCTCGGCGGCCGAGCAGATCGCCGCCAAGCACGTCGCCCCGGTGGTCATCCTGACCGCGTTCTCGCAGCGCGAACTCGTGGAGCGGGCCAGGGACGCGGGAGCCATGGCCTACCTGGTGAAGCCGTTCACGAAGGCCGACCTGGTGCCGGCGATCGAGATAGCGGTGAGCCGGTTCCAGGAACTGTCCGCGCTCGGGGCCGAGGTGGGCACCCTGCGGGAGCGCCTGGAGGTGCGCAAGCTGCTGGACCGGGCCAAGGGGCGCCTGCAGGTGGACTCGGGCCTGACCGAGCCCGAGGCGTTCCGCTGGATCCAGAAGACGTCCATGGACCGGCGCGTCCCGATGCGCGTGGTCGCGGAAGATGTCCTGGCCGGCGTGCTCCCCGGTGCCGCAGAGGATGCCGCCGCATCAGAGGGCAGCACCGCGGCTACGCCCCCCGAGTGACCGGCTAAGGGCGCTCCGGCGGCAGCGCGTTCCAGTCGAGCAGCTCGACGATGACTCCGTTGGGGTCGCGGACCTGGAAGGCGCGCTCACCCCACTCCTCGGACCGCAGCGGCATAGTGATCGTGACGCCTTCGGCCTGCAGCCGGGCAAGCTCGCCCTCCAGGTCTTCGACCACGAAGGCCAAGATCAGCCCGCAGGCGCGGTCATGGCGCTGGTCCTCGGGCAGCATCTGCATGCCACGGCGCAGAAACACGACGTTCATGCCGGTGTCGTCCCGGGCCAGAGCCGCGAAGCCATCCGCCGACATCTTTCGCGGAAGCCGAAATGGGTGGTGAGGAAGCCGGCGGAGGCGGCAACGTCGTCGACGTTCAGCGATACTGCCGATGCGGTGATCTGCACGAGCGCTCCCTGGTCTCAGTGGCGGTGAAATCTGTACACTGTACTATGTACAGAGTACAGTGTATAACAGGTTGGCGGTGTTTCCGATTCCATCCGCGCGCACCGGAGCCGGTGACCCGGCTCGCACCCTGCGCCTGCTGTGGCGCGATCCGGCCGTCGTCCCGCGGCACGGCCCGCGCCAGGGCCTGACTATCGACCGGGTCGTCGCCGCGGCCACGGCCCTGGCGGATGCCGAGGGCCTGGATGCGGTCACCATGCGCCGGGTTGCCGCGAATCTCGGTGTGGTGCCCATGACCCTGTACACCTATGTGCCCGGCAAGGCCGAGCTGCTGGACCTGATGCTCGACGCTGCCTATCAGCGGATGTCCCGCGGTGATACCACCGGGCAGCCGTGGCGGGAGCGGGTCACCGCGATCGCGGCCGAGAACAGGGCCCTGTTCGAGGCCCACCCCTGGGCGGCGGCGATTACCACCGGCCGCCCGCCGCTCGGTCCCGGGCTGATGGCCAAGTACGACCACGAGCTGGCGGCGCTCGACGGTGCTGGCCTGAGCGACCTCCAGATGGACGCCGCGCTGACTCATCTGCTGACGTTCGTGCAGGCCTGGGCCCGCGCCGCTGCCGACACCGAGGCCACCCGCCGGGATACCGCGATGGATGAGGAACGGTGGTGGGCCGCCGCGGGGCCGTTGCTGCGGCAGGTTCTCGATCCCGGTGCCTACCCTCTGGCCGTCCGCGTGGGGACCGCTGCGGGCACCGCCCACCGTGCCGCCTATGACGCCCGGCACGCCTACGACTTCGGCCTGCAGGCCATCCTCGCCGCCTTGGCCGCCCTCATTGACACCGCGCCTTACGAAGCAGCCGAAGGCAACGAGTAGGCAAGGCCGGCTCGAAAGCCCGGGGCCGCCTTTGGTGCCGTGTCGGCCTTCCCCGGGTCGACACGTTCTCTACTCGGCTGCCCCGGGCTCTCGTCACCACCGTAGCGACCGTCAGGCGGGCCGCGCAAAGGCATCTCCATTCCCCGGACAGAATGCCGTAAACGTCCGGTCGTGTGAGGTTTCCCCTGGTGGCGCAGGGCATGCGCCCCTCCACGCCTGGTCACGGGCTCAGCCCGGGGCGGCGCCCGGCGCCGTGCTCCGCGCCTGGCCGGGAACCCGGTCAATGAGCAGGCAGGTGAGCCGCGAGGTGCAGATCCGCCGTCCCGCATCGTCGGTGATGGCGATCTCGTGGGTGGAGATGGTCCGGCCACCGTGGAGCATGGTCGTCACGCCGGTCACCTTCCCCGCGGTGGCGGGACGGTGGTGGGTCGCGCTGATCTCGATGCCCACCGTGGCCCGGTCCGGGCCCGCGTGCAGGGCCGCGGCCAGTGAGCCCAGGGTCTCGGCCAGCACGCAGGATGCCCCACCGTGGAGCAGGCCGTAGGGCTGGATGTTGCCGGCCACCGGCATGGTGCCCACCACGCGCTGCGCGCTGGCTTCGAGGATGGTGATTCCCATCCGGTCGGCCAGCGTGTTCTTGCTCGCGGACTGGTAGGCCTCCATGACCCGCTGCGCGTCGTCCTGCTGCACCGTCACCTCCGCGTCGTCCCGGGCTGGCTTGCCGTTCCCGGGAAGACTAAGCGGCCTGGGGCGGCCGGTCACGTGACCGCGCAGGCCAGGGTGTGAAACCAAACGGATCTACCACGATCGCGTGACAACTACGCAAAACGAGTCAAGAATCAACACTGGAGCGGCCACCAAGGAGGCGAGTCTATGCGTAAATTGTTAACGCTCACTCGGAGTATGCCCTGGTCAGAGCGGCAGAAGGCGCCAAGATCGCTCACGAAAATCGTGCTTGCCTCTGTCCTGGGGGTCGCCTTGGCCGGCGCCCTCGGCACGGGGCTCGCGCAGGCCAGGCCCACCGCCGCGTCCTGCTCGGGGCCGACAGTCACGTCGCAGCCCTTCGGCACGGCGTTCGACCTCTATGCGGGCAAGCAACTGCCCGTCTTCCGGTACACGCTGACGAACTGCAAGAAGATGACGGTGCAGATCCTCAGCTACGGCGCCATCACCCAGTCGATCACCGTGCCGGACAAGAACGGCAACCTGGCCGACGTGGTGCTCGGCTTCAAGACCCTCGACAACTACGTGGCACAGGCCAGCCCGCCGCCGCCCGCCACCGGCGGTCCCTACTTCGGTGAGATCGTCGGGCGGTACGGCAACCGGATCAAGGACGGCACCTTCCAGCTGGACGGCCACACCTACACGCTGCCGATCAACAACGGCGTGAACAGCCTCCACGGCGGCTTCGTCGGCTTCGGCAACCACGTCTGGGCGTCCAAGGCGGTACACCAGAACGGCATGGCCGGCGTCGCCCTTACCATCGTCAGCCCGAACGGGGACGACGGCGCCAACGTGGGCTGTGTCGTGGCCGGCCAGACCTGCACCGGATACCCCGGGACGCTGACCCTGACCGTCACCTACCTGCTGGACAACTCCAGCCGGCTGTGGATCCACTACCACGCCACGGTCGCCGGCCAGCCGACGGTACTCAACCCGACCAACCACTCCTACTTCAACCTGGCGGGGGAGAGTTCCGGCAGCGCCCTTGGCCAGGAAGTCATGATCAACGCGGACAAGTACACCCCGACCGACACGACGCAGATCCCCACCGGGGTCGAGGCGCCGGTCGCGGGCACGCCGTTCGACTTCCGCACGTTCCACACCATCGGGTCGCGGATCAACGACGACAACGAGCAGTTGCTGATCGCCCAGGGCTACGACCACAACTGGGTGCTCAACAGCACCGGCCCGCAACTGTCCACCCCGTTCGGCTCGCTCGCCCGGGCCGCCCAGGCGCTGGACCCGGTGAGCGGCCGCGAACTTACCGTCTGGACCGACCAGCCAGGCGTGCAGTTCTACAGCGGTAACTTCCTGAACGGGACCCTGGTGGGCATCAGCGGGCACATCTACCGGCAGAGCGATGGGTACACGTTCGAGACCCAGCACTTCCCGGACTCGCCCGACCAGCCCAACTTCCCGTCCACGGAGCTGAAGCCTGGCCAGGCGTTCAACTCCACCACCATTTTCCAGTTCTCCGCCTAACTGACCGTTCCGGGCAGGCCCCCTGCCGGGGCCTGCCCGGAACCCCGCCGATGTCAGATGCGCGCACTAGACTTCCCGCGTGGTGACAACGTCGGCCGGGCAAGATTCTGCGGCAAAGGACCAGGCAGGACAGGCGCAGGACGGCTCCAAGGGCCGGCTTCTGCTGCTGGACGGGCACTCCCTCGCCTACCGGGCCTTCTTCGCCCTGCCGCCGGATCTCGCGACCACCGACGGGCAGCCGACCAACGCGGTCTACGGCTTCACCTCCATGCTCATCAAAATGCTGCAGGACGAGCAGCCCACACACGTGGCGGTGGCCTTCGACCGGGGCGAGCCCACGTTCCGGCACGAGCAGTACGTCGAATACAAGGCCAACCGGCGGGAAACGCCCACCGAATTCCGCAGCCAGCTCCCCCTGATCTTCGAGGTGCTCGACGCGCTCGGCATCACCCGGCTGTCGGTGCCCGGTTTCGAGGCGGACGACATCATCGCCACGCTGGCCAGCCAGGCGGTCGACGCCGGTCTGGACGTGCTCATCGTCACCGGCGACCGTGACGTGCTCCAGCTGGTCAGCCCTCAGGTGACCGCGCTGATGACCCGCCGTGGGATCAGCGAAATGACCCGTTTCACCCCGGACGAGGTCGTGGCAAAGTACGGCCTCACGCCCGTGCAGTACCCGGACTTCGCGGCGCTGCGTGGCGACCCGAGCGACAACCTGCCGAGCATCCCTGGGGTGGGGGAGAAGACCGCCGCGAAGTGGATCGCCGAGTTCGGCTCGCTCGCCGAGCTGGTCGACCGGGTGGACGAGGTCAAAGGCAAGGCCGGGGACAAGCTCCGCGAGCACCTCGGTGACGTGCTGCGCAACCGGCAGCTCACCGAGCTTGCCCGCGACGTACCGCTCGAGGTCGGCCCGCTCGACCTGCGGCCGGTGCCCTGGGACCGGGACCAGATCCATCAGCTGTTCGACACGCTCCAGTTCCGGGTGCTCCGCGATCGCCTGTACGCCACGCTGCCCGACGGCATCGCGGGCACGGCGGCGGGCCAGCAGGCCCCGGTCAGCGCGGCCGAGGCGGGCTTCGACGTGGAGGTCACCCGGCCGGAGTCCGGTGAGCTGGCGCAGTGGCTGGACGAGCACGTTGCCGGCACCGGGCGGGCCGGCCTTGCTCTGCTGGGCAGCTGGGGCCGTGGTACCGGCACGCTGGTCGCGCTGGCCATCGCGGCCGCCGACGGCGCGGGAGTCTACCTTGACCCGGTATCACTGATCGAGGAGGACGAGACGGCGCTGGCGGCCTGGCTCGCCGACCCGGCGCGGCCCAAGGCGCTGCACGACGCCAAGGGGCCGATGCATGCGCTCGCCGCCCGGGGCCTGCGGCTTGGCCGGGGTCACCAGCGACACCGCGCTGGCCGCCTACCTCGCCCTGCCCGGTCAGCGCACCTTCGACCTGGCCGACCTGACCCTGCGCTACCTGGGCAAGGAACTCGGCAACAGCGGCGGGCAAGCATCCGGCCAGCTCGCCCTGGACCTCACCGGCGAGCAGAGCGAGGAGGAGGCGGAGCTGGCCGCGGCCACCGCGCTGGTGTGGCAGGCCAAGGCCACCGCGGAACTCGCCGCGGCGTTCGACGCCGACCTGGAGCACCGCGGGGCCACCCGGCTGCTGCACGAGGTGGAGCTGCCGCTGGTGGACGTCCTGGCCCGGATGGAGCGCGCGGGCATCGCCGCCGACACCGACCATTTCGTCGCCATGTCGGCCACCCTGGGTGGGGAGGTGAAGGCGGCCGAGCAAGGCGCCTACGCCCTGATCGGGCACGAGTTCAACCTGGGCTCGCCCAAGCAGCTTGCAGGAGATCCTGTTCACCGAGCTCGGCCTGCCCAAGACCAAGCGGATCAAGACCGGGTACACGACCGACTCCGAGGCGCTCACCGGGCTGCTGGCCCAGACCGGCCACCCGGTGCTGGAGCACCTGCTGCGGCACCGCGACGTCGCCAAGCTCAAGAGCATCGTGGACTCGCTGATCCCGATGGCCGACGAGGACGGGCGCATCCACACCACCTACAACCAGACGATCGCCGCCACCGGCCGGCTCTCCTCGACCGACCCGAACCTGCAGAACATCCCGATCCGGACCGAGGAGGGCCGCCGGATCCGGCGCGGGTTCATCGTCGGGGACTCCTACGAGTGCCTGCTCACCGCCGACTACAGCCAGATCGAGCTGCGCATCATGGCGGACCTGTCCGGCGATGAGGCGCTGAAGGAGGCGTTCGGCTCCGGGCACGACTTCCACGCCGCGACCGCGTCGCGGGTGTTCGGCCTGCCGCCCGGGGAGATCACCGGCGATCTGCGCAACCGGATCAAGGTGATGAACTACGGCCTCGCCTACGGCCTGTCCGCCTACGGGCTGTCGCAGGGCCTGCGCGTGACCCCGGACGAGGCCCGCGCGCTGATGGACGGCTACTTCGAGCAGTTCGGCGGGGTGCGTGAATACCTGCACGAGGTGGTCGCCCGGGCCCGGATGGACGGCTACACCGAGACGATCCTTGGCCGCCGCCGCTACCTGCCCGACCTCACCTCGGACAACCGGCAGCGCCGCGAGATGGCCGAGCGCATGGCCCTCAACGCGCCGATCCAGGGTTCCGCGGCGGACATCATCAAGGTCGCCATGCTGGAGGTGGACCGGGCGCTGCGGGACGAGGGCGCGGGGTCGCGGATGCTGCTGCAGGTGCACGACGAGCTTGTCTTCGAGGTGGCACCGGGGGAACTGGAAGATCTCCGCACGCTGGTCGCGGCGCGCATGTGCGGCGCGTTCCAGCTCAGCGTGCCGCTGGAGGTGTCGTTCGGTACCGGGCGCAGCTGGGAGGAAGCGGCCCACTAGACGGTCGCCCCGGGTACGGGTCGGTCTCGGTTTGGTACCTGCGATTGACCCGTTGGCCCGGCTCTCATATTCTGAACGACGCGCCGTGTTCTGGTGCAGTCCGCCATGGCCCGGCACAGCCGCGAGTTGCCGCAAGGCAAATCATGGCTGGTCAGGTCCGCCAGGCAAATCCAGTGCACCTGTCAGCCCCATACCGAGGGGCTGATGGTGGAGCGCGCCCATCTACATTGTGTCCGCCGGAGTCAACCCACACATGACGAGTAGCACGCAGGCCAGCCCGACACCCAAGGTGGCGGTCAACGACATCGGGTCGCAGGAGGCCTTCCTCGCCGCGATCGACGAGACCATCAAGTACTTCAACGACGGCGACATTGTCGAAGGGACAGTCGTCAAGGTCGATCGAGATGAGGTCTTGCTCGATATCGGCTACAAGACCGAGGGGGTCATCCCCTCGCGTGAGCTGTCCATCAAGCATGATGTCGATCCTCACGACGTGGTCAAGACCGGTGAGCACATCGAGGCACTTGTCCTGCAGAAGGAGGACAAGGAAGGGCGCCTCATCCTGTCCAAGAAGCGGGCTCAGTACGAGCGCGCCTGGGGCACGATCGAGAAGATCAAGGATGAGGACGGCGTCGTCACCGGCACGGTGATCGAGGTCGTCAAGGGCGGCCTGATCCTCGACATCGGGCTGCGCGGCTTCCTGCCGGCGTCGCTGGTGGAGATGCGCCGGGTGCGCGACCTGCAGCCGTACGTGGGCAGGCAGATCGAGGCCAAGATCATCGAGCTGGACAAGAACCGCAACAACGTGGTGCTGTCCCGGCGCGCCTGGCTGGAGCAGACCCAGTCCGAGGTCCGGCAGAACTTCCTGCACACGCTGCAGAAGGGCCAGATCCGCAAGGGCGTCGTCTCCTCGATCGTCAACTTCGGCGCATTCGTGGACCTTGGCGGCGTGGACGGCCTGGTGCACGTGTCGGAGCTGTCCTGGAAGCACATCGACCACCCGGGCGAGGTCGTCGAGGTGGGCCAGGAGGTCACCGTCGAGGTGCTGGACGTGGACCTGGACCGCGAGCGGGTCTCGCTGTCGCTGAAGTCCACCCAGGAAGACCCGTGGCAGCAGTTCGCCCGGACCCACCAGATCGGCCAGGTCGTGCCCGGCCGGGTCACCAAGCTGGTGCCGTTCGGCGCGTTCGTCCGGGTCGAGGAGGGCATCGAGGGCCTGGTGCACATCTCCGAGCTGGCGGACCGGCACGTGGAGATCCCCGAGCAGGTCGTGCAGGTCGGGGACGAGATCTTCGTCAAGATCATCGACATCGACCTGGACCGGCGGCGGATCAGCCTGTCGCTCAAGCAGGCCAACGAGGGCACGATCGGCGAGGCGGTCGGGGACGACTTCGACCCGACGCTGTACGGCATGCCGGCTACCTACGACGAGCAGGGCAACTACGTCTATCCCGACGGCTTCGACTCCGAGACGGGCGAGTGGCTCGAGGGCTTCGAGTCCCAGCGCGAGGAGTGGGAGCAGCAGTACGCCGAGGCACGGTCACGGTTCGAGGCACACCGGCGCCAGATCACCGAGGCCCGGAGCAAGGCCGCCGAGGACGAGACCGGTGACGGCGGCGACGCCGGGGCCGAGGGCGGTGAGAGCCGCGCCCGCCGGGGTTCCTCCTCCTCGACCAGCCGTGGCGACAGTGCCCCCGGTGGCGCCCTGGCCTCCGACGAGGCGCTCGCCGCGCTCCGCGACAAGCTGTCCGGCCAGAGTTAGCAGCACCAGCCACGCCCGGGCCCGGCACCGCCGGGCCCGGGCGTGGCTGTTTATGGCCTAGCCTGGCTGCCGTGCCTTCGCTCAGAGTCGGGCTCACCGGCGGGATCGGCGCGGGCAAAAGCGAGGTATCCCGCCGCCTGGAGTCCTACGGTGCCGTCGTCATCGACGCTGACCTGGTAGCCAGGCAGGTCGTGGCCCCCGGAACGCCGGGACTGGCCCAGGTGGTCGCGGCCTTCGGCGACGGAGTGCTCGGCCCCGACGGCTCCCTGGACCGGGAACGGCTGGGCGAGCTGGTCTTCGCGGACGGATCGCTGCGCGGGAAACTGAACGCCATCGTGCACCCCCTGGTCGGGGCGCGGATGCGCGACCTGGAGGAGGGGGCCGACGACGCGGCGATCGTCGTCCACGACATCCCGCTGCTCGCCGAGAACCACCTCGCAGACGGTTTCGACGAGGTCGTGGTGGTGGATGTGCCGCCCCGGGTGCAGGCCGAGCGGCTGACCAGGGAGCGGGGCATGACCCCCGAACAGGCCGAGGCCCGGATGCGCGCCCAGGCCAGCCGGGAGGAGCGGCTCGCGATCGCCACGATCGTGGTGGACAATTCCGGTTCGCTGGCCGAGCTTGACCGCGAGACCGGGGACCTGTGGGGCGAGTTGCGCCGCCGGGCCAAGCGCCTGGCCGGGCAGGAGGACGACGCTCCCGCGGGATGAGGCGCCCTTTCTGTCCGATCCCCGCCCTACAGTGGAACCGGTGCGCCGCGGGAACACGACGGCTGCCCGGAGTGTTGCCGTGGCGGCGTGGCCTGCTCGCCGGCCGTTGGCCGGCTCGCCGGGGCCCGCAGTGCTAGCCCGGGGGGGGCGACCCCCGGACCCCCGGGGGGCGACCCCCGCGACCCACCGGGGGTCGCCCCCCCGGGGCGCGCGGGGCGCGGGAAGGGAGAGGAGTGGTTCGGTGCGGCCGGTAAGCGATCTCAAGCGGCGGGTGGCACCCTTCGAGGTGGTCACCGAGATGGTCCCCGCCGGGGACCAGCCGGGCGCCATCGCGGAGATGGAGCAGCGGCTACGGTCCGGCGCCAAGGACACCGTGCTGCTCGGCGCCACCGGCACCGGCAAGACCGCGACCGTCGCCTGGCTGGCCGAGCGGCTGCAGCGGCCCACGCTGGTCATGCTGCCCAACAAGACCCTGGCCGCCCAGTTCGCCAACGAGCTGCGGGAGATGCTCCCGCACAACGCCGTCGAGTACTTCGTCTCGTACTACGACTACTACCAGCCCGAAGCGTACGTTCCGCAGACCGACACCTATATCGAGAAGGACTCCTCGATCAACGACGAGGTGGACCGGCTGCGGCACTCGGCGACCAACTCGCTGCTGACCCGCCGGGACACGATCGTGGTGGCCTCGGTCTCCTGCATCTACGGCCTCGGCACGCCGCAGGAGTACGTGGACCGGATGCTCCGGCTGCGCCGCGGCGCCACGATCGAGCGCGACATGCTGCTGCGCAAGCTGGTGGGCATGCAGTACAGCCGCAACGATCTCGCCTTCACCCGCGGCACCTTCCGGGTCCGCGGCGACACCATCGAGATCATCCCGGTCTACGAGGAACTCGCGGTCCGGATCGAGATGTTCGGTGACGAGATCGAGCGGCTGATGACCCTGCACCCGCTGACCGGCGAGGTGATCAGCGAGGACGACGAGCTCTACGTGTTCCCGGCATCCCACTACGTGGCGGGGCCCGAGCGCATGGAGCGCGCGATCGCCGGGATCGAGGCGGAGCTGGCGGACCGGCTCGCCGAGCTGGAGCGGGCGGGCAAACTGCTCGAAGCGCAGCGGCTGCGGATGCGGACCACCTACGACGTGGAGATGCTCCGCCAGGTGGGATCCTGCTCGGGCATCGAGAACTACTCGCGGCACATCGACGGCCGCGAGCCCGGCACCCCGCCGAACACCCTGCTCGACTACTTCCCCGAGGACTTCCTGCTCGTCGTCGACGAGTCGCACAGCACCGTGCCGCAGATCGGCGCGATGTACGAGGGTGACGTGTCGCGGAAGCGGGTGCTGGTCGAGCACGGTTTCCGGCTGCCGAGCGCGATCGACAACCGGCCGCTGACCTGGGATGAATTCGGCGACCGGATCGGCCAGACGATCTACCTGTCGGCCACGCCCGGCCCGTACGAGCTGCAGCGCACCGGCGGCGAGGTGACCGAGCAGGTGATCAGGCCGACCGGCCTGCTCGACCCGCAGGTGCTCATCAAGCAGACCAAGGGGCAGATCGACGACCTGGTACACGAGATCAGGGCGCGCGCCGACCGCTCCGAGCGGGTCCTGGTGACCACGCTCACCAAGAAGATGGCCGAGGACCTCACCGACTACCTGCTGGAACTGGGCATCCGCGCCCGCTACCTGCACAGCGAGGTGGACACGCTGCGCCGGGTGGAGTTGCTGCGCGAGCTGCGCCTCGGCGAATACGACGTGCTGGTCGGCATCAACCTGCTGCGTGAGGGCCTGGACCTGCCCGAGGTGTCGCTGGTGTCGATCCTCGACGCGGACAAGGAAGGCTTCCTGCGCTCCGGCACGTCGCTGATCCAGACCATCGGCCGGGCGGCGCGGAACGTGTCCGGCCAGGTGCACATGTACGCGGACAAGGTCACCCCGTCGATGCAGCGGGCCATCGACGAGACCAACCGGCGGCGGGACAAGCAGATCGCCTACAACACCGAGCACGGCATCGACCCCACGCCGCTGCGCAAGCGCATCGCCGACATCCTCGACCAGCTCATCCGCGAGGACGCCGACACCGAGACGCTCCTCGGCGGCGGCGGGCGGCAGCAGAGCCGCGGCAAGGCCCCCGTGCCCGGGCTCTCCTCGCGGGCCCGCCAGGCGGCGGACCGCTCTGCGGGCGGTGCCACGGCCGGCGGCAGCGAGGCCCGCGGCGACCTGATCGCGCTGATCGGTGAGCTGACCGAGCAGATGCACGCCGCCGCCGCGGAACTGCAGTTCGAGGTCGCCGCCCGGATCCGGGACGAGATCAAGGACCTGAAACACGAACTGCGTGGCATGCAGGCCGCCGGCGTATGACCAGCGCGGGCCTGCCCTGGGTGGTATTCGACTACGGCGGCGTCATCGCCACGCCGCAGCCCGACGAGGACGTGGCGCTGCTGGCCGCCGCTGCCGGCGTGCCGGTGCCCGACTTCCAGCGCGCCTACTGGGCCTACCGGCTCAGCTATGACCGCGCCGAACTGGACGCCGCGGCCTACTGGCAGCGGGTGGCCGCCGCCCTCGGCCGGTCGTTCTCGGCCGGCCAGCGGGCGGAGCTGAACCGCCTGGACATCGAATCCTGGCTGCACCTGAGCGCGGGCACGGTCGCGCTCATCGAGGACCTCGCCGCCGCCGGGTACCCGCTCGCGCTGCTGTCCAACGCGCCCGCCGAGGTCGCCGAGGTGGTGGCGGGCCTGCCGGTGACCCGCGCGTTCGCGCACCGCGCGTTCAGCTGCTTCCTCGGCTCGGTGAAGCCGGAGCCGGAGTGTTACCTGGCCGTCCTGGCCATGCTCGGCGCCCGGCCGGCCGAGGTCGTCTTCGTCGACGACCGGCCGGAGAACGTCGCCGGGGCGGCGGCGCTGGGCATCCGCGGTGTGCACTTCACCTCGGCCGCGCAGGCGCGCACCGCGCTGGCGGGGCACCAGGTCTGCGCCCCGCCGCGCGGCTGACCCGCCCCCAGTGTGTGTCATTTCGTGTCCAACGTCACACACTGGTTTTGACCTGCGGCGAAATAGCCCGGCACGGCCGTAACAAGGGCAAACGCGCGCCGGGCTGGCTTGGCTTCTCGTCGGCAGCGTAGGGTCGAAGATGTGTTGGTCAGCATGGTGGCCGCGTTGGTGGCTGCCCTGTGCTACGGCATCGCGGCGGTCATGCAGGCGATGGCGGTGCAGGCGGCCAGCCGGCGCACAGCCAATTCCGCGCACAAGTCGCGGCTGGGCACGGTGGACCCGGGCCTGGTCGTGCGCATGCTGCACCAATGGCCGTTCATCGCCAGCCTCGGCCTTGACCTCGTCGGCTTTGTCGCCCAGCTGGTGGCGCTGCGGCAACTGCCGCTTTTCGCCGCGCAGGCGATCATCGCCGGCAACCTCGCCGTGACGGCGGTGTTCGCCGCCTGGCTGATCCACCTCGAACTGGCCTGGCGGGAGTGGCTGGCCGTGGCCGGCGTGATCCTCGGCGTAGGCCTGCTCGGTTCGTCCGCGGGCCCGCACCCCGCCGTGGGCGTGAGCTCTCAGTTCAAGCTTGCCCTCATCCTCGCGGTGGCAGGCATCGCCGCCGCCGGGATCGCCGCCTCCCGGCTGCGCCCGCCCGCCCGCACCCCCGTGCTCGGCGCGGTGGCCGGCCTGGGCTACGGGGTTCTCGCGGTGGCGGCGCGCGTGCTGCCCGGGTTCACTCCGCACGAGCTCATCCGGGACCCGGCCGCCTATGCGCTGGCTGCCGCGGGCATCGTCTCGTTCATGCTTTACGCCACGGCGCTGGAAGGTGGCAGCGTAACCGTGGCGACGGCCGCCGTGGTACTCGCGGAGACCACGCCCCCGGCCGTGGTCGGCGTGATGTTCCTCGGCGACAAGACCCGTCCCGGCCTGGGCGGGGTCGCCGTACTGGGATTCAGCCTCGCCATCGTCTGCGCGGTCGCCCTGGCCCGGTTCGGTGAGACCGACGAGCAGGGCCTCACGGCCGCCCAGCGGCGGGTCAGGCAGGCGGAGAGCGAGCCCACCCCGCACACTCTGTGACCGCCCGGCCCGACACCCGGACCAGCAAGGACGGTGGCGCTGCAGCCCTGCGCGGCTGCCGGCTGATATTCTGATGGTCCGTGGACGGGCGGCTTCTCCGCCTAGGACCGACCACGGGAGTCTTCCTTTGGAAGCATCACGCCTGACGCTCACCAAGCATCTCTTCGTCACCGGGGGAGTCGCCTCCAGCCTCGGCAAGGGCCTCACGGCCTCCAGCCTGGGCCGGCTGCTCAAGGCCCGCGGGCTCACGGTGAGCATGCAGAAGCTCGATCCGTACCTGAACGTGGATCCGGGCACCATGAACCCGTTCCAGCACGGTGAGGTGTTCGTCACCGACGACGGCACCGAGACCGACCTGGATGTCGGCCACTACGAGCGGTTCCTGGACACAGAACTTGCGGGCCGTGCCAACGTCACCACCGGGCAGATCTACTCCAGCGTGATCGCCAAGGAACGGCGCGGGGACTACCTGGGCGACACGGTCCAGGTGATCCCGCACATCACCAACGAGATCAAGGCCCGCATCCTGGGGATGGGCGGCCCCGGGGTGCACGTGGTGATCACCGAGGTGGGCGGCACCGTCGGCGACATCGAGTCGCTGCCGTTCCTTGAGGCGATCCGGCAGATCCGGCATGAGATCGGCCGGGACCGGTGCTTCTTCCTGCACATCTCGCTGCTGCCGTACATCGTGCCGTCGGGCGAGCTGAAGACCAAGCCGACCCAGCACTCGGTCGCGGCACTGCGCAGCATCGGCATCCAGCCCGACGCCATCGTCTGCCGCGCGGACCGGGAGATCAGCGCGGGCCTGAAGCGCAAGATCAGCCTGATGTGCGACGTGGACGAGGAGGCCGTGGTCGCGGCCGCGGACGCCGCGTCGATCTATGACATCCCCAAGGTGCTGCACGCCGAGGGGCTTGACGCCTACGTGGTGCGGCGGCTCGCCCTGCCGTTCCACGACGTGGACTGGAGCGACTGGGACGACCTGCTGCGCCGGGTGCACCGGCCGGCCAGGACCGTCACCATCGCCCTGGTGGGCAAGTACGTGGGCCTGCCGGACGCCTATCTGTCCCCGGCCGAGGCGCTGCGGGCCGGCGGGTTCGCCAACGACGCCCGGGTCAACATCAAGTGGGTGGCCAGCGACGACTGCCAGACCGCCGACGGCGCGGCGCGCGCGCTCGCGGACGCGGACGGGGTGCTGGTCCCCGGCGGTTTCGGGGTACGCGGCATCGAGGGGAAGATCGGCGCGGTGAACTACGCCCGCACCCACCAGATCCCGCTCCTGGGACTGTGCCTGGGCCTGCAGTGCGTGGCGATCGAGGTGGCACGGAACCTGGCCGGCCTGGAGGGCGCGAACAGCGCGGAGTTCGACCCGGACACCCCGTACCCGGTGATCGCGACCATGGCCGACCAGCAGGACGTGGTGGCCGGGGAGCGGGACATGGGCGGCACCATGCGCCTGGGCCTGTATCCCGGCGGTCCTCGCCGAGGGTTCCCTGGTCCGCAAGCTGTACGGCGCCGAGGTGGTGCAGGAGCGGCACCGGCACAGGTACGAGGTGAACAACACCTACCGTGACGTTCTGGAGCAGGCCGGGCTGCGGTGCTCGGGGCTGTCGCCGGACGGCCGCCTGGTCGAGTTCGTGGAACTGTCCAGGGACGCCCATCCCTACTTGGTCGCGACCCAGGCGCACCCCGAGTTCCTGTCCCGGCCGACCCGGCCGCACCCGCTGTTCAGCGGGCTGGTGGCCGCCGCCCTGGAGCACGCACGGACGGTCCGCACCGCGCCCGCCGCGAGCGCGCACCGCGCCGCGGCGAGCGCGTGACCGGCAGCGCGGACGGGGGAGCGGGCGGCGGCGCCGCGGCGCGCCCCGGGACGGGCCTGCCGGTGCCCGGCGCGGAGCCACCGGGCGGGCAGCTACGCGACACCGAATGGCACTGGCCGGTGGCCGGCCGGCCGCGGAAGGCGCGCGGCGCGTTCGTGGCGCTGCGGACCGACGAGGTCCGGATGCCCGACGGGGACGTGGCGGCACGGGACGTGGTGGAGCACCCCGGGGCCGTCGCGATCGTCGCGCTGGACGACGCGGGCCAGGTGCTGCTCATCCGCCAGTACCGGCACCCGGTGGGCGCACTTCTCTGGGAGATCCCGGCCGGGCTGCGGGACGTGCCCGGCGAGCCGCCGCACCGACCGCGTGAGCGGGAACTGCGTGAGGAGACCGGCTACACGCGCCCGCGACCTGGCACGTGCTCACCGACTGCTACACCTCGCCGGGGATCTTCACCGAGCGGGTCGCCGTGTACCTGGCCCGCGGGCTGGCCCGCGGTTCCGGACGCCGAGCGCGGGGACGCCGCTGCGGCACGAGGAGGCGTACCTGCTGAGCCCGCCTGGGTGCCGCTGGACCGGGCGGTCGCAGCTTTTCCTGGCGGGCGAACTGCACAATGGTGTAACTGCGGTGGGTATCTTGGCCGCATATGCCGCCCAGCAGGGCGGGTTCGCGGTGCTCAGGGAAGCCAGGGCAGGCGAAGGCTGACGCGCCGCGGGTGTCCGTCAGGGACCGGACCTCCGGCAACGGGGCCCGGCGGCGAGCGCGAGAAGGGGCTAGCGGCCATGAAGGTGGGCGTTCCCAAAGAGGTCAAGAACCACGAGTACCGGGTGGCGATCACGCCGGCGGGCGTGCACGAGCTGTCCCGGGCGGGCCATCAGGTGTTCATCGAGCAGGAAGCCGGGACCGGCTCGGCGATCCCGGACACGGACTTCGTGGCCGCCGGGGCGGCC
Organism: uncultured Actinomycetes bacterium; assembly: GCA_963730235.1. Lineage (GTDB taxonomy): Bacteria > Actinomycetota > Actinomycetes > Streptosporangiales > Streptosporangiaceae > DASXKD01. The sequence continues at coordinate 294,226 of CAVSRH010000012.1, forward strand.
ATCCTGCCCACCGCGGACGACGTGTGGGCCACCGGCGAGCTGGTCCTCAAGGTCAAGGAGCCGGTGGCGGAGGAGTACCACCGGATGCGCAAGGGGCAGGTGCTGTTCACCTACCTGCACCTGGCCGCGTCGACGCCAGTGCACCGACGCGCTCCTCGGGTCGGGGATCACCTCCATCGCCTACGAGACCGTCCAGGCCGCCGACGGCTCGCTGCCGCTGCTCGCGCCCATGTCCGAGGTCGCGGGCCGGATGGCGCCGCAGGTCGGGGCGCACCACCTGCAGCGTGACGGCGGCGGCCGCGGCGTGCTCATGGGCGGCGTGTCCGGCGTCTACGCGGCCAAGGTGGTGGTGCTCGGGGCCGGGGTGTCCGGCATGAACGCCGCCGCGATCGCGCTCGGCATGCAGGCGGAGGTCCTGCTGGTGGACAAGAACATCGCCCGGCTGCGCTCGGCCGACGCGATCTACCAGGGGCACCTGCAGACGGTCGCGTCGAACGCGTACGAGATCGAGCGCGCGGTGATCGACGCCGACCTGGTCATCGGGGCGGTGCTGGTGCCCGGCGCCAAGGCGCCGATGCTGATCTCCAACGAGCTGGTGGCCCGGATGAAGCCCGGCTCGGTGCTCGTGGACATCTCCATCGACCAGGGCGGCTGCTTCGAGGACTCGCAGCCGACCACCCACGCCGAGCCGACCTACCGGGTGCACGACTCGGTGTTCTACTGCGTCGCCAACATGCCCGGCGCGGTGCCGCACACCTCCACGTACGCGCTGACCAACGTCACCCTGCCGTACGTGCTGGAGCTGGCGAACCTGGGCTGGCGCGAGGCGCTGCGAGCGGACCCCGCGCTCGCGCGCGGCCTGCACACCCACGAAGGCGCGCTGACCATCGAGCCGGTCGCCGAGGCGCACGGGCTGCCCTCGACCACGCCGGAGCAGGTGCTGCGCTGACGGGCCCGGGCCAGGACACCACCGGCGCAGCCGGGCCGGGCCTCGCCACCGCGGCGGGCCGCTACCTCGACCACCTCGCGGTCGAGCGGGGCCTGGCCGCGCACACCCTGGCGGCCTACCGGCGGGACCTGGCCCGGTACACCGAGGCGATGGCGGACCGGGGCCGGGCCGCCATCGCGGAGGTCGACCACGCCGGACGTCGCGGCGTTCCTGGCCGGGCTGCGCGAGGGCGGGCGAAGGCCGCCCGCCGCTGGAGGCGAGCTCCGCCGCCCGGGCCGTGGCCGCGGTGCGCGGGCTGCACGCGTTCGCGGCGGCCGAGGGGCTGGCCGCCGGCGATCCGGCCGGCCAGGTTCCGCCGCCCGCGCCCGCCGCGCAGGCTGCCCCGGGCGATCGGGATCGCCGAGGTGGAGCGGCTGCTCGCGGCGGCGGCCCCGGGTGAGCGAACCGGGACCCGCGCTCCGCTGCGCGACCGGGCGCTGCTCGAGCTGCTCTACGGCACCGGGGCGCGGATCTCCGAGGCGGTCGGCCTGGACGTGGACGACCTGACCTGGCGGCGGCCGGCCGCGGCGGTGCGCCGCTCGGCGCGGCAAGGGGGGCAAGCAACGGATCGTCCCGGTCGGCAGGTACGCCGGCGCAGGCGCTCGACGCCTATCTGGTCCGCGGGCCCGCCCGGCGCTGGCGGCGGCCGCGCGCCGCGCGCCCGGCCAGCCCTGCGGTGTTCCTGAACACCCGCGGCGGCCGGCTGACCCGGCAGGGCGCCTGGGGCGTCCTCAAGGCCGCGGCGGACCGGGCGGGCCTGGCCGGGGTCTCCCCGCACACGCTGCGGCACTCCTTCGCCACCCACCTGCTCGACGGCGGGGCCGACGTCCGGGTGGTGCAGGAACTGCTGGGCCACGCGTCGGTGACCACCACCCAGGTCTACACCCTGGTCACGGTGGACAAGCTGCGCGAGGTGTACGCCGCGGCGCACCCCCGGGCGCTCATGAGGGGCCGGTCAGACTACGAAAGGCACGATGCGCCCGGCACACGGTGAGTCGGCTTGCCGCCGGGCCGCCCAGCGCCTTAGAGTCCGGGTCCAGCGGAGGCATTTGCGCGCTCCGCTGGGAGGTGCAGCACATGGTGGCAGCGTCCCGCGATCAGCGCGCAAGCTCGTGACCGTCGGCCCACCGGGCGTCCCCTGCCGGTTTTCCCCACCCCGAGCCGCTGACCAGGCACGGGCCGGCGCGGGTCGTGGCGGTGTGCAACCAGAAGGGCGGGGTGGGCAAGACCACCACGACGATCAACCTCGGCGCGGCCCTGGCCGAGTTCGGCCGCCGCGTCCTGCTGGTCGACTTCGACCCGCAGGGCGCGCTCTCGGTCGGCCTGGGCATCCAGCCGCACGAGCTGGACGCCACCGTCTACAACCTGCTGATGGAGCGCGGCGTCAGCCCGTCAGGAGGTCGTGGTCAAGACCAGCGTCGCCGGCATGGACCTGCTGCCGAGCAACATCGACCTGTCCGGGGCCGAGGTGCAGCTCGTGCACGAGGTGGGCCGGGAGTTCGTGCTCGGCGGCGTGCTGGAGCCCTGGTGCCGGAATACGACGTCATCCTCATCGACTGCCAGCCGTCACTCGGCCTGCTCACCGTGAACGCGCTGGCCTGCGCCGACGGCGATCATCGTGCCGCTGGAATGCGAGTACTTCGCGATGCGCGGCGTGGCGCTGCTGACCGAGACCATCGACAAGGTGTCCCGGCGGCTCAACCCCAGACTGGCCATGGACGGCCTGCTGGCCACCATGTACGACTCGCGGACGCTGCACTCCCGCGAGGTGCTCGCCGGGTGGTGGACCGGTTCGGCGACAAGGTCTTCCACACGGTGATCAGCCGCACCGTGCGGTTCCCCGACGCGACGGTGGCCGGCGAGCCGATCACCAGCTTCGACCCGGCCTCCGCTGGGGCCAGCTCCTACCGGGAGCTCGCCAAGGAGGTGCTGGAGCGGTGGCGGCAGGCAGGCCGCGCCTGGTCCCGTCGCAGGCGGGTGAGCCTGCCCGGAGTTCCCGAACTGCTCCGCCCCGCCATCCGGGACCCGGCCCGGACCACGACGGGCGGCAGGCCAGCGGGCGCGAAGGCGCACTCAGAAGATCACGGTGTACCTGTCCGCCGAGGAACTGCTCGACCTGGAGCGGGCCCGGCTGACCCTGCGCGCCCGCGGTATCGGTCGTGGACCGGGGCAGGACTGGTGCGCGAGGCGATCGCCGTGCTGCTCGCCGACCTGGACGCCGGCGTCGGAGTCGAGCCTGCTCGCCAGGCCGGCTCGACGCGACGCCGCGGCCCGGCAGCCGCGGGACAACCCGTGATCGCAGCGGTGGACAGCGAGCCGGGCGGCACCGCGGGCCAGGCCGGCAGCCAGGCGGGCTTCGAGGTTCACCTCGATGTCTTCGAGGGCCCGTTCGACCTGCTCCTCGGGCTGATCTCCAAGCACAAGCTGGACATCACCGAGGTGGCCCTGTCCCAGGTCACCGACGAGTTCATCGCCTACATCCGGGCCCGGGCCGACTGGTTGGGACCTGGACCAGGCCAGCTATTTCCTCGTCGTCGCGGCGACCCTGCTCGACCTCAAGGCCGCCCGGCTGCTGCCCGCGGGCGAGGTCGAGGACGAAGAGGACCTCGCCCTGCTGGAGGCCAGGGACCTGCTCTTCGCCCGGCTGCTGCAGTACCGCGCCTACAAGGAGGTGGCCGGCCTCTTCGCGGGCCGGATGGCCGCCCAGGCCCGCCGGTTCGCCCGGCGCGTGCCGATGGAGCCACGGTTCGCCGGGCTGCTGCCCGAGGTCCTGCTGGGCCTCGGCCCGGGCGAGTTCGCCCGCATCGCCGCCCTGGCGCTCGCCCCCCGCCCGGCGCCGGTGGTGTCCACCGAGCACATCCACATGCCCCGGGCCAGCGTCGCGCGAGCAGGCCGCGATCCTGGCCGGGCGGCTGCGGGAGCTGCACCGCGCCACCTTCCGGCAGCTTGTCGCCGACTGCGCGTGGCACCTACGAGGTGGTGGCCAGGTTCCTGGCGGTGCTCGAGCTGTACCGGGAGGGTAACGTCTCCTTCGAGCAGGCGGTGCCGCTGGGGGATCTCTACGTGACCTGGCCGCCGGGCGCGCCCGCGGCGCGCCGGCGAGCGAGGAAGACGGTTAACACGATACATGGTGAACGATCGGCGCCGGGGTGCCCACCGGCGAAGTCGAGCCGGGAGCGCCAGCCTGGCCCCGACCTACGCCTGCCTGGAGGCGATCCTGCTGGTCGTGGACGAGCCGGTCGCCGAGGTGGTGCTCGCCCAGGTGCTGGAGCGCCCGCAGGGACGAGGTGTCCCGCGCGCTGGCGCGAGCTGGCCGCCTCCTACGACGAGCAGCGCCGCGGGTATCGAGCTGCGCGAGGTGGCGGGCGGCTGGCGGTTCTACACCCGGGAGGAATGCGCCCCGGTGGTGGAGCGGTTCGTCCGCGACGGCCAGGAGGTGCGGCTCACCCAGGCGGCGCTGGAGACCCTGGCGGTGGTCGCCTACCGGCAGCCGGTCAGCCGGTCCCGGGTCTCGGCGGTCCGCGGGGTCAACTGCGACGGCGGTGATGCGCACCCTGACCCTGCGCGGGCTGGTCGAGGAGGCGGGCACCGAGCACGAGACCGGCGCGATCCTGTACCGGACCACCGGCTACTTCCTGGAGCGGCTCGGCCTGGCCGGCCTGGAGGAGCTGCCCGACCTCGCGCCGTTCCTGCCCGATGAGGTCGAGGACGCCGCCGAGCTCATCGGGGACGGCGACCGGTTCCGGCGATGAGCAAAGCGCGTGACCGCAGGACCCCGCCCGAGCTGGACGAGGAGGAGCGCGACTCGCTCACCGACGTGCCCGGCGGTGTCCGGCTGCAGAAGGTGCTGGCCGCCGCGGGCCTGGGCAGCCGGCGGCACTGCGAGGAACTGATCGGCGAGGGCCGGGTCGAGGTCGACGGCGAGACGGTGCGCCGGTTCGGCGCCAGGGTCGACCCGGAGCACCAGGTGATCCGGGTCGACGGCCTGCGCATCCCATCCCGGCAGGACCTGGTCTACCTAGCGCTGAACAAGCCGCCCGGGGTGGTCACCACGATGTCGGACGACCGGGGCCGGCGCACCGTCAGCGACCTCCTCGGCGACCGGAGGAGCGGCTGTACCACGTCGGCAGGCTCGACTACGAGACCGAGGGCCTGATGCTGTTCACCAACGACGGGGACCTGGCGCACCGGCTGACGCACCCCCGGTACGGCGTGCTCAAGACCTATCTGGCGGATGTGCCCGGCCCCGTGGAACGCGACCTGGGGCGGCGCCTGATGACCGGCATCGAGCTGGAGGACGGGGTGGCCAGCGCGGACGGGTTCCGGGTCGTGGAACGGGCGGGGAAGCGGGCGCTGGTCGAGATCACGCTGCACGAGGGGCGGAAGCATATCGTGCGGCGGCTGCTTGAGCGCGGCCGGGCATCCGGTGTCGCGGCTGGTGCGGACTCAGGTGGGGCCGGTGAAACTGGGGAATCTTCGGCCGGGGACCTCCCGGGTGCTGACGACCATTGAGGTCGGGGAGCTGTACGCGGCGGTGGGACTGTAGGAGCCGTGCCCCGCTCGCCCCGATAACCTTGAGGTGATCGATTGCCGAGGGTAAAGGGGCTGTGGCTGGTGGCGGTTCGGGCGATCCGGGGTGCCGTACAGGTGGATGCCAATACCAAGGCGGACATTCTGGAGGGGACTACGGAGCTGGTCACCGAGGTGATGACCCGGAACGGGCTGGTTACCGATGATGTGATCAGTGTCGTGTTCACGGCGACACCGGACCTTGATGCGGAGTTCCCCGCGCTGGCGGCCCGCAAGATCGGGTTTCACGACGTGCCGCTGCTGTGCGCGAGCGAGATCGGGGTGCCGGGGGCGATGCCGCGCGTCGTGCGGTTGCTGATGCACGTGGAGACGGACAAGCCCCGGTCCGCGCTGGAGCATGTGTACCTGCGGGGTGCGGTGGCCCTGCGGCTGGACATCGCCCAATGAGCGCGGGATCCGGCGGCGAGGGAGCGCCAACGGGACTGGACAGCGCGGTGGTGGTGGGGACCGGGCTGATCGGGACGTCTATCGCGCTGGCGCTGCGTGAGCGCGGTGTGCGGGTGGGACTGGCCGACCACGACCCCGCAGCGGCACGGCTGGCCGCCGACATCGGGGCGGGGACCGTGGTCGGCGAGGACTTCGCGGGCCTCGCGGAACCCGCTGACCTGGTGGTGCTCGCGGTGCCGCCTGCCGCCGCCGGGCCTGCCTGGCCACCGCCCAGGCCGCCGGTGCGGCCCGGTGGTACACCGATGTGGCCAGCGTCAAGGCCGCGGTGCTCGACCATGCCGCCGAGCTCGGCTGCGACCTGACCTCGTTCGTGCCGGGGCATCCGCTGTCCGGGCGGGAGCGCTCCGGGCCCGCGGCCGCGCGGGCCGACCTGTTCCTCGGCCGCCCCTGGGTGCTCTGCCCGGGGCCGCACAACGCGCCCGAGGCCGTCGCGGCCGTGACGGCGCTGGTGCGCTGCTGCCAGGCCCAGGAGGTACGCCTGACCGCCGCCGAGCACGACCGGTACGTCGCCCTCGTCTCACACGCGCCGCACGTGGTCGCCGCCGCGATGGCGGCCCGCCTGGCCGGTGCCGCCGAGCCCGCTCTGCTGCTGTCCGGCCAGGGAATCAGGGACGTGACCCGGATCGCGGCCGGGGACAGCCGGATGTGGGCGCAGATCCTGGCCGCCAACGCCGGGCCCGTCGCCGACGTGCTCGCCGCCGTCGCGGCGGACCTGTCCGCCGCCGCCGAGGCGCTGCGTGACGCCGCGGCCGACGGCGCCAGCCCGGGCCTGAAGGCGGTCACCGGCCTGCTGGACGAGGGCACCGCCGGGGCCGGCCGCATTCCCGGCAAGCACAGCAAGCCGCACCGCGACGACATGGTGGTCCAGGTGGTCATCCCCGACGTGCCCGGTGAGCTGGCCCGGTTGTTCCGCGCGGCGGGTGAGGCTGGGGTGAACATCGAGGACATCGGGATCGAGCACTCGCCGGGGCTGCCGGTGGGTGTGGCCGAACTGGTGGTCCGGCCGGACGCCGTGGCCCGGCTGACCCAGGCGCTCGCGGCGTCCGGATGGCCCGTTCGCCGTTGAGGGCGGCCCGAAGCCCGGGGACAGGATCTTCCTACGTAGGACTTCGGGTGTGAGGACGCTCCGGCCGTCGTTTTGTCGTCATGTCCTGCAACACTGACAAGATGTTGGCAGCCCGAGCGGCCGGTCGACGCATGGAATCGGGCCGCCAAGTTGTTCGGCACTTGATGCCTGCAGAGCTAGGCCACGCCGGTGGCTAAGTATGCGCCTCCGCCCGGTGCCATCGTTAAGGGCTGGACCGTCGCGCTTGTACCCTCATCGCAGCAGGCCGCGAGATTCCGCCGCGACGACGGTGCCCGCCGGTCCGCGCACAATTGGGCCGTCGCGCAATTCAAGCATGCGTTTGACCAGGGTACGCGGGCCGGGGAGCACGACCCGATCGTGTGGTCGGCCTGGTCGCTGCGCAAACGATGGAACGCGGTCAAGGCGGAGGCAGCGCCCTGGTGGGCTGAGTGCAGTAAGGAGGCATTCTCCAACGGCATCGCCGATGCCGTCGCAGCCTTAAAGAACTGGCATGGTTCCAAGACCGGCATGCGTGAAGGCCCGAGGGTGGGTTTCCCGCGATTCTGCAAGAAGGGCAAGGATCGGGTTCGCTGCACATACACCACCGGGGCGCTGCGGGTGGAAGGTCCCCGCTACATTGTCTTGCCGGGCGCCGGGCGTGTGGAGACCGCCGAGAACATCCGGCCTCTCTGGCGGCACATCCGTCGCGGCACGGGGCGACTGCTTGCCGCCACGGTCCGTGAGCGCGCCGGGCGGTGGTCGGTATCTCTGCGGCTGGAGATCAGTGCCCCTCTGGCAGCCCGCGGCGCGGGCTGACGCTGTTGGTGTGGATGTCGGCATCGGTAACTGCCTTTTGACCGTCATGCGCCCGGACGGCACTATGGCTGCCAGAGTGCCCAACCCGAGGGCTCTGCGGGCATCACTAACAGGTCTGCGCCGAGCCAACCGGGCAGTGTCGCGCAGGACCGAGGGCTCGTCTCGATGGCGCAAGGCCAAGCGCACGCTCGGGCGCGCCCATGCGAGAGTTTCCGCTATCCGCTCCGACGCTATCCACAACGCCACGACCGACCTCGCCAAGACCCACGGCCAGATCGTGATCGAAGACCTCGCAGTCAACTCGCTCATGCAGGGCCTGCGCTCGCACCGCAAGTCGTGGGTGGACGCGGCGGCCGGTGAGTTGCGCAGGCAGTTAACCTACAAGAGTCAGTGGTACGGGGCCGAGTTGTGGGTGGCAGACCGGTTCTATCCCTCCAGCAAGACCTGCTCTGAGTGTGGCCTGGTCAACACCGGCCTCATTCTGAGCGACCGCACCTGGGAATGTCCAGGCTGCGGCGTCACCCACGACCGAGACGAGAACGCCGGGATCAATCTGGCGCGTCTCCCGGCCAGTCGGGCCGAGGCGCAGAGTGACGGTAAGACCACACTCGTGTGGCGTGTCGCAATGAAGCGCGTGAACCACCTGGGGAAGGTGACGGCATGAACCCTATAGAGTGTTCAGCCGTGACGGTGACTGGCTGCCTTGTGATCGCGGTGGACGGCCCCGCGGGGTCCGGGAAATCGAGCGCCGCCCGGGGTGTCGCCGCCGAGCTTGGCCTGCGTTACCTGGACACCGGCGCGATGTACCGCGCGCTGACCTGGTGGCTGATCAGCCACGAGCTGGATTTCCGCGACCCGGGGACCGTGGCGCGCAACGCGCGGCGGCCGGTGATCGAGCTGAGCACCGACCCGGCCAGCCCGGCGGTCCGCGTCGACGGCATCGACGTCACCGCGCTGATCCGCACCAGGGAGGTCTCCAACGCGGTGAGCGTGGTCGCCGCGGTGCCCGAGGTCCGGGCGCACCTGGTCGCGCGGCAGCAGGCCATCCTCGCCAGCGCCTGCGCGGCCGGCGAGGGTATCGTCGCCGAAGGCAGGGACATCGGCACCGTCGTGGCCCCGCGGGCCGTGGTGAAGGTGTTCCTGACCGCCAGCGAGGAGGCCAGGGCCGAGCGCCGCAGCGCCGACCTGGCCGCCGACGCTGGTGCCACGCCCGGGGTGACCCGCGATGAACAGAAGCGCAGGGACACCGCCGACGCGCCACAGTCGGCGATGGCCCCCGACGCGATCAAGGTCGATTCGACCGTGCTGCCCCTGGACCAGGTCATCGGCCTGATCGTGCGGGTGGCCGGCGAACGCGGCTTCCCACTGGCCGGGCACCCGGCGCGGACGGGCTGACATGACGAGCACGCATGAGCCGCAGGATGCCGGCGCCCTGGTACCCGTCGTGGCCGTCGTGGGGCGGCCCAACGTCGGCAAGTCCACCCTGGTCAACCGGATCCTCGGCAGCCGCCAGGCGGTCGTGCAGGACGTCCCGGGTGTCACCAGGGACCGGGTGGCCTACGACGCCACCTGGCGCGGCCGGTCGTTCACCCTGGTGGACACCGGCGGCTGGGAGGCCGCGATTGGTGACACCGCCCACCCCAGCCGCGCGCTGGCCGAACTGGTCACCGCGCAGGCCCGGATGTCAGTGGACGCGGCGGACGCGGTGCTCTTCGTCGTGGACGCGGTCGTCGGAGTCACCGACGCCGACGAGGCCGTCGCCGCGGTGCTGCGCCGCTCGGGCAAGCCAGTCGTGGTCGCCGCCAACAAGGTGGACGACGCGCCGGCCGAGCCCGGCGCCACGGCGCTGTGGGCCCTGGGGCTCGGCGAGCCCTACCCGGTCAGCGCCCTGCACGGGCGGGGCAGCGGTGACCTGCTCGACGTGGTGCTCGACGCGCTGCCGCGGTCCGCGCCGCCCGAGCGGGACTCCGGCGGCGGCCCGCGCCGGGTGGCGCTGATCGGCCGGCCCAACGTGGGCAAGTCCAGCCTGCTCAACCGGCTGGCCGGGGAGCAGCGGGTGCTGGTGCACGAGGTCGCCGGGACCACCAGGGACCCGGTGGACGAGCTGATCGAGCTGGGCGGGGTGACCTGGCGGTTCGTGGACACGGCCGGGATCCGGCGGCGGGCCAGGGAGGATCAGGGCGCGGACTTCTACGCCGGGCTGCGGACCGCCGGTGCCCTGGAGCGGGCCGAGGTCGCCGTCGTCCTGGTGGATGCCAGCGAGCCACTCGCCGAGCAGGACCTGCGCATCGTGTCGATGGTCATCGAGGCGGGCCGGGCGCTGGTCCTCGCGTTCAACAAATGGGACCTGGTGGACGAGGACCGGCGGCTGCGGCTGGACCGTGATATCGACCGCCAGCTGTACACCGCGCGGTGGGCGCCGCGGGTGAACCTCTCCGCGCAGACCGGCAGGCACATCGACCGGCTGGTGCCCGCGCTCGAACAGGCGCTGGCCGGGTGGGAGACGCGGGTGCCGACCGGCAGGCTCAATGCCTGGGTCGGTGACCTGGTCGCCGCGACCCCGCCACCGGCCAGGGGCGGCCGGGCGCCGAAGGTCCTGTTCGCCACCCAGGCGGGGATCCGGCCACCGCATTTCGTGCTGTTCACCACGGGGTTCCTCGAAGCCGGGTACCGGCGGTTCATCGAGCGGCGGCTGCGCGAGGACTTCGGTTTCGAGGGCAGCCCGGTGCACCTGTCGATCCGGGTGCGCGACCGGCGCACCGGCCGCACCACGGGCCGGGCCCGGGCCGGCCGCTAAGCAGTGCTGGCCCGGGGGAGCGCCCCCCGGAGCCCCCCGGTGGCCTACGGCCGGTTCCTCCATCACCGGGCCGTGGCCCTGCTAGCCCGGGGGAGCGCCCCCCCGGAGCCCCCCGGTGGCCTACGGCCCTGCTAGGCGGCCAGGCGGAACCAGACGGTCGTGCCGGCCGGGTCCTGGATGAACCCCCACTCGTCCGCGAGCGACTGGACCAGGTACAGGCCCCGGCCGTCGGTGGCGAACATGTCGTCCCGCACCACGGGGACGCTGCGGGCGGATCCCTCGTCGATCACCTCGACCCGCAGGCTGCCCGCCAGTTCGATGACCACCACGGTCACCGTGCCGCCGGGGCGGCGGGAGTGGGTGTGCTGCACCGCGTTGGTGACGAGCTCGGAAACCAGTAACCGCGCCACGTCGCTGCGCGGATGACCGGGGCCGAGGATGCCGTCCACGAACGCGCGCGCCTCCGGCACGCTCTGCACGCACCCGGGGATCGTCGCCTTCCCGAGAACGGCCGTGCCGGTCAGCATGGTGTACCGGCGGAAACGTCGGCAGGTGAATGTGCCATCTCGTCCGGTCCCTCCCCGGCTGAGACGATGGCACGCCCTGCCGCCACCGCCCCGGCCCCCAGCACGACCTCGCTTAGTAGCCGAGCGAGCACTATCAGTAGTTCAATCATGACTCTGCGGGGCAGCCCACGCAAGTGCATGGCACCCGCGGATCCGCGTGTCAGCCCCGGCGGGCGCGCCGTGGGCCATCCCCTACGATCGGTGCGGGGTCAGGGGCGATGCGAAACGAGGTATGCCCATGCGTTACCGGCCGCTTGGCGACTGCGGGCTGATGGTGTCCGTGACCGGTCTCGGCTGCAACAACTTCGGCCGCAGGCTCGATCTCGACGCGACCCGGGCAGTGGTGGACGCGGCGCTGGAGGCCGGCATCACGCTGCTGGACACGGCCGACACGTACGGCAACGGCGGAGGCTCGGAGGAACTGCTCGGCGAGGTGCTCGCCGGGCGGCGCGACGAGGTCGTGCTCGCGACGAAGTTCGGCCACCAGGACTTTGACATGGGATACGGGCCCGCGGCGGGTGCCAAGGGCGGCCGGGCCTACATCAGGCGGGCCGTGGAGCGCTCCCTGCGCCGCCTGCGCACCGACTACCTGGACCTGTACCAGATCCACACCCCGGACCCGGTGACCCCGATCGCGGAGACCCTGGCCGCCCTCGGCGAACTCGTCGCCGAGGGCAAGGTCCGCTACCTGGGCAACTCCAACTTCACCGGCTGGCAGATCGCCGACGCCGCGCACGTGGCCCGGGCGGCGAGCGCCGTGCCGTTCGTGTCCGCGCAGAATCACTGGTCACTGCTGGAACGCGGGGCGGAGGCCGAGGCCGTGCCCGCCGCCCGGCACTTCGGCCTGGGCGTGCTGCCGTACTTCCCGCTGGCCAACGGGCTGCTCAGCGGGAAGGTGCGCAAGGGCCAGGAGCCGCCGGCCGGCAGCCGGCTGGCGAGCCGCCCGGGTTACCTGACCGAGGCGAAGCTCGACCGGGTGGAGGCGCTGATCTCGTGGGCGGCCGGGCACGGGCTCACCGTCCTGGAGGTCGCCATCGGTGCACTGGCCGCGCAGCCCGGCTGTGCCTCGGTGATCGCCGGGGCGACCTCCCCAGAGCAGGTGAAGGCCAACGCCGCCGCGGCGGACTGGCTCCCGTCGCCCGCCGACCTCGCCGAACTCGACCAGATCGTGCCGCCGCCCGCGCCGGAATGACGGCCGCGGCCGCCCGGCCGGGCGGGGCCCTGGCTGCGCCGGCCGCGCGGGCGTCGGCGACCGCCGTGCGGTACAGCGACCGGATGGCGGGGCCGAACCTTGGTGAATAGGACACCGACGCGAGGTAGCCGCCCTGCTCATAGCCGCCGATCACGCCGATCACCGTGCCGGTGCCGGCCGCCGGGTGCCACCGGGCAAGGAACGGGCCGCCGCTGGTGCCGTCGGGGTAGCCGCCGCAGTCGAACCGCATCTGGCGCCGCCCGAAGGGGCGGGTGCTGTTGCCGCAGATGACCGGCCACTGCGCGCCGTCGGGGTAGCCGATGACATGCACCCAGGTGCGGGCGGGCCAGCCGGTGCCCAGGCGTTCCCCGCCGGTCAGGACCTGCACGCCGGGCCGCCCGCGCCGCCCCACCACCAGGAACGCCACGTCGCGATTCGGGTTCCGCGAGTTCCGCCAGCCGGCGGCCACGATGATCTGCCGGACGGCCCAGATGCCGTAGGGATGGCTGCTGTTGCGGTAGCCGGGCACGAACGCGATGTGGCCGGGCTGCTGGCCGTAGACGCAGTGGGCGGCGGTGATCACCAGGTCCTTGACCGGGCTGTCCACCACGGTGGCCGTGCAGAAGTGCTTGCCGAGCCCGCCGGCAGTCACCTGGAACAGGGCACCGACGGCGGGCGTGCCCTCGAACGGGCTGCCGGACACCACGGCGGGCTGCGCCCGGGGCGCCTGGCGGGACAGTGTGGCCGCCGCCGCGGCGAGCCGGGCGGCGAAGCGGGCCGCACCGTGCGTGGCCGGGCACAGCACGGCGATGGCCAGGGCCGGTGCGGCCAGCGCGGCCCAGGCCCACACCGCGGGCCGGCGGTACGGCCGCCCGGTGACGCCACCGGCACGTTGCATCGGCACCCCCTGGCCCGCCTCACTGCCGTCGCGGATGATCGTTACTCGACTGATTGTGCAGGTCAGGGGCATAAAATGCCAGTAGGTCACGGACTTTTCCGCAGCTGCGCGGGCCCGCGGCCGCCGGGGACGGCGGCCGGCTCATCCGCGCGATGGCGCCTGCCCTGACGGCGCGCGTAAGATCGCACCGTCATGAGCTATCTCACCGGTCACTGGTCGTTCGACCCCTTCATGATCGTGGTCGCGGTCCTGGTGATCTGGCATGAAATAGGCCTGGCCCGGCTCGCCCGGCGGTCCCGGCCGGACCGCACGCGCCAGCGGCGGCAGCGGTCGTTCCTGTTCTACGCCGGGCTGGCGGTGCTGCTGATCACCGTGCAGTCGCCGATCGACTACTGGTCGGACGACTACTTCTTCATCCATATGATCCAGCACCTGCTGCTGATGTTCGCCGCGCCGACGCTCGTGGTGGCGGGCGCCCCGTGGCAGCCGCTGCTCGACGGCCTGCCCGGCCGGGCCGGGCAGGCGGTCACCCGGGGCACCATGCGCGGCACGTGGTCCAGGCCGCTGCGCGCCGTGGGAGCCTTCCTGCTGCGGCCGTGGGTCGCGGTGATCCTGTTCAGCGGCGTGATGATCCTCTGGCACGTGCCGGCCCTGTTCGACCTGGCGGAGAACAACCAGGCGGTGCACATCTGGCTGATGCACGGCAGTTTCTTCACCGCCGGGGTGCTGTTCTGGCTGCAGTTCATCCCCTCGCCCCCGTTCCGGCGGCGGATGACCGACGTGGCCCAGGCGATGGCCCTGATCGGCACCAACCTGGTGATGTGGGTGCTGGCCATGTCGATGAGCCTGTTCACCCAGACGTCCTGGTACTCGGTGTACAACCACATCCCCGGAGTCACCCTGCCGCCGTTCGCCGACCAGCAGATCGGTGCCGCGATCCTGTGGGTCTGCGGTGACTTCTGGGCCATCCCCGCGATGATCATGGTGATGCGCCGGATCATCGCCGCCGATGGCGGCGTCGGCTCGGCGATCGAGAAGATCCTCAGCCGTGGCTCGGCCTCGGCCTCCTACTCCTGGGCCGGCGGCGCAGGCTCGTCCCGGGCCCGGCGCGCCGCCAGGCCGATCCCGAAAGCCCCCGAGCCGCCCGCCGGGGCCTGACCGCCGGGCGGCGGCGCGGCCGGTTACGGCACCGCCTGCCCGGCTTCCCCGCCGGCATCGGCGGCCGGCAGCGGATCCGCCGCCACCGAGCCAAGGAACGCCGCCAGCCTGCTCGCGGCGTGATCGGGCCCGTGGCTGGCGGAGAACCAGGCGCGCGGGGCGAAGTCCCCGGTGAGGCAGTCGGTGACGGCGCCGGTCACATCGTTCTGGTCGGTGAAGAACCGGCCGGTGTCCGGTCTCACGTACTTCCACCCGCCCAGGATCCGGCGGTTGACCACGACGGGCACGTCCAGGCACAGCGCCTCGGTGAGGAGCACCGGTGACGCGTCCAGCACGTTGGGGAAGAACGCGACACGGGCCTGGGCCAGGCATGCCATGAGTTCGTGCCAGGGCAGTTCGCCGCAGGATTCGATGCCGGGCACATCGGGGATGTCCGGCGCCTGGTCGCGGCCCACGAGCAGTGCCGTGATGCCCATGTCGCGCGCCAGCCTGGACAGGCAGCGCTTGGCGAGCGCCCAGTTCTTCGTCAGCTCGTTGAACGGGTTGGCGCAGCAGACGTAGATCAGGTCCCAGCGCTTGGCCGCAGGCGTGCCCAGCCCCGAGGCGGAGACCCAGTCCGGGTCGGTGAAATCCGAGATGCTGATCAGTGCCTTCGGGCGGCCCTGTGGCACGTACTGACCAGGATTGCGGAAGCAGTGCGCCCAGCCCGCGCAGCGGGCCACCTCCGCGCGCTCCCGGCCGTCCCGTCCCTCGATCGCGCGCTCCTTGCCGTCGAACACGGCATGGATCCTCGGGAAGGTGCCGTACGCGGTGAGCCCGATCAGGCGCCGTTCCCCGGCGAACTGCTCAAACGCCTCCCGGTCTCGCGCACCGACCGGTGACCGGACGACGCCGAAGCCGGTATCGCCGCCGCCCTCGTCGACGACGCGCAGCAGCGACCAGGGCAGCGTCGCCCCTGCAGGCCCGCTGAACTCCAGATAAGCCCGGTGCATGGAACCTCGGCTGAGCGCGGATCCCGGCATGACAAGGCCGCCGCGCAATGGTCCCGCAGGTTCCGGCCACGGAACCGAAGACACAGGCGGTGGCCCGGCGTTCAGTATCGCGTGGCCCGGGCGCGAAGTCGAGCCCAGCGGCCGGCCACCGGCCGTGATCACGATGGCCGGCGGAACTCAGGTATTGCAAAGATATCTTTCCAAAGATATCTTTGCATTATGGCAGACGACCCGGGGCGGCCCGCGCCGGCCGAGGAGCCGGCCGGGCCCGTGACGGCGCTGCTGCGGCGCTCCGGCAAGCCGTGCGGCGTTGCCGTCATCGAGGCGTCCGGCGTCGCCTGGACCGCCACGAGCGGCGGCCCGCCGGGCATGCTGTTCCAGGCGGGGTCCATCGCCAAGCCGGTCACCGCGCTCGCCGCGCTCGAACTCGTGGCGCGCGGTGCGGCCGATCTGGACGGCGACGTCAACGGGCAGCTCAGCTCGTGGCGGCTGCCCGGCCCGGGCACCGTCACACTGCGGCAACTGCTCGGCCATACCTCGGGCCTGGGCGTCCCGTTCTTCCCCGGCTACCCGCGGGGCGCGGCGGTGCCTGCCCTGCACCAGGTGCTCGCGGGTGAGCCGCCGTCGGTCACCCGCCCGGTCCTCGCCGATCCGGCCAAGCACGGCCGGTTCTGCTATTCGGGCGGCGGGTACGCGGTCATCCAGCAGCTGATCAGCGACGTCACCGGCATGCCGTTCGGGCGGGCCGCCGCCGGCCTGGTCCTGGAGCCGCTCGGGATGACCCGGAGCACCTTCGAGCAGCCGTTGCCGGACAGCCTGCACCCGGCGGCCGCCCGGCGCGACTGGCGCGTTTACCCCGAGTCCGGCGCGGCGGGCCTGTGGACCACGCCGGGGGATCTGGCCCGGTACGCCTGCGCCCTGCAGGCCGCGCTGGCCGGCCATCGGCCGTGCGTGCCACGGTGGCTGCCCAGCTGCTGGCCCCCAGCACGCCACTGAGCGGCAAGGGGGAGTGGAACCTGCTGCCACTGGCGGGCATCCGGCCCCCTGACTCGGCCGGCCTCGGCATGTTCCTGCACGGCCACGACAGGTTCAGCCACTTCGGCGGCGCGGCCGGGTTCTGCTCGGCGCTCACCGCCTCCTGCGACGACGGCACCGGCGCGGTCGTGATGACGGCCTCAGGCGGCCCGCTGCTGGCGTTCCGGCTGCTGCGGACGATCAGCCGGGAGCACGGCTGGGCCGGGTTCCGGCTGCCCGTGTGGCGGCGCCTGGACGGCCTCCCGGGCATCAGGGGCCATCGCCGGCCCGCCGTGGCCGCGGCCCCGCGGTCCTGACCGGGGGCCCCTGCGCGCCGCTACCTGGCGCCGGAGCGGGGAACATGTCGCCGTTGAGTGATGCTTTGAACACTTTTTGTTGAGTTCGGCGGGGGCCGTGCCAAGAATGGGACGAACGCACGGCTAGGCACACGGAAGGGCGGAGGCGTGGGGAATCGCGCGGCGGACACAGCCGTGGTCCGGAGCACCCAGGCCGCCGTGACAGCCGCCCAGGCCGCTGTGCCGTCATCGCGGGCCGCGGGCGGCCGGGCGCCTGGATCTCAGGCACCGGCCGCCCGGGCGACGTTCACCCAGGTCTTCGCGGCCGGGGAGTTCCGCGCCCTCTGGCTGGCGATGCTGCTGTCGGTGGCCGGCGACCAGCTTGCCCGGGTTGCCATGACCGTGCTGGTCTACGACCGCACCAGGTCGCCGTTCCTCACCGCGCTGACCTATGCCATGACCCTGCTGCCCTGGCTTGTGGGCGGGATCGGGCTGTCCGGGCTCGCGGACCGGCTGCCGCGGCGCCAGATCATGATCGCCTGTGACCTGGCGCGGATGGTCCTGGTTATCGCTATGGCCGCGGCCAGCCTGGCGGACTCGGCCGCCGCGCTCTGGGCGATGGTCGCGCTGCTGTTCCTGGTCACGCTGCTGGACTCGCCGTTCAAGTCCGCCCGGGCGGCGCTGGTCGCGGACATCCTGACCGGGGAGCGCTACGTGCTGGGCACCACGGTGACCCAGCTCACGTTCCAGGCGGGCATGGTGCTGGGCTTCGCGCTCGGCGGGGTGACGGTGGCGGCGCTCGGCACCCGGGGTGCCCTGGGCATCGATGCCGGCACCTTCGCGGTCTCCGCGTTACTGCTGTCGCTGTGGGTGCGCCGCCGCCCCGCGGCGGCCGCGGGGCGCGCCGCGGCAAAGCCGTCCCACTGGGCGGACATGGCCGCCGGGGTGCGCCTGGTGTTCGGCGACGCCACGCTGCGCACGCTGGTGCTGTTCGGGTGGCTGGTCACGTTCTATGTCGCGCCGATGGCCCTTGCCGCGCCGTATGCGGCCAGCTTCCGCGGGCTGCCGCTGGCCGTCGGCACCGGGCTGATGTTCGCCGCGCTGCCCCTGGGCACGGTGGTGGGCACGTTCGTGCTCGGCCGCCTGGTCAGCCCGGCCCGGCGGCAGCACTGGATGGGCGGCATGGCGGTGGGCTCCTGCGCCGTGCTCATGCTGTGCTGGGCCCGGCCCGGGTTCGGCGCCGCACTGGCGATCTTCATGGTCGCCGGGCTGTTCGCCGGTTATCAGATCGCCGCGAACTCGGCCTTTGTCGCCGCGGTGCCGGCCGAGCGCCGCGGTCAGGCATTTGGCCTGGCCAACGGCGGCATGCAGGTGTTCCAGGGCCTCTGGTTCATCATCGTGGGCGCCCTGGCCGGCCTGCTCGGCCCCGGCGCCGTCATCGCGCTGAGCGGCTGCCTGGGCACGGTCATCGCCGTCGCGCTGGCGGTCCGCTGGGGCACCCGCGCCGTCCCCTTAGCCAGCCGCTCCTAAGGCGGCTAGGTCCATTCGGCGCGCATGGCGGGCCTCCCTTCCGGGGTCAGTCATGCCGGGCCATGCGTAACGGAGCAAGGCAATGCCCGTCTTGACAGTAGAAATACCCGTCTGTCACCATTCGGAGTTAGCCCAGCACCGATAGTTAACCATCTGTCACTCTTGTCCCGCATAGCACTTTCCGAGAGTTTTTATGATCCACATCCGCCTGCCGGGCCGCGCCGCTCAGGTCGCTGGCAACCTTCTCAGTTCCATCCGCTCGTGGCAGGTATGGGACCTGCGAGGCCCGCTGCGCGGTTACGTCCTCGCCGTGCCCGTGGTCTATGCCGGGGCGCTGGTCTATGCCGCGACGACCACCTCGTGGCAACTCCGGCATGCACTTGTCTTTGCGGCGCTGCTCGCCTGCGGCATCGTCGTGACGGAGGCGAACCGCTCGGTCCGCGAGCCCCAGGGCACCCTGGCCCGGGACCTGCAGTCCGTCTGGTACCTCGCCATCGCCATTACCCTGCCGCCCTGGTACGCCCTCGCGGCGCCGATTCCGCTCGCGGTGCACAAACTGTGCCGGACCCGGCGGATGCTCATCTACCGGCGCGTCTTCAGCCACGCCGCGATCGGCCTGGCCTACGGTCTTGCGTCGCTGGCCTTCCATTCCCTGCCGGCCTCGGTGGTCGGCACGGCCCCGGGGACCGGCCGCCACGCGCTGTACTGGGTGCTCGCCGTGGCGGCATGCGGCATCGCGGCGACGGTGGTCAACTACGGCTTCATCCTGGTGGCGATCCGGCTTTCCGATCCCGACGCCCGGATCCGCGACCTGGTCGGCAGCCGGGAGTCGGTGACCGCGGACCTGCTGGAACTGAGCCTTGCCGTGGCGCTGGCCCTGGTGGTGGCCATCAACCCGGTGCTCATGGCGCTGGCCCTGCCGACGGTGGTGCTGTGCCGGCGTTACCTCATGCAGGCGCAACTGCTCGCCCAGGCCAGGATCGATGCCAAGACCGGCCTGCTCAATGCCGGCACATGGCAGCGCGAGGCCGCCGCCGAGTTCTACCGGGCGCTGCGCAGTGACGCGCCCCTGGCCCTGGTCATGGTGGACATCGACCACTTCAGCAGCGTGAACGAGACGGCCGGGCTGGCGGCGGGTGACCAGGTGCTGCAGGGCATCGCCCGCACGGTGACCCAGAACCTGCAGGGATCCGGGCTGGTGGGCCGCTTCGGCGGGGAGCAGTTCGCGATCCTGCTCCCGCAGACCGGGGAGACCGAGGCCCGGCGGCTGGCGGAGCGGCTGCGCGACCACATCGCCGGGGAGCCGATCGCCATCGAAGACGGCAGCCACGCGGGGTTCGTGTTCCGGCTGACCGTCTCGATCGGCATCGCCATCCTGGACCGGTCCCGGCGGGCTCTGGCGGAACTGATCGGCGCGGCCGACACGGCGCTCAGTGAGGCCAAGACGACCGGCCGCGTGTGTGTCGTGCCCGGTGAGCCCGGCTAGGGCTGGCAGGCGGCTCCGTTGAAGTCGCAGCCGCCCGGCGTGGTGTTGCTGCCCTGCACGGAGATCGGCACGATCTCGGTGCCGCCCGGCGAGATCGTCTCGCCGCCCGATACCGCGTTCAGCGCCAGCGTGCCCCCGTTGAACTGCCAGTTCGCGAACGGGTCCCCGGCGCCGGGATAGCCCACCCAGTCGACCTGGTCGCCGGGCAGCGCCACCTGGACGTTCCAGCCGGCCACCGGTGCGGCGCCGTGGTTGACGATCGTGAGATGGGCGTGGAAGTCCTGGTGCCAGGGATCGGTGCCGTCCACCGTGTAGCTCACCGTGACCGCGGGCGGGGCAGGCTGGCCCCCGCGGGCGTGCCGCAGGTGGCTGCGCGACGGGCGGCCCGGCGCGGCCGGCGTGCCGGCCAGGCTGTGCACCGTCGGTGCCAGCACCCGCTGGTGCGCGCGACGGTGGCGCGGTGCGGGGGTCGTGCTCCGCACGGCCGTCAGCCGGCCCGGACGGGCTGGTGATCACGGGCGGCAGGCTGGCGCGGCAGGTGACCACGCCGCAGCCGGCCGCCAGCGGCCGGGCCTGCGGACCGCGGGAAATCGTGAGCAGCGTCATCCCGCCGCCCGCCAGCAGGGCAACGACGGCGGCGGCACCTGTGACCGGATACCACAGCGGCCGGGAGAACGGCCTGGGCCGCCACCACGGCTGCTTACGGGTGCCCGGCGCACCTTCCATGCCGCCGTCCGCTGAGGCCGCGGTGGCGCCGGGGCCAGATGCCTCCGGTGCCGCACTCGCCTCGGTGGTGGCTGCTTCGCTGCCGGCATCCGCGGCCGGGAGCGCGGCACCCTCGGCGCTGGCCGCCGCCGCCGGCTCGTCTTCGTTGCTCATCGCGCGGCCCCCGGCCAGCCCGGGCACGGCGCGTCCCAGAACCCCGTGCGCATTGTCCCTCCCCGGTGGACGGTTACGCCCGACCAGTCAACGTACCAAGGCGAGGGATGGGACTGGTGGGAAAGAAGGTAAAAGTCACCACTTATCCACCGGGGCACCGGGCCGGGCCGTCAGGTACTCCTGGGGGCACGGCGGCCCGGCGGCGCGGCGGCCCAGGCGGTCCGGAGGCGCGATGGCCCAGGTCAGCCGCTGCAGGTCTGGCTGTTGAAGACGCAGCCGGTCGGCTTCGCGGTGCCGCCGCTCGCGGTGAAGTAGGCGGACTGGCTGCCACCGGGCGCGATGGCCGGCTGGCTGGACGGCGCTGTCAGCGTCAGCTGGTTCCCGTTGACCGTGTAACTGGCGCTCCACACCGAGTCGATCTGATCCCCGGGCAGGGTGGCCGTCAGGGCCCAGCCGGACAGCGGCGTGGTGCCGTTGTTGACGATGGTGAAATGGCCCTGGAAACCGCCGGGCCAGCGCTGGTCGAGTGTGTAGGTGACCGTGGCGTCCACCGTGGTCGGCGTGGGGGTGGCGGACGGCGTGGGCGTGGCGGACGGGGACGGCTGCGGCGACGGTGAGCGCGACGGGGACGGCCTGCCGGAAGGCGAGGGAGACGGCGACGGGGTGGCCACCGTATGGGCCCGGCGGTGCACCGGGACAGACCGCGCCGGGACCTTGCCACGCGTGCTGCCCTGCGGCGCGGCACTCGCGCTGGTACCGCCGGCCTGCACCGCGGAGCAACTGACCAGGCCGCAGTCGCTGGCCACCAGCCGCCCGTCATGCCCTTTCACCATCAGGAACGCCCCGGTGGCCAGTACAGCGGCGGCCACGCCGGCCACGGCCACCGCGAACCACCGGTAGCGGACCAGGGCCGAGCGCAGCGTGCCGCCGGTGGGAGCCGCACGGCCGTGGCGCCCAAGGCCGGGTGGCCTGCCCCCAGCCGGATCAGTCATGGCCCCCGCCGTGGCGGCATGTTCGCGGTGACGCGAGCCCTACCGCTCGCATAGCATCCCCAATCCACGCAATCTGACCGGCGACACTCTAGCAACGCCCCGACCCGCCGGCCTGGCTGTCGGGCCGGATACGGCAGAGTCTCTGTCATGACGATGCACCTGGAGACCCGGGCGATCCACGCCCCCGCCCCCGAACTGGGCGGGTCCCGCCCGGTCAGCACCCCGATCTACCAGACCTCCGTGTTCGCCTTCGACGACGCTGCCGCCTGCGCCAGGGCGCTGGACGATCCCGGTGCCGGGTTCGCCTACAGCCGGTATGCCAACCCGACCACCGGCGCGCTGGAGGCCGTGGCCGCCGATCTTGAGGGCGGCGCGGCGGCGCTGGCGGTCAGCTCGGGCATGGGCGCCATCAACGCCGTGCTGCTCGGCCTGCTCCGTCCCGGTGACCATGTGATCGCTCAGCAGTGCCTGTACGGCGGCACGTTCGCGGTATTCACCGCGCTGGCCGCCCGCTACGGCATCGACGTCAGCTACGTGTCCGGCCGGGACCCCGCCGAGGTCACGGCGGCGGCGTCGGCCCGGTCCAGGCTGCTGTTCCTGGAGACCATCGCCAATCCCACGATCGCGGTCAGCGACCTGCCCGCGCTCATCGCCGCCGGGCACCAGGCCGGCCTGACCTGCGTGGTGGACAACACGTTCGCCACCCCCGTGCTGTGCCGGCCGATCGAGCACGGCGCGGACATCGTGGTCCACTCGGCCACGAAATATCTCGGCGGCCATGACGACCTCACCCTGGGCCTGGTGATCTCCGCCCGGGAGCAGGAGCACCGGCCGCTGTGGAAGCACACGGTGGACCTCGGAGTCGCCGCCGACCCGTTCGCCGCATGGCTGACGCTGCGCGGGCTCAAGACGCTGTCACTGCGGATGGAACGGCACTGCGCCAACGCCGCATACCTGGCCGAAAGGCTCGCCGCCTGCCCCGCCGTGACACGGGTGCACTGGCCCGGCCTGCCCGGCCACCCCGATCACGCTACGGCGCGGCGCATCCTGGACGGCTTCGGCGGCATGGTCACCTTCGACCTGGCGGGCGGGCGGGACGCCGGCCTGGCCTTCGTTACCCGGCTCCGGCTGGCCGCGCTGGCGGCCTCGCTGGGCGGCGCGGAGACGCTGGTGCTGCATCCGGCCTCCACCTCGCACCGCCAGATGGACGCGGCCAGCCTGCGCGCGGCGGGTATCGACGAGGGCAGCGTCCGGGTGTCGGCCGGGCTGGAGCACCCCGGCGACCTGTGGGCGGATTTCGAGCAGGCCCTCGCCGGGCTGTGAGTCAGCTTCCGGCGCTGGTGCTGCGCCGCTCGACCAGCACGACGTCACGCCACCGGCCGTGGTGGCAGCCGATCCGCTCGCGCATGCCGACCACCCGGAAGCCCTTCCGTTCGTGCAGGCGGAGGCTGGCGCTGTTCTCCGGGAAGATGCCCGACTGGATGGTCCAGATCCCGGCGGCCTCGGTGGAGTCGATGAGGGCCTGGAGCAGCGCGGCGCCGATGCCCCGGCCGCGTGCCAGCGGCGCCACGTACACCGAGTGCTCGACCACCCCGGCGTAGACGCTGCGGCCGGACACCGGGCTGACGGCGGCCCAGCCGAGCAGCTCGCCGGTGTCGTCGGCGGTCGCCACGTGACGGTGCCCGGGCAGCCTGGCCGCGTCAAAGGCGGCCCAGGACGGGACGGTGGTCTCGAAGGTGGCGTCGCCCGCGTCGAGGCCCGCCTGGTACACGGCCAGCACCGGCCCGGCGTCGGACTCGCACATGGGCCGGATCGCCAGGCCGGCCGGGCCGGGAAGCTCGGCCGGCTCGGAGAACGGGGGCAGCGGGAGCAGTTCCTGCCCGGGATGGTCCGGCAGCGGCGCCGCGAGCCCGCCCACCAGGGCGGCGGCGGTCGGGAAGCTGTTCACGCAGGCCGCGTTGATGCGGTAGTACCTGGCGGTGCCACGGCGCTCGGCCAGCACGAACCGGACCGCGGCGAGCACCTTGAGATGCTGGGAGACGGTGGACTGGCCCACCTGCACGGCCGCGACGATCTCGGCCACCTTCATCGGGCGCCCGTGCCGCGCGAGCAACGACACGATCTTGACCCGGGTGCCGTCGGCCAGCGCCCGGAACCAGGCCGCGTAGTCCTCGGCCTCCGCTCGTACTGCCAGTTCCGCACTGCTCATTGCTCGTCACGCTAGAAGATGTTTCAGGGCAGGTCAAAACCGCAGGGCCGGGGCGCGCGCAGCAGCGGCCTGCGGTGCGCTGCCCGTAAGCTCACAGATGTGTACCTGCCCAAGCATTTCGCCGCCAGGGACCGTGCCACGGTCGAGGCGTTCGTCGACGGCGTCGGCGCGGCCGACCTGGTCACCTTCGACGGCACCAAGCCCGTCGCCAGCCTGATCCCGGTCATCTGGGACCGCTCCGGGGACACCGGGAACGGGCGCCTGCTCGGCCACCTGGCGCTGCAGAACCCGCAGTGGCGGTCCGTGGCACCGGACACGGTCGCGCTGGCCATCGTGCACGGCCCCCAGGCTTACGTGTCGCCGGGCTGGTACCCGAGCACGGCCAGGCACGGCAAGGTCGTGCCCACCTGGAACTACGTCAGTGTGCACTTCAGCGGGCCGCTCACCGTCCACCGGGACGCCGAGTGGCTGCGCGACGTGGTCGGCAGGCTCACCGCCAGGCACGAGGCCGGCCCGCGCCCTGGCTGGTCAGCGATGCGCCCAGGGACTTCATCGACGGGCAGTTGCGGGCGATCGTCGGGGTCGAGATGGCGATCGCGACGGTGGAGGCCAAGGAGAAGCTGAGCCAGAACCGGGACGCCGAGGACCGGGCCGGTGCGCTGGACGGCCTGCGCCACGAGCCAGGCCCCGGCCCGGCCGCGATCGCGGACCTGATGGCCACGCTGCCGCCCGCGCGCCACTAGCTGTACTAGCCCGGGGGAGCGACCCCGCTAGCCCGGGGGAGCGCCCCCCCCCGGAACCGCCCGCTGGCCTACGGCCCGGGTTCCTCCGTCACCGGGCCGCGGCCCTGCTGGCTGGGGGAGGGGCTTCGCGCGGTCAGTCGGCTAGGGCTTCCTCGCGGCCGAGTTCTGCGGGTTCCTCGGCGCCGGGGCAGCCGGGCGGGAACCCCGGGACCGGGTGGCCGCCGCACGCCGCCGCCATCACCTGGCCGATCGCCTTGAGCTGTGTCACCTGCTCGGGGCTGAGCCCGTCGAACAGCGACTCGCGGACCTGGCCGACATGCCCGGGAGCGGTGGCGGCCAGCACCGCGTAACCCTCATCCGTCAGCTCGGCCACCTGGCCGCGCCGGTCGGTGGGGCAGTCCACCCGCCGGACCCAGCCGCGCTCCTCCAGCCGGGCCACCGCGTGTGAGGCGCGGCTCTTGCTCGCCGAGGCCGCCTCGGCGAGCTGGCTCATCCGCAGCGCACGGCCGGGTGCCTCGGACAGCCGCACCAGGATCTCGTAGTACGCCAGCGGCATCCCGGCGTCCTTCTGGAGCTGGGCGTCCACCGCGGTGAACAGCGCACGGCAGCCAGCCATGAAGGATCGCCAGGCGTCCTGCTCCTCCGGGGTGAGCCACCGTGTTTCCCCCATGGCACCAGTGTACACGAGAAATAGTTGAGCGCTTGACAATGTTCTAGAGAGCGTGATAGCTGTAGAGCATTCAATCATTGAGAACTCAATCAATGGGAGCAGGAGGACGTCATGACCACCACCGACGCCGGCACCCTCACCGGCATCCCCGGATACGTGGCCGGCACCTGGTCGATCGACCCGGTCCACACCGAGGTGGGCTTCGCCGTCCGCCACATGATGGTGAGCAAGGTCCGCGGCCGGTTCCGCACCTTCTCCGGCCAGATCGTGACCGGCGAGAACCCGCTCGACTCCTCGGTGACCGCCGAGATCGACCTGTCCTCGATCGACACGGGCAACGAGCAGCGCGACGCGCACATCAGGTCCGCGGACTTCTTCGAGGTCGAGACCTACCCGACGATGACCTACCGGTCCACCGGCGTGCGCCCGCACCGCGACGGCTACATTCTCGACGGCAAGCTGACGCTCAAGGGCGTGACCAAGGACGTGCCGCTGACCCTGGAGCTCAACGGCTTCGGCCCGGACCCCTATGGCGGCACCCGGGCAGGCTTCAGCGCGACCGCCGAGATCAACCGGCGGGACTTCGGCGTCAACTTCACCGCGGTCATGGAGACTGGCGGCGCGGTGGTGAGCGACAAGATCACCATCCACCTGGAGATCGAGGCCGTGCTCCAGCCCTGACGCACACGGGCCACAGCGACGGCGGGCGGCCGCGGGAAGTTCCCGTGGCCGCCCGCGGCGTCTCTAGGATCGGGGTAACACCCGACCCGACGGGAGGACGACCGTGAGAGCCGCCAGTTACGACCGCCATGGCCCGGCAGCCGAGGTCCTGGAGATCCGCGATGTGGAGCGGCCGACTCCCGGCCCCGGCGAGGTCCTGGTCAAGGTGGCCCTGTCCGGGGTCAACCCCACCGACTGGAAGAGCCGGGGCGGCGCGACGCCGCGGCCCATCGACGGCTTCCAGATCCCGCACCACGACGGCGCCGGGGTGATCGAAGCGGTCGGCGACGGCGTGGATCCGGCCCGGGCCGGCCAGCGGGTCTGGCTGTGGCTCGCCGCGGCCGGCCAGCGGTGGGGGACCGCGGCGGAATGGACCGTGGTGGCCGAGGACCAGGCGGTCCCGCTGCCCGATGGCGTGTCGCTGGAGCTCGGCGCCAGCCTCGGCGTGCCGGCCATGACCGCGCATTGGTGCGTGTTCGCCGACGGCCCGGTCAGCGGGAAGACGGTGCTCGTCGCGGGCGGCGCGGGCGCCGTCGGCCACTTCGCGATCGAGCTGGCGGCCCGCGCCGGAGCCCGGGTGGTCGCCACGGCCAGCGGGCCGGAAAAGGCGGAACTGGCCCGCAAGGCCGGCGCCGCACACGTCGTCAACTACCGGGACGCCGATGCCGCCGGCCAGATCCGCGCGGCCGCAGGCCAGTCCGACCGGATCATCGAGGTCGCGCTCGGCGCGAACCTGGCCCTGGACCTCGCGGTGGCCAAGCCCGGCTCGATGATCGTCACCTATGCCGCCGAGCCCGCCGATCCGGTGCTGCCGGTCCGCGCCTGCATGACCGCCAACGTGACGCTGCGGTTCATCCTGCTGTACGGCGTGCCCCGCGCCGCGCTGCGGCTGGCCGCGGCGGACATCACCGCGGCGCTCGCCGAGGGTGCGCTGAGCGAGCTGCCGGTGCACCGGTTCGGCCTGTCCGACATTGTCGCCGCCCATGAGGCGGCCGAGGCGGGCCCGCTCGGAAAGGTGCTGGTCACCCCCTGACGCGCGGCTCTCCCCGGGCGCCCGGGCGATTTTCTGCCGAACGCTCCCCGTGCCACCGTGCCGCGGCCGCGGCCGCGGGCCCGGGGCAGCCGCCCCGCGTGGTTTCGCAGGTATGATAACTCGTTGTAATTATGGCGCCACTAAATGACACTTAGCGTGCCCGGCGGCCTGCCACTGGCCCGCTGGGCCGGGACCAGGCCGCACCGGGAGCGGGGGGCGGGATGAGCAGCGGCAGTTCCGGGATGATGGGCCGGATCATGGTCGTCGACGACGACGTGGTCACCGCCCGGTTCATGGCCCATGTACTGGGCAAGCGCGGCGGGTTCGAGGTATGCCACGCTCCCGACTCACAGGCGGCGCTGGACATGGCCAGGTCCGGCGGCTGGGACCTGGTCATCACCGACGTGGAGATGCCGGGCATGAGCGGCCTGGAACTGCTGCGGGCGCTGCGCGAGATCTCCCCGGACCTCCCGGTGGCGGTGATCACCGGCCATGCCTCGGTCGACTACGCGGTCCAGGCCATCCGCAGCGACGCGGACGAGTTCCTGGAGAAGCCGGTGCACCCCGACGAGCTGATCACGACCGCTACCGCGCTGGTGAACAAGGGCCGGGCCAACCGGCACGCGGCCCGCGACACCGTGCTCGCCGTCGGGGCACATCCCGACGACGTCGAGATCGGCGCCGGGGGCACGCTGCTGGTCCACAAGCGGCTCGGGGACGCGGTGGCGGTCCTCACCCTCAGCCACGGCGCGCGCGGGGCCGGCCAGCCGGACCGGGCGCAGGAGTCCCGGCGGGCCGCCGAGATCCTCGGTGCCGACCTGTACCTGGACGAGCTGGAGGACGCGCACATCGGCGAGGGCGAGGACACCATCACCGCGGTGGCCCGGGTGGTGGCGCAGGTCCGGCCGACGGTCATCTACACGCATTCCCTGCACGACGTGCACTCCGATCACCGCAACGCGCACCGGGCCGTGATGGCCGCGGCCAGGGAGGCAGGCCGGGTGTACTGCTTCCAGTCCCCGTCGGCCACCGTGGACTTCCGGCCGAGCCGGTTCGTGGCGATCGACTCCGACATCGACGGCAAGCTCGCGGTCATCGGCGCCTTCGCCTCGCAGACCCCGATCCGCGGCTACCTCGACGAGGACCTGATCCGGTCCACGGCCAGGTACTGGTCCCGGTTCGGGGACAGCGGCTACGCCGAGGCCTTCGAGGTCATCCGCGAGTCCGAAGGGGTGCCCATGCGGCAGGCCCACGGCGCCACCGCCGTGCCCGGCGCGGCCATGACCGGGGCGGCCGCCGCCAGCGCGGCGCCCGCCGGCAGCCGCGGCCGCTGAGGGTTTCTCACCTTTTGCGGCAGGTGCGGATGGCCCCGGCCTGTCGCGCGCCGGATGTCGTACCGCTGCGCCATCATGAGCAGCGTCCGGCCGGCCGGGCCGGGCGCGGCGGTCACGGCGAACGGGGCCACGATGCGGCTGATCCACACGTCCGACTGGCATCTCGGGCGCACCCTGCACGGGGTGAGCCTGCTGGACCACCAGGCGGAGTTCCTGCGCTGGCTGCTCGAACAGGCGGTCGCCCGGCAGGCGGGCGCCGTGTTAGTAGCCGGTGATGTCTACGACCGGGCCGTGCCCCCGCTGGACGCGGTGGAACTGCTGGACCAGACGCTCGCCGCGTTCGCCCGTGCAGGCATCCCGGTCGTCCTCACCAGCGGCAACCACGACTCGCCGGTGCGCCTCGGGTTCGGTTCCTCGCTCAGCGAGGCGGCCGGCATTCACTGGCGCACCAGGGTCGCCGACATCGGCCGCCCGGTCATCCTGGCCGATTCCTGCGGGCAGGTCGGCATCTATGGCATCCCCTACCTGCTGCCGGACGCGGTCATGGACGAGCTTGGCGCGGAGCGCTCGCACGCCGGCGTGCTCGCCGCGGCGTCGGCCCGGATCCGGGCCGACGCCGGTGCCCGCGGCCTGACGCGCACCGTCGTCCTCGCGCACGCCTTCGTCACCGGGGCGCAGGCCTGCGAGTCCGAACGGGACATCAGGGTGGGCGGGATCGGCGACGCGCCGGCCGCGGTCCTGGCCGGTTGCAGCTACCTGGCTCTTGGGCATCTGCACAGCCCGCAGCAGGTCGCGGTGCCCGGCAGCAGCACCACGGCACGGTACTGCGGCTCGCCGCTGGCCTTCTCGTTCTCCGAGCACCAGGCCAAGTCGGTCACGCTCGCCGAGATCGACGGCGCCGGGAACGTGACCGCCGAACTGCTGCCCGCCCCGGTGCCGCGGCCGCTGCGCGAGGTGCGGGGGCACCTGGCCGACCTGCTCGCCCGGGCCGAGGGGGACCTCGCCGGCCTGGCCGGCGCCTGGGTGAAGGTGGTGCTCACCGACGCCGAGCGCCCGGTGGCGCCGA
This sequence comes from uncultured Actinomycetes bacterium, assembly GCA_963730235.1. Lineage (GTDB taxonomy): Bacteria > Actinomycetota > Actinomycetes > Streptosporangiales > Streptosporangiaceae > DASXKD01. Next base: position 323,708 of record CAVSRH010000012.1, read on the forward strand.
TGGAGCGGCTGCGCGCGAAGTGGCCGCACACGATCGCGCTCGAATTCGCCCCCGAGGGCGGCCTGACCGGCGTGGACGCCGACCTGGCCCGGCTGGCCAAGGCGGCGGACCCGGTGGAGATCTGCGAGTCGTTCGTCGACTTCGTGGCCGGCGCCCCGCCGGACGCGGCCAGGCGCGCGGTGCTGCGCGAGGTGGTGGAGGCCGCCCAGCGTACCGACGACGGCCCCGGCCGCGAGGTGGGCGCCGCCCGGGCGGGCGGTGCCTGATGCGGCTGCACCGGCTGCGCCTGGCGGCGTTCGGCCCCTTCGCCACCGAGCAGGTGGCCGACTTCGACAAGCTGGCGCACGGCGGGCTGTTCCTGCTGGAGGGCCCGACCGGGGCAGGCAAGAGCACCATCCTCGACGCCGTCACGTTCGCCCTGTACGGCGGCCTTGCCGGTGCGGACGCGGCCGACGACCGGCTCCGCTCGCACTTCGCCGCGCCGGACGCCCGGACCGAGGTGGAGCTGGAGTGGTCGCTGCGCGGCGTCCGGTACAGGGTGACCCGCAGCCCGGAGTACCAGCGGCCGAAGAAGCGCGGCGACGGGTTCACCGTGGAAGCGAGCCGGGTGCACCTCCAGCGGCGGGACGGCGCGGCCTGGGCAAGCATGTCCGCGAACAAGGCCGAGGCCGGTGAGCTGATCGCGGAACTGGTGGGCCTCACCCGGGTGCAGTTCACCCAGGTCATGCTGCTGCCACAGGGCGAGTTCGCCCGGTTCCTGCGCAGCACCGACGACGACAGGCGCAAGCTGCTCACCAGGCTGTTCGGTGCCAGCCTGTACGACAGGATCACCACCGAGCTGGCCGCGCGGCGGACCGGGGCCACCCGGGCCAGGGACCAGGCTGACCGCCAGGTCGCCGATGCGGTGTCGGCGGCGGCCGGGACGGCCGGGCTGGACGCCGTGGAGCGCGGACGGCTGCTCGCCGCGTCCCGCGCCGACCGGCAGACCTGCCTCAAGGAACTCCTGGAGAGCCTGGCTCAGGCCACGGCGGTCACCGGGGCGGAACTGGAGGCGGCCGCCGCCACGGCGGCCGCGGCGGCGCAGCGGGACGCGGAGGTGGCCCGGCAGGCCGGCCTGATAGCCAGGCTGACCGCGGCGCTCGCGCTGCTGCGCGCGCACGAGGCGACCCGGCCCGAGCACGAGCGGCGGATGACCGCGCTCGCCGCGGCGTCGCGGGCGGAGCCGGTCCGGCCCCTGGTGGCCGTGCTCACCGAGGCCGAAGCCGACGTCGCGGCCGCCCGCGACGTGCTGGCCGGCCTGGTCGCCGGGCCGGACGAGGACATGCTGGCCGGCCGGGGCGGCCAGGAGGCGACCGGCCGGGCCGAGGCCGCCGACCAGGCCGCCGCCGCCCTGCAGCGGCTGATCGCCGCCGAGCTGGCCCTGCCGGATGCGCAGGCCACCCTGGCCGCCTCCGAACTCGCGGCGGGGCGGGCCCAGGCCCAGGTCACCCTCTTGGAGCGGGCCATGCAGGAGGTGCCGGAGCGGGTGGCTGCGCTGGACGCCCGGCTCAGCGAGGCGAGGGTGACCGCGGCCGGCCTGGCCGCGGCCGAGCAGCAGCTCGCCACGGTGAACCGGCAGCGTGACGCGGCGGAGCGCCTGGCCGGGCTGCGGCCGGAGCTGGAGGATCGGGACGCGGCGGTGCATGCCGCCGTCGAGGAGCATCAGCGCTTGGTGGACGAGCATCAGCGCCTGATGGAGGCCCGGCTCACCGGCATGGCTGCCGAGCTGGCGGCCAGCCTGGCCGAGGGCGGCCCGTGCCCGGTCTGTGGCTCGCCCGCGCATCCCGAGCCCGCCCTGGCCTGCACGGCCATCGTGTCCGCCGAGGAGCTGGCACGGGCAGCGGACCGGCGCGCCGTGGCCGAGCTGGCCCGGCACGAGGCGGAGACGGAACACGCGAGGCTGGCCGCTGACGTCGCCGCGTGCGAGGCCAGGGCCGAGGGCCGAGAGGTGGCCAGCCTCGCTGCCGAGGCCGCCGCGCTGACCGCGCAGGTCGATGAGGCGCAGGCCGCCGCGGGGGAAGCCGGGCGGCTCGAGCTCGAGCTCACCGACGCGCGGGGCGCGGCCGAAACCGTGGCGAAGGACCTGCAGGACGCCGTCGGGGCGGCGGCCGCGGCACAAGAGCAGGCCGACCATGCCCGCGCCGAGCTGGGCAGGCTCGGGGCGGAACTGGCCGACGGCCGCGGCCGGGTATCCGTCGGTGGCCGCGCGGCAGGCAGCGCTGCGGCAGGCCGCGGCGGGCGACCGCGCGCTGGGCAAGGCCCTGGACCGGCTCGCGGCGGTCCTGGACGGCGCGGCGAAGGCGACGGAGCGGGTGCGCAGCGAGGCGCTGGCCCGCGGGTTCGGCGGGCCGCAGGAGGTCATGTCGGCGGTGCTCGCACCGGAGCGGCAGGCGGATCTCGAGGCGCAGGCAGGCTCCTGGCAGGAGAAGCTGGCCACGCTCACCAGCATGGCCCAGGCGCCCGAGCTGGCCGGCCTGGACCCCACGCAGGCGGAGCAGGTAAAGGCCAGCGCGGCGGAGGCTGCGGCCGCGCTGGCCCAGGCGCAGGACGCCGGGCGGGCGGCGCGGGACGCGCACGAGCAGGCGAAGCGGACGGCCGCACGATTCGGCCAGCTCTGCGACGAGGTACGGGCCGCCGAGGATGGCTACGACCGGGTGGCGGAGGAGACGGAGGCGGTCATCCACCTGGCCGGGCTGGCCAACGGGACCGACGGCCAGCGGCGGGTCGCGCTGACCACCTACGTGCTGCGGCACTGGTTCGGCCAGGTGGTCGCCGCGGCCAACGTGCGGCTGTCGGCGATGTCGTCGGGACGGTATGAGCTGCGGCGCACCGACGAGGGCAGGACCAGGCGCGACCGTTCCGGGCTGACCCTCGCGGTGATCGACCGGCACACCGGCGAGGAGCGCAGCCCGGCGTCGCTGTCCGGCGGGGAGACGTTCTACACCTCCCTGGCACTGGCCCTGGGCCTGGCGGACACCGTCCGGGCCGAGGCGGGGGGAGTGGACCTGGACACCCTGTTCATCGACGAGGGTTTCGGCTCGCTTGACTCCGGCACCCTGGACCAGGTGATGGGCGTCATCGACGACCTGCGGGACCGGGGCCGGGTGATCGGCATCGTCAGCCACGTGGCGGAGCTGAAGGAACGCGTGCCGGAACGGCTGGAGGTGCGGCACCGGCCGGATGGCTCCTCCGCCGTCCGGGTTGTCGCCTGAGCGGAATCAACCCGGCCGCGGCGCGGTTGCCACCGGCATGGCTTCAGGGCATCAGATCACGATCACCCCCACCGACCGGCACGTCGAGGTCTTCCTCGGCGGCCAGAAGCTGGCCGCCTCCGACCGGGCCGTCGTGCTCGCCGAGACCGGCCTGCCGGACCGCTACTACCTGCCCGCGCAGGACGTGCGCACCGACCTGCTGCGTCCCACCAGCACCACGAGCACCTGCCCTTTCAAGGGCGAGGCCACGTACTGGTCGGTCGACGCCGGCGGCCAGGTCCACGAGGACCTCGTGTGGAGCTACCCGGACCCGATCCCGGCGGCCGCGGGCATCACCGGCCTGCTCTGCTTCTGGACCGAGCGCGGTGCCGAGCTGGTCATGGCCAAGGCCCCGTGACGGAGGAACGGGGCCTGAGGCCAGCGGGGGTTCCAGGGGGTCGCCCCCGGGCTAACAGGGCAGCGCGCAGCCCGCGCACTGGCGCCGGGATCAGCCCGGTTCGGGGACGGCCAGCTTGTCCGGGTTCCGCATCACGTCCAGGCGCAGCCCCAGCCACGCTTCCTGGACACAGTCCTCCGCCTCGGACACCGAGCCGAGGCTCGCGTAGGTAACCCGCAGCAGCCGCGGCCGCTGTGCCTCGAACGCACGGGTCAGCCCGTCCGGGGCGCCGGGCCCGGTCACCGCTGCGCCGCCAGCCAGGCCGCGAACGTGACCGAACCGCGCACGTCGGGCCGCTCATCGGTGAGCGCCCCGGTGCGCAGCGCCCGGCCGAGCCTGCCCGGCAGTGCGACCGGGACCAGCACGGTCCGCCGCCCGGTCACCGACCGCCAGGTGCGCGCCAGGTCTCTGGCGTCGGTGACCTCCGGCCCGGCGACCTGGATCCGTCCCGGCCGCGGTGCGCCCTCGGCGACGCCGGCCACCACGCCGGCCACCTCCGCGCACGCGATGGGCTGGAGCCGGGCCCGGGGCACGGGCAGCACGCCCCAGCGGCCGCCGGCGGTGAGCGCGGCCAGCACAAGCTCGTGGAACTGCGTGGCCCGGACCACACTGCACGGCACCGGCCCCTGGGCGGCCACCCGTTCCTGCTCGGCCTTTACCCGGTAGTAGCCCACCGGGGCCTTTTCACAGCCAACGATGGAGACACAGACATGATGGCGCACGCCCGCGGCCCGCTCGGCGTCCAGCAGCCGCCGCGTCCCGGCGACCAGCACGTCCGCCGCGTGCCTGGAGGAGTTGTTGCTCGCGTCGACCACCACGTCACAGCCTGCCAGCGCGCTGTCCAGGCCGCTGCCCGTGGCCAGGTCCACGCGGTACTCGGGGGCGCCGCGGCTGAGCACCCGGGCCTCATGGCCGCGCCGGGCCAGTTCCGCGGCGACCAGGCTGCCCAGCGTTCCGGTCCCGCCGGCTATCGCGATTCTCATATCCCCGGGACGACCCGGCCCGCGGATATGTGACATGGCCGCGGCACGGCGCGGGCCCGGCCGGGCTCAGGGCGCCGTGGGAGCGCGGGTGATTTCGACATTCTCGGAAATATAGTCCGGGATGAGCACCTCGCCGGTAGCGGCGTCGTAGCCGATGTCGCGCGGGAACTGCCCGGCGGGCAGCGATCCGGTCACGGCGGGCAGGCCGGCCAGCGCGGCGGCGGTGGACACCACGCTGACCCGCTGCACGGCGCCGCCGCCGGTGCCCGGCACCAGGCCGCGGTTGGAGTCGCCCACCAGCGCGGTGCGGCCACCGTCCAGCAACAGCAGGCCGACCGGCTCGGAGCCCACGGGCACCACCGCCCGCAGCGCGGCCGGGCGGCGTCCGCTCCCGGCCGGCGACCCGCGGTCCAGCGCCGCGGCAGAGTAACCCAGCAGCGCGTTGGACTGCAACGCGGTGACCCAGACCGTGCCGCCGCCCGGGGACACGGCGACCCGTACCGGCTGGCACCCGGCCGCTTCGTGCCCGAGCACGGCGGCCCGTCCGGCGCCGTCCTCAGCCTGCCGGGCGCCGACCACCCACAGCTGGCCGAGGTCCCCGTAGCCGCCCAGGGTGGTGACGTACAGCCGGGTCCCGCCGGGGGCGACGGCCACGCCGACGGGCCCCCGGGCCAGCGGCACGATACCGACGGCCACCCCGCGGGCGGTGTAGCCCTTCTGGCGGGCGAGGGCCAGGTCGAACACGCTCAGCCCGCCGGAGGTCTCGTCGGTGACGAACGCGTACCGGCCGTCGCCGGACACCGCGACCTCGGTCTGGCCCACCCCGGCGTCGGAAAGGATCCCGGCGACCGGATCCGCGCCGCCGTGTTCTAGTTTGGCTACGCTGAGCACCGCCGTGGCAGCCTGGGCCGCGACGAGCAGCCAGCGCCCGTCGGGGGTGAGCGCCAGGCCGGTGGCGCCACCGGCGGTCGGCGGCAGCGGGACCATGCGGACCAGGCTGGCGGCATCACCGCGGAGCGCCAGCACCGCCAGTTCCCCGCGGTCGCCGGGAAAGCCGGCCACGGTCATGGACACCACCGCCCACCGGCCGCCCGGCAGCGCTCGTGCCGCGAACGGATGACCGGCCAGCGACAGCGACCGGGGCGGCGGCACCGCCATGAGCCGCCCCGCGGCGGTCTTCGTGGAGCACGCGAGGCCCGGTGCCGGGGGCTTGTGCGGCGCCGGAGCGGAGCTACAGCCGATGATCATGACCAGCAACAGGGCCAGGAGTGCCGTGCTGGAGCGTCGGCCGGGCAACGGCGCCGCCTTGGGCATACCTGCCATTCTGCTCGGCTGCCCGGGGAGCCTCAACGCGGCCGCGGCATCCGGGTGGCCGTGGGTCCCGGGCCACGGCGTCACGGGTGACTGCGCCATCCCGGCCGGTCCCACTGTGCCAGGGACCGGCTCCGCCCGCGGGTCAGGCGTCGCGCAACCGCAGGAGCAGGCCGCCGGCCAGCAGCGCCGCCGCGGCCCAGGCCGCGAGCACCCCCAGCCCGGGCCACGGCCCGATGGGCAGCGTGCCGAGGTTCCTGGTGGCCTGGATGGCCAGGCCAGCGTTCATCGGCGCCCAGCGCTCGATCCGCTGCTGCCACACCGGGTTCAGGGCCACGTCACCGAGGATCGGGAAGATGTAGAGCAGGCCGAGCACGACCGTGATGGCCGCCGCGCTGTCCCGCAGGGCGGTTGCGGCACCGAGGCTGAGCAGGGCTATCAGGGCCAGGTAGAGCACCGAGCCCGCGGCCGCGCGCAGCGTCGGGCCGTGCGCCAGCGACAGCGGGGCGAAGCCGTTGCCGGTGGTGAACCCGTTGCCCGGCTCCAGCAGCCGGCCCGCAAGCAGCGAGGCGGCCACCGCGATCGTGCCCGCCGCCAGGACGACGCCGGTGAGCACGGCCGCCTTGGCGGCCAGCAGGACGGGCCGGCGTGGCATCGCCGCCAGCGTGACCCGGATCATGCCCGTGCCGTACTCGCTGCTCATCGCCAGTACCGCCAGCGTGGCGACGGTCGCCTGGCCGAGCATGACGCCGGTGAGGCTGAGCTTGGTGGTGTCCGCGGTGCACGAGCCCGGGCACTTCACGATCGCGGCGGCCAGCGCGCTGGCCCCCGCGGTCAGCACGATGGACGCGGCCAGCAGCGCGGCAGTGCCCGGCGCCGTGCGCAGCTTGGTCCATTCCGCGTGCAGTGCGTGCCTCACGCGTCCCTCCGGTGCAGCAGGTAGCCGGCCAGGCCCAGGGCGAGCACCGCCCACGCGCACATCACCGCGAAGCCGGTCCACGGGGCCAGTGGGTAGCAGCCGTGGTAGGGGATGCAGGCCGTGTTCACCTGGGAGTACTGCAGGGTGGATGTCTGCAGGCTGAACGCGGCCGCGGGGGTATACCGCAGCAGCCACACCGCCGGGGCCGTCGGCAGGATGACGGCCAGCACCAGCGGGACGATGACCAGCCCGATGACGGCGGTGATCGCCCCGGCGCTGCGCCGCAGGATCCCGCCGGCGGCCAGGGCGAGCAGCGCGGTCACCGCCAGCAGGGCGGCGGTGCCGAGCACCACCCGCACCCCGACCTGGCTGGCGAGCGCCCAGTCGTGCCACACCGGCGGCGTCCAGCCCACGGCGGTCAGCTTCCGCTCCGCGAACACGAAGGCGACGGCGGCACCGGCCAGGCCCGCCACGAACGTCACCGAGCCGATCACGATGGCCTTGGCGGCGAGTACCCGCCCCCGCCGTGGGCTCGCGGCCAGGGTGGTGCGGATCATGCCGCGCCGGTATTCGCCGGTGATGTACACCGCCCCCAGGGCGATGATGGCGATCGCGCCGAACAGCGTGCCGTAGAGCGACACCTGGAGCGGGTCCACGATCGGCACGAACGGGGCTATGTCGCCCGAGCCGGCCACGGTGAACGTGCCGCCGGACTGGGTGAACCGGCCCGGCTGCTGCGGCGTGTCCCCGCAGGCCGACGGGTCGCACTGGCCGCGGACCTTTGCCGGGAGCCCCTCGACGGGGCCGACATGGCCGCCGGTCCAGGCACCGGCGGGCCAGTTGCCCTGCCGGATGACGCTGCCGAACACCGCGGTGGCCTCCGTGGGGCTGCTGGCCCCGTGGTCGCCGCCGCCGAAGCTCTGCGTATCCACGGAGTAGTCGGGCGAGGCGACAAAGAGCCCGGCCCGCACCGTGGCCGGCAGCCCGGGCAGGTCCGTGGCGCCGACACTGGTCCAGTGCCTGCCGTCGGCCGAGGAGTACCCGGTGAGCGTGTCACCCGCGCGGGTCAGCCGCAGCCACCGCGGCGACGCGGCCGACACCTGGCCCGCCGGGCCGGCGATGTCGTGGGTGAAGTCGTACTGCATCCGCACGCCGTGGCCGGGGGTGACCATGATCGCCGCATACGCCGAGCCCGGCCCGCCCGCCTTGACGAGGATCCCGGCCTTGGCCCAGGGCTGGGTGCGCGGGGCCTGCGGGAACTGGTGGTGCTTGCGCAGCGGCGGCCCGCTGCCCCGCAGCGACGTGATCCGCACGGTCAGGCTGCCGTTCCCGGCCAGGGGCTGGTGGACGAAGTAGAAGCTGTCGGTAACCGCCTCGCCGCCGGGCCCGGTCGCGACGGTGCTGGCCTCCACCTGGCATTGGCCGTGCGCGCAGGTCATTGGGTCGTTCGCTTTTCGCGCTGCCCGCCAGGGCGATCGGGGCCAGCGCGGTGGCGGCGGCCGCGGCGAGCAAGACGATGACCCAGCCCCGCATGGTGCGGAACTTGGTCCACTCGGCCCGCAGCAACTGCGCGAAGCCGTCGTGCCCGGCCTGCTGGCCGGACCGGTACGGGGTGATCGTGGCGGCCATCACGCCTCCCGTACGGCGGGCATGGCGCGGAATTCGACGGCGTCGGCGGTGAGTTCCATGTAGGCCTCCTCCAGCGACGCGCGGTGCGCGGCAAGTTCGGAGAACGGGACCCCGTGGCGGCCCAGCAGTTCCGCGATGCGCTGAGCAGCCAGGCCGGAGACGGTGACGATGTCGGCCCCGGTGACGGCGACCGTGGCTCCCTCGCCGGTCAGCACGGCCATCGCCTCGGCCCGCGCGGTGGTGCGGACCGTGACCCGGTCCCGGGACGCCGCCGCGAGCAGCTCGGCCACGCTGGTGTCGGCGACCAGCCGGCCGCGGCCGATCACCACCAGATGGTCGGCGTTGTCCTGCAGCTCGCTCATCAGGTGGCTGGACACCAGGACGGCCCGGCCCTCCGCGGCCAGCGAGCGCAGGAACCCGCGCATCCACGCGATGCCCTCCGGGTCGAGGCCGTTGAACGGCTCGTCGAACATCAGCACCGCGCGGATCGCCGAGCATCGCCGCCGCGATCCCGAGCCGCTGCCGCATGCCGAGCGAGTAGCCGCCGGCCTTGCCGCGCGGCCGCGGAGCCCGGCCGGCGTCGATCACCTCGTCCACCCGCCGGGCGCCCAGGCCCTGCGAGTGGGCCAGCCACAGCAGGTGGTTGCGGGCGCGCCGGCCCGGCTGCAGCGCGCCGGCGTCGAGCAGCGCGCCGACATGGTGCAGCGGGTGCGCGCAGGCTCCGGTACGGCTGGCCGCCGATCAGCGCGCTGCCCGCGTCGGCCGCGTCCAGGCCGATGATCACCCGCATCGTGGTGGACTTGCCCGCGCCGTTCGGGCCGACGAAGCCGGTGACCTGGCCCGGGGCTACGGTGAACGACAGCCGTCCAGGGCCACGGTCTGGCCGAACCTCTTGCGCAGGCCGCTGACTTCGATAGTTGCTTCCATACCGGGAAGGCTAGGGAAGCGCCGGCGGTCCCGGTCGTCACGCCCGGGAGCCGTCTTCTGCGCCGCTGGCCCGGGGGAGAAGGGGACGCCGCATCCCCCACAGGAGGGATGGCGCATTGGCGGGGAGGGGGACGCCACCGCCCCCGCCAGCGGCGACAATAAGCGAGGTGGACGCAGTGGGTGAGCTGGCGCGGCTGGTTCGGCCGGCCGAGGGCAGCGGATCGCCGCGGCCCCGCTGGCGCCTGCCATCGCCGGCGGCGCTGCTCGGGGTACTGGCGGTGGCCGGGACGCTGAGCCGGGCCGGGGGCAACGACCGTCCCCGCGGGCCCGACGACGCTTGCCCTGGTGCTGGCCGCGCTGGCCACCACGGTGCCCCTGGCCTGCTCTGGACCCGGCCGGCCTGGCCGCTCCGGCGGTCACCGCCGCGGCCGTGGTCTCGCTCGCGGCCTTCCACGTGCTGACCGTCGCGGGCCTGGCGGCCCAGCTCGCCGCGCTGTACCGGCCGGTCGCGCGGCCCGGCGGCGCTGGCCGCCGCGGCGGCGATGCCCTACCTGGTGGTGGCGCTCGCGCATCCGCTTGAGGGCGTGGCGGAGCACTTCCTCCTCCTGCTGGTCGCGCTCGCCCCCGTGGCCGCCTGGGCCGGGATCGCCCGGCGGGCGCGCAGCGAGGCCGTCGCGCACAGCGCCGCCCGGCAGGTCATCGCCGGCGACCTGCTGGAGCACACCGCCCGCGGAGAGCGGGCCCGCATCTCCCGTGAGCTGCACGACGTCGTGGCCCACCACATCTCCATGATCGCCGTGCAGGCGGAGACGGCGCGGCTGACCACGCCGGGCATGCCGCCGGCCGGCGCGCAGCGGCTGTCTCGCGATCGGTGACACCGCCCGCTCCGCGCTTACCGAGATGCGCCGGCTGCTCGGCGTGCTCCGCGAGGACGCCCGGGGCGACCGACGGCGCCGGGCGGCAGCCGCAGCCCGGCCTGGCCGCAGCTCGACGAACTGCTCGATGCGGCCACGGGACGCCTCCGGGTCGGGCGCGCGGCTCATCGTCAGCGGCTGGCTGCCCGGCGCTCGATCCCGGCGTGGAACTGGCCGCGTACCGGATCGTGCAGGAGGCGCTGACCAATGCGCGGCGGCACGCGCCGGGCGCCGCGGTCGATGTCGAGCTGCGGTACGACCGGCGAGCGCCTGGCTGCTGCGGGTCCGCGACAACGGTCCCGGGCCGCCGCCGGCGCACGCGCCGGCCGGCGGCCACGGGCTGGTCGGGATGCGCGAGCGCGCCGCGGCCGTCGGCGGCGAGCTGCGCACCGGCCGCGGCGCCCGGCGGCGGCTTCCTGGTCGAGGCCACGCTGCCCGCCAGGGCGGAGGAGCTCGCCGGCGTGAGCGCGGACCAGCGCGCCGGTCCGGATCGTCGTGGCCGACGACCATCAGGTGGTGCGCGCCGGGTTCGCGGGCTGCTCGACACCCAGCCGGACTTCACCGTCGTCGGGACGGCCTGCCGACGGCGCCGAGGCGGTCGGATCTGCCGCGAGCTGCGCCCCGACGTGGTGCTGATGGACGTCCGGATGCCGGGCATGGACGGCATCGAGGCAACCAGGCAGCTGGCCGGCCCGGACGGGCGACGCGCCGCGCGTCCTCATCCTGACGACCTTCGACCTGGACGAGTACGTCTACGACGCGCTGCGCGCGGGGGCCAGCGGGTTCCTGCTCAAGGACGTCACCGCCGAGCGCCTGTTCGACGCGGTCCGCGTCGTCGCGGCTGGCGAGGCGCTGCTCGCGCCCGACCGTCACCCGCCGGCTGATCAGCGAGTTCGCGCGGCTGCGACCGCACCGCCGCCGCCCCCGTGCGGCCGGCGCTCGCCGACGCTGACCCCGCGCGAGACCCAGGTGCTGCGGCTGGTCGCCGAGGGCCTGTCCAACCCGGAGATCGCGGCCCGGCTGGTCGTCACCGAGGAGACGGTCAAGACGCACGTCAGCCGGGTGCTGGCCAAGCTCGGCCTGCGCGACCGGACCCAGGCGGTCGTCGCCGCGTACGAGTCGGGCCTCGTCGTGCCGCGGTCACCCGGCGGGGGGGAGCCGGGCCCGTCAGGGCGGCACCCATAATGGCAGCTGGGCGGGCTCCCGCCGGCCCGGGGGCGCGATGGGAGGCTGGGCGTGGCGGCGGAGAGCGAGCGGATCGCCGGGTTCGGGCGGCTGGAGGACGGGCTGCGCCAGGCCGGGCCCTGGTACCAGTGGGGGCCGTATCTCAGCGAGCGGCAGTGGGGGACCGTCCGCGAGGACTACAGCGCGGACGGCGAGGCCTGGACCTACCTGCCGCACGACCACGCCCGGTCGCGCGCCTACCGGTGGGGCGAGGACGGCCTGGCCGGCTTCTGCGACGTCGAGCAGCGGCTGTGCCTGGGGCTGGCGCTGTGGAACGGCCGGGACCCGATCCTCAAGGAGCGCGCCTTCGGGCTGACCGGCGCGCGAGGGCAACCACGGGGAGGACGTCAAGGAGTACTGGTGGTACCTGGACGCGCTGCCCAGCCACGCCTGGAACCGCTGGCGCTACCACTACCCGCAGGCAGCGTTCCCGTACCAGGACCTGATCGCGGAGAACGGCAGGCGCGGCAGGCTCGAGCCCGGAGTACGAGCTGCTCGACACCGGCGTCTTCGACGAGGACCGCTACTGGATCACCGAGGTGTCATTACGCCAAGGCCGATCCGGGTGACATGCTGATGGCCATCACCGTGACCAACGCCGGTCCGGACGACAGACACGCTGCACGTGCTGCCCACCGCCTGGTTCCGCAACACGTGGTCGTGGGACTCGACGATGCGCCCAAGCCGGTCATCGAGGCGGCCGGGCCGGAGCGTCGGCCGCAGATCGACCACCCGTTCCTCGGCACCCTGGAACTGCTCGCGGGCGCCGGCGCCGGACGGCACCGCGCCCGAGCTGCTGTTCTGTGACAACGAGACCAACGGCAGCCGCGCTGTTCGGCGTGCCGCTCGGACACGCCGTACCCGAAGGACGGCATCAACGACCACGTGGTCCACGGCGCGGCCACGGTGAACCCGGACCGGCCGGGCACCAAGTGCGCCGCCTGGTACCAGCTGACGCGTGCCGCCGGGCGGCACCGCGAGCTCCGGCTGCGGCTGCGCGCCGCGCCGCGCGGCGCCAGCGCGGCACCGGATCGGCCGCGGCCCTCGGCGCGGACTTCGACCGCGTCGTCGCCGCCCGCCGGGCCGAGGCCGACGAGTTCTACGCCGAGCTGACCCCGCAGCGGGCCAGCGCCGACGAGGCGCGGTCATGCGGCAGGCGCTTCGCCGGCATGCTGTGGAGCAAGCAGCTCTACCACTACGACGTGACCCGCTGGCTCGACGGCGACCCGGCCCAGCCAGCCCCGCCGCCGGCCGCCGCGAGCGGGCGCAACAGCGCGCTGGCGCAACTTCGACGCGTTCGACATCATGTCGATGCCGGACAAGTGGGAGTACCCCTGGTTCGCCGCCTGGGATCTGGCCGTTCCACTGCGTGGCGCTGGCGCACGTCGATCCCGGCGTTCGCCAAGTACCAGCTGATCCTGCTCTGCCGGGAATGGTTCCAGCACCCCAACGGGGCCCTGCCCGCCTACGAATGGGACTTCGGCGACGTCAACCCGCCGGTGCAGGCCTGGGCCGCGCTGGAGGTGTTCGCCATCGACGGCGGCCGCGACCTGGACTTCCTGAGCCGGATCTTCGACAAGCTGCTGGTCAACTTCACCTGGTGGGTGAACCGGGAGGACGCCGAGGGCAACAACCTGTTCGAGGGCGGCTTCCTCGGGCTGGACAACATCGGCCCGATCGACCGGTCGCACCTGCCGGTCGGCGGCGTCCTCGAGCAGTCGGACGCGACCGGCTGGATGGCGTTCTACGCGCTGGCCATGGCGGCGCATCGCCGCCGTGCTGCACCGCAGCGGCCAACGGCCCGCGCAGCGACCTGGTGATGAAGTTCCTCGAGCACTTCGCCGCGATCAGCGAGGCGCATGGACGGCCAGGGCCTGTGGGACGAGACCGACGGGCTGTACTACGACCGGCTCGCTCACCCCGGACGGCGACCCAGATGCCGGTGCGGGTCCGGTCGATGGTCGGCCATGATCCCGGCGCTGGCCGTGGCGGTCGTCGACGAGGAGACGCTCGACCGGGCGCTGACGTCGGCAAGCGGTTCGCCGGCTTGCTGCGACCGCGCAGGGCCTGGCGACCGGGACAAGCTCCGGCAGGCCGGCGTGCTGCGTGGCGAGCCCGGCCACCAGCGGCTGCTGCTGCCGTGGTCGGCATCGACCGGCTCGAGCGGCTGCTCGCCAGGCTGTTCGACGAGGCCGAGTTCCTGTCCCCGCACGGGCTGCGGGCGCTGTCGGCCTACCACCGCGACCACCCGTACGCCATCGACGTCGGAGGGCTACCAGGCGAGCATCGACTACGAGCCCGCCGAGTCCACCACCGCCATGTTCGGCGGGAACTCCAACTGGCGCGGGCCGGTCTGGTTGCCGCTCAACTACCTGGTGATCAGTGCGCTGGAGCGCTACCACCGGTTCTTCGGCGACGAGCTGACGGTCGAGTACCCGACCGGTTCCGGGCGCCAGCACGACGCTGGACGCCGTCGCCGACCGACCTGTCCGACCGGCTGATCTCGCTCTTCCGCCCGGCCCGGACGGGCGCCGGCCCTGCTTCGGGGGCGTCGACCGGCTGCAGCGACGACCCGGCGCTGGCAGGACAACCTCGTCTTCAGCGAGTACTTCCACGGCGACAACGGCGCGGGCCTCGGCGCGTCGCACCAGACCGGCTGGACCGGCCTCGTCGCCGACCTGATCCGCCGCCGCCACGGTGAGGTGCCGTCCGTGGGTGACGTGCTCAGGATTCTGGCGAACCAGGTCCGGGAGTAAATCTCCGGGGGCGCGCCGTCAGCCGTGGCTCAGCACGGCGTGCGCGAACTGGTTGAAGTTGGCCTGCTTGACGCTGTCCTGCTGGCCGTAGTTGTTGTAGTTGCTCAGGCAGCCCGGCCCGGCCTTGGGGCCGCCGCTGTCGGCGTAGGCCAGGTACATCTTGAGCCGGGGGTAGGTGTCGGCCTGGAACGCGCTCTTCGCCTGCAGGTAGAAGTCGTTGGCCGCCGAAGTGTTGGCATTCGAGCAGGTGCTGAACTCACCCAGGCCCCAGGGCTTGGCGTCGAAGTCGACGCGGGGGCTGCTGTCGCTGGAGAGCACATGGTAGAAGCGGCCGACCGTGTTGGCCCAGGTCGCATGGCCATTGCGGCTGTAGGTGTCGTAGATGACCCAGTCGACCAGGCTGTTGCCCGGCCACAGCAGCGGTACCAGGCAGTCGTACTGGCCGTTCGCCGGGGCCTGGTAGTCCATGGCCCAGACCACGTTGGTCACGCCCGCCGCACGGAACCGGCTCTCCACGTTCCGCCACATGGCGATGTACTGGGCCGGCGTGCCGCCGGTGGCGTTCGGGCTCAGGTAGCAGTTGCCGCCGGGGTCGCTGGTGACGTCGTTCTGCGGCTCCCACCAGATACTCATGAAGATCTTGTGCGGGGCGATCGACTTGATGCTCGCCGCCACCTGGTCGATTTCCCGGTTGACCGCGGGGTCACCACCGCCGGCCTGGGCGAAGGTCGGGCCGGCTTCCAGTTGACATCGACATAGGTCCCCGGCTGGCGGGCGAGCTGGAGCTCGTCGCTGTTGAGCGGCAGGTCACCGAGGGCGTTGCTGCCGGGCGCGCTGTGGTAGTCGCGGAAGATGTCCAGCCGCTGGCCGACCAGCCGTTCGAGGTAGTCGAACTGGGCAACCTTCGACGCCGGCGCGCCCGGGTTGCCGCTGGCGGCCGCCCCGAGCCAGGGGCGGCACGGGTTGACCAGGATCGCGTTCGGGGCGCACTTCCCGGTGGCGGCCACCGGGGCGGGCGGCCCCGACCTGGCGGACTTCCCGGTCAGCAGGTAGGCGCCGAGGACGCCGACCCCGGCCGCGGCCACGATGAAGACCGCGGCAAAGGTGATGACCCGGAACCCGGGCCGGTTCCCGGGCCCGGTGGGCTGAGCGTGTGTCACGTGCCTCACTCGTCTGGTCGCAGGGGATCCGCTGCGGGGGCTGGCGGCCCCAGCTACCTGCCAGGTGCCGACCCGAGCAAGGTTATGGCCCCCGCGGCGCCAGCCAGTAATCAAGAAAAGATGTTGACCGTCAGGAGGGAAGGATGTTGACCGCGCGGGCGATCACCAGCGCGCCGACGGCGAGCGAGACCGCCGACTGGACCGGCATGGTGAGCTTGGCCCACCGGGCGAGCGGCATCACGTCGGTCGGGCTGAACGCGGTCGCGTTCGTGAACGACAGGTAGAGGTAGTCCACGAACTGGGCTCCCAGTCTGGCGGCGCCAGTTCGGGCGCTGCCATCTGCGGGAACATCAGGTCCGGGAGCTGCGTGGTGCCGAGCGCGCGGTTCACCGGGCCGCCCCGGTCGAACTCCCAGTACCACAGCGCGAACGCGATGACGTTGGTCGCCCAGATCGAGGCCCCGCTGGCCAGCAGCGGCGTGGCGTGGTGGCCGGCCTTGCCTTCCACGATCGGCCGGATCGAGCAGCACCGCGGAGGCCGCGTTCGCGATCGTCATCAGCAGGATCAGCACGATGCTCGCCACCCGGATCGCCCTGCCGCCCCGCTCGATCCGGACCGGGTTGGCGATGGTCAGCCCGACCCCCAGCGCCCCCTCCAGGGCGGGCAGCAGCGTACGGGGCAGCGGCTCTGTCAGGTGCGGCGGGAGCAGCACCTGCAGCGTGATGGCCACGACCACGGTCAGCGTCACCGGCCAGCGCCGCTCGCCCGGTGTCTTGCGCAGCCATGCGGGCACGGGCATGTGCTCCGCGCGGTCCACGGCGATCTGCTCGGCCCGGTGCATCCACAGCTGCCAGGGATCGGCGGTGTGGCGCAGCCGCGGCCGGAACCTGCCGGGCGCGCCAGGTGCGCCCGGCATGCCAGGTATGCCCGGCTGGTAGGGCATGCCCGGCCCGGCCGGGGCACCCGGCGCGGTGGCCTGCTCCGGATCGGCCGGGTCCGGTGGCGGCGGTGACTCTGTCATCTTTCCGATCTTGTCATCCGGATCTGCGTGCGGCGCGGGGGGTTGCGGTGTCCTAGGGGGAGCCGTATAACGGTGAGGCGGTCGGGATGGGCTCCGTCAAAGATGAGGAGTTTGGATGAGACGTTCGCTGAAAGCTGCCCTTTCAGCCGTGGTCGTCGCGGTGCCAATGGCGCTGGTAGCCACTCAGTTCGGCGCATCTTCGGCTGCGCCGAAGGAGCACTTCTACCCGCCGAGCAACGCGACCACCAAGATCGCCGGGACCCAGCACTGGTGCGGCAGCAACGGCATCACCTGCGCGGAGCCCGCCACCACGTGGGAGGAACTGGCCGGCTACAAGGCGGCGATCAAGGCCGGCGCGCACATCGAGGGCTACATCGGCCACGACGAGCCCGCCACGCTGTTCTATTCGAACACGCCGGGCTCGGGGAACAACGTCACGTACCAGATGACGCTGCCCAAGGACCCGCCGACGCTGCCCAGGAACAACGGCAGCGGCGGGACCTATGGCTTCCAGCTGCACCCGACCTTCTGGCTCGGCATGGTGATGTGCGACAGCCAGGGCTCGCCGAACCCGGACGGCACGGCGCTCACCGGCCACGCGACGGTGCCCTGCAAGCCGGACAGCAACTCCAACATCTACGAGAGCCAGGACCCGACGAACTCGCACTACTTCGGCCTCGGCCCGGGCCAGGCCTACGAGGAGATGCAGTTCTACCCGCCGGGCTGGGTGCCGTGGCCGGCCGGCATCGGCTGCACCGCCACGCAGTGGTGCGCCGCGATGAACATCGACACGTTCTCGGAGAACGAGAACACCGGCCAGTTCGACAACACCGCGTGCCTGAACACCGTGGGCCCGGAGCCGGTGAACTTCGCGTTCCTCACCAAGAACGGCAAGGCGACGGCGCCCGCGAACCCCGGGGCGCCGCAGCACTTCGTGCCGAACAACAAGGCCAACCTGCTGATGAACTCCGGCGACAACATCACGGTGCACCTGTTCGACACCCCGAACGGGCTTGAGGTCACGATCGTCGACCACACCACCGGTGCCACCGGCTCGATGACCGCCAGCAAGGCCAACGGGTTCGGCAACGTGCTGTTCGCCCCGAACGCGAAGAAGTGCACGATCCTCCCGTACGACTTCCACCCGGAGTTCAGCACCTCCTCACCGTTGACCCGCAACGTGGACGCCGCGCACACCTACAACGTCGCGTTCTCCGAGGAGATCGGGCACTTCGAGGAGTGCGGCCGGGTCAACACCAAGAGCCCGATCGCGGCCTGTGCGGTGCCGCTGGGCCCGGACACCAACGACCGAGACCTCGGGCCGGACCCGAAGGGCGACGACGACGAATGCCTGCCCGCGTCCGCGTCCCTGGCGGTGCAGGTCAACGGGTGCCTGGATATCGACGGTGACTTCGACGGAGTCCCGTACACCGACAGCTGGCCGGGGTCGATCAGCAACCCGACCGCGGACGCGCTGCTGCACCCGACCTCGGAGGACTTCACCAGCCCGACCACGGTCGGCGGGAAGAACTTCGGCCAGATGGCGTTCGAGTCGGACATCTCCCGGGACGAGTCCAACGACACCGCCTTCCGGGTGGATGACGGTCAGTTCTGTGAGCGGCACTTCGCCAACCCGAGGGACCCGAACCCGGGCCTGGGCTGCGTGAACCCGCCACCGAACTCGGTGTTCTACCCCTTCTACACGACCGGGCAGAACTCCAGCGGCTGCTTCTGGCAGTTTGGCGGTCCCTACATCCCGGGTACCACGCAGAGGTTCGGCGGCAACGCCCACGCCGAGTTCGGCCCGCTGCGGGTGGTCGACTACCCGACGGCGCCGTACGGCACCATCACCAAGCGGTCCAACGTTTTCCGGGCCAACACCGTCGCCAACCCCTGCCCGGCGGCATAACGGCCGGGCCGGCATAACGGCAAGCGAGGCCGCTCCCCCAGGGGAGCGGCCTCGCTGCCGTGACCGGGCGCATGCGGTGCGATTGGGGGAAATGTGGACGAGCTGAGCATCGGCGGCGCGTGGCTGTCTTCGCCCAGGGTGTGGCCCGATCAGCGGGGCCGCTTCTTCGAGTTGTTCCAGGGCCGGGAGTTCGCCCGCGACCTGGGGTACCGGCTGGAGGTGGCCCAGGTCAACTGCTCGGTGTCACGCCGCGGCGTGATCCGCGGCATCCACTTCGCGGACGTGCCGCCGGGGCAGGCCAAGTTCGTCTGCTGCGTGCAGGGCCGGATCCTGGACGTCGTGGTGGACCTGCGGGTGGGCTCGCCGACGTTCCGGCGGTGGGAGTCGGTGGAACTCGCCGGCACCGGCGGCCGGGCGGTGTTCCTCGCCGAGGGCCTCGGCCATGCCTTCACGCCGCTGAGCGACGAGGCCACCGTCGTCTACCTCTGCTCGACCGGGTACGCCCCGGGCGCCGAGCGTGGCGTGCACCCGCTGGACCCGGATCTCGGGATCGGCTGGCCGGCCGGGACGGACGTGGTGCTTTCCGGTAAGGACGCCGCCGCGCCGGGGCTTGCCGAGGCGCTGCGCTCCGGGCTGCTGCCCGGCTACGACGCATGCCTGGCGCGGGCCCGGGCGCTGCGGGACACGCCCTAAGGGGCGGCCAGCAGGCCGGGCATGGCCAGGGCCAGCGCGCTGTCCCAGGCCCCGATGGGCGCGAGGCCCGCCCTGGCCCAGCCGTCGTGCCGCAGCACGCTGCACCTGGGCCGGGCGGCCGGGCGCGGGTAGGCGGCGCTGGCTACCGGCTCGACCAGGCCGGGGTCGGCGCCGGCCAGCCGGAAGACCTCGCGGGCCAGCCCGTGCCAGGTGGTGGCGCCGGTGCTGGTGGCGTGGTACACGCCGGCGGGTGCCCCGGCCCGGATCAGGGCGGCGATCTGCTCCGCCACGTCCAGGCTCCAGGTCGGCTGCCCCCGCTGGTCGGCCACGACCCGGACGGGGGCGCCGGCCCGTGCCTTCCCGATCATGGTTCGGACGAAGTTCGGCCCGTGCGCGCCGTACAGCCACGCGGTGCGCACCACATAGCCCGCGCCGGGCAGCCCGAGCGCGGCCCGCTCGCCGGCCAGCTTGGTGCGCCCGTAGGCGTTCAGCGGCGCGGGGCCGTCCTCCTCGGCGTAACCGCATGGCTGGTCCCCGCCGAACACGTAGTCGGTGGAGATCTGGACCAGCCGGGCGCCCTGGCGCGCGCACGCGGCCGCCAGGTTCGCCGCACCCGTGCCGTTGACCCGCAGCGCCTGCGCCTCGTGCTGCTCCGCCGCGTCCACCGCGGTCCAGGCGGCACAGTTCACCACGACGTCCGGCCCATGCTCGCCGAGACGGGCGGCCACCGCGGCGGCGTCGGTGATGTCAAGCTCGCGGTGCCCCAGCGCCGTCACCGGTTCACCGTGCCGGCGCAGGGCCAGGCAGACGTCCCGCCCGAGCATCCCCGCCGCCCCGGTGACCAGCCACCGGCTCACGGCCCGTGCCCATCCGGGCCCGGGGCCTGGCGGCCGGCCGCCCCGGTACCGTCGCGGTGGGCCGGCGCCTGCTTCAGCGGCTCCCACCAGTGCCGGTTCTCCCGGTACCAGCACATGGTCGCGGCCAGGCCCTGCCCGAAACCGACGCGGGGGGCATACCCCAGGCCGCGCAGCAGCGAGTCGTCGAGTGCGTAGCGCCGGTCGTGTCCCTTCCGGTCCGGCACGTGCTGCACCATGTCCCAGCCTGCCCCGCAGCAGCCGAGGATGGCCTCGGTGAGCTCAATGTTCGACAGCTCGCTGTCGCCGCCGATGTGGTAGACGCCGCCGGCGGTCCCGTGCTCCAGCACGAGCTGGATGCCACGGCAGTGATCCGCCACGTGCACCCAGTGGCGCACGTTCCGGCCGTCGCCGTAGAGCGGCACCCGCAGCCCGTCCAGGAGGTTGGTGATGAACAGCGGGATCACCTTCTCCGGGAACTGATACGGGCCGTAGTTGTTGCAGCAGCGGGTGATGCGGACATCGAGCCCGTGCGTCCTGGCGTACGCCCGGGCGAGCATGTCGCCGCCGGCCTTCGATGCCGCATAGGGGGAGTTCGGCTCGAGACCTGCGCCTTCGGCCCACGAGCCCTCGCTCACGCTGCCGTACACCTCGTCGGTGGACACCTGGATGACCCGCGCCACCCCCGCCCGCAGGCAGGCGTCCAGCAGGACCTGGACCCCCAGCACGTTGGTTTCCACGAAGGCGCGCGCCCCGGTGATCGAGCGGTCGACGTGGGTCTCCGCGGCGAAGTTGACGACCACGTCATGGCCGGGGAGCAGCGACGCCAGCAGGGCGGCGTCGCCGATGTCCCCGGGCACGAAGCTGAGGCCGCGGTGGCCAGACACCGGGTCCAGGTTCGCGAGATTGCCGGCGTAGGTCAGCTTGTCCAGCACCGTGACCTGCGGCTCCCCGGCGCCGGGGAAGTCGCCCGCCAGCAGCATCCGGACGTACTGGGAGCCGATGAAGCCGGCGCCGCCGGTAACCAGGGCCCTCACGAGATGATCTGTACCTCACTGTGGTCGGCCAGCACCAGCCGGTGCGCCTTCGGCACTCCCGTGGCGGGTGTCACCTTCACCTGCCGCCCGATCAGGGAGCCCTCGATCCGCCGGACCCCCTGGATCAGCGAGCCCTGCAGCACGATCGAATACTGCAGCTCACTGTCGAGGATGGTGCAGTCCTCGGCCACCGAACTGAACGGCCCGATGTAGGAATCGGCCACGACGGTCCGTGCCCCGATGACCGCCGGCCCGACGATCCGCGAGCCGGTGACGCGCGCGCCCGCCTCGACAGCCACCCGGCCGATGAGCTCACTGGACTCGTCGACCTCGCCGAGCCGGCTGGGCTCCAGGGTTTCCAGGACCCGCCGGTTGACCTCCAGCATGTCCGCGACGTTCCCGGTGTCTTTCCAGTACCCCGTGATAATGGTCGATTTCACCTTGCGGCCATTGTCGATGAGCCATTGGATCGCTTCGGTTATTTCGAGTTCGCCGCGCGCCGATGGCCGCAACTGCCGGACCGCCTCGTGCGCCGCCGGGGTGAACATGTAGACGCCGACCAGCGCGAAATTGCTTTTCGGCTGGGCCGGTTTCTCGACGAGCCTGATCACCTGACCTGAGCGGTCCAGTTCGGCGACGCCGAGCTGGCGCGGATCGGCCACCTGGGTCAGCATTATCTGCGCGTCCGGCCGGTGTTCGGCGAAATCCGTGACGAGATCCTTGATGCCGCCGACGATGAAGTTGTCGCCCAGGTACATCACGAAGTCTTCATCGGCCAGGAAGTCGTGGGCGATGAGCAGGCCGTGCGCGAGCCCGAGCGGGGCCTGCTGCTGTATGTAGGTGATATCGAGCCCGAACTGCGCGCCGGTGCCGACCGCTGCCTTGATCGCGGGCGCGGTGTCCCCGACGACGACCCCCACATCGGTGATGCCCGCGTCCCTGATGTCTTCCAGGACATAAAAGAGCACCGGCTTGTTGGCAACCGGAACGAGCTGCTTCGCCGAGGTGTACGTGATCGGGCGCAACCGCGTGCCTGCTCCACCCGCCAGGACAAGGGCTTTCACCCGGTCCATGCTAGATGAACCGGTCCTGGGCGGGGGATCCCTCACCCGGGCCCGGCAATGCGCCAGCGGCTGCACTATTACGGCCGTGACATTTCTCGCCGGAAGCGTTACCCCACGTAGCTGGAATGCCGGCCACAGGTACGCTAAGCGACGGGCGGCTGAACATTAACCGCTGCGCAACGGCCGGGTCTAGAATGACGCAAGTGCCCGCGTCGCTCCGGCCCTTCCGGCCCGTCAGCCGCGCGAGCCGCGCCGAATGTGCCACCGGGGAAATGTAGCCGTGGAGACAGCGCCCGTGTCTGCCCGGCGGCGGGTGACGGTCGTAGCGGACGAAGGCGCTGCCTTCGGCACGCCACGGTTGCTCCTTCGCAGCGCCCCGGGCCGTGCCGCGCCGGGGATCGTGACGTGGGAGTTGTGCTACGGCGGGCTCCCGATCGCCAGTGGGTCGATGAGCGGCGATCAGGAGTTGCTATTCGCCGAGATCGGCGCTATCCAGCCGGAAATGGACAGCCTGGGGCTCACCGTCAGCGCGCGGCACGAGGACGGCCAGCCGGCCGCCATCGAGGCGACCTGTGTGCGGCCGGCGCTGCCCCCCACCCGCGCCGAGGCGCTGGCCCGGGCGAAGTGGGCGGGCGCGCGCGACCAGCACGAGGCACCCGCGCCCCGGCAGCCGTTCCTGGCGGAAGCCCGAGAGGTTCTGCCCCCGGTCCGGGCCGGCCAGGGAGGTGCCCCACGCCGCCGGCGCGTGTGCATCTACCAGCACTTCTCGGTACTGCTAGCGCAGCGGCGCAGGCGGCTGCGGAGGGGCGGGCCAAGGCACGCCGGTGACCGGACGGTCGGGACGCCCGATGCCTAGCTGGCTCGTGGGTGCGCTGCTCGCTGCCTGGTTCCTGCTCACCGTGCTGCGCAGCGTGCCACGCTGGCGACTGGCCTTTACACAGCACGATGCGGCCAGGCTCATCCCCGACTGGGCGCTGTTCGCCCGCCCCCGGACCGAGGACATGGTCCTGCTGCGGCGCGACCTGCTCCGCGACGGGACGCTGACCCACTGGCAGGAAGTGACGGTGGCCGGGCGGCGGCGCTGGTACAACTTCGCCTGGAATCCGGAGCTTGGCCCGCGGCGGGCGTTCCTCAGCCTGGCGAGCGTCATCACCGCGACCGCCAGGCGGGACCGCCGTGCGCACCGGCAGGCGGCGGGCGGGCAGGGCACCGCCACCGCATTGACGGCCATGACTTCGGTCCCCTATCTCACCGTGCTGCGCTACCTCACCGAGCAGTCGCACTCCGCCGTGGACGCGACACAGTTCATGATCGTGGCGATCGGTGATCAGGCCATCACCGGGCGATACGCTCCCGCGGGGCCCGGGACCATCGAGTTTGTCTCCGAAATGCATAGCGTCCGGGCGCCCGGTGGCGGCCGCAGGTGATGGGCATCGCCGCGCTCGCGTCGCCGGTTACCGCCCTCTCGCTTGTGGTGCGGATCGGCTCCGTCGGCGTGGCGATCTCCTCCCTGGAATCACTGGTCCGCCGGGCGGATCTCGGGCCGCGTGGCCTGCTCGACGGGACGGCGCAGCTCACCAGGGCACGATGGCTGCTGCCATTCGCGTTCCTCGCGCCACCGGCCACCGCCGTGGCGGTCACCGGCGCCCGCCTGGTGGCCGCGCTCGCCGTCGTCGCAGATGGCGGGAACCTCGCGGTGGCCCGGGCGGGGGTCATCGTCATCGCCGTGACCACGCTCCTGCTCAGGTTCCGCACCGTGCTCGGTATTCACGCGTCGGGCACCATGGTGATGGTCACGTTCACGGCCGCCGCCCTCGGCCAGGGCACCGGGACCCGGCTGGCGCTGGAGTATGCACTGATCTTCATCGCGGCGCAGGCGTGCCTGTCCTATTTCGTCGCGGGCGTGAGCAAGCTCGGCACGCGGTCGTGGCGGGCGGGCGAGGCGGTCACCCTTATCTCCGCCACTCTCATGTGGGGAAACGGGAACCGGGCCCTGCTGCTACGGGCTCATCCCCGCCTGGCGTTCGGGCTGTGCTGGGCGACGATGCTGGGGGAGTGCGCCGTGCCGCTGGCACTGGTGGTTCCGTTGCCCGTAGCGGTCGCGCTGCTCGCCTGCGCGGGTGTCTTTCATGTGGTGACGGCCATGGAGATGGGGCTGAACAGCTTCGTGTGGGCCTTCTGGTCCACCTACCCGGCGATCATCTTCTGCTGGTACGGGCTGCACGGCGCGGGGGCGTAGCCCTCAGGGCGCGGATGGCTGTGGCGGCCGGGCCGCACCGGCGCTCTGCACCGTCCGCGGGACCACATCGACCCGCTTGTCGCGCAGGTTCAGCGGGCGGGGCTCGACGTGGTCGCGATGGGCGCGGTATTCCTCGGCCAGCCGCTCGGTCACCTCGCCTGCCTGCTTCTTCAGCCGGGGCGGCGGCAGCATGGCATCGGGGGGCAGCGTGACGCCGAGGGAGTCGAGCACGCGCCGGACGGTCTTCTCGTACGCCGCGACCATGTCCTCGTACCGGACCTCCAGGGGAACGACCCCGGACCTGGCGAAGAACTCGGCCCAGCGCCGCTCGTGGGCGATGATCGAGTTCTCCAGAAACCGCACATGCCCCCAGTCGGGCTCCTCAGGCATGGGGACGGGCCGGATGAACCGGGGCGCGCCGCTGCCCTCATCCTCCTCGGCGAGGCGGAACCACATGTCGGAGTAGGTGGCGAGGTAGTAGGAGATGGCCTGCCGAACGGTGTCCTCACGGCGCAGGTGCACATAGTGCGGCCGCGGCAGCCACTGCTCGATCAGCGCCTCGTCGGTGGCGGCCGGGCCCGCTCCGGGCAGCGCCCGCAGCTCACTGGTGAACCATTCGAACTGGTACCAGTGTGTCTTGACGCCGAAGACGCCGTTGTCGGTGACGGTGTTTGCCAGCGCTGCGGCGACGTAACGGCTATAGGGCCCCTTGACCGGGATTCCCCATTCCTTGGACCACTGGATCCGGTGGTCGGGACGGAAGTACTCCTCGGGGCGGCCCGCCAGGTTGGTCTGCTCAAGCAGGTCGGCCAGGAGCCAGCTCCCGCTGCGGGGCACCGTGCAGAGGAGGTAGCTCTGCTCCGCGTGGCCCCGGGCCGGCGTCGTCATCGGTCTTGCTGGCCGGCGAAGAACTCCAGGGCGGACCTGCCGACTTCTTCCAGTGTCTTCTCCGGTGACAGCGGATGGGTGATGCCCGCCCGCACATCGCGGAGCGCCTGCTCGAAGGGAAGAGCCCGCATGTAGGACCGGCTGCCCAGCAGTTCCATGGCCAGTTCGACGACGCTGATCGACGAGAGGATCACCTGGCGCTTAGCCAGCATCGTGGTGACAAAGTGGTTCTCGGTTCCGACCGACTCATCCGTGGTGTCGGCGATCAGCCGGTCCAGCGCCCACCCGGCGGAGCGGAACTCGGAGGTCATCAGGCCGGCGAGGCGCACCTGGACGGAGTCGGCCGTGCCGCGGGCTGCGATCATTCGCAGGGCACGGTCCCGCATCCCGGCCGCGGCCCCGAGGTAGACGGACGCGATCACGGCGAGCGCGATCTGCAGTCCCGGCAGCCGGTGACCGTCGGTGCTGCGGCTGGCCGGCGGGCCGCTGGCCTGGCCGTCAGCTGCGCCGGGAGCCGGGGCATCCTCGACCGGCGGAACTCGCCGCCGGGTGCCGGAACGGCCGAAGCCGGCCCGGCCGCGGATGGGCTCGAAATCGATGATGTTGGCCTCCGGGACGAACACCTCGGAGAACGACACCGGGTTGCTGCCCGATCCGCGCATGCCCATGGCATCCCAGTCGGGGATGATCTCAGTCCCGGGGTCCGAGGTAGGCACCAGCACGGTGGTCGTCCGCTGGCTCGTGCCATCGTCCACCCGGGCCATGGTCAGGACGAGGTCGGCGCCGGGCACGCCGCTGCAGAAGCGCTTGCCGCCCGTCACTAGCAGGCCGCCCTCCACCGGGGTGCCGGTCACCCCGGGGTTCGCCGGATTCCGCCGACCCGCTCGAAGACAGGATGAGGCCCTCGTGGGCGATCCGCCGCAGCGTCTGTTCGACGGCACCGTCCCCGAGCCGCCAACGCCAGGCCAGGGCGAGCACGTTGTGCTGGTGCATGGCGATCGCCAGCGAGGTGTTCGTGCAGTAACGGGCGAGCACCGACTGAGCCCGGCAGACCGTGCCGAGGCCGTGGCCCCCGCCGCCGAGTTCCCTGGGCACGGCGATGACGCCATAGCCATGTGCCCTGATCGCCTCGTATCCCTCGGTCACGAAGCTGGCGTCGCGGTCGTGCCGCACCGCGTGCGGCGCCGCGGCGGCGCCGATCTGCCGGACCATCGCGATGATCCCGGCCGGGGTCGGCGGGACTTCCTTCTGGTTCGGCGCTGAGTCTGTGACGGTCATCGGGCGCCTTTCGCTCCGGCGGCGGTGGGCTGCGGCTCGCCCGCGCCCGCAAACTGGGCATGCCGGAGGGTGTCCGGGGGCTGGTGCTTGGCAACGATCTGGCGCACCCGGCTCAGATCGTCGCGCAGTTCCGCTTCGGCACCGGTCCAGTTGGTATCCCGCTCGATGATGATCGCGTCCGGAGCCGCCCTGGCAAGCAGGTAATCGAGTAGCTCGAAGACCTCGGCGTGCACGGCATTGGAGTGGCTGTCCACCCATTCGCCCTGGCTGAGCATGCCACCGGCGAGATGGATGTAGCCGATCCGGTCCGGCGGGATCGCATCGATGAACTCCACCGGATCCACATCCCGGTTCCGGGAGTTGATCCAGATGTTGGTGAGGTCCAGCAGGCAGTCCCAATCCTCGGATTCTTCGAGGAGCCGCAGATAGAAGGTCTCGGGCGTGTACTCCGAACCCGTGATCATGGTCTTCGTCGCCAGGTTCTCCAGCCGGACCCGGCGGCCCGTCACGTCCACCATCGTGGTGATGTTGCGGCAGGCCGCGGCGAGAAGCTCGTCGTCGAACAGGTTGGGTGCCAGGTGCCCGAGGGCGCGCCCGGTGACACCGGTGAGCGCTAGGTGGTCGCTGTAGGCGATGGCATCGATCGCGTCGGCCAGCCGCCGGATCTGCTCCAGGTAGGCCGTATCCGGTCCGTGGACGGAGGCGGCATTGCCGCACAACCCGTGGGTGATCTTGGGAACATCGGCGATGCGCCGCAGCTCCCAGGCGCGCCCGAAGCCCTTGTCGCCGAAATAGCGGTCGGCTATGAGTTCGAAACAGTCCACCACGGGCTGCTCGCCGTGGAAAAGCCCGGAAAGCTCGGGGCGGTCAGCCGGCGCCGACGAGTGTCATAGGCCTGTTCCCCTCACCATGGCGGTGTTCCGCTGACCGCGCCCTGGGCGATCAGCTTGCCAAGAAGAATCTCCGGCGGCCGGTCGGTCCCGGTCAGCTCGCCGATCTTCGCGGCGGTAACCTCGCCGGGCCGCAAGGCGATCAGTTCGACCGCGCGCGCGGCCTCGTCGTCGATGCGCAGGGTCACGCCCTCGCCCTCCTCGCCCTGCTGGAAGCACAGCAGGCTGGCCCGGTCGGGGCGGAGCCGCGGAAGGATGTCGGGGCCGCGCACCGTTCGGACATCCCAGCCGAACGTCTCCACGGCGGCACTGCGGTGCAGCCAGAGGGGACGGCCCGGGTCGATCCGCCGCGGGTCGAGGGGCTCAGGTTCCTGCTTGGGCCACAGCGGCCCCTCGGCGTTGAAGGACCGAAACCGCAGCCGCTCGAACCGGGCGACGTCGGCGATGATGTCTCCGTAAGCCAGTTCGTCGGCGAGCTCCCTGGTCTCCCCGACCACGAAGTCGGCGAACCGGAGCATCTCATCGAGGGTGGAATCCACCGGAGCGTAGGCGTCCGAATAGTCCTCGACCAGGGGAGCTGCCTCCGCGCCCAGCAGCCTGAGAGTGACGCTGCACGCCCGCCGCAGCGCCCGCTCGCGCTTGTGCACGAAGCCGGGCATGAGCGTGGTGAGGTCGCCGGCCATGGCCGCCAGGGCGGCGGCCTCCGCCGGGACCAGGTCAAAGTGCGCCGCGAAGGTGTCCGGAGCCTCCAGGATCATGTCCCTGGCGCTACGGCTGGTGAGCACGACGCCCATCGCTGTTTCGAGATCACTGCGCACAGTTATTTCCCTAACCGCATGCATGTGTGTCCGGCCCCCGGATGACACGCGACAGGCATGTGATGCAGACGGCCGGGCGCTCGCCCTCATGAACCCCAGCGATCGTACGACGGGAGGGCACCGGAAGCAATGGGCCCAAGTGTCCGGTAAACGGGCGCATGTGCTTAAAAGTTGGTTTACAGTGACGTGTCACAACTTGTTGGACGGTGGCGAGCCGGGGACAATTGCCGGATGTCCATGGCCCCGCCCCTGGTGCTGCGCCACGGCGACCGTGAGCGGCTGACCGACCTGGCCAGGCGGCCCAGCGTGCCCTCTGGCCTGGCAAAACGGGCCCGGCTGTTGCTGCTGGCCGCCGAGGGGATGCCGAACGCACAGATCGCACGTGAGCTGGGGGTATCGCGGCCGACGGTGATCGGCTGGCGGGACCGGTACGCCCAGGGCGGCATCAAGGCGCTGGAGGACGAGCCGCGCTCCGGCAGGCCGCCACGGATCGATGAGGCCGACGTCGTGGTCGCGTCGCTGGCCAGCGGCGGCAGGCCGCCGCCGCGGCTGGGCGCCACACAATGGTCGGCGCGGCTGCTGGCCAAGGAGCTGGGCATCTCGTTCGCCAGCGTGGCCCGGGTGTGGCGGCGGTGGGGCATCCGGCCGGGGCACATCGAGACGTTCAGGTTCGGCACGGTCCCGGAACTGGAGCCGGGGATCCACGATGTCGTGGGCCTCCATCTGGGCGCGCCGGACAATGCCATCGTGGTCAGCGTGGCGGAGGTGTTCCAGGTCAGAACGGCGCACCGGGCCACGCTGGGCCGCCGCCGGATGCCCGAATGGCGCACCCGCGGCCACCGGCGCCATGGTGCCGCGACCCTGCTCGCCGCGCTGCAAGCAGGCCGTTCCGGGGCCCCCACCAGGCCCGGCAGCCCGGGCACCGGCAGTTCCTGCGGTTCCTCGCCGGGGCCGCCGCCGCCCACCGGGGCGTGGAACTGCATGTCGTGGCGGACGGACATCGCCTGGCCAGGCATCCCGAGGTGCGCCGCTGGCTGGCCGAGGCCGGAGAACCGCCGGGTCACGGTGCACGTCGCGCCTGCCGGGTGCCCGTGGCTGACCCTGGTGCAGATTTTCTTCGGGATCCTCGCCGAGCAGGGGATACAGCGCGGTGGTTCTGGCCCTGGCGCGGAACTCAGCGCGGCCATCAGCGGGTTCACTCAGGACTACAGCAATCGCCATCAGGCATTTACCTGGATCAAGAACGCCACCGAGTTACCGGGGTAATTCCCGGCATCATCAAGACCGTCAAAGAACTAATGCCACAAGCCGCTGACCAGCGGAGTCGACGATCCGGTGAATCCTCACATGTGGCATTACCTTATCCGTTGACACGTTCGAGAGATCAATGGTGATTTCCGGCCAAGCTAGGTCGAAGTGCGCTCTGGCATGTCCGTGCGCCGCCAATCACCAGGGGTGAGCATCTTGTCCGATGAGGAACTCGTACAAAGCTACTTGTCCGGGAAAATCAACCGCCGGAGCCTCATCCGCGGGCTGGTAGCCACGGGGCTCGAGCATCGGCCGGCGCCAGCGCGTTCGCCGACGCACTGGCGTCCCCGGCAGGCGCTGCGACGCAGGCGCCTCACCCGCACCCGCACCCGCATCCTCACCCCCATCCGCACCCGCATCCGCACCCGCATCCGCACCCGCATCCGCACCCCACGCCGCATCCCACCCCGCACCCCACGCCTCACCCGACCCCGCACCCGACGCCGCACCCGACCCCGCACCCGACGCCGCATCCCACCCCGCACCCGACGCCGCATCCCACCCCGCACCCGACGCCGCATCCCACCCCGCACCCGACGCCTCACCCGACCCCGCACCCCACGCCTCACCCGACCCCGCACCCCACGCCTCACCCGACCCCGCACCCCACGCCTCACCCGACCCCGCACCCCACGCCGCATCCCACTCCGCACCCGACGCCTACGCCGACGCCGACCCCCACGCCGACTCCGACGCCTACTCCGACGCCGACCCCCACGCCGACTCCGACGCCGACTCCGACGCCGACCCCCACTCCCACGCCGACGCCTACTCCGACGCCGACCCCCACTCCGACGCCGTCGTGTGCGTCGTGTGCGTCGTGTGCGTCGTGTGGGTCCTGTGGATCGTGCGGGTCGTGTGGGTCGTGCGGGTCGTGCGGCGGCTGTGGTGGCTGTGGTGGCTGTGGAGCGACGCCAGGGACCAAGAAGGGCGGCGCGGCCAAGCAGCGGAAGCGCGCGCAGGCAGCGTGGAAGTCCACGGCATCGCCGCTGCGCAAGAAGTAAGTGGGAGGAAGCATGGCCGACGAGCAGACCAACGGGAATCGCCTGCCCATCGAGTGGCGTCGATGGGCGGCGGTGGCCCTCATGAAGGGTGCGCCGCTCGCCGAGGTGCTCGGAATGCTCCGGGACCAGGGATTCCCGGAGGGGGACGCGATCCGCTACACCGCGTCGCTCTTCGACGATCCCGCCCTCGACGCAGGCCGGTGGCTTGCTCAGCAGCTCCAGAAGGTCAACTCGGTGCTCACGATGCGCGAGACGATGCGGGCGTTGTCCGACGTCCCGTTCGACATCGATCGCCGCGCCGGGGTCAGCCAGAAGGAGTTCCTGGACCGGTACTACTCCCAGAACACGCCGGTGCTCATGACCGACAGCTGCGACAAGTGGCCGGCCCAGTCCCTGTGGGATGCCCGGCTACCTGGTCGGCAAGCTGGGCTCGACCGAGGTCGAGGTCATGGCCGGGCGGGAGTCCGACCCGGACTACGAGATCAACGCCAACCAGCACCGATTCCTCATGCCGTTCGACGAGTACGTGGCCAAGGTCAAGGCCGCGTCCCGCAGTAACGACACCTATCTCGTCGCCAACAACAAGCTGCTGGCGGCGGAGGCGGCGCTGCCGCTGTGGGACGACTTCTCCCTGGACGAGCGGTACCTGGCACCCGACCCCAAGCGGACCCACGCCTTCCTGTGGTTCGGCCCGGCCGGGACCGTCACGCCGCTGCACCACGACAGCGTCAACGTGCTGTTCAATCAGGTCGATGGGTGGAAGCACCTCATCCTGATTCCGTCCCTGGAAATCCACCGCGTCTACAACAACCTCGCCGTCTACAGCCAGGTGGACCCACTGAATCCCGACCTCGGGCAGTACCCGCTGTTCGAGGGCGTCCAGCAGATCCATCTGGACGTCGGGCCAGGTCAGACTGTGTTCATCCCGGCGGGCTGGTGGCACCACGTCGAATCGACGGAGCCAAGTATCAGCATCTCGTTCACGAACTTTGCCTTCTCCAACGACATCGAGTGGAGCAACCCGAACCTCGTGCTGTAGCGGCGAGACGCACTGCGGACCGGCCCCCGGGCTCATCCCGGGGGCCGGTTGCCGGTGTCAGGCCCCGGTTCCCGCGGTCAGCCCGTCCCTGGCCCGCCTGGCCACGGCGAGGTCCTTGATCCGGCGGATCGTGGCGGGGAAACCCGGCCGGCGGCCCATGTCTTCGGCGAACGCCCTGGCCGCCGTGGTGAAGGACGGTTCCTGCAGGACACGCCGCATCGCCTCGCGGATGCGCCCGGGCGACGCCTCGTCGTCCCGCAGCCACAGGCCCAGGCCGCCGACGCCGATCCTGCGGGCGTTGTATTCCTGGTCCGAGCCGAGCGGGACGCACACCAGGGGCACGCCGGCGCTCAGGCAGCCCAGCATGGTGTTGAAGCCGGCGTGGCAGAGCATTGCCTGGCACTGCGGCAAGATCGCCGAGTGCGGCAGGTACTGCTCGAACCGGACGTTGGCCGGGGCGCCGCGGGTCACCGCCTCGTCGGCACCGTCGCCCAGGGTGCAGATGACCTGGACGGGCTCGTCGGCGAGCGCCTCGAGGAAGCGGGCGAACAGGTCGGAGTTCGTGTTGTACACGGTGCCCAGCGTGACCAGCACCGTCGGGCGTTCCGGGTCACCGGCGGGCAGGCTGGCCGGCGGATTCCTGGCGGCCCGGTCACCGCCGTCCCACGGGGCGTAGCGGAGGCGCTGGATGGCGGGCACCGGGAGGGGGCGGGTCTTCTCGAACAGCGGCGGCAGCACCACGATGTAGAGGTCCCGGTACAGGCTGTCCAGGTCCGGGTCCTCGGGCAGGCCGTATTCGCGGCGCAGTTCGGCGATCGTCTCGTCGGCTGCAGGATGCGCCACGACTGGCCGGGATGAAGTGCGCCAGCCCGTAGATCACGTTGACCGCCCCGGCGACCTCGCCGGCGACCGCCGCGGCCAGGTCGGTGGGCTCGCGGATGACCACATCCGGGCGGGAACTGCTCGACGGCAAGCTCCAGCAGGTCGGCCACCTTGGCCTTGACCGGCAGGTAGCCGTAATCGGAGTCCTCGCCGGGGAAAGCCTGCCACAGGTCGCGGGGGTTGTGCCCGGCGGGCAGCCAGGTCAGCCCGCCCCGGTCACCACCGTGGCCATGTCCTCCGCGGTCGCCACGGCGACCTGGTGCCCGCGCCCGCCGGAACGCGCGGGCCAGCGGGATGAGCGGGTGCAGGTGGCCACGGAACGGCCGCACAGAAAAGAGCACGTTCAGTGGCGTCTGGGGTGCGGGGGAGCCGGCTGGCGGCCATTCAGCGGCGCTCCTGCCGAATGCCGATGGCCGCGCTCAGCCGGTCCCGCTGCGGCCAGGTAGCCGGGCAGCCATTCCACCGTTTCGGGTACGCCGCGCGGCGGGCAGCCTTTCGCTCCATTTTGGCGCGGGTGAACCGGGCAGTTCCAGCCAGCCGAGAATTCCCCGCACCGTCTCCTCCGGGTCTTCCAGCGAGCGCCTCGTACTCGATTCGGTGCGCATCGATGCCATGAACCTCGAAATAACACTCCCAGGCCTGCTCCTGGCGGGAGATCAGCGTCTCGATCCAGCGGATCTCCTGGAAGTCGGGGGGCGGCCGGGCTGCGGCGCACCGCCGAGCGTCGCGGGCGCGGATCCGGCCCAGGTACCAGCGCGCTGCCTGCCAGGCGACATCAGTGCTGGTCACATACAGATATCGGGTTCCCGGGATAGCAGTGCTCCGAGCACCTGGGCGTCGGACCGGGGTCGGAGTTCCCACAACGTCCGGTGCGGCCGTCCTGGCGAAGCGGACCAGCCAGCGCTGGTGGGACCAGGGCAGGTTGACGGAAAGCACGCCGTTGCGGCCTATGCCGGCCTTCGTCACCGCGTTCAGGTAGCGCGGATGAAATCTGCTTCCGGGTACGCGGGGGAGGTGAGTACCGCCCGGGGCGGAGCAATCCCCATTCCTGGCTGCGCGGCACGACCTCGAGCGGGCTGAAGTAGTCCCGCGGGTCGCCGGCCAGCTCGGTCGCCCGGAGTGCCCGGCACAGCAGCTGGCTGCCGGCCCAGGGGGTCGTGGCGATGAGACACGAAAGCTCATCCGCCGGGCCACCGGCCTGCCCGGCGCCCGTCTATCTGTCACGGTCACGTATGGTCTGGAACGGGACAACGGGCGGGCGGGAAAGGAGCGCTACGCACTGGCGTAATGCATATCGGCGTCCTGGCCCAGCGCCGCGAGGACGTCCTCGTGCCGGGAGCCGAGGGCCAGGCCCTGCACAGGACGGTGGCGCACGGGTCGCCAGCAGGTGCCGGTGAGCCTCGGCACCGGCCGCCGGGTGGCGGGCCACCCCGGCGCGGACCGCCGGATCGGCGTCCGCGCGCGAGCTGGCCGAGCGAGCCCCGGCCGCAGGCCGGCGTTGAACGCAGGCCGGTGGCGGACCCTCGCTTCGTCATCGGCGGCCAGCGCCGCGAGCACGGGCACCGGGGCGAGCCTGTTGCCGCCGAGCGCCGCTCGCACCGCCGCCAGGCGTCGCTGGCAAGCAGGAACGCCGCGGTCTCCGGCAGCGCCGGGTTCCCGGCGGCCGCCTGGCGGACGGCGGCAGAGACCGGCCGCCAGCAGCGTGCACAGCTGCTCAGGGTGGGCAGAGTGGGTTCGCGGCCGCGGCCTTCCGCAGCATCTGGTCCTCATCCCGGGCGGCGTGGAGAATCTGCTGGTGCGGTACCCGGGGATGGCGCAGCGCGGTGGCCCGCACCGGCTGGTCGGCGTCCTTGCGCGAGCCGCCGAGCACGGGCGGCGGCGCCAGCCTGTTGCGCGCCACTGCGGCGCGGATTGCCGTGTCGGGGTCGCCGGCCAGTTCCTCCGAGCCGGGCCTTGGCTGCGGCCGGGTTGCCGGCCAGGAACAGCCGGGCTATGTAGTCCCCGCGCCGGAAGGCCGCCGTAAGTGCCTCTGTGCTCGCCTCCTGGTTCTGCAGCGCGCAATGGCGGACCCGCCGTTCCGGGGTCGGCGGGCAGCCGAGCAGGACGGCCTGGGGCAGCCGGGCATTGCCTGCGACGGCAGCACGGACGGCTTCGCCGGCGTCGCCCGCCAGCAGCTCGATCACGTCCGTCTCAGCAGCGGGTGCTGGCGGCCACCGCTATCCGGATCTTCTCGTTCTTGTCCTCCGCCAGCCCGGCGAGCAGGCCCGGCCGGCTGAGCACGTTCGCCGCGACCGCGCGCCGGACGGAGTCGTCCTCGTCACTGGCCAGTTCCGGCGAGCAGACTCCGGGGTGGCGCCGGGGCTGGCGGCGGCGCCGGTCCGCAGTTCCGGATCCGGCGATGTGCCGCACCCCGCGATGAGGCTCGGGCGCATGCGGGTTGGCCGAGCAGCACAGCCGCAGGTCGCGGGCGCCCGTGCGGCGCTCATAGGTCGTGGGGAATTGGCTGGTCGGTATGGCGAAGGTCAGCTCCTTGACGCGCCTCGGCCCGCCGAGCGCTCGCAGCTCGCCGGCGAGGCGCCGTCCCGCGGGACCTGCGCCGTAGCCGTTCTCGGTGAGCCAGGCGCGCGGGTGCACGTCCCGCGAGCAGCGAGAAGAAGCGCGTCGACCACGTCGCTCTCGTCGTCGAAGAACGCCCCGGTCGCCGGCGTCACGTATTCCAGCCGCCGAGGATCTGCCGGTTAACCAGGACCGGGACGTCGAGAGCGAGCGCCTGGGGGAGCACGCATGGCGAGGCGTCCGACCAGTTCGGCAGGAACGCGGTGCGCGCCGAGGCCATCAGGCGCATGAATGCCGGCCAGGGCAGCTGTGGCAGGTACTCGATGCTGGGGTGCCGTGGGTGCCCAGGCACGCCCGGCCCGGCCCGCGATCACGATGCGGAGCCAGCCTCGGCCAGCCGGAGCAGGCAGGACTTGCCGAGGTCCCAGTTCTTTTGCAGCTCATTCAGCCAGGTGGGCAGGCAACTGTAGACCAGATCCCAGCGTTTGCCCGGCCGGCCCCGGCGTGGGCGGCCTGGCGCGTCGCGCTCCCGTTGATGAAGTCCGACCCGCTGATGAGCATGCGTGGCGTACCTGGCGGGAGGTAGCGGTCCGGATCGCGGAAACAGTGGGCCCAGGCCTCACAGGCCTGCACCTCGGGGCGGTCCCAGCCCGCCTTGGCTGGCTGGTCCTTCGCCCGGTTGTCATAGGCCTCGTGGTAGAGCGGGAAGGGGCCGTAATGGGTGAAGCCGATCACCCGGTGATCGGCCGCCATGCCTCGAAAACCGCCGCTTCACGCTTGAGGCGCCCTGCGCAGCATGGCGAAGCCGGTGTCGCGCCGCCGTAGGCATCCACGATCCAGCGCAGTGGCCATGGGCTGCTCTCCTCGGGCACGGCGAGCTCCAGTCCCGCTGCCCCCGCAACCACGGCCGTAACCCGGGGTCCGGTCGCCCGCGGGCATCCGGCGGCGGGCCAGGATGCCGAAGTGCGCCGGCAGGATAGCTGTCGAGGTGCTCCTGGGAACCGGGGGCTCGCGCCGGGCTCGCCCTGTCCCCGTTCGTCGAACCGGACGATGGCGAACCCCGCGTCGCACAGGCCGCCGAGCATGTCCTCCAGCGAGTGGATGTAGTGCCAGCAGGTCGCCCCGGTGAGTTCGCCGGGCGGCCACGGATACGGGCCCGAGCCCGGGAGCAGGGCCACCCGGTAGGCGTCCCCGTCCCACCGCTGATCCTCGGCAAGCTGCATCTGGACCGGGTTCCAGTGCTCGCTGAAGAACAGCCCGCCCGGCTTGGCCACGGCCGCCACCTGCCGGTAGCTCTGCCGGATGTCGGGCACGTAGAGCGAGGAGACCGGCTGGTACACCAGGTCGAAGGAGCCCGGCGCCAGCGCGGACAGGTCCTGCATGTCGGCCTCGACGCAGTCCAGCGTCAGGCCGTGCCGCCGGGCGGTCTCGCGGTCGGCGTCGAGTTGCTCGGGGGAGAGGTCGACGACCGTGACCTCGTAGCCCAGCGAGGCGAACAGCGGGCCCTGCTGGCCGCCACCGGCGGCCAGGCACAGCACCGTGCGCAGCCGCCGCCAGGGAAACCAGCCTGCCGGGTCGAGCAGTTTCCTGGCCTGTGCAAACTGCTCCGGCCCGTACGCCCGGGACGAATGCGAGTCCCGCAGGTTCAGCTGGTCCCAGCCGGCCCGGTTCACCGAACGGTAGGTCGCGTCAGTCACGAAGGGCACCTATCGGCATCGGAGCGGCCGGCCTTGCTCGCTCGCCACGGCACGGACCCAGGGGGCGGGCCCCCTGGAGCCCCCGAGCGGGGCACCGACATTGTAGACCAGCGGCATGTCACGACTTGTCAGGTGAGCTCGCGCAGATACTGCGGGAGCATCCGGTGCCAGGTGGGCCAGTCATGCTTCCATTCCGGGCCCCAGTCGTCCACCCGGTTGGGGATCCCCTTCGCCCCCAGCACCTCCGCCATCCGCCACGACTCGCCAGGGTCTTCCCAGTCGCCCGCACCGGACGCGAGCAGGGCGAACCGCTGCCGCAGCCGGTCCAGTTGCGGTCCCTCCAGACCCGGCAGGAACTGCAGCGGTGCGGCAAAGAACAGGTCCTCGGTCCAGGCTCCCTCGTAGAAGCGGTCGATCCGGTAGCTGCCGCTCATGCCGATGGCCGCGGAGAAGATATCGGGGTAACGGCACAGGGCGGCCATGGCGTTGAACGCGCCGATCGAAGCACCGCTGGTGATCACGTCCATGGGCTGGCCGCCGAGGTCCGCGTGGATCGCCGGCACCACCTCCCACCGGATGCATTCGTGGAACTGGTTGAGCAGCCACAGCCGGTGCCCGGGCGGGCTGGTCTTCGCGATCATCGCCCGGCCGGCCACGCTGTCCACCGAATACACCTTGACCCGGCCCTCGGCGAGCAACGGCCCGCAGGCGTCGATCAGGCCGAACCGCTCGATCTCCTCGGCATCCCCCCCGGCAGAGGGGAACACCAGCACCGGCCGGCCGAACGTGCCCCACCGGGCGACGGCGATCTCCTGCTTGAGGCGGTCGGAGAACCACCGCTGCACGGCCTTCACGCGGTCACTCGTAGTAGAACTTCTGTGGGCCAGGGAATATCCATGACAGCCCTTCCCTCAGCCGGTCGCGCCAGTTTTCCCAACTGTGCCCGTCCCGGGCTTCGACATAACGCACGGCCATGCCGGCCGCCTCGAACGTGGGCACCATCGACCGGTTCGGAATGATCAGCGGCTCGTACACGCCGCAGCTCACGAAGACCCGGTCGGCGACCCGCCGGGGCGCGGCCCGGTACCGGTTGACGAACCGGACCACCGGCTCGAACGCCGGCCCGCCGCCGTGATTGTGGCCGATGTCGGTGAAGACGAACGAGCCGGACTGCAGCAGCAGCGAGCCGTAGGCGCCGGGGTAACGGTACGCGGCGGACAGCGCGGCCACCGCGCCGAAGCTCGCGCCCATCAGGCACCGCGCCGACGGGGCACCCGCGATCGGGAACTCCGCCTCCAGCCGCGGTACCAGCTCGGCGGTCAGGTAGCGCGCGTGCGCCGCCGAGTTCGCGTACTCGGCCAGCCGGTCACCCGGGTACACGAAGGCCACCACCGTCTCCGCCACGTCGAGCCGGTGGATGAGGTTGTCGAGCACCGTCTGGGCCGCCGCGTACCTGAGATAGTCGCCGCCGTCGTGGACGATCAGCAGCGGATAGCGGCCGGTGCGCCGGAAGCGGGCCGGCAGGTAGACCGTCACCGGGCAGGCGCGCCGCAGCGCGCGGCTGGGCACGGTCAGGTCGACCAGGGAACCGGGACGCGACTCCGGGTCGGGCCTGGTCCACTCGGGCACCTCGTAGCCCCGGGCGTAGCAGACCGAGGAGCTGCCCATCGGGCTGTGCGCCAGGCGGGGGTTCAGCGGGTCGTTGATGCGCTCGCTGCGCCCGTCGCGGGTGATCTCCAGCTGGTATTCGACCCGGGAGCCGTCGGGCAGTTCCAGCACCAGGTACCACAGGTCGGTGCCGCGCAGCCGGCGCAGCGGGATGCGCTCGGGCAGCCCGAAGACCCGGTGCACGAGGCGGACCTCGCTGGCCTCCCCCTGGTACAGGAACGTGCACCGGGTGCCCTCGACGATGGGTACCTCGTACCGCGCGAGGAACCGGCTCGACGATGGCCGGCTCGAGCGGCCTGCGCTCCCTGAGCCTGTTGATCGCGAGCTTGCGGCGGACGGCGGGCTGGCCGCCGGGGGCGGTCAGGCTGCCTCCCCGGTGGTCACATGCCCGTCCGGGGCGAGCACCCGGGCGCCCGGCGGCCAGCCGCCGGCGGCGTCGGTGTCGATGTCGATCCTGGTCCCGCTCTCCAGCAGGACGCAGCGGGCCGGGGCGAACCTGCGGGCGAAGACCGACATCCGCGGCGCGTCCGCGAGCATCAGGCGGGCGCGCGCGTGCGGCAGCGGCACCACGCCGGGCAGCACCGACAGGCCGCTGCCGTGGATCTCCGGATGCCCGGGGCCGTGCGCGGACCGGTCGTGGAACAGCACGATCCGCTCCGCCAGCGCCATCGCCCCCGCGGACCACGCGATCACCGGTGACCGCAGTGCCGCCGCGACGTTGAACAGGTGCAGCACGTCGGCCAGCACGCCCACGTGCCCGCCGGCGACTGCCACGGCGGCGGCACCGTCCAGCACGGCGGCCACCTCGGCGCGGTGCTCGGCGATCACCGGTCGCTCGTGCGGCGGCAGCCCGGCGTAGAACTCGCCACGGACGGCACCGGCACGGCGCAGGTGCGCGGCATCAAGGTCACGCACCGCGCCGATGGCCTCGGCCAGGACGTCGGCGCGCAGCCGGCCGTTGCCGCCGCGGCGCTGCACCGCGTACACCGCCTGCAGCGCGTGGTCGAGGCGCAGCAGGTAGCTGTCCTGCAGTTCGCCGAGCAGTTCGGCCACCCTGCGCTCGCCCGCGGCGAACAGCGGATCCCGCTCGGTCACGTCGAGCCACCGCCGGTACAGGCCGAGGTTGACATCCCGGGAGCCGAGCAGCCTGCCCAGTTCGGCGTCGTCGCTCTCGCGCTCCTGCCACCCGGCGGTGATCGTGGCGACCGGGCCCTCGGGGTACAGCGACGCGGCGACCACGTCCACCGTGGGCCGCCGC
The DNA here is from genome assembly GCA_963730235.1 of uncultured Actinomycetes bacterium. Taxonomy (GTDB): domain Bacteria; phylum Actinomycetota; class Actinomycetes; order Streptosporangiales; family Streptosporangiaceae; genus DASXKD01. The sequence continues at coordinate 363,321 of CAVSRH010000012.1, forward strand.
TGGGGCCCGAGCAGCGTCAGTCTCACGAGGCGTGCACGTGCAGGGTGCGGCCCACCTCATCGAGCATCCCGCGCAGCGTGTCGTAGTCCGGATGGCGCATCCGCACGTAGGCGTTGGCCATGTACCCGGCCGCCACCGGCTGCGTCGCGGTGCCCGCCGGGGGCAGGTGCGCGTCGATCACCCACTCGCCGAACCGCTGCTGCAACTCCTCGACGCCCGAGTAGCTGGTGATGCTGCCGTCCCGCTCGGGCCGTACCGCGACCATCCCGCTGGCATACCGCCGCGACGGCGCCGCGGCGGTCTCGCCGCGGATGACCGCGTTCGCCCATTCGGTGTAGATGTCCATGTCGTTGCCCGCGGAGTACAGGTCCCAGGCGCCGACGCCCGGCGGCCGGCAGCCGATCTCGGAGAACTTGAGCCCCTTCGGGCCGAAGAACCACTCCATGTGCGTCGCCGACGTGCCGATGCCGAGGGCGGCGATGACCCGCCGGCCCATGTCGCGCAGTTCCGCGTACTCCGGCGCGGTGTCGATCCGGTTGGTGGCGACGAACTGCGGCGAGATCCACCGGGTCCGCATCGCTTCCAGCACGTTCGGGTAGTAGTGCGAGACGAAGTCCACGGCCACCTGGCCGTTGATCGTGATGGTGTCGTAGAAGCCCTCGTGGCCCTCCACGAATTCCTCCACCGCGATCGACTCCACGCCCTGGCCGCCGAAGACGCCGAGCGCGTGCTGGAGGCTGCCGGCGTCGTCGGCCCGCATGGTGTCCAGGGCGCCGGCCCCGCTGCGCGGCTTCAGGATCACCGGGTAGCCCACCTGTTCGGCGAACGCGGTCACCTCGGCGGCGGTGCTCGCCCCGGCCGAAGCGGCGGTGGGCACCCCGGCCGCGCGCAGCGCCTCCTTCATGGACGGCTTGTCCCGGCACAGCCAGGCCGTCCGCACCGACGTCCCCGGGATCGTGCAGGCCTCTCTGACCTGCGCGGTGGGCATGATGTGCGCCTCGATCGTGGCTTCCAGCCGGTCGACCCACAGCTTGTCCTGCACCCAGCGGACCGCCGCCGTCATGGCCTCGACATCGGTGACCGACCGCACCTGCTCGTAGTGGTGCAGCCAGCCCTTCAGCTCACCGTCAAGCGCGTCGGCGGGGTACTCGCCGATGCCGATCACGGTCGCGCCCGCCCCGGCCAGCGCGCGGGCGAAATGCCGCTGGCTGGCCGGGAAGAACGGTTCGACGAAGACCACATTCATGCGACGAATGTTAGTGCCAGCCCGGGGGAGCGACCCCCCGGAGCCCCCCGCTGGCTCAAGGCCGCGTTCCTTCGTCACGCGGCCTTGGCCCGGCCGGCTCACGGACCGCGCTTGACTGGGGCCCGTGCGGCAGGGTAGAGCCCCTGGCATGACGGTTGTCGCCTTTGCCGCGCCCTACCTGCTCGACGCGACGACGCGGTTCGCCGAGGCCGCCGCCGGGCTGCCCGGTGTCGAACTGGTACTGATCACCTGCGAGCCGGCCGACCGCCTGCCGGAGCCGCTGCGCCGTGGCCTGGCGGCGCACTGGCGGATCGGCGACCCCCTCGACACCGGGGAGATCGCAACGGCCGTCGCGGCGGTGAGCGAACACGTCGGCCCCGTGCAGCGGCTCATCGGGGTGTTCGAGCACCTGCAGGTGCCGCTCGCGCAGGTGCGCGAGCAGTTCGGCATCCCCGGCATGGACGCGGCGACCGCCCGCAACTTCCGGGACAAGGCGCAGATGAAGTCGGTGCTGCGGGCCGCGGGGGTGCCGTGCGCCCGCTACCGGCTGGCCGAGTCCGCGATCGCGGCGGCCGGATTCGCCGACGAGGTCGGCTACCCGCTGGTCGTCAAGCCGCCCGCCGGTGCCGGGGCGAAGAGCACGTTCCGGCTCGACGACGCCGGCGACCTGAAGGTGTGGCTCGACGCCGCCCCGCCGGCGCCGGGCAGCCCCGCGCTGCTGGAGGAGTTCCTCACCGGCGACGAGGGCTCCTACGACAGCGTGATGACCGACGGGCGTCTCGTCTGGGACTCGGTCTCCCGCTACCTGCCCACGCCGCTGGATGTGCTGCGGAACCCGTGGATCCAGTGGGCGGTGCTGATGCCCAGGGACATCGGCGGGCCCGAGTACGACGACATCAGGCAGGTCGCGCCGACGGCGCTGCGCGCGCTCGGGCTGCGGACCGGGCTGACCCACATGGAATGGTTCCGGCGGCCCGACGGCACCGTGGCCGTCTCCGAGGTCGCGGTGCGGCCGCCGGGCGCCCAGATCAGCTCGATGCTGTGCTACGCGCACGACTTCGATCTGTACCACGCGTGGGCGCGGCTCATGGTGGACGGCAGCTTCACGCCGGCCGAGCGGGCCTGGTCGGTCGGCACGGTGTTCCTGCGCGGCCAGGGCAGCGGCCACGTCCGCGGCGTGCACGGCCTCGGCGATCTGCCGCCCGAGGTCCGCGCCCTGGTCGTCGAGTCCCGCCTGCCGCAGGCCGGCCAGCTGTCCTCGGCCAGCTACGAGGGCGACGGCTTCGTGATCGTGCGGCACCCCGACACCGCCGTCGTCACCGACGCGCTGCGGCGGCTGGTCACCACCGTGCGCGTCGAGCTGGGCTGACCACGATGAACATCGTCATGATCTCTCCGGGATACCCGGCCGAGATGGCCTTCTTCGCCCGCGGGCTCGCCGCCGCCGGGGCCACGGTCATCGGCGTGGGCGACCAGCCACCGCATGCCGTGCCGGGCCCGGCACGGGAGGCACTGGCGCACTACGTGCAGGTCGGCTCGCTGGCCGCCGGGGACGAGGTGGCCGCGGCCGTGGCGGACCTGGCCGCCCACGTGGCCCTCGACCGGGTCGAATGCCTGTGGGAGCCGTACATGATGCTCGCCGCGCGGCTGCGCGAGGAGCTCGGCCTGCCCGGGCTGACCATGGCGCAGACGGTGCCGTTCCGGGACAAGGAGCTGATGAAGCGGGTCCTGGATGAGGCGGGCCTGCGCACACCGGGGCACCAGAGCACGGGCACGGTCGCGGGCGTGTGGGCGGCCGCGGAGCGCCTCGGCTACCCGCTCATCGTCAAGCCGATCGCCGGCGCCGGGGCGGCGGACACCTACCGGGCCGACTCGCCCGCCGACCTCGACGCCATCCTGCCGATGGTCCGGCACGTGCCGCAGATCATCTGCGAGGAGTTCATCGACGGCGAGGAGTTCACCTACGACACCATCTGCGCCGGTGGCGAGGTGCTGTTCGAGAACATCTGCTGGTACCGCCCCCGCCCGCTGCTCACCAAGCTGCACGAGTGGATCAGCCCGGTCATCATTTCGCTGCGCGACCTGGACGCCCCCGACCTGCAGGCCGGCCGGGCGCTCGGTGCCGCCGCGGTCAAGGCACTCGGGTTCCGCGACGGGTTCACCCACATGGAGTGGTACCGCAAGGCCGATGGGGAGGCGGTGTTCGGCGAGATCGGCGCCCGGCCACCCGGCGGCCGGATGGTGGACGCGATGAACTACGCGACCGATGCCGACCTGTTCGCGGGCTGGGCGCAGGCCATCACGCACGGGCGGCTCGCCCAGCCGCCCGAGCGGCGCTACAACGCCGGCATCGTGTTCAAGCGCGCCGAGGGCGCTGGCCGGATCACCGGCTATTCCGGCCTGGACACCCTCATGGCGGAGTACGGCGAGCACGTGGCGGCCCTCGACCTGCTGCCCGTCGGCGCGCCCCGGCGGGACTGGCGGGCCGTCACCATCTCCGACGGGATGGTCGTGGTCCGTCACCCGGAACTGGCCGCGACCGTGGAGATGACCGAGCGGTTCGCCGCGGAACTGCACCTGTACGCCGGCTGAACCGGTTCCGGCGCACCGGGCTGGTTGTCGTCGTTGTCACAACGACGACAACCGATGGCCGTTCCAGGGGGCGCGTGGCGGGCCGTGTCCGGCCGGTCCCTGTGCGGGTCATGGTGTGATCGCGATCGTCTGGGGAATCTCGAAGGGGCCGGGACGGATCGGCTTGCCAGGGGTGTTGGCGGCGGTGCTGATCGGGACGACCGCGCTCCCACAGGTCACGTAGGCGGTCTTCCCGTCCGGGGTGATCGCGATGTTGTCGAAGGTCCCGACGCGGGGCTGAGGGGCATGGCAGTCGGAGCCCAGCAGGATGGACTTGCCGGTGGTGTTGGCGGCGGTGCTGATCGGGACGACCACGTTGTCGCCCGTGGCGACGTAGGCGGTCCTCCCGTCCGGGGTGATCGCGATCTGGTTGATGAAGGAGTGCGGGCCGACTGTGATTGGGTGCCCGGGCTTGCTGGTGGCCGTGCTGATCGGGGTGATCAAGCTGGGGCGGCCGCCCAGGTCGGGCCCGTGGCGACGTAGGCGGTCTTCCCGTCCGGGGTGATCGCCATAGCGCCCTTGCTGGTGCTTTCGGCTGAGGTGGATCGGCGTGCCGGGGGTGTTGGTGGCCGTGCTGATCGGGATGACCGCGTTCAGCCTGGTGTTGGCAACGTAGACGGTCTTCCCGTTAGGGGTGATCGCGAGGAACTGCGGGCCACCGTAGAGGGTGCTGCGGCCAACGCGGATCGGAGTCCCGGCCCGGTTGGTGGCCGTGCTGATCGGGATGACCGCGGCCGTACAGCCAACTTGTTCGCAGCTGGCGGTGCCGGAGAAGACGGCGTAGACGGTCGGGGAAGCCGCCGGCCGCTGTGCCGCGGGGGCGGGGGCGGGGCGCAAGGCCCCGGTGCCCACCGGGACGGCAACGACGGCCACCGCCGCGGCCACCCGGGCGGCCATCCAGGGCCCCCTGTTCTCATCCCACATGGATGTCACCCTTCTCCTCATAGGTGCTGGCGGGTCCGCCGTCCGGCAACTCGGTATCTGGTGACCGCCGGCCTGACCGGGTCATGGTCTTGCTGCCGCGCGGGTCAGGGAATGATCGCGATAGTCATGGGATACCTGAGGTGGACGTGGATCGGCTTGCCGGGGGTGTTGGTGGCGGTGCTGATCGGGACGACCGCGCTCCCGCAGGTCACGTAGGCGGTCTTACCGTCCGGGGTGATCGCGATGTTGTCGAAGGTCCCGCCGGGGCAGTCGGATCCGAACCGGATGGGCTTGCCGGCGGTGTTGCTGGCGGTGCTGATCGGGACGACCAAGCTCGCGCCCGTGGCGACGTAGGCGGTCTTGCCGTCCGGGGTGATCGCGATCTGGCGGATGAAGAAGTGCGAGCCGACGTTGATCGGGTTCCCGGCCTTGCTGGTGGCCGTGCTGATCGGGGTGACCAGGCTCTCGCCCGTGGCGACGTAGACGGTCTTCCCATCCGGGGCGATCGCGATACTGCCCATGCCAGTGCTTTCGCTGAGGTGGACCGGCGTGCCGGGGGTGTTGGTGGCCGTGCTGATGGGCGTCACGGTTGACGCGCCCTCGGCGTACACGGTCTTGCCGTCCGGGGTGATCGCGATCTCGAACTGGCCACCGCCGACCGGGATCGGCGTGCCCGCGGTGTTGGTGACGGTGCTGATCGGGGTGACCGTGCCGGGCCCACTGGCGTGGTTCGCGTTGAGGACGTAGGCGGTCTTGCTGTCCGGGGTGAACACGATCCAGGCCGGGACGGGGCCGACGGGGATCGGCTTGCCAGCGGTGTTGGTGGCCGTGCTGATCGGGATGACCGTGTTCAGGCCGGTGTTGGCTACGTAGACGGTCTTCCCGTCCGGGGTGATCGCGATGAACCCAGCTCCGCCTCGGTCCGTTCCCCGGCTGCGGCCAACGTGGATCGGCTTCCCGGCCCGGTTGGTGGCCGTGCTGACCGGGGTGACCGTGCCGGCCGTGTTGAGGACATAGGCGGTCTTCCCGTCCGGGGTGACCGCGATAAGGCCCGTGCCAGAGGGATTGCCCAGGCCTTTGCCGACCTTGACCGGCTTCCCGGCCTTGTTGGTGACCGTGCTGATCGGGATGACCGCGGCCGGGCACGTACTGCGCTGCCCACAGTGGTTGAGGTAGAAGGCGGCATACACGGTCGGACCGGTCGGCCGGTGCGGTGCCGCCGGGCCGGGAGCGTGGCCGGAGGCCCCGATGCCCACCGGGATGGCAACGGCGATGACTGCCGCGGCCGCCCCGGTGGCCAGGCCGGCCAGCCGCAGCCGCTGCCGCCGCGCTGCCCTGCGTATCCGCTGCTCTGGGTCTCGCCATTTCGGGAGTGACCACCTCGGGTCGCGAAGCAACTCGCGGAGCCGGTCCTCGGCCTGGTCCTCACCCCACATGTGTGTCACCTTCTCGCATCGTTCCTGGTTGTCCCTGCCGTCAGCAGCGGCCGCAAGGCCGCCAGCCCCCGTGCTGCGTAACTGCGCACCGTGCCGGGACTGCAGCCCAGTAGCGCGGCGATGGCCGCGTCGGGAAGGTCTTCGAGGTAACGGAGCACGAGTACCGCTCGCTGCCGGGACGGCAACCGTGCCAGCGCCCGCCGCAGCACGTCCCAGTCCTCGCCGCGCTGCAGGCCGGTGTCATCGGTGGCGGCCTCGGGCACCTCGCCGAGCCGGACGCGGGCGCCCCACCGCCGCCACCGGGTCACGTGCGTGTTGATCATGACCCGGCGCGTATAAGCGACAGGGTTGTCGGCCCGCACCCGGCTCCACCGGCGCAGCGATTTCGCCAGCGCGTCTTGGACCAGATCCTCCGCCTCCTGCGCGCTGCCGGTCAGCACATACCCGAACCGCAGCAGCGCGGGCAGTGCCTCGTCAACGAACTCCGCGAAGTCCGCGCCGCCACCATCGGTTCCCGGCACAGCAGCTCCTCTCCATGTACCTTGACTCGCCACCGCCCCGGAATGTGGCACCAAACCCGCGCCTATCTGGCAGCGGCCCTGCCAATGGCTGTCTTGTTCTTGTGTCCTGACAGGCGCCACCCGCCCGGTAGCGTCCGGGTATGGCCTCGCAGGACCCGGAAACCGAGCGGCTCGCCGCAGCGACCGCGGCCGTGCTGCCGTCGGTGCGGGCCGACCTGGAGCGGCTGGTGCGGATCCCGTCGGTGTCGGCGGACCCGGCGGCGGCGCCGCACCTGGCGGCCAGCGCCCGGGAGGTGGCCGCGCTGCTGCGCGGCGCCGGGCTGCCCGAGGCCGAGGTGGTCGCCGCGGGCGGCAGCCAGCCCGCCGTGATCGGGCACCGGCCGGGGCCGCCGGGCGCCCCCACCGTCCTGCTGTACGCGCACCACGACGTGCAGCCGCCCGGCGACGCCGCGGGCTGGGCCAGTGACCCGTTCGAGCCGGCCGAATGGGACGGCCGGCTGTACGGCCGCGGGGCCGCCGACGACAAGGCGGGTATCGCCGTGCACCTGGCCGCGCTGCGGGCGCACGGCGACCGCCTCCCGGTCGGGGTCACCGTGGTGGTCGAGGGCGAGGAGGAGACCGGCTCACCCGCGCTGCCGGAATTCCTCGCCGCCTACCGCGACCGGATCCGGGCCGACGTGCTGGTGCTCGCCGACTCGATCAACTGGGCCACCGGCATCCCGGCGCTGACCACCTCGCTGCGCGGCGGGGCGAACGTCACGGTGGAGGTGCGGGCACTGCGGCACGGCCTGCACAGCGGCGCCTACGGCGGCCCGGTCCCCGACGCGCTCACCGCCCTGTGCCGGCTGCTGGCGACCCTGCACGACGAGCACGGCGACGTCGCGGTGGCCGGCCTGGCCCGGGGCAGCGCCGATCCGCTCGACCTGACCGAGGAACGGCTTCGGGCCGACGCGGGGGTGCTTCCCGGGGTGCACCTGATCGGCACCGGCAGCCTCACCGAACGGCTCTGGGCCCGCCCGGCGATCTCGGTCATCGGCGTCGACGCCCCGGCCGTCGGCGCGGCCTCGAACACCCTCCTCCCGGCTGCCCGTGCCAAGGTGAGCCTGCGGGTAGCCCCCGGTGACGACGCGGCCAGGGCACGCGAGGCCCTCGTAACGCACCTGAAAACGTGCGCGCCGTGGGGCGTGCAGGTGAGCGCGGAGCCCGGCGGCAGCGTCGCGCCCTATTCCGCCCGCGCCGGGGGGCGGGCCTACCGTGCCGCGCACGCGGCCCTGGCCAGCGCGTGGGGGAGGCCCGCCGTGGACATCGGCGTCGGCGGCTCCATCGGGTTCGTCACCGCCTACGCCGCGGCCTTTCCTGACGCAGAGATCCTCATCACCGGGGTCGAGGATCCCGCTACCCGGGCGCATGGCCCGAACGAGAGCCTCGACCTGGGGGTGTTCGAGCGCGCCTGCCTTGCCGAGGCGCTGTTGCTGCGCAACCTGGGCGGGGGCGGTTAGGAGCCCGGCTCCAGCTACCAGACGAGCGGGATCAGGCGCTTGTGCTGCTTGGCGTAACGGCGGTACCGGTCCTGCAGGCCCGCCAGCAGGGCCCGTTCCTCCATCCGGATGCGCCAGACGATGACCGCGAGCGGCAGCAGCACGATGGCGGCCAAGCCGGCCCAGTTCGCCGACATCAGGCCCGTCCCCGCGCAGATCAGCAGGCCGCCGGTGTAGCCGGGGTGGCGGACCAGGGCGTAGGGGCCGGTGCTGATCACGGGCTGGTCCGGGCTGACCACAATGCTCCAGGTGTGGTACCGGCCCAGCTCGTGGAATGACCAGGCGCGCAGCCACATCCCGGTCAGGAACATCACCATCCCGGCGGCGAACGCGGCGGCGGCGTGCCGGATGGCGGCGGCGGGCACGATCGGCGGGGCGAGGTACAGCCAGGTCTCAGCGGCGATCGTGCAGGCGGCGAACGCGAGCCAGAAGGTGGGCGGCGTCCTGATCCTGGTGGCGCCGTCCCGCCATCGCCGGGCCTCCTGGGCGTGCATTGCCCCGGCGAACTCCATCACGAACCAGGCGAGCACGACGACGAGCACCAGCTGGGCCACGGCAGGGTTGTCGAAGTAGGGCCTGGTCGCCGGGCCGTTGTGATGGGCGCGGAGCACGGCGAGCACGGCGGCCACGGTGGCGATGAGCGCGGCCACGGTCGGGGCGAGCCGCATCCGGCTGGACTTGGCCACGGCACGGCACCGTTCGGTGGCGGCGCCGGTGCCCAGATCCAGCCCGGCGCGCAGCCAGGTGGTGTCACCTGCGGCGATGAGTTCGCCGGTCAGCGTGGCGACCTCAGGGCCGTACCGCTCCCGCCAGGTCTTCGGGTACAGCGCCACCAGCGAGGTCACCAGGTGGCCATCCCGTTCCGCGCCGTGGTGCGCCGGGCCGCTGAGTGCCGGGGAGCTGTGCGCCGTGCCGGGCCGGGCCGTGGGGCCAGGCGCCGGCCCCCCGGTCATGACAAGGCCTCGGAGATCCGGCTCAGCCCCACCTCCGCGATCCGCGCCGCCTCCGACAGCCGCTCGCGCAGCTGCTCCCGGCCGGCCATGGTGATCTGGTACCGGCGCCGGCGGTCCTCCGCGGGCAGCGCCTCCACCAGGCCGTCTTCCTCCAGCTTGGCCAGCGCGCCATACAGGGTGCCCGCGCCGAGCTGTACCCCGGCGAAGCCCTCGATGTCCTTGATCAGCGCATACCCGTGCTTCGGCGATCCGGCCAGGCTGGTCAGGATCAGGATGCTGCGGTCCGACGACCCGCGAATGGCTTCCCTGGTCATCTGGCCCGCCTCTCACTAGCTCTAATAGAAATATATCTTAGAGTGTAATAGTGGTGCGCACAAGGCGCGGGCCCGCCGGGGCCACGTGCCGCCCCGCTTCGCTCAGGCCGGGGTGAGGCCGGCGGCAGCGGTGGTCCCGGGCCCGAAATGCCAGCGGTATGGCTCCTGAATTGGCGCCTTCGCGCGCAGCCGCTCCGCCGGAAGGCCGTTGTCCTGAGAACATAGGATTGGGCCTGCTGTACCGACGGGTGGGGGTCTTCGATGGAGCTGATCATCAGAACGGCGGAAGGCACCAGCGCCGGCCTCTACGGCTGGCTGCTCGACGATCCCGGCCTGCCACGGGACGCATCCGTCACGCCGTCCGCCGGCGCCGAGGCGCCCGGGGAGATGGGCCTGGCCTTCGACGTGCTCAACCTGGTGCTGCCCAACTCGATCGCGCTGGGCAGCCTGGTGGTTTCCATCGCCACGTACCGGGCCGCGCAGCGCGAGCGCACCGGCACGGCCCCGCAGATCAGCGTGGGCCACGCGGACACGTTCGTGGCGGTGCAGGGAGACGGAGCCGAGGTGCTGCGCCGCCTGCTCCCGCCCGGGGAATCTCCGTGACGCCCCTGCCGGAATCCGGCGCGATCCCGCGCCCTGCTGGTAGGTGTTTCCGCGTACCCCAAGATGGCCGCCGGCCGCCAGCTTCCCACGGTCGAGCCCGGCCTGTACCGGCTGGCCGAACTGCTCTGCGACGAGCGGATCTGGGGCCTGCCCGCGGGGAACTGCACCGTCCTGCACCAGCCCGCGAGCGCTGACGACATAGTCAGCGCGCTGCGAACGGCCGCGGCGGGGGCGCAGGACGCCCTGGTGTTCTATTACGCCGGGCACGGCCTGGTGGATCCCGCCGTGCGCGACGGAGAACTCCATCTCGCCCTGCCCGGCGCCTACGAACCAGGCGGGACGCACCTTGCCATGAGCTACACGCATGTGCGCCGCGAGCTCAAGGTGAGCCGCGGCTCCCGCCGGGTGGTCATCCTCGACTGCTGCTGGAGCGGCCTGGCCCAGCCAGGCAGCAGGGAGGATGCGGCCGCCATCGAGGGCACCGCGGTGCTGACCGCCACCCCGGCCACCAGGAAGGCGCTCGCCCCGCCGGACGAACGGTATCCAGCCTTCACCGGCACCCTGATCGACCTGCTCGCCTCGGGCATTCCCGGCGAGCCACCGGTGCTTGACCTCGGTGCCCTGTACCGGCACGCGGATGACCGGCTGGCCAGGAAGGGGCGCCCCCGTCCCCAGTTCTTCGGGACGGGGGACAGCGCACGAGTACCGCTTGTCCGCAACCTCGCCTACCGAACGCCGGCGGCCGAGGGCCGGCCGCCGACGCGGCCGTGCGGGTGCGCGCGCTGCGGCGCGCGGGACAGTACCAGGAGGCGGACGAACTCCAGCACGAGGCGGCGCTCGCCGGCCAGCCGGAGTCGGTGCGCAGCCGGGCCGCGGAACTACGCCGTATCGGCCGGTACGAGGATGCGGCCAGGCTCGAGGGCCCGCATCAGCCCTGATCCAGATCCGCGCTGAGCTGCACGAAGCGGGCAAACTCCGGGGCGAACAGCTGGTCACCGGAGATGATGCCGACGAGCCGCAACTGGTTCATCCCCAGGACGTCCTGGCCGCCCCGCCTGCCCGCGGCGATGCGGCGCAACAGCGCCGCGCCCTGCCCGTTCATGTCGGCATTGACGGCGTCCAGCAGGTTACCGAAATAGGCCTCGATGACCGGGCATTCCTCGGCGAATGCGGCGTCCACGTCGAGCTTCCCGGTCGCATCGTGGGTCTCCAGGACACGGCGGCACAGCAGTTCCAGGAGATAGGGGTGCGGCCCGGTCCGGGACAGGATCTGATCCCGCACCGAGGCGAGGCCGACGCCGGCGGCCGCGGCCCTCGCGAGCATGAGGTCCGCCTCGGCGTCGGTGAACATGCCGACGTAACGGGCGTTGCTGATGACGCCACCGAGGATCGACCCGCCGGCGGCATCGATCTCTATCTTCTCTATCTGCCGCCGGGATGCAGTGATCAGCCCCAGCGAGTACCTGGACTCGCTGGCGAGGTCGCGGAGCAGCTGGAACTGCCCCAGCCGGGTGAAGGCGGAGGCGGCCCGGTCGAACTCGTCGAGCACCACCAGCACGTTGAGCCCGCGGGCGTGCACCGCGGTGAAGAAGGCCCGGACCCCTTCGACCAGGTCATACCATTCCTGCGCGGTCTGGATGGCCGTCCCGATGGAGACGAGCCCGTTGTCGCCCGCCTGGTCGACGGTCTGCCGGACGATCGACCGGAACAGGTCCATCCCCGAGTCCTGGCTGCCCACGCTGAGGGAGGCGGTGACGATGTCGCCGCGTGGCGGGTACTCGTCCAGGGCGCGGCGGATCAGGCTCGTCTTGCCGATCCGGTGCAGTCCCACGATCCGCAGGTTCGATGGCCGGCCGGGTGGCTGCCAGCTCTCCGCCACCTGCCGGACGAGCGCCTTCCGCCCGATGAAACGGTCGCCCGTGGCTTCCCGGCCGGCTTCCATGTAGGGATTCGTCATGCCGCGCGCGGTCCCGAAATCGTGCCGAAGTTCTTGAGCAGCCAGTCGCGGTAGAGCCGGACGACGATGTTGTAGGCGCCGGACTCCCGGCGGACCACATCACGCATGACGAGGTCGTCCAGGAGTTCCTGGAGCCTCGGGCCCTGGTACTCGTCGCGGATCGCCGACATCGTGGCCGGCTGGCCGCGTGAGGCCCGCGCGATCGCGAGCAGCACTGCCCGGTACTGCTCGCTGGTGAAGGCATCCTGCTCGGTGTACCCGGGCGACTCCAGCCCGTCGAAGTCCTTGGCCTGGAGGGTGCCCAGGAATGCTTCGCGCACCTGCTCGACGTCCGCCTCGGTGACGACCGGAGCGCGCTCGGAGTTCATGTACCGCACCAGCGCATCGCAGAATTTCTGCGTGTAGAAGGCACTCCCGCCGGTGAGCTGCAGGATCTGGTCGACCGCCCGCTCACGGTACCTGCTGATGTTGCGGTCGTCGCCCTTGATGAAGATGGGCTCCTCGATGAGCTTGCGCGCGTCGGCGGGCAGCAGATAGGTGACGCGTTCCGCCAGGAAGACACCGAAGACGTTCGGGTCGGCCTTGATGAGCCGGTCGAGCGCCGCCTGGCCGACGATGACGAGATGGAACAGGCGCCGCTCGATGAGCATCTTGAACGCCTGCATGAATGAGGGCGACAGCAGCCCCCGCTGTATCCATTGGTCGATGTACTGGAATTCGTCGATCAGGACGATCATCGGCTTGGTGCCTGGGGGAAGCTGCTCGCGGTGCCGCTCGATGAGCCTGGCGCAGTCATGGACGGGTTCCGGGCTTTGCAGGAAGCCCGCCCGGTCCAGGGTCTGGGGGATGAGCGGTGGCGCGCCGGCCGACTGCAGCGCGTCATGTGCGCTCTCGAGGATCCGCCACATCAGCAGGGCGCGCAGCCGTGTCCCGCTCACGTCATCAGCTTCTGGTGAGAGGTCCCCGATGTTGCCGACGTCGACGACCGACAGGCCGCTCTCCCGTAGCCGGTTGGTCAGGTGCAGCCTGATGGAAGACTTCCCGGCTCTTTTCTGGCCGAATACCGCTACCCCGATGCCCGCAAAGGTCGCCTGGACCAGGCGGTCATTGATTCTTTCGATCAGCTCGTCCCGGCCGTAGAACATTTCTTTGTTGGCAACGGGCACTCCGGTCGCACCAGCCTGGAAGGGGTTCGGCTGGATTTCCTGGAACTCCTCCTTGCGGGCCAGCCGTACCGGCAGCGTGGCGTCAAACCTGATGAAGTCTTCACTCGCCCGGGATCGGTACCGCAGGGTCACCGGTACCGAGAAGGCGCCGCTGCGGAGCGCGAGATCGGTGACCCGGAGCCGGACCGGCTGGATGTGGCTGTCGCCGCCCCGTACCGAGGTCGCCAGCCGGACCGTTGCCTCATCGAGATCGAACAGTTCCTTGTCGGCGTTGACCGTGAGCTCCGGCGAATCCAGCGGCGCCCGGTACAGAGCGTTGGCCACCTTGATCTGAACCGTGACGAAGTTCTCCTGATTGGGACTGGTCTGCTCGAGGGCCAGGCTCAGTTCTGGCTGTGGCGCCTGGTTGATGTCAAGGTCGGACTGCGTCTCGGCGACCAGCGACTGAATGCGCTCCGCGGCGGGTTCGACCAGTTCGACGGCCAGCCCCGTGGGGCCGCGCGCCACGTCGGCTCGCATCGCCTTGGCGGCGCTTCCGGCCAGCCGCAGGCAGCCCGCTCGCTCCTCATAGGCGGGCTCGCTGACATACCTGCGCAGTTCGGTCAGCGCCTGCTCGATCCGGTCGAGCGCCTCGTGCAGCGGCTTCGGCGCCTGCTCCTCGTGCTCGCGGAGCCGGTTCAGCGCCGACTCCAGGGCGTTCTCCGAAACGCTGAGGTGCTGAAGCTCGGCGAGGCTGTGGGTCAGCCGCCTGCGCTCCTGGGTCCACCGTTCCACCGCGTGCTGCCAGGCCGCCCGCACCACTTGTGCTTCTGCCCGCGGTGGGGCCACTCCTAGCCGCCCCAGGTACGAGATGGCAGCGATCATCAGGTCCTGCCGGGAGCACATCGCCTTCAGCACCATGTCGCGGGCCATGCTGGTGTCGGCGAGCAGCGGAGGGATCAGGGTGAATACCTCGACGCCGTGCTTGGTGTGCTCCTCGACGAGCACCTTCGCGATATCCGTGCGCCGCCGCGGTGTGGGGTCCCGGTCCCGGCGCTGCCTGCCCGCTGCCGGGCGGCCGCTCAGCAGCCGCAGATAGCCGACCAGCGCGGCATGCACCTCGCCGAGGCTGTCGCTGTCCTCGCGGTCGTCGGCGGCGGCCAGTGCCGCGCAGTACAGGTCGCGCGCCGAGTCAAGCTCCTGCCGGCCGAGGCTGACCTCGGCAAGCGCGGTCAGCCCGAGCTGGAGATACCGCTGCGCGTCTTCCTCGCCCAGTTCCCGCGCGAGCACGGCCGCCGAGATGTAGGCCCGCGCACTGTTCTCCGGCTGCTTTCCAGCCATCTGGCGGCCCATCTCGGCGGTGACATTGACCAGTTCCCGGCTCGGCAGTTTCCTTTCCCGCTCGTTCTGGTCCTTGGCCCGGGTTGCCATGTCCGAGAAGTTCTGCATGACGTAGGTGACCAGGGGCGGCGTGGGATCGGCCAGGGGCGCGTCCGCCAGCACCAGTTCCAGCAGCTCGGCCGAGGTCATGTCGAGCTGCTCGCCCTGGCGGAGCTTGGCGATCTGTTCCCGGATTCCCTTGGCCCGGTCGTCGGTGTGCTGCTCGATCAGCCGCTCGGCCTCGTCGAGGCTCTCCATGGTCTCCTGCTGGATCAGGGCCATCGCGAGGCCCCGCTGGGCCGTCGGGTTATCCGGCGACTGATCCAGCAGCCTGCGCCAGTCGGCAACCGAGTCCAGGCCAGCCCGAGCCGTACATACGCGATCTGGTGCGCGAGGTGGTAGCGCCTGCTGCTGGTGATATCGGGGCGGTCATGCTGGCGCTGCAAGAGGTTGAGCGCCTGATCATAGCGGCGCGCGCCGGGCAGGAAGTCGATGAGAATGTTGTCGAGCGCGTTTCCCGGCTGGATCATGCCGGGAAACTCATCCTCGATCACCTTCAGCGCGGCCTCGGAGCCTTCGAGGCGCTTGGTGAGCCAGGCCAGGTCTTTGACGGCGCTCTCGCGCTTGATCCCTTTCTTGATGGCCTGCCGGTATGCGTTCTGCGCTGCCTTGAGGTCCTTGGTCCTGTGCTCCAGGTATTTTGCGACCTGGTATGGGTTCTGCCCGCGCACGTTCGGGCGCAGGGGTGCCATGCTCCGCTGGGTCTCGGCGCGCTTGGCCAGCGGCCGCGGCGAGGGCATCGCCAGGCCCGTGGTGGTGAGCAGCGGCGGCATGCTGACGGGCTGGGGCACCGCACCCGGTGGCCGGCTCATCCGGGCCGGGCTCGGGACGGCACGGCCCAGGGCGTGCCGTACCGCCTCCCGTGCCACCTCGTCGTGCGACTCCGAGTCGAGCAGCCCGCCGAGCTGGCTCCGGCTGCCGCGGGAGTCGAGAACCGCCAGCAGCGCCGCCCAGGCATCCGGATCGGAGTCGGGGGCGACCGACCGGAAATACTGCAGCAGCCCGTACAGCGCGGTGTCGGGATCGTCCAGTTTCGCCGCGGTCACCGCGAGCAGCCGCAGCGCCGGGACATCTCCCAGGTCAGCGGCTTGCGCGAACCGGGCATGAGCATTCTCCACCTTGCCGCCCTGCAGCGACAGCGCACCGACCAGCCGGGTCAGCTCGGCATTCTTCTGGTCGGCGTTCCACAAATACAGAGCCCGCTGGATAAGGGTGCCGATCCTGCCGAAGCGCGGTTCGAGCTCGTTTATCTTTTCCGCGTATTTGTATGAGTCGCGGATTTGCTCCAGCTGCCTGCGTTCGTCCGGGACAACATAGACGTCCGTATCGACGGGCACCGTCTTGAGCGAGGCAACCAGCATCAGCGCGTTCTGGCCGGCCGGGCTGGGCTCGTGGCCATTGTGCTGCCCACGGTCGGCGCCACTCGGTTGCGCCGCGGGCACGCTGGCAAATGCGTGCTGCGCGGGACCCGCCGGGGGTGCCATCGCCGGCGGGCGTGGCCCTGCCTGGACCGACGTGGCCGGAGGGCTTTCGGTTTCTGCCGTGGCATGTGTGGCCTCTGGGGCCGGGCGTGCGGGCGGCGGGGCGGACACCGGCAATGCCTGGCCCGCGGTGGGGGAGGCTGCCGGTTCGGGCGGGGTCAGTCCCCTGACCATGGCTATCGAGGGCAGCGCCACAGCGACCGGGCGCCCGTCCTGCCCGTGGAGCGTAAGGCGAGAAAGTGTGAGCTCGGCCAGCACACCCTGGCAACGATCCCCGGTGATGAGGCTGACCTCGACGTAGTCGCCGACGCGGGCCACCGACTGGATGAACTCGGCGTCCACTGTGTACTCCACCCCCACGAACACTCCGTGCTGCGAGCATAGCTCACGGCAAGCGGCCGATGGTGGTTTGTGGCAAGCACGGTCATTGCGGTGAGAGGGTACGAGATTGGCGCGCCGTGAGGGCGCGGTAGGGCGGTGAGTTGCGGCCACCCAAACGGCGGCTAAACGGCGGCCGTGGCTGCCACTACCCCGGCGCGCGGCCTTCTCACCAGACGAACGGGACGAGGCGCTTGTGCTGCGCGGCGTAGCAGGCGTACCGGTCGCCGAGCGTGGCCAGCAGTGCGTTCTCCTCGGCCCGGATGCGCCAGAAGAAGACGGCCAGCGGCAGCAGCACCATGATGGCCAGGCTGGCCCAGTTGGCCGCCGCCAGGCCGATCCCGGCGCACGCCAGCAGGAACCCGGTGTAGCTGGGGTGGCGCAGCACGCGGTAGGGGCCGGCCGTGATCACCGGCTGGTCGGTGCTGACCATGACCCTGCCGGTGAAGTAGTCGCCCAGCGTCATGATCGACCAGCCCCGCAGCACCAGGCCGCCGATCAGGATCACGATCCCGGCGGCGAAGGCAACGGCGGCGGGCCGGATCGCGGCCGCGGGGAGGAAGCGCGGGGCCAGGTAGAGCGCGGCGCCCGAGGCGGCCATGGTTGGCAGCATGGCCAGCCGCCGGCCTGCGCCGCCGACCCTGGTGGCGCCCTCTCGCGTGCTGCTTGCCTTGGCGAGTTCCATGGCGCCCCAGCCCATGGAGACGATCAGCAGCAGCAGGCCGGCGAAGTGGTTGATCTCGAAGTACGGTTTCATCTCTCCTCCTGACGATGGGCTCAGGCTGGGCTGGTTTCCGGATCCGGGCGCGTTGCCCGCTCGAACACGGCCACCAGCTCAGCGCCATAGGCCTCCAGGTCAAGCTCCGGGTCATCCGCGTACTGGGTCAGCAGATCATCCAGCGCGGCCTTCATGAGTGCGGCCATCACCCGGGTGTCGAACTTCCCAAGGCCACCCCGGGCCTGCCCGAGCTCCAGGACCTGCGCGACTTTGACTATCTCGTCCGCACGCGCGTCGAACTCCCGGCTCGGGCGCCCGGCCTCGTCGCGGAAGCTGTTGTAGACCCGGACCAGCGCGAGAAGCTCCCGGGCATGGGACCGGTAGTAGCCGACCCAGGCGGTGATATAGGGCGCTACGAACCTCTCCGGGAACTGCGCCGGGTCGGCCGCCAGGAGCCGGGGCTCGATGAACTCCGTCATCGAGCCGAGCACGTCCGTGATCACCGCGTGGATCAGGTCATCCTTGGCGGCGAAGTGGTAGGTGACCACGCCCTTGCTGACCCCCGCGCGGCGCGCCACCTCGGCCACCGACGCGCGCGCGTAGCCGAGTTCGCCGATCGCGTCGATCGCGCATTCCACGAGCTGATCGCGCCGCTTGAGCTGCGTGAACGTGCCCGTCCCCGCGCCCGGATCAGACCTTCTAGTACGCACAAGACAAAGATTAGTACGATCGTACTAATCTCGTCAACAGGCAGTTGCGCGGAATGTGCCGTGGCCGGGCCGGGGCACTAGCCTCCATGCAGGATCAGCGGCGGGCGGCGGGAAAGGGGAGCCAGTGGCCGGGGTGCCTTCCAGCCGTGCGGGCATGGGCGCGACACCGTACGGCGGCGGGACGACGTTCCGGGTCTGGGCCCCGAACGCGCTGGGCGCCGCGGTCACCGGTGATTTCACGTCGTGGTCGGCGGCTGGCGTGCCGCTGGCCAGCGAGCCCGGCGGCACGGGCATGTGGTCGGCGGACGTGGCGGCCGCCCGGCCCGGCCAGGCCTACCAGGTCCTGCTCACGACCAGCGGCGGCACGCTCACCAGAGTGGACCCGTACGCCCGGCAGGTGGTCAACGAGAACGGCACCGCCACCAAGGCGGTCATCTACGACGAGACCGCCTTCGACTGGGGCGAGGCGGGCTATGCCTCGCCGGGCTGGACCGACCTGGTCATCTACGAGCTGCACGTCGGCAGCTTCAGCATGCTCCCCGGCCAGCAGGTCGGCACCCTGGCCGACGCGGCCGGGAAGCTGCCATACCTGCGCGAGCTGGGCGTCAGCGCGGTCGAGCTGCTGCCGGTGACCTCGTTCGAGGGCGCGATCTCCTGGGGATACGACCCGGGCGTGCCGTTCTCGGTCGAGCGCCCCTACGGCGGCCCGGACGGCCTGAAGGCGTTCGTCCGCGCCGCCCACGAGCTGGGCATCGCGGTGATCCTCGACGTGGTCTAC
Source organism: uncultured Actinomycetes bacterium (assembly GCA_963730235.1). Lineage (GTDB taxonomy): Bacteria > Actinomycetota > Actinomycetes > Streptosporangiales > Streptosporangiaceae > DASXKD01. The sequence goes on from CAVSRH010000012.1 coordinate 382,094, forward strand.
AACCACCTCGGCCCGGACGACTCGATCCTGTGGCAGTTCGACGGGAGCGGCGCCACCTGGGCGGGCGGGATCTACTTCTACGGTGCGCGCTACCCGGGCGATCCCCGCCCGCAGACGCCGTGGGGGTCGCGGCCCGACTACGGGCGGCCCGAGGTGCGCCAGTACCTGGTGGACAACGCCATCGCCTGGCTGCGGGACTACCGGCTCGACGGGCTGCGCCTGGACGCGACGGCCTTCATCCGCAACATCAACGGCGACGGGGATCCGGCCTGGGACATTCCCGAGGGCTGGCAGCTGCTCCAGCAGATCAACGACGCGGTCGACGGCAGCCAGCCCTGGAAGATCGTCATCGCGGAGGACATGCAGAACAACGACTGGGTTACCCGGCCGACCGCGGCGCAGGGAGCAGGGTTCGACGCCCAGTGGGACCCGGGTTTTGTCCAGCAGGTGCGCGCCGTGCTCGAACAGGACCAGGACGCCGGCCGGGACATGGGCGTGATCCAGGCGGTGCTGGAGCGGTCGTACGCGGCCACCGCGTTCGCCCGCGTGGTGTTCACCGAGTCGCATGACGCGGACGGCAACGGCCGGACCCGGGTGCCGGCCGAGATCGACCCGGCGCAGCCCGGCAGCTACTGGGCCAAGAAACGGTCCACGCTCGGCGGTGCCCTGGTGCTGACCGCTCCCGGCGTCCCCATGCTGTTCCAGGGCCAGGAGTTCCTGGAGCAGCGCCCGTTCGTGCAGGACCCGGGCGAGCTCGACTGGGGCAACGCCACCACGTACGCGGGGATCCTGCAGCTTTACCGCGACCTCATCCACCTGCGCCGCGACTGGCACGCCACGACCCACGGCCTGCAAGGGGAGAACTGCAACGTCTTCCACGTCAACGACGGGGCCAAGGTCGTCGCGTTCCATCGCTACGGCAACGGCGGCCCCGGCGACGACGTCATCGTGGTGCTCAATTTCGCCGGCACCGGCTACACCGCCTACCGGATCGGCCTGCCACGGGCGGGCACCTGGCGGGTGCGCTTCAACAGCGACTGGGACGGCTACGACGCCACCTTCGGCAACTGGGCCAGCGACGACACTACCGCCACGGGCCCGGCACAGGACGGCTTGCCCTATTCCGGCGCGGTGGGGCTGGGGCCCTATACGGCCATTGTCCTGTCGCAGGATTCTCCGTGACGAGGCCGCCCCGCGCGCGGGGGTGATCCGGCCCGGGCTTCCCGCCAGGCCGTCTGGGGCACACTGGCGTGGTGGATGCCGATGTGGTGGTGGTCGGGGCCGGCGCGCTGGGGCTGAGCGTCGCGCTGCACTGTGCGATGGCGGGCCGGTCGGTCGCGGTGGTGGACCGCGGCACGGCCGGGTCGCAGGCGTCGGGGCGGGCTGCGGGACTGTTCAAGTCCGTGCAGGCCGACGAGTTGCGCACGCGGCTGGCCCGGCGCAGCATCGCCCGGGCGGTGGGCTTCGCCGGCTGGGCAGGTGTCACCTTGGAGGTGGCTCGCTCGGAGAGTTTCCTGATCGCCCGGACCGCCCGGCACCGCGAGTACCTGCTCCGGGAACTGGCCCAGTCGCGGGGCTGGGGCGCCGACGTCCGGGAGGCGGCCCCGGGGCTGGTCGCCGAGCGGGTCAGCTACTACCGGGCGGCGGGGGAGGAGTTCGCCCTGTGGTGCCCCGAGGACATCTACATCGCTGAGCCGGGCAGCCTGATCGAGGCTTACCTGGCGGCGTTCCGGCTGCACGGGGGCATGGTGGCCGAGAACGAGCCGGTCACCGGCATCCCGGTCGCGGGCGGCCGGGTGGCCGGGGTGCAGACCGCCGGCCGGCTGATCACGGCATCGGTGGTGGTGGACGCGGCGGGCGGCTGGGTGCGGCAGGTGGCCGAACTGGCCGGCGCGACGGTGCCGCTCGCCCCGGTCCGCCACCAGTTGCTCATCACCGCGCCGCGGCCGGAGATCGACCCGGCCGATCCGATCGTCCGGGTGGTCGATGCCGCGGTGTACCTGCGCCCATCGCGCGGCGGGCTGATGTTCGGCGGCTTTGAGGCCGATCCGCTGCCACTCGACCCGCGCCAGCAGCCGGCGTCGTTCACCACCGATGACGTGCCGCTGGACGTGGCCGTACTGCGGGCGATGGCTGACCAGGTCCGCGCGGAGGCCCCGGCAGCGGGATCCGCCCCGGTCGCCGAGCACCGCGGCGGGCTGTTCACCATGAGCCCCGATGGCCGGTTCGTCGCCGGGCCCGTGCCACAGCTGCCGGGCCTGTGGGTGGCCAGCGGCTGCAACGGCTCCGGGTTCTCCTCCTCACCTGCGCTCGGCGAGGCGCTCGGCACCTGGATCACCACCGGCACCCCGCCGCCGGGTTTTGCAGCGCTGGCCCCGGCCAGGTTCGGCCCGCTGCCCGACGACACCCTGCTCACCCACGGCCTGTGGCAGTACGCCCACTACTACGACCCCGCCCCCGCGCCCGGCGCGGGCCTGCCGGCCCCGGCCGCCAGCCTGGAGTAGGGCCAGCCCGGGCGGCACCGGTGCCGGGACCCGGGCCGTTCGGCCCCTCCGGGCAGGGCCGTCCGGCCCGGGCCGTTTTGCCCTGGCCAGCCCGGGATCCGGGGGCCGAACGGCCCAGGTAACACCCCCGGCCGAAGGGGTACTAGTCCTCTGGGGCGAACCAGGCTCTTCGACGAACACTGGTCATGAACACGTGCTGACCAGAAGAAAGCGGGGAGAGCCGTCATGAACGCCAATCCGAGCGTCTCGCAGGGAGCCCAGCGAGACCGCGCGGGGCGCCGTCTGGTGCGGGGGTGGCTGCCGTGCCGCAGGCTCCTCGCCGCCGCAGCGGGTGCCGCGATGGTGGCGGGCGCCGTCCTCGGCCCGGTGCTGACGGCGGGCCCGGCCTCCGCTGCCAGCAGGATTGGCTGGATCATGGGGGCCGGCAACGTTCATTTGCTCGGCGCCCAGGACCATGCGATCGCGTCGCACTTCATCGACACGCCGACCTCTTTCGGTACCGGGGCCAGCCTGGTGGGCGACCCGATCCAGCCCGGGCTCAAGACCACCCCGGTGCTGGCGTACACGTCCTACGCCCAGTTCAGCTCCGATATCAGGAACCGCCGCATCAGCTTTCACTACCAGTGGGTCATGTACGACCCGGAGGACTGGAACCGGACGCCGCTCGGCGAGCAGCAGGACCCGGTCAAGTACATGACCCTGTTCGGCCAGCTTGCCCACGCGCACCGGCTGAAGGTGATCATGGCTCCCGGGATGAGCCTCGGGTACGTAGCCGGCTCCGCCATCCCGCGGCATCAGAGCGAGTCCATCGCCGCCTGGTACGTGCGCGTCAACCTGGCCAGGGCGGCCGCGGCCAACAGTGACATCTACGACCTCCAGTCCGAGTCGCAAACCGCCAGCCTGACCGGGTACGACTGGCTGTTCAAGCACGCCGCGGCGCAGGCGCGGGCGGCCAACCCCCGGGTCCGGGTGTTCGCCGAGGTGTCGACCGTCAACGGAAGCGCGGGCCAGATGGCCGCGGCCGCAAAGTCCATCAGCCCGGACGGCTTCTACGTCGCGGCGCCCGGCGCCATTGGGCAGGCTGACCAGTTCTTCCAGAAGATGCAGGCCGCAGGCTACTGAGGCAGCAGCCTGACGGCGGGACGCCACGATGAGGGCCGGGCTGGTTAGGCAGTCAAGGACTATGATCCGGCGCGACGCCCGGCTACGGTGACAACGTGACAACGGGGTGGTGGCTTCCGGCGGGAGCCGTGCTGGCCGGGCTGTGTCCTGCGCCCCTCCAGACACCTGCACCGCCGCAGGCTATTTCTACAGCCACCACAATTACCGGACCCTGATCGAGTCTGGGACAGCAACCGGGTAAGCCGTCGCGCGTCACCCGCGCCCGCACCGCTCCTCGAGGCGGTCTGCCGCACCATCCGCGATCGTCCGCGATGAGTCCGGGCCGGAGGTGACGTCGTAGCTGCGAACGCAAGCCAGCCTGAGGGGAGAACCGCATGGGCGCAGCCGAGAGTGTGAACATCAAGACCGGTGACGGCCGACTGCTCGAAGCCCTGGTGTCCGGCCCCGCAGACGGGACGGTCCTGGTGCTCCACACGGGCACCCCCTGTGGTCTGGTACCGCTTCCGGCCGGGCTCGACCCCGCACCGATGGGCATCCGCACCGTCATGTACGCCCGGCCGGGCTACGGCCGCTCCACGCCTCAAGCCGGGCGCACCGTCGCTGATGCGGCCGGCGATACCGCGGCCATTCTGGACGCGCTGGGCGCTGGCAAGTTCCTCAACCTGGGCTGGTCAGGAGGCGGTCCCTACGCTCTGGCCTGCGATGCTCTGCTGGCCGATCGCTGCCTGGCGACCGCGGTCATCGCCGGGATAGCCCCCTATACGGAGGCGGCAGCCGCAAGCCCGGTGCGGGCGTGGTACGAGGCCGATGAGGACAACCAGCTCGCCTTCGCGGGCGACATCGACGGGTTCCGGCAGGCGGTCGATGCCTTTGTCACCCAGCTCGCCGGCGTTAAGGCAGAGAACATCGAAGCGGAGGCGAACAGCGATGCGGACCGCCGGTTCTTCTCCCAGGGATACGCGGAGTGGGTCGCCTCGTTCCTCAGAGCGGGCGGCGTCTCAGGGAGCCGCGGCGCAGCCGACGATTGCCTGGCAACCTTCCGCGACTGGGGCTTCCCCCTGGCCGGCATCCGCCGAGTCACCATCTGGCAGGGCACGGAAGACCAGAACGTGCCCCCAGTTCACGCCGAGTGGCTCAGGGACCACCTCCCCCGAGCCGAACTGCGAACCCTGGAGGGCGAGAGCCACAACTCCAGCGTCGGCCATCTGCCCGAGATCATCAGCACCCTGATCGCCACCGGCCGGTCAGCGCAGGACTGATCCACCCAACGCCGGCGAAGGGACCAGTCCGTGGACGTCAGCGCACTGCCTCCTGGCAGGGTGGCTGCCTATTCCGAGGCGCTGGCCGGCCAGCTGGCGGCGGTGGCCGATGGCGTGCTTCGGGCGGCATATCTGCACGGGTCGGCCGCGCTGGGGGGCTGGGTGCCGGGCCGCAGTGACGTGGACCTGCTGTTCGTGGTCGCGGATGGCGTCAGTGCTGCGGTGGTGACGCGGATGGGTGAGGATGTCCGTGCGGGCGCAAGCCGGTGCCCGGGCCGGGAGCTGGAGTGCAGTGTGGTCACCGTGGCACAGGCCCGGCAGGCCGCGCCGCCGTGGCCGTTTGTGCTGCATGTCACGGCCGGGCCTGGCACGCCTGGCCGGACGGTTCGGCCGGACAGCCGGTCGCGGGGAGATCCTGACCTGCTGATGCACTACGCGGTTTGCCGGGCCGCAGGCTGGACTGTATGCGGTCCTGCGCCGCGGGATCTGATCGGCGACGTGCCGCGCCGCGCGATCCTGGGCTATCTCGCCGGTGAGCTCGGCTGGGGAATCGAGCATGCGCCGCAGGCCTATGCGGTGCTCAACGCCTGCCGGGCGCTGGTCTACCTGACCGACCACAAGATCGTGTCGAAGATCGCGGGCGGGCAGGCCGTGCTCAGCCGCGGCACCGGCCCAGCGGAGGTAATCGAGCGCGCCCTGGCCCAGCAGCGCGGCACCGAACCGGCCCAGCCACCGGCTTCCGACGCGGTCAGCTTCGTGCTGGCCACGGCCGCGATGTTGCGCTCCGCCGCTGATGAGCCCGCTGGTTAGCGGCCAGCGCGGGCTTCCAGGACGGCCAGGTCGCGGACCGCGAACCGGTAGTGCTCGATCTCCTCATCCATCACCACGCTGATGCAGTCGATCACGGTGCGCTCCTCGTCCGGGTAACCGGGAGCCGGCGAGCGCTGGCACAGCCGTCCCAGGCCGGAGTCGGTCAGGCCAGCCACAATGCGCCGCATCACGGCCATCCGGCCGGCGCGGGTGGCCAGGATCTCGGCGTAGCCGGGCTGCGCGGTCACCTCGATGCCGAGCGCGGCTGCGTCCGCCGGCGGATACCAGCTCTGCGGCAGGCCGAGCGGGTGGTAGGGCATCGGTTCGTCCAGCACCGTCCGGCTGGCCCACGCGTCGGTGATGAAGACCAGGTGGCGCAGTGTCTGCTCGAAGGACCATTCCTCGCCGACCTGCTCGGCCAGCGCTGCCGCGGGCAGCCGCCCGGCCCGCTCGGCCGCCGCCGCCCACAGCCGCTCGATGGTGTCCCAGATCGCACGGACGTCGTCGGCCGTCTGCCCCGCGCGGAACTGCACCCGTTCCGGGTGCCGCCGGTCCAGTTCGGCGCTGACGAAATCGGTCACGTCAACGCCGTTGACCGTGACGTTGCTGAGGTAACCGGAGATGCTCACGTTCACCAGCCAGCCGTCCCTGATCGTGACGCCCGTCAGGTCACAGTCGGTGAACCTGGCACCGCGCAGGTCCGCGACATCGAACCGGGCCCCCCGGAATGCCGCGCTGCCGCCGCCCTCGCCTGCGTAGAACCGGTGCGGCCCGAACTGCGCCGCTGCCGGTCCACCGGGCTGGGCGGGAGGCGGACCGGCCGGATCGTTGGTTGCCGTCATGGCCCGGATGGTAGCGCTGACCCCAGACGATCTGCTTCCGGGAATGGGGCAGCCCTGGATGAGGGCCGGTGGGCGCCGCACAGGTTTGTTCCCGTGAGCGCGGGTACCTTGCCTGAGTCCAGTCTCCACTGAGACACCGGAGTCCAGCGGCGGCCCGAGCTGAGCATCCACCGCTCGCAGCTGATGCGCGATCTCCCATCCCGGGCCAGCGCTGCCCGTGCCGCGGCGCGCCCCTTGTTAACTATAGTTTGCAGCGTCGCGTACTATAGTTAACAGATCCCACTCGAGCAGTACGAAGGGAATGCACATGGCAAGCATGACCAGGCAGTACAGCGCCGCGGCAAGCCACGCGCGCAACGTTGTGGACAAGACCGCTGACGTGTGGACGCAGAGCACGCAGACGGTGACGGGCCAGGCTTTCCGGGCTGCCGCGGATCGACCTGGTCCCGGCGGTCGAACGCTACTTCAACCTCGTACAGCGGACGGTCGACATCAACCGCCAGCTCGCCGTCAGGTGGGCCGAGGCGGCTGGCACGCTGTCCGGCGTGGTCCGCGACAAGGCCGAGTCGGCCGGTGACGTCGTGCGGGACAAGGCCGAGGCGGCGGGCAACGCCGCGCGCGAGCAGGCCAAGCAGGGCGAGCTTGCGGCCCGCGAGCAGGCTGCGAAGGCCGAGCAAGCCGAGAAGGAGCTGGCCCGCCGGGCCCGCCAGGCCGAGCGCGTCCAGGCCGAGAAGGCCGGGCAGGCCGCCCGCGAGCAGGCTGCGAAGGCCGAGCAAGCCGAGAAGGAGCTGGTACGGCAGGCCCGCCAGGCCGAGCGCGAGCACGCCAGGCAGGCGCACATGCGAGCCCGCGCGCGCTACGCAGGCATGACCAAGGCCGAGCTGAGCGACCTGCTGGCCCAGCGGAAGCTACCCAAGACGGGCAACATCGACGAGCTCATCGAGCGGCTCGTTGAGGCAGACGGCAAGTAACACGCCCCGCCACCCATGCCGAGAGAATGCCCGGCACCGGCAGGAACTGCTGCTTCGGGGCTCAGCTCCGCCGGGCCGGTGCCGTCACGCGTCGCGGAACCTGAGCACCAGCCCGCCGAGGATCAGCGCGCCCGCCGCCCACAGCGCGAGCACGCCGAGGCCCTGCCAGGGGGTGAGCGGCAGCGCGCGCAGGCCGACAGTGGCCTGGATGTACAGGCCGGCGGTCATCGGGCCGATCTGCTCCAGGTGCCGTTGCCAGTGCTGGTTGCTGGCCACGGCGGCGGCGACCGGGAACAGGTACAGCAGCGCGAGCACCGTCCCTATCGCTACGGCCGAGTCCCGGACCGCGGTGGCGACGCCGAGGCTGAGCAGCGCGATCAGCGCGAGGTACAGCACAGAGCCGCAGGCGGCCCGCAGCACTGGCCCGTCGCTCAGGGACAGCAGGTGGTAGCCGTTCGCCGGGGTGAAGCCGCGCCCGGGCAGGATCAGCCGCCCGGCCAGCACGGACGCCAGGACGGCGACGGCGCCCGCCGCCAGCACGAGGCCCCCGGTGAGGGCGGCCTTGGCGGCCAGCACCGTGTGGCGGCGCGGCATCGCCGTCAGCGTGATCCGGATCATGCCGGTGCTGTACTCATTGCTGATCGCCAGAACGGCCAGGATCGCGACGACCGCCTGCCCGGCCTGGACGCCGGAGAGGCTGAGCCTGGCCGGGTCAAGGCCTGGCGCGGCCGTCGCCGCCGCGACCGCCGTCGCGCTCACCGTGACGGTGAGCGCGGCGGCGCCGAGCAGCAGCCAGCCGGTGCTGGCCAGCGTGCGCAGCTTGGTCCACTCCGCGTGGATCGCCTCCGGCCACGCCCGGTGGCTCCGCTGGCCCGCGCTCAGCGGCAGGCTCATGCGTCTCTGCGGCGCAGCAGGCAGGCGGCCGCGGCCAGGGCGAGCGCGGCCCAGCCGCACAGCACCGCGAACCCGGCCCACCCCGCGAGCGGGAAGAAGGCGTTACCCAGGCCGCCCCTGTAGGAGGCCAGGACCTGCTGGTACTGCGGCGTGGATTGCTGGACGGCGAAGGCGGCGGCCGGGGTGACCCGCAGCAGCCACTCCCCGATGACGGCCGGCACGGCGGCGGTGAACGACAGGAAGTACGGGACCACGATCGCCACGATGACGATCATGGCCGCGGCGGCGCTGCGGCGCACCATGGTGGCGACGGCGAGGGTGAGGACGGCGGTCACGGCGACCAGCGCCGCCGTGCCGGCGATCAGGCGCAGCTCGGCCGGCCACGGCACGGGGAACAGGGCATAGCCGCGGGCGTGCGCCATCTCGGTAGCGGCGATCACCGTGACGGCGGCGGCGGCCAGCCCGGTCACGAAGGCAGCCGCGCCGATCACGATCGCCTTCGCCGCCAGCACCCGGCCCCGGCCCGGGCTCACGGCAAGCGTGACGGCGATCAGGCCCCGCCGGTATTCGGCCGTCATGAACATCGTCGCGACCACGATCACCGCGATCAGCCCGGCGACCGTGCCGGTGAGGAAGGACCCGATGGGCTGGTGACCTTCGGCGCTATTGCCGGGGCCGGGGATGGCAGGCGCGATGTCGCCGGTCCCGACCACGGTGAAGTGGCGGGCGGCCTGGTGATATCCCGGGGTGCCCCTGGATGCCTCCCGTCGAGGGCCCGATGTCGTCGCCGGTCCACGCGCTGGCCAGCCACGCGCCGGACCTGCTGACGTGATCGAAGACGGCGGTGGCCACGGTCGGGACGCTGTTGTCGGTACCCGAGCCGAAGCTCGCGCTGACCAGATGTACGGGGGTGAGGTGGCGAACAGCCCCGCCTGCACGGTCGACGGCAGGCCGGCCAGGTGAACGGTGCCGACCTGCGTCCAGTGCGCGCCGTCCGTGGAGTCATAGCCGGTGACCGTGTCGCCGTCGCGGGTGAGCCGCAGCCAGCGCGGGCTGGCCGCCGAGACGGCACCGGACAGGCCGGGCGTGTCGCCCGTGTAGTTCCACTGCATCCGCACCCCGTTGCCGCCGGTGACCATCATCGCCGCGTACTCCGAGCCCTGGCGGAGGTCCTGCTTGATGATGATCCCGGCCTTGGACCACGGCACGAGGCCCGGGCTGCATGCCCGGCCCGGGGGAAGGCCCGTGAGCGAGGTCACCCGGACCGTGATACTGCCGTTCCCGGCGAGCGGCTGGCGCACGAAGGAGAAGCTGTCGGTCACCGGCTCCCCGCCCGGGCCCAGCAGGAGAGCGGCCGGCCGCAGGCCGCCTCGCCGTGCCGTACCGGCCCGCTCCCGCCCCGAGCTCACACTCCCACAGGAGACGTTCGTGCTGGCCGCGACGAGGAACAGCCCGAGCCCGGCCGTCACCAGGATCGCGACGATCATGCCGATGACCCAGCCGCGCACCGTGCGGAACTTGGTCCATTCCGCGTGCAGCAGCTGGCCGAAGCCGTCCGGCCCGTCCTGCACGGGCGAGCGGTAGGGCGCGATGGTGGTCACCGCGCCGCTCCTCCAGCAGCCGGGGCGGCGCTGAATTCCACCGCGTCCCTGGTGAGTTCCATGTACGCCTCCTCCAGAGTCGCCCGGTGCGCGGATACCTCGGCGAACGGGACGCGGCTGTCCGTGAGCGCCGCCACCACCCGGTCAGCGGGCAGACCCGAGACGATGAGCTGGTCAGGGCCGGTCATGGCGACCCTTGCCCCCGCGTGCGCCAGCACTCTCATCGCGTCGCCGCGCGCCGCGGTGCGCAGCTGGACCCGGTCCCCGGACGCGGCCGCGATCAGGTCCTTGACACTGGTGTCGGCGATCACCTTGCCACGGCCGATGACGACCAGGTGGTCGGCGGTGTCCTGCAGCTCGCTCATCAGGTGGCTGGACACCAGCACCGCGCGGCCCTCGGCGGCCAGCGACCGCAGGAACCCGCGCATCCACACGATGCCCTCGGGGTCCATGCCGTTGAACGGCTCGTCCATCATCAGCGCCGACGGGTCGCCGAGCATCGCCGCCGCGATGCCCAGCCGCTGCCGCATGCCGAGCGAGTAGCCGCCGGCCTTGCGCTTCGCGACGCCCGTAAGGCCGGCCTGCCCGATGACCTCGTCGACGCGGCCGGCATCGAGGCCTTGGGAGTGCGCGAGCCACAGCAGGTGGTTGCGGCCGGTGCGGCTCGGCTGGAGGGCCGCGGCGTCGAGCAGCGCACCGACGCGGCCGAGCGTATGCCGCAGCGTCCGGTAGGGCTGGCCGCCGATCAGCGCGGTGCCCTCGTCGGGCGCGTCCAGGCCGAGGATGACGCGCATCGTGGTGGACTTGCCGGCGCCGTTCGGGCCGACGAAGCCGGTCACCTGGCCAGGCAGGACGGTGAACGTCATCCCGTCAAGCGCCTGCACCGCGCCGAACCGCTTGCGCAGCCCGGCAACCTCGATGGTTGCTTCCATGCTGGTCAGGCTAGGTCCAGCAGGGACGGCGGTCGTCACGCCGGGGAACCGTCTTGGGCGTCGTCCTTCCGGGTGACGTTCCCCGGGTATCCCCCCTTACGGGTGATGGCCGGGATTCCCGGTCCGGGGGACGCGGCCGGCCTGGCCTGCGGAGACAATGACTACATGGCGACTGGATGGGCGCAGCGGATCGCCGCGGCACCGCGTTCGCTGACGACCGTGGGCGTGGTGCTGGCGCTGGCCGCGCTCGGCCAGGCCGTCGCTCAGGCCCTGACGCCCACCGCTGTCCAGGCCGGCCAGACAGCACCCGGGAGCACCGCCATCGAGGCCGTGTCGCTGTGCCTGCTCGCCCTGGCCACCACGGTGCCGCTGATCTTCCTGCGCCCGGCCGCGGCCGCCACCGCCATCACGGCGGCCAGCACCGTGTCGCTGACGGTCTTCGGCTCCGGCGCGCCGACCGTGGCCGGGCTCACCGCACAGGTCCTCGCGAGCTACCGGCTCGGGTATGAAGGCGTTTCCTCCGGCGCCGGGCTGGCCGGGGGCAACCGGCGAGACCGCACTCCCGCCCTCGCCTGCGCTCTGGCCGTGCCCTTCCTGGTGCTCGCGCTCACCGGGCGCGCCGGGATCCCGGCCATCCTGCTGGCCGTGCTCGTCCCGGCGGCGGCCTGGGCCGGAATCGCCCAGCGGGCCCGCGGCGAGGCGGCGCGGCAGGCCACCGCCCGTGAGGTGATGGCGGGCACCCTGGCCGACCACATGGCGCGCGGGGAGCGCGCCCGTATCGCCCGCGAGCTGCACGACGTCGTCGCGCACCACATCTCCATGATCGCGGTGCAGGCGGAGACGGCGCGGGAGACCACCCCCGGCCTGCCGGCTGCGGGCGCGCAGCGGCTCGCCGAGATCGCCGGCACGGCCCGGGCCGGTCTCACCGAGATGCGGCGCCTGCTCGGCGTGCTCCGCGAGGATGCCGGCGGCGCGGCCGCCCGGCACCCGCAGCCCGGCCTGCCGCAGCTCGCCGCGCTGATCGACACCGCGCGGGAGACCTCGGACGCGGCCGTGCGGCTCATCGTGTCCGGCCCGGTCGCCGCGTTCGACCCGAGCGTCGAGCTCGCCGCGTACCGGATCGTGCAGGAGGCGCTCACCAATGCCCGGCGGCACGCACCCGGTACCGCCGTCGACGTCGAGCTCCGCTACGGCGAGGGCACGCTGCTGCTGCAGGTCCGGGACAACGGCCCCGGCCCGCCCGCCGGCCACCCGGCCGGGAACGGCGATGATGGCGCGGGCAGCCCCGGACACGGGCTGACCGGCATGCGCGAGCGCGCTGCGGCGGCAGGCGGCTCGCTGCGCACGGCCACGGCCCGGGGTGGCGGGTTCCTCGTGGAGGCCACGCTGCCCGCCAAGCCGGAGCTCGCATGATCGGCATCGTCGTGGCCGACGACCACGAGGTGGTGCGCGCCGGATTCGCCGCGATGCTCGGCACGCAGCCGGATTTCAACGTGCTCGGGATTGCCGGGGACGGCGCGGAGGCGGTACTGGCCTGCCGCGAGCTCCGCCCCGACGTGGTCCTGATGGACATCCGGATGCCCGGCACGGACGGCATCGAGGCGACACGGCAGCTCACGCTGGATGACCAGGGGCCGCGCGTGCTGATCCTCACCACCTTCGACCTGGACGAGTACGTCTTTGACGCGCTGCGCGCCGGTGCGAGCGGATTCCTGCTCAAGGAGGCCACCGCCGGCCAGCTCTACGACGCGGTGCGGATCGTCGCGGCGGGCGACGCACTGCTCGCCCCGGCGGTAACCAGGCGCCTGATCAGCGAGTTCACCCGGATCCGCCCGCCCGCGGCCGTCCCCAAGCCGTCGGCACTCGCCGCGCTGACCCCGCGCGAGACCGAGGTGCTGCGGCACGTCGCCGAGGGCCTGTCCAACAGCGAGATCGCCGCCTGCCTCACCGTGACCGAGGACACGGTCAAGACCCACGTCAGCCGCCTGCTCGCCAAGCTCGGGCTGCGCGACCGCGTCCAGGCGGTGGTCGCCGCGTACGAGTCCGGCCTGGTCGTCCCTGCCCGGGAGCGCTAGGCACGTAGCCGGAGAGTGTGCAGGTCATCGCGTTCGATGCGGTCGATCCGGCTGAGCAGTGTATCGAGGTCGTCGGCAACGGCCAGGTGGCGGCCGGACAACCGGTCGCAACGCCCGCTGGCCAGTGCCAGGATGAGCTCGACGGCTTTGGCTGGATCGGTGCCCTGCCCTGAGTGGAGCTGGCCACGGATCCAGCTGAAGACCAGCCCTTCGGGCGTGTGCGGCCCGGCCTGGCTCTTCAGCGCGACCTCGCCGAGGCCTATCGACAGCAGCCCGGGATCGGCGCTGAACACGGACACGCCATGGGAGCGTGTCTCCTCGGCGAGGGTCTCGGTCAGCTTCACCAAGGTCGCTTTGGACGCGGCGTACGCGGACATCAGCGGCCACCGGTACACACCGGCGTAGCTGGTGATGTTGATGATGCGGCCGGTTCCCGCCGCGATCATGCCCGGGAGCAGCAGCCGGGTGAACATGACCGCGCCACCGACGTTGATCTCGAACGCCCGCCACCAGTCGGCCGGGCTGGTTTCCCACAGCGGCCCGGCGGGCCCCGATACTCCGGCGTTATTGATCAGCAGGGTGGGGCGCCCCAGCCGCCGGGCCAGTTCCGCGACGGCGGCGCCTGCCGCCTTCTCGTCGGTGACGTCGCATGCCACCGCCGCCGCTACTCCGCCGGATCGCGCTATGCCGGTGGCTGCGGCGTCGAGTTCGTGGGCGGAACGGGCGATCAGGCCGACGGCTGCCCCGGCACCGGCGAGCCCGGCAGCCAGCAGGCGGCCGACGCCGCGCCCCCCGCCGGTGACCACCGCAACGGTCCCGCGCAGGTCGCAGCCGCGTTCGGGGGTGTCGTTGCCGGGCTGGACAGCGGCCGAAGTGGTCTTCATGGCTGCAGCACTGCGGTTCCAGTGCTGCCTGTCTCGGGGGAGACGAGCAGCCTGCGCAGGATCTTTCCCGACGGGGATTTGGGAATGCTGTCGGTGAACTCGACCAGGCGCACTCGTTTGTAGGGCGCGACGCGCCCGGCGACCCAGTCCATCAGCTCCTGCTCGGATATGGCGCCACGGCGGACGACGTAGGCCTTGGGCACCTCGCCCGCGCTCTCGTCCGGGTGGCGCACGACTGCGGCGTCCGCGACCGCCGGATGGGTGAGCAGGAGTCCCTCCAGCTCGGCTGGTGCGACCGACAGCCCCTTGTACTTGATCAGTTCCTTGACCCGGTCGGCGACGCGGTACCAGCCGTCGGCGCCGACTGTGACGATGTCGCCGGTGTGCAGCCATCCTTCGGTGTCGATGGTGGCCGGGGCGGAGTCGCCGAGATAGCCGTGCATGTTTCCTGGTGCCCGGATCAGCAGCTCGCCCGGAACGCCGGCGCCGGCGCCGGTGCGGGCTCCGGATCCTGCGTCGATGACCCGGCATTCCACACCGGGCAGCGCCGGGCCGATGGAATCCGGCCGGTCCGGGCCGTCGTCAAGGGCCATATGAGAAGCGCCGCCGGTCTCGGTCAGCCCGTACGCCTGCTTCACCCGGCAGCGCAGACGCTGCGCGCAGGCACGGGCCAGGCCGGGCTCCCAGCGGCGCCGCACCGGAGGTCAGCACGCGCAGGCTCGACAGGTCGTAGCCGTCTACCAGGTCGCTGGATGCCAGGCCGAGCACCATGGGGGGAACGAGCTCTGCCCGGGTGACCCGGTAGGTCTGGACAGCGCCGAGGAAGGCTGCGAGCTCAAACAGGGGCAGGATGACTACGGTTGCGCCCTCCCGCAAACCCAGGTTCAGGGAAACCTGCAGGCCGAAGATGTGAAACAGCGGCAGCGCGGCGATCACCACGTCGTCCCCGGTCACCTTGTGCACCAGCCGGGTCTGGCACAGGTTTGCGACCAGGTTCCGGTGCGAAAGAACAACGATCTTCGGCAGCCCACTCGTGCCGCTGGAGCTGAACAGCAGGGCCGGGTCTGCCGCCGTTGGCCCCTCCCGCGGGGATGCGCTCGCCGGGGCTGGTGCGGCCGGGCCGGCTCGCAGGACGTCAAAGGGTGCTACGTCGCCGCGATCGAGGTGGCTGATCGCGAATGACCCTGGAACGCCGGCCTGTGCGGGCCGGCGCGCCCAGCTTCCCGGCCAGCAGGCCGGCGGTGCCGACCAGCCACCGGGCGCCGGTCTGCTGCAGCTGACGGGAGATCTCCGGCTCCGTCCACAGCGGGTTCACCGTCGTGACGACAGCGTTGGCCGAGGCGGCCGCCAGGTAGGTCACGGCGAATTCGATGCTGTTCGGCGCGCACAGCGCGAGCACATCTCCGCTGGCCACACCGTGGGCTGCCAGCGCGGCACCGGCCCTGGCCGTCGCTGCCGCGAGTTCCGCGTACGTCAGTGCCGCCCCCGTGGCCGCGTTCACCAGAGCCAGTTTGCTGCCGCGCTCCAGCGCCTGGCCGAGCACGTAGCCGGGCAGTGTCAGCTCGGGTACGGCCGGCGCGGCCAGCGGCTGGCCTGCCCCCTCACTGAGGTCGCTTGTCTCAGCGGTCATAACGCCATGCTCCTGGTATCCGGCTGCCCACTTGAAGTGGGTGGTTGCTCCAGTTTGGTAGCCGCGCCGGGATCGCACATCGGGCAGGCATACCCGTCTTTTGCCGCCGGGGCCTTAGGAAATGGCCGCCTCAGGGGGCATACCAGCCGGCGTGGGCGGCAGGGGAGCGTTGCCAGCCAGCGCCTGCGCGAGCTGGTCACGGCGGGTGATATCGAGCTTGCGGTAGACCCGGCTGAGGTGAGCCGACGCGGTCTTGGTGGTGATGAACAGGGCCTGGGCGATCTCGCGGTTCGTCCGGCCAGCCGCCGCCATCCTGGCGACCCGCAGCTCACTGGCGGTCAGCGCGTCACGTCCGGTGATCGCGTCCCGCCGCGGCTTCGCCCCGCCCGCGACGAGCTCGGCCCTGGCCTGGCTGGCGATCCGGCGGGCACCCCAGCGGTGGGCCAGGTCAAGGCCCCGCTCCAGCTGTCCCCGCGCTGCTGTGCGCTGGCCTGCCCGGCGCAGCGCCGCGCCGTAATCGGTGAGTGCGCGTGCGAGCTCGACCGGTGCCTGCGACCCCTCCAGCACCAGCACCGCCTCTTCGAGGCTGGGGAGCCCAGCCGTCCCGTCCGCGGCCGTGCCCCGGAGCAGGCCCTCGACCACCCCCGCGCTACGAAGCGCAACCCCCAGCGCGCGCGGCCGCCCGAACGACCGGGCAATAGCCACCTCCGCACCGGCGAGGCGGCGGGCTTCACCGTCGTGGCCGAGCGACGCGTACGCGAGCGCCGCCCCGGAGCGCCAGTGATAGAGCGCCAGGGCTATGCCAAGCGGTTCGCACCGCTGACCGCAAGCCAGGTAATCCGCCAGCGCGTCCTCGTTCCGGCCCTGGGCGGCGCGTAGCTGGCCACGCGCCATCAGGTAGGTGGCGGCCATGATCGAGTGTGATGCCATAGGTGGCGCCTGCCGCGCGAGCTCCGCATCTGCCTCATCCAGCGCATCCCGCTCGATCAGGATTTCAATCAGGTGCGCTAGCGAATCGAGCGCGTAGATGCCGGTGGCGCGCTCCAGGGCCCACCGGGCCTGCGCCTCGGCGTCGGCCAGCTCGCCCATCCGGCACAGTGCCCAGGCGGAGCAGCTCGCGATGCCGATCATTTCCTGCAGCGCGGAACGCCGCCGCGCGGCCGTCATCATGTCCTCGCACAGGCGCCGCAGCGTGCCGAAGGACTCCACCCCGATCAGGGTCACGATGATCGAGGTGCACACGTTCAATGGCGGATCGGCCGGCGCGCCAGCGCCCGCTCGATCATCTGCTCCACCGCGCGGCCGGGCTCGGCGCGGCGCATGGCAACCCCGGCCGCCGCCACCAGCAGCCGTACCGGCGCGTCCGCGGGCCCATCGAGACTCGCCCGGAGCATGTCTGCCGCCCTGCTCGCCGCGGCGGCTGTGCGGTCATCCATGATCCCGGCCAGCGCGGCAGCGCCCTCCAGCCGCAGGGCGAGCTGCGGATCGGCCGCGCCGATCCGGTCGATAGCCCGTTGCAGCACCCGCACTGCCTGGTCGGTCTGGTCAGACTGCACGTACGCGTTCGCCAGCGCCCCGGCTGCTGCGGCTGCCGTGGTCGGCTCCCGTGCCTGCGCCGCCGCTTGTTCCAGCCGTGCGATGGCGCCCGGCTGGCCGGTGTACCACTCTGCCTCGCCGAGCCGCAGCAGCAGCTCAGGACGCTCTGCCTCATCCGCGGGCTCGGCGAGCGCCCGGCGCAGGTAGCTCGCCGCGACCTCGGGCGCGCCGCGTTCCCGCGCGCCGAGCGCCGCGGCGCTCAGCCGCCGCACCACCCACCGGTCGCCGGCCTGCCCAGTCATCAGCAGGTGGGCTGCGACGCTGTCAATGACACCGGACCGGTCCAGGATCGCTGCCGCGTTGCGGTGCGCCAGCCGTCTGGCGCCGGGTGCGATTCCGGCGTAGACGGCCTCGCCGATCACTGGATGAAAGAAATCAAGCGGCCGCACCGGGGCCAGGATCTGCGCGGCGGCCAGTTCGTCGGCGATCAGCTCCGCAGCCGCCGGGTCCAGGCCGGCCAGTTCGGCCGCGACCGCGACCTCGTGCCGGGATCCGAGCACGGCCACCGCCCGCGCCAGCTCAGCGGCAGCAGGCCCCATCCGGGCCAGGCGCCCGAGCACCGACGCTCCCACAGCTGACGAAGCCAGCGCCCGCAGCGCCACGACGCTGTCGTCGCCGCCGGTCAGCCGCTCGGTACGGGCCGCCACCAGCAGCTCCCGGACATACAGCGGGTTGCCGCCAGTCAGCTCCCAGCATTCCGAGCAGAATCCCGCGCTGGCGGCACGCCCCAGTTCCCGTCGCACCAGCACTCCGACGCTAGCCGGACTGATCGCTGACAAAGCAAGCCGGTGCGTGCCCGCATCGCCCAGCACAGACTCCACCGCCAGCGGCCGTGCCCGCGGGTCTCCCTCGCGGGCCGTCACCACGACCAGGAGCGGCAGCTCGGCGGCGCGCGGACAGAGGTAGGCAAGCCACGACAGCGACGGGCCGTCGACCCACTGCACATCGTCCATCGTGAGCAGCAATGGAGTACGCCCGGCCAGGTTGGCCAGCAGCCAGTACAAGCCATGGATCGCCGCGAACTCAGAATCGGGTGCCGCTCCGCCGGGCAACCCGAGCGCGCCCGCTCCGAACCGCGCTGGGCCAGCCAGCAGCCGGCGGCGTTCCGCCGCGCCTGCCGACAGGACGACCGGCTCCATCAGCTGCCGCATCACCCCGAACGCCATCTCGGCTTCCAGCAAGCGCCCGCGCGCCCGCAGCAGCCGGACGCCACGCTCCACAGCCCGCCGGTGCAGGGCCTCAATCAGCGCCGTCTTGCCGATCCCGGGGGGCCCCTCGATGGCCGCCACCGCGCCGCTGCCCGCCGTCGCCTCCGCCAGCAGAGCTGCCAGGCGCGCCAGCTCGACGTCCCGCTCAAGAAGGTGCTCGGGATCGGCAGCAGCCGCCATGCTGCCGATGGTAGCGACGCGCCCGGTTCGTTTCGCTGACCTCTTATGCGCGCTGCCTGTCGTACTTCCAGACGCGGGCCATTACGTCATCCCCTGCCTTGGGCCGGGCGCCGCAGTCGAACGGTGGCTGCGGGTCGTACTCGATCATGAGCTGTGCCGCTTGCGCTGCGGTCCGGTCGGCGAGCAGTTCGGTGAGCCGCAGCGCCATGTCGATCCCGGCGGACACCCCGGCTGCGGTGATGATGTGGCGGTCGAGATGCTCGACCACTCGCTCGGGTGTGGGTGTGGCCCCGCAGGCGGCCAGCTCGGCGTAGCCGGCCCAGTGCGTGGTCGCGGTCAGGCCGTCGAGCAGGCCCGCCGCGCCGAGCACGAGGGAGCCGGTGCAGACCGAGGTGGTGAAGGTCGTGGTGGCGTGCGCGCCCCGCACCCAGTCCAGTACCCGCTCGTCGGTCTGCAGCGGCCGCGTGCCCACCCCGCCGGGGAAGACGATCACGTCGGGATCCGGCAGATCCTCGAAGGTGCCGTCGATGACCAGGCCGAGCATCCCGTTGTCGGCGCGCACCTCGCCCTTCGTGTGACCGACGAACGTGATGTCGAAGGTCGGGATGCGCTGCAGCACTTCGTACGGGCCGATCGCGTCGAGCGCGGTGAACCGTGGGAACAGCGGGATGGCGATGGACAGCCGGTCGGTCATGCGGATGCTCCTTGGTGAGGGGTGGTCGTGAACCGCCGCCGGTAGGCGTCGGGGCTGACCCCGAGGTGGCGGTGGAATACGCGCCGCAAGGACTCGGCGCTGCCGAGCCCGCAGCGTTCGGCCACCACGTCGAGCGTGTCGTCGCCCGCTTCGAGGTCGGCGCGTGCCGCCTCAAACCGGACGCGCTCCACGAACCGCCCCGGGCTCTGGCCTACCTCGCCGGTGAACACGCGGGTGAAGTGGCGCACGCTCATGGACGCCGCGGCGGCGAGCGTGGGCAGCCGGTGGTCACCGCCGGGCGCGGACTCGACGCGGTCCTGGACGGCCCGGATGGCAGAGCGCCCGGCCCTGGGCACCCAGACCGGCGTGGCGAACTGGGTCTGGCCGCCTGGCCGGTGCAAGAACATCACCAGCCACCGGGCCAGCGTCTGGGCGACATCGGTACCCAGGTCATCGGCGACCAGGGCCAGCGCCAGATCGATCCCGGCGGTAACCCCGGCGCTCGTCCAGATGTCGCCGTCGCGGATGTAGAGCGGGTCGGGATCCACCTCGAGTGCCGGGTATTCGGCCTGCAGTTCCTGCGCGTCGGCCCAGTGCGTGGTCACCCGGCGCCCGTCCAGCAGCCCAGCGGCGGCGGCGATGAAGGCACCCGTGCACACCGCCGCGACCCGTCGGCACCGGCCGGCGGCGGCACGGACGAAGGCGATCAGGTCCGGGTCGGCGCTGGCCGCCCGCGAGCCGGTACCGCCCGGCAGCACCAGCGTGTCGATCCGCTCGCCGGGGCCGGGCAGCGGCACGGTGCCAAGTTCCAGGCCGCTCTCGGTGCGGACCGGGCCGCCGCGCGCCGATGCGACCCGTACCCGGTACCCGCCGCGCCTGCCCAGCGACGCGGCAGCGTCCGCGGCGTTGGCGAACACCTCATGCGGCCCGGCGATGTCGATCGGCTGCACGCCGTCGAAGGCGACGAAGACCACGGCCCGCTCGCTCACGGATCCCACTCTCGCCGTAGCCCACCGATGGCGTCAACGACACGTTCCCCACATATTCGGCCATGACTCCGGCCGCCTGCCGCCGGGGTGCATGTCAAGCCGGCGTGTTCGTTGAGCACGGACCGGGCGCGGCTGAAAGCTGCCTACTGGGCTGGGCAGCCTGCGGTGGCGGTCTGTGTCTTGCGCAGGATCAGGTGCGCAAGATGGCCCAACTGCCGGAACGGGTCGATGGCGCCCAGGCGTTCTTCGGCGTCCAGGGGCGCGGCCAGTTCCCGGGGATCAGACGGCGGTGGCGGGTCGAGTTCCTCCGGGTCGACGGCGATCCGTACGCCGTACCACTGCTCCAGCACCAGTCCATGCGCGGCCGCGGCGCCGGTGAGTGCGTCGAGGCGGTCGGCACCTGCCGGTGCGCCGATCTCGTTGATGTAGCGCATGTCGCGCCCTTCGGCCAGGGCGAGGTCGTGTTCGTCAAGTGCCGCGAGCGTCGCCGGCCAGTCTTGACGGGCTGCCGGGCGCCACAGTGCGGAGGTTGTGGTGCGTGCTGCCAGTGCGAGGAATCCGCCCGGCGCGACATGGGCCGCGAGTTCGGCGAGCCAGGCCATCCGGCCATCACCGAACGTGCTGCCAGCGCCCGGATCGCGAGGATTCACCATCGCGACGACATCATATTGATCATCGGCCCCTTTGCGGACCCAGCGAGCGGTCGGTCCCTCCGGGCGGTTATCGCGGCGTCCCTCGCACAGGGGATGCGCCGCGGCCCGCGTCCCTCCTGGCAGTGGCCGTGAAGACGACTCCGTGGCGTGACGACCCGGCCGGCCCCTGCGTCCTAACCTGTCGCACATGGGAGCAACCATCGAGATCAGCAACCTGCACAAGCGCCTCGCCGCGATAGTGGCGCTTGCGTCTCCGCTCAGGCTGCCCACGGTGCCGTCATGATCCCGCGATCGCGCCTCCTCGCCAGTGCCGCGGCTCTCTGCGTGGTCGCGACCCTGGCGCTGGCCACGGCCTGCTCATCGGGTGTCAGCAGGCCACAAGCGGGACCTGCGAGCGGGCCTGCCCGCTCCGCGAGCGGGCCGGCTGTGGCTCGTGCTACACACCCCAGCAGCTTGAGGCCGCCTATGGCGTCCAGCCGCTCCTGCGGCGGGGGATCGACGGCCATGGCGAGACTGTGGTGCTGCCAGAGCTCGCCGAAACGCGGCTGGACTCCGCCCTTGGTCACTGACATGCGTCAGGACATGGCGGGCTACGACGAGATGTTCCACCTTCCGGCCGCGCGGATGCGGGTCGTCACCACGCTCGCCGGCGCTAGCTCTCCCTGGCTTGCCTTCGCGGAGGAAGTGCTGGACGTGGAACTAGTGCATGCTCTCGCCCCGGACGCCACCCTCGTCATCCTCCTGCTCCCGTCAACGTCACTGGACAACACCCCGGACGCGGTCGCCGCCGCCGTCGCCGACCTCCGGCTGGGCCCCACCCTCGGGAGCGTCATGTCGATCAGCGCCGCGGGACAGATCGGCGGCGAGCACTGCGTCAGCCACGCGCAGGCCGGCCGGGTGAACGGGGCGCTCCGGGCGGCCGTCGACCGTGGCATGACGGTAGTCGCCGCCTCGGGCGATATGGGAGCGGCGGCCTATCAGTGCGATGTCTACTCGGCCCTGACCGGCACCGTGCCCGTCGCCCCGGCCAAGGGGGTCAGTCTGCTGGCTTCCGATCCGCTGGTCCTCGGCGCCGGGGGCACCAGCCTGACCGCCAGCCATGCCACCGGCGCCTGGATCAGCGAAACGGCGTGGGGCCTGGCATCCGGAAACCCCGGGAACCGCGGCGGGTCCTTCCAGGCCTCCGGCGGCGGGTTCAGCCAGTTGTTCGCGCGGCCCGCCTACCAGGCCGGCCTCCCTGGCATTGGCGCTGCCCGGGGGGTTCCCGATGTGTCCGCCGATGGCAGCGACCGCCCGGGCGTGGCGGTCGTCTTCAGCAACGGAACCCAGGACACGGTCCAGAGCCACGGCGGGACCAGCGCCAGCGCCCCGATCTGGGCAGCGCTGATCGCGCTGGCCGACCAGTACGCGGGCCGCCACCTGGGCTTCATCAACCCGGCCCTCTACCGAATCGCCCGCGGTCCCCACTACCACCAGGCCTTCCACGACATCACCACGGGAAACAACACCGTGGTGTTCCCGCCCACGACGATCACCGGCTACCAGGCGGGGCCGGGCTGGGATCCCGTCACCGGCTGGGGCAGCCCGAACGCGCAGGTGCTCGTGCCCCTGCTTGCTTCCCACTGACCTAAACGGGGTCTAGCGGACAGCGGACTCCGTCGCCGGACGCAACGGGGTGATCGCGACGGCGTCCGGGTTGCGCCCGGCCTTGATCGTCTTGAGGGCCGTATTGGTGGCGACCCGGATCGGGGTGACCGTGTCTGAACCGCTGTTGGCCACGTAGGCGGTCTTGCCGTCCGGGGTGATCGCGATGGCGCCGGGGTGGAATCCGGTCTTGATCGTCTTGACGACCGTGTTGGTGGCGGTCCGGATCGCGGTCACCGTATCCCCCAGGCTGTTCGCGACGTAGGCGGTCTTGCCGTCCGGGGTGATGGCGATGGCGTAGGGGTCGGGCCCGACCTTGATCGGTGCCAGGACTGTGTTGGTCGCTGTGCGGATCGGGATTACCCGGCCCGATAGGCGGCAGGCGGCGTAGACGGTGGACCCGTCCGGCGTGATCGCGATGGGGAACGGGCTGCACCCGACCTTGATCGGCTTGCTCGCCGTGTTGGTCGCGGTGTTGATCGGGGTCACGGTGTCCGAACCGGCGTTGGCCACGTAGGCGGTCTTGCCGTCCGGGGTGATCACGATGGCGAGGGGGGCGATCCCGGTCGTGATCGGCTTGAGGGCGGTGTTGGTGGCGACCCGGATCGGGATCACCGCGTTCTCAGTGCCGGCGACGTAGGCGGTCTTGCCGTCCGGGGTGATCGCGATGGCGACGGGAAGGCCCCCGACCTTGATCGTCTTGATGGCCGTGTTGGTGGCGGTCCGGATCGCGGTCACCGTGCTCGGACCGGGCGAATTGGGGCTGGCCACGTAGAGCGTCGTGCCATCCGGGGTGATCGCGAGGCGCTCCGGGCTTAGTCCTGCCCTGATTGGGCTAAGAGGCGTGTTGGTGTCGGTCCGGATCGGGGTGACCGTGCCCGAACGGCCGTTTGCCACATACACCGTCTTGCCGTCCGGGGTGATCGCGATAGTGCTCTCGCCGAGGCCGCTGGCGACATGGATCGGCGTGAGGGCCGTGTTGGTCGCGGTCCGGATCGGGATGACCGTGCCCGAACGGCTGTTGGCCACGTAGGCGGTAGCCGGGTGAGCCGTGCCCGCCTCGGGTGCTGCCCGGGTCAGTGCCTGTACGCCTATGGCCAGCCCCGCCGACAGGCCGGCCGCGACTGCGACACCGGCCACGGCCGTGGCTGCGCGGCCTGCCCGGATGCGCCTGCGCACCCGGGGCGACAGCGGCGGCAACCCCGGCGCCTCGGCGGCGAGGTCGCGGAGCGCCTCGGTCAGCAGTTCATCGAGGTTCGCCATCATTCCTCCTGTCCCAGATGCTGGCGCAAGACTGCCGCCGCCCGGTGGAGCGCGGACTTCACGCTGCCCACCGGGCAGCCAAGGACGCTGGCGATCTGCTGGTCGGTGAGGTCCTCGTAGTACCGCAGCACCACCACGGCGCGCTGCCTGGCCGGCAGCTGCGCGATGGCATCCCGCACGGCCTGCTTGGTCACCAGGTCCGAGGTGCTCACCCCGGGCGCTGACGTGATCGCCGAGTTGACCAGCGTCTTCAGGTGGGCGCGTTCCACACGGCGCCGCCGCAGGTGGCTGTTTGCCAGGTTCACTATCGTCCGGCGCAGGTACCAGTGAAAGGAGTCGGCGTTGCGCAGGCCGCTCAGCCGCCGGGCGACCCGGACGAAAGCCTCTTGCGCGAGGTCCTCAGCTAGCTCGCGATCGCCGGTAAGCAGGTAGGCCAGCCTGAGTGCCCCCGGACCGTGGCACAGGTACAAGGCCTCTAGCTTGTCACCGGTAGCTGACCCATTCACCGCATTCTCGGTTCGCCTAGAAGTCCGCTCGTTCTCGCCGTCACCACCCAAGACGCCTTGCTAGCCGCAACGGTTCCGCCCCCGCCACCCGCCATGCTGCCCGGGGGCACTCGTCATGGCACGATGGCAGGCACCGTGGCACATTGTGAAGGTGATCCGAGAATGACCGGTTATGACGATGAGGCCCGGCGGCAGCCGAGCGTCCGGTTGCGGGCAGGCCTGCTGGCCGGCACGCTCGCGGCCGTGCTGCTGGCCGCGGTCTGCGCCGGTTCACCCGCCGGCGCGTCAGCGGCGCCCGGCCGCGCGGCGGCCGCCGGTGGGTACCTGTACTGGTCCAACACGACCGGGTCCCTGCTGAAGCCCGGCGACGGCGTGATCGTCCGCGCCCGGATCAACGGCACCGATGTCAACCAGAAGTTCATCACCGGAGCGACGCTCCCGGGCATGATCCTGGTCTACTGCGGCTACCTGTACTGGGCCAACATCGCACCGCTGCGGGTCGGCGCCGGCACGATCGGCCGGGCCCGGATCAACGGCACCGACGTCGACCAGAAGTTCATCACCGGTGCCAGCAGGCCGGTCGGCGTGACCGCCGCCGGCGGGTACCTCTACTGGGCGAACGGGTCCACCGGCACAATCGGCCGGGCCCGGCTCAACGGCACCGACGTAAACCAGAAGTTCATCAAAACCGCTCAGCCCAACGGGCCGGACGCGGTCGTGGCCGGCTCCGGGCACCTCTACTGGGCCAACGACTACAACATCGGCCGGGCCAACCTCAACGGCACCGGGGTGAACCAGGACTTCATCGCCGTCCCCCACGGCCCCAGCGGCGACGCCGGCCTGGCCGTCAACTCCCGCTACATCTACTGGACTAACGAGGTCGGCAAGGAGATCGGCCGGGCCAACCTCAACGGCACCGGGGTAAACCAGGCCTTCATCACCGGCGCTTCCTGGCCCGACGCGATAGCGGCCAGCTCGCGATACCTCTACTGGACCAACCAGACCAGCGACTCGATCGGCCGGGCCCGGCTCAACGGCACCGACGTCAACCAGCGCTTCGTCGCCAAAAAGGACTTCCGCAACCTCCACGGCGTGGCCGTGAACCCTAGCTGGTAGTGGCCAGGGCTGTCTGTGCGTAGCGTCAGGCTTGCAGGATCCACTCGTCGTCCCGGATGATTTCCACCGTGCCCTTCGGGCCGGTGCCGGTGACGGTCATGCCCTCGCCGCCGATCACGACGTCGGTGTGGACGGCCGAGCGGTTGAGCCCGATCTCGTACCGCTCCTGGTCGCTTTTCTCCAGGCCGCCCGTCACCGAGAACGGGAAACTCTGGCCCCATGCGACGTGGCAGCCCGCATTCTCGTCGAACAGCGTGTTGTGGAACAGGATGCCGGCCTTCGCGATCCGCGATTCCCGGTCGACGAGGGAGACCTCGCCCAGGCTCCGGGCGCCCTCGTCGGTATCGAGCTGAGCCCGTACCGCCTCGGAGCCCGATGCGGCGGTGACATCGGTGATACGCCCGCCGGAGAACGTGACCTTCAGCCCCTCGACGACCTGGCCGTTGACGATCACCGGCTTTGTCAGGCTGATCGTGCCATCGGCGCAGCGCCGGTCGGGGCTGGTGAAGACCTCCTCGGTCGGGATGTTCGGCATGTACGCGAGGCCGTCCGGGTCGGTACCGCCGCCACCGGTCCACTGGGTGCCCGGCACCAGCCCGACCGTGAGATCGGTCCCGGCGCCGCGATAGCGCACTTCGGTCAGGTCCAGTGCGGTCAGCGCCCGGCCCCGCGCCTCAAGCTCGGCATTCCGCTCCTGCCAGCTGGCGACTGGGTCGGCCTCGTCCAGGCGCATCGCCGTCGCGACCGCCTCCCAGAGGCGTTCGACGTCCGGCTCGCCGAAAACCTCCGTGGCCCAGCCCGGGTTCGGCGCCGCGACCACGGTCCAGCGCAACTGCTGTACCAAGATCGCCTCCTGGTAGGCCTTCGCCTCCTCCACCGGGAACGCGGCGGCCTTCGCCGGATCGACATCGTCGAACAGATGCGGGTCGGGATCGCCGACGAGTGAGATCGCCACACCCCGCTCGGCCGCCCATTCCCTGGCCCGTTGAAGCGCCCACGGCCGGGTCCTGGTCAGCGTGTCGATGCTCGCGTGGGTGAGCCGCGAGTGCCGGATCGGCCCATCCGACCACTCGACCTCGACCCACGCGGCACCGGCGGCATAGGCGCACTCCACCACAGCCCGGGCGATCTCCAGGTGGGCGGTGTTGGCGGTGAGCAGGACGCCCGACCCGGGCTGGACGTTGGCACCGACACGGACAGCCAGGTCGGCGAAACGTTCGAGACGATCGTTGTCAGTCATGCTCGCAGAGTAGGACACAGCCGCCAAGAAGAGAGTTTCCCGGGCTGTAGTAGGTAAGTCGCCGAGCCTTGCAGTCCTCAGGCCCGGGATCAGTGGCGAATAGGTGGCGGTTGGGTGCTGAGCACGGATTCCCGGCCTGGGTGGTGCGGTGCAAGCTGCGGTTCAGGCACAAGCGGCCCGGGCCCGCGCGACAGCGAGATCTCACGGCGGGATCTCCCGCGGGCCCCGCGCGGGAGGTCCGCCATGCACCGTCCAGCCCCAGCTACCGTCATCTCCGTGATCGCGCTGTTGTTCGCCATGTCCGGCACCGCGGTCGCCGCCACCGGCGGCGACTTCCTCCTGGGCAAGGCCAACACCGCCTCGTCAGTGTCCTCGCTGACGGATACCAAGGGCACCGCGCTTAGCCTGTCCTCCGCCTCCACCGCCCCGCCTTTGACGGTAAGCAACAGCGTGCAGGTGCCCAAGCTGAACGCCAGCGAGCTGGGCGGTACTCCGGCCAGCGGCTTCCTCGGCGTGAACGGCACCGCCGCCAACGCCAGCGAACTGGGCGGCACCTCGGCCAGCGGCTTCATCCACGGCGGCGGAAACATCAGCGATGGGCGCCTGAGCCTGCTCCCTGGCGCCGACGAAGAACTCGTTTCCGCGCCGGGCAGCGCCATTGTGGCGTACTGCGCAACTGCCGGAGACTCGCTGTACCTGTTCGGCGAACAACAAGCTACGAACGAGCTGGCGACCTGGTGGAACCCGGGCGGTGTCGGCCAGGCCACCATCAACGACAGCACTAATGCCATCGACCTGGACGGGACGATCCCCGTCACCGCCGTCATCGTGGTGCAGGTAGACGCCGGCAGCAACATCGTCAGCTACACCGTGACCGAAAGCTACAACTCCAGCGCCGGGACCTGCTCTTTCACCGGCCAAGTTATCAACAGCAACGGGTAACCCACGTACCGCAGCGACGGGCCGCCTGGCGGGCCTCCGATCCCGGCTGGCGGCCCGTCCTGACAGCGGGCGACAAGTGCGAGAGAGATGAGCCTGAACGGCACGCATCTCATGAGAGGCGTTTGCTAGCCCCAGAAGATGCCGGTCGGGTCAGATTCGATCTCCCGGAGCACCTGGCCGATGCGGCCGGGCGGGAGATCGTGGTAGGGGTGCCAGCGGCCGTTGCGGTCGGCCCAGTACAGGCTCCAGTCGTGCGCAGTGATGCTGTACCGGAGCTGGGCGACGCGCACCTTGGACCATTCCGCCGGGTCGGCGCGCCACAGGGGGCGGCACTCGACGATAGTGACCGAGCTGCCCCGGACGGTGGTCTCGATCCGGATCTGGTCGCGCAGGTGGGCTGGGACCTGGGCCTGGCGGTACTGCCGGATCTTGGCGACGTCGGTCTCGGGCGGTCCGGGCATCCGACCACCCTACGGCGCTAGCTCGCCGGTGCCCGCAACGATCGCGGAGATTCGGTTAGCGAGCCCTTCCGTCCCAGGGGTTCCGGGGGTAGGTCTATGCACGCCCTCGGGGTGGCGGGCCGCGTGCGCGTACCCTGCTGGTCATCAGCTTCAACCCGCTATCCGCCTGCGTCCGGCGCGATGCACAGCTGCCCGAATCATCCCGGAGCCAGAGCCCCCGCGAGCGTTGGCCATCGTCTCTGAGGTCCTGAACAGCGTCATACAGCTGGCCGTGCGCCTCCGTGCACCGCCATATTGAGGGTTGATTACCAGGCAATCAGATGGCATAATCTTGGCAAAGATTACTTGCGCTTTGCCACATCGGGTAGAAGCCATGACTGTGGGACTGCTCTGCCCAAGCCGACACGGGGAGGCTTCCTGGGCGCCGCTGAAGATCCGGACACAGGAAATCATTGGCTCCAATGTCGTGGAGCCGGGTATTTAACGCCTCAGCGTCGCGCGTCCACAATATGGTGCACAAAGAATAGTAAATCCCAGGAATATGAAGGAATGCTACCATGCCTCCAGGAAACGATGAGCAGCGGTCCGCAGCTAAAAGAACAGGGCCCAGAAGATCTCAAGGTGAAGCTACCGTGTCTAAACCCGCCGCCAGCGGAGCGGCTGAGGGCGCAGATGTAGCGCTTAGCACCGAGGCAAGCGTAGGTCATGTAATCCTAGACGTTATAGGTGCGCTCGCGGCTGTCATAATCGATGCAATTCCAGATGCCGCAGATACTATTGGCGACATCATTGACGTCGTCGGCGACGTTGTCTGGGACATAACGGAGCATGTCATTGTTCACGTTGTCGTCGAACTAATATTGGATGTCATTGCCGGAGCAGAGACGCGCGAAGCTCTGGCGGATCTGGGCTTGGGGGAACTGGATCCGGGCTTGGAAGGCCTTCAAACCCTGGCCGCCAACCCAGCCGCGCGCGAACTCTTCGCAAAGCGCATGATTGAAGCGCAGAAACAGGGCAAGGCATTCCCTCTGCCGAGCGCGCGAGAGCTGGTGGAGTACCGCGATCGGTACCTGAGGCGTGCACTTGAGCAAGGAAAATGAACGATGATCACGATCGTGATCATCGGGATATTTATCTCTTGGTTCCTGATGACCGCGATCGTGCAGCTACCAGTAAAGCGGGCACAGTCTATTCGACGCTATGATCCTACCGGAAATCTCCTCCCCGGATGGCATTTCTTCTCCCCTAAACCGATTCAGGCGGACTTTGCGGTCTTCTACCGGTCATGGGGAATCTCCGGCTCAGCGCGATACGACGCGAGCGAGGATACGGCTGGGCAATGGCACGAACTTGCCAGCATCGCGGAACGTCGAGTTACCGATGCTGTTGTTAATCCTGGGCGGTATGCCCGGAAAACGGTCTTTTCTTGCTGCGATCAGATTGCCAAAATGCTGAGGGCGGTTAAAGACAAGCCGCACACTGAGGGATTTCCGCATCACGCTGTTTTGCTGAGTCTTCCGTATCTTATCTTGACCGAGAAGGTCTCGTCGATATGTAAGGACGCGGCGGCAGTGCAGTTCCGCATTGATGTCATACTTTACGTCGGCGATTCATCAAAGGCCGTGCCCATGTTCCGCTCAGCAGTGCACCGCGTGCATGTGCGGAAGGACGAAGAGGTTGCTGCACTTTAGCCTCGATCAGGCGCTTGACTGGGCCGTCAGACTCTGCGCCGTGTCGCAACTCATTGGACTTCTTGAGCTTGCGGTTGCCCGCCGGGAGCTTGCTCCCGGCGGCTTTCTTGATTGGACATTGATTGGTGTCCTGAATCCGCGCGCGCGAACTAGGGCAGGAAGCTTTATTCGGAAAACATTCCGCAGAATCGAGCCGCGGCTTTTTATTTGGATACTCTTCGTCGCTGCGGCCGTCGCCCTACTGCTCCTGGCGTGGCCGTCAGTGGCACCTTTGATCGCGATTGCATGGATAATGCAAATCGTGATCATGAAGCGTTATCATCTTACTTTCGACGGCTCGGATCACATGACGGTCGTCGTACTTCTGGCGTGCCTGCTTGGCCGTGTAGAGCCGGATCCGCTCGCTGCACGGGCCGCCGTCACATTTCTCGCAGCCGAAGTGACACTTGCCTACTTGGCCGCAGGGCTGTACAAAGCAACGTCCTCCTACTGGCAGTCTGGCCATGCAATCGCCATGGTTGTGCAAACACGAATGTTCGGTCAAGCCGCTGCCGCACGCCTCATCCGCCATCATCCAGTCATCGGCCGAGCGGCAACCTACTCTGTTTTCTGCTGGGAGTCTTTGTTCGTGTGCTTTCTCGTTGCCCCGCCACCGGTGATCCTTACTATTCTTGTCCTGGGGATAGGGTTTCACCTTGGCTGTTCGGTTATCATGGGCCTCAACCGCTTCATATTTGTTTTTGTTGCCAGTTATCCAGCAGTATTGTACGTGAACAATGCTCTCCGCACCTCTATAGGCGCAAGAGTTTCTGATTTCATTACAGTCGGCATGGTCACACTGGGAGTCCTGGCTCTCTGCGCAGCCTTTTACCGGTATCGGTCTGCCCGTTCAGACCCTGTCTCTGATCTTCGTCCGGCCCTGCAGCTGTCCGGTCTTGCTCAGCCGCTTGTCAGCGTCCCAGAACGTCCGCGAAGACCCTGGACCGGCACGCATTGAAGACTCGGACCGGCTCATGCCGAGCGGATCAGCAGCGAGGCTGCGGCTAAAGAACAGGTCCTAGAAGATCTCAAAGGGGAGCTATCGTGTCTAAACGAAACGAAGACCAGGCGCATCCGGATAAACCCGACGCTACCGGAGCGACTGAGCGCGTCGATGTGACGCTTAGCAGCGAGGATAGCATAGCTCATGTAATTTGGGACGTTATAGCTCACATCTTCGATCCCATCTTCGATCCCATCCCGGAAATCGTCATTGAAGCTCCAGACATCGTTGAAACCATTGGCGCCTGGGATATCGTGTCTGGCATAACGAAAGAGGTCATTGTTCACGTCGGTGTGGAAATAATCCTCGAAGTTATCCTGGGACGTGAGACGCGCCAAGCTCTGGCGGATCTGGGCTTGGGTGAACTGGATCCGGGCTTGGAAGGCCTCGAGGCCCTAGCTGCCAACCCGGCCGCTCGCGAACTCTTCGCGAAGCGCATGATTGAAGCACGGAAGCAAGGCAAGGCATTCCCTCTACCGAGCGCGCGAGAGCTAATCGAGTACCGCGATCGGTACTTGAAGCGTGTAATCGAGCAGGGGAATGAATAAAGAAAAACAACTCTAGGGAATATCGAAGGAATTTATCATGTCTACAGGAAACGACAAGCATCAGCCCGCAGTTAGAGGAACAGGCAGCTCCAGAAAATCTCAAAGGGAAGCTGCCGCGTCTGTACGAAATGACGACGAGGAGCATTCAAGTAAGCCCGACGCGAGCCGACCTGCTGAGGGCGTTGATGCGGTGCTCAGCATCGAGGAAAGCACCGGTCATGTGATTCTGGACATTGTAGGTCAAATTCTTGGCCCTATCGCGGACATCGTCATCGATGCGGTTCCAGATATCGCCGAGACTATCGTCGACTACATCGACGTCGTCAGCGACATCGTCTGGGATATAACGAGAGAGGTCATTGTTAACATCGGTTTTGACATAGTCCTCGAAGTTATTCTGGGACGCGAGACCCGGCGGGCTCTGGCGGATCTGGGCTTGGGTGAACTGGATCCGGGCTTGGAAGGCCTCGAGGCCCTAGCTGCCAACCCGGCCGCTCGCGAACTATTCGCGAAGCGCATGATTGAAGCACGGAAACAGGGCAAGGCATTCCCTCTGCCGAGCGCGCGAGAGCTAATCGAGTACCGCGATCGGTACTTGAAGCGTGTAATCGAGCAAGGGAAATGAATAATGATTCACGATCGTGATCATTGGGATTTATTTCTTGGTTCCTGATGACCGCGATCGTGCAGCTACCAGTAGAGCGCGAACCCTGCCCGCGTCATCGGCTGGCAGCACGATTGCCAGCGCGCCGAAGACGAGCTCGACGATCCGCGCTCCTGGCACTGCCCGATTGGCAAGCGCTCTGCGACCTGGCCGCCGCGCTCGTCGCCCGTTCGCCCGTTCACTTCGAGGGCTGGGGCGACGTCGTAATCTTCGCCGCCTGCACCGCAGCGCGGATCGGCGAAGCGTCTGGCATCCGGTGCGCCGACATTGACCGCGCCGCCTGGACGTGGACTGTCCGGCGACGGACCACACCAAGCCCCGGCGGCCTCATCGACAAAGGCATCAAAGGCAAGCGTGCACGGGTTGCCCCGCTCATTGAAGAAGTCCACCCGCTCATCGAGAAGCGCCTCGATGTGATCGGCCATGACCCCGCAGCGAATCTTCACGGGTCCACGCGGCGGGCGGATCACCACGGCGGTCCTGCGGGACGCGACCCACTGGGATGAGGTCGTCACCCAGCTCGGCTATGAGCATCTGCGCCGTCACGACCTGCGCCACACCGGCCTTACCTCGATGGCCGATGCCGGTGTCCCGGTCCATGTGCCCCGGAAGATCGCCGGGCACGGCTCGCTGGTCACCACCCAGCGCTATCTGCACCTCCGACGCCCAGTCCATCACGGACGCGGGAAACGCGCTGAGCGCCCACCTCAGCGCCAAGTGGTCCCCAGATGGTCCCCAGCTATGTCTGGTGAAGGACAGCTGACGATGGGCCATACAGACATGAAGATGCCCGCTGACCTCGGCGTTCACCATGATCAGCGGGCTTGTGCGGCCGACGCCTGCCTGGTGGCGGGCGAGGCCGCCAGCACCACGGCCACGGCTAGGAGCGCGGCCCCCAGCGCAGCCGCGCGGCCCAGCCGCCGACCGCGACCCCGCCGAGGGCTATCAGCGCGTCCTGGCCGCTGGCCAGGCCATAAGCCAGCACGCCGCAGGCGACCAGGGCGGCAGCGATGTTGAACACTCGGTCAAACATTCCGGTACCTCTCACGCATGGTGCGTCCTTCTTGATATGCCCGCTCCCCAAGCCCATACCAGTCCTGCTCTCGGCCCGCCCTGGTCGGGACGACCGGATTTGAACCGGCGACCCCTTGACCCCCAGCCACGAACCCGGCGTCTGACCCGGTCTGAGGGAGTCGAGTGGGGAGCCTCTCACCAGCAGAAATCTCCTGGAGGGATCGCGGTGGGCCGAGGGAGATCTGACGGCGTTGGCTCCCGCGATTGGCTCCCGAAGATCATCAACGCTGGCGAGGATTTATCTGTTCAGGAGCCGGTATCCGATAGGGGGAGTCCAGCCTGGTCCCAGGGCGGGGGTAGTCGTGATTGGCGGCCTTGGGGTGGCTATGGCAGCAATGTGAGAGTGTCCACGTGGGCGGGCCGGACCACGGTGAAGTGGCGGCGGTCCAGCGTGGCCACCTCGGTCAGTTTGAGTAGCTCGGCGATGGCGATGACGGACGCGTCTGTGGTTCCGAGCGGAAGGTCGCCGTACGTGACAACGAGTTCGGCCATCCGTGCATAGTCGCTGGTGCTGAGCTCGACAGCAGAGAAATCGCCATCGGCCAGTGATTGGAGGAACGGGGACTCAACCTGAGGCCCGGCCTCACGTGCCAGGGAGGTATCCGACCTCTGCGACCACGGTGGCCGGGACCAGGAGATCCCCGCGGGCGGTGTGCATGTCGGTAAACAGGCGAACGAACGCCAGGTGGTCGGCATCATTTGACGGCGCGGCGGCCACCAGGGGGCCGGTGTCATAGATGATCACGACGGGCGGCCGAACCTCTCGTCAAGCAGTTCCTCGGACCGGGCCGCCACGTCAGAGGTGCTGCCCCGCCCGGCGCCGAACC
Organism: uncultured Actinomycetes bacterium; assembly: GCA_963730235.1. Classification (GTDB taxonomy): domain Bacteria; phylum Actinomycetota; class Actinomycetes; order Streptosporangiales; family Streptosporangiaceae; genus DASXKD01. The sequence continues at coordinate 415,956 of CAVSRH010000012.1, forward strand.
AGGCCGGAGGCCAGGACTTGTTCTTGATCGCGCGAAGGTGGCGGCCCACGTCATCGAGCACCGCTGGCACCTCGAGCCGGGCTGCCGGGACGGGGCGGCCGTTCAGCGGACGGATCATGACGCCGAGCAGCCGCTCCGCCGGTACGCAGCCGATCATCCGCGAGTCATAGCTCCACATGGCGTTGTCGCCGAGCACCACGAACATGCCGGGTGGCACCACGCCGCGGTGATCGGGATCGGGGCCTGGGGACGGCACGCCGGCTGGCAGACGGTCTCCCGGGAGAGCGGCCACTCGCTTGATCAGCCACTCCCGGTGCCTGGGCGGCCAGCCCGGTGGCAGCTCGGGGCCGTCGGCGTCCAGCCGCGGCATTTCCACGACGGCGACCAGCCCGGGTCTCAGCTCGCTCAGCCGGGCGCGGCGGACCAGCACCCGGTCCCCGGACGATAGGACCGGCTCCATGCTGAGACCGGCGACCTCGACCACCGCCAGCCGCCGCCGCACCAGGCCCACGCCGAGCACAGCCGCGGCAAGGATGGCGGTCGCACCCAGGCAGACGGCGAGGCCGAGCATTACCGCGCCGCCTGGAACAGCGCGGCCACATCGTCCAGGCGGGTGAGCAGCAGTGCGGACACGCCTCCGGCCGAAGCGGCCAGGACCGCCGCGGCCAGGCCCGGTTGCCAGCGCTGGAGGCCGGCGCTCGCCGCCCCCGTCACGAGCACCGCGAGCAGGTACGCGTTGCGCGCCAGATGCACACCACCGAGAGGCGCGCGGCCGCCTGATCCAAAACACGCGCATGGCGCGGTCACCCCGTGGCGCACGGCCACGGCCACCCCGGCGGTCAGCACGGCCATCAGGGCCGCCGCGCCGGCCAGGGCCACACCGGTCAAGGCGGGTGCTGACGCGCGAGACAGGGAGGTCATGATCAGCGCCGCCGCGCACAGGCCGGTCACTGCCGTCTCGGCGGTGACCAGCAAGGCGGCAGCCAGCCCGGTCAGCGGGCGGCTGACCAGCGCCGTGGCGGCAAGCCCAGCGCGGAAGGCACGGTAGGCCTGCCCGCTCCGCAGCTTGCTGGCGGCGGACACCCCATAGGTCACGACGGCGGTCATCAATGCCGCTATCACCAGCTCAGCCATTGGAGTCCCCCACGGTCGCCGGCACGCCCGTATACCCTCGCGCCTGGATGGTGAACAGCCGGGCGTACCGGCCCTGCCGTGCCATCAGCGTGTCGTGATTGCCCTGCTCACGGAGGACTCCGCCGGACAGCACCAGGATGTGGTCGGCGTCGCGGACAGCGTTCAGCCGGTGCGAGATCAGCACGCTGGCCCGGCCGGTGCGGGTGGCGGCCAGCGTCGTGTGGATCCGGCGCTCCGCCTCCGGGTCCAGCCCGGAACTTGGCTCGTCCAGGATCATCAGGTCCCTGCCGCCGCGCAGGAAGGCGCGGGCGAGCGCGACCCGCTGCCACTGCCCGCCCGATAGCAGCACGCCAGTGCGCGGGTCCCCCTCGTCGGTGAGGTCGAAGTAATTCCGGGTCAGCAGCGTCTGATACCCCCAGGGCAGCGCCGCGAGCGTTGCGTCGATACCAGCTTGCTCTGCCGCGGCCACCAGGGCACCCGGCCGCTCCGCCAGCCGGAGGTCGCCGACCGCGATGTTCTCCGCAGCGCGGAGCTCGTAGGTCATGTAGTCCTGGAACACCGCGCTGATCCGGTCCCGGAGCGCGTCGAGGTCCAGGTCCCGCAGATCGGTGCCATCCCAGCGGATGCTGCCCCGATCCGGGTCATAGAACCGGCACAGCAGCTTGACAAGCGTGCTCTTGCCGGAGCCGTTCTCCCCCACGATTGCCACTGCCTGGCCGTGCGGGAGGAAGCAGCTCAGCCCGCGCAACACCCACGGCTCGCCTGGGCCGTACCGGAACCATACGTCGTCGACTTCGATTCCGTACCGCAGCGGACCGGGCAGGCCCGCCGCGGCGGGCACCGGCAGGTCGGGGTCGGCTGCCAGGACACCCTGGTACGCCCGGAACATCAGTGCTGCCTGGTAGGTCAGTGCCGCATTCGTCATCAGCCCTTGGACCGCCAGCGACACCGACCCGAGCGCCATCACGAAGACCGACACATCGCCGACCGTCAGCCGCCCCGCGGCGGCCTGCCACGCGGCCCACAGCAGGCCGGCCGCCGCGACCAGCGCGCTGAGGCCGGCCAGGCTGGCCTCGCTTACCAACGCTCGCCGGTCTACCTGCTGGCTGGCTCGCTGAGTCTCAGCCAGTTCGCCGAGCAGCCTGCCGCGGAAGAACCCGCCGAGGCCGAGCAGCCTGATCTCCTTGGCCGCCGCCAGGCTGGTGAGCAGGCTGGCGTAGAAATACTGGCGCCGCTGGCCGTGGCTGACCTTGCCGATCAGCCCCGCTTGCCGCCGGGCGATGCCGCGCTGCAAGCAGAAGGCGGGCACCGCAGCGGCAAGGACCACCACTGCCATCGGCGGGCTGAGCACCACCAGCGTGAACAGGAATCCGCCCAGCGTGGCCGCTGCCTGCATGACCCCGATGCTGCCGGTCGCCACCTGCCCGGGCGCGGGAACCCCGGCCTGCCCGGCTACCCGCAGTCGATCCTGGAAGGCCGGATCCTCAAGGCTGCGCAGGCCTCGCATCGCGGTCACCGACGCGAACAGCTCGGCGGTACCGGTCTGGGTGATCGCCCTGGTCAGCTGCGCTTCAGCGTAACAAATGGCGCTGGGCAGCAACGCTGAGACGCCGCCGGTCACTCCCAGCGCGACCGCCAGTCCGACCACGCGCTGCGGGTGGCCGGTGGCCAGGTCGTCCAGGATTGCCCGGAGCAGCCAGGCTGTCGCCACCGGGACAAGGCCGGCGAGCAGGGCCGCCGCCGTCTGGACCGCGAGCTGCCCCCGCCCTGCCTGCCAGCAGCGCATGCCCGCGCTAAGCAGCGACCGCGCCAGCGTGCCGCCGGAGGGTGGTGCCAGCTCACCCGGCGCCCCGCGGCGCGAGCGGCTCACGACCGCCCGGCGGCGGCCAGCGCCGGCAGCGCCGCCGGTTCGTGGCTGAAGGCTATGACCGACCCGGTTCCGTCCAGCACGCAGAACGCCGGGAAGGCGCGGACGCTGAAGGCGGCGGTGACCTCGCCATCGTGCGGCTCGACGCATACCGGTGCTACCTCGGCGAGGCGCTCCTGGTAGCTGACGGGCTCCGGCTGGGAGCTGGTGATCACTGCGAGCACCGCGTCCCGCGTGACCTCATTGACACGCAGGTAGTCAAGGAAAACCGGCACGCGCTCGGGGCAGGCTGAGCACCCCGCAGCGAAGAACGCGACCACCCGCAGGCCCGCCGGCCCGTCCAGCCGCTCCCCGCTCGCGGTGAGCGCGGTAAAGGCTTCCGGGGTCGCACCGTAGGGGAGGCCGTGTACCGGAGCGTCCTGGCCACGAAGGCCCGCGAGTTGCTCAGTGTGCTCGCGCAGTCTGCGGATGACGCCGAAGGTCAGCAGCAGATCAGCCAGGCACAGCAGGCCGACTAGCCCGATCGCCGCGACGAGGATGGCCATGATGACACCTTTCTGTCGTGCATCTCGTTGCTGGAGGGGGCCCGGCCGCTGCGGCTTGGCACCGGCCAGGCCGCAGCGGCGGGCCTCGGCTCACCCGCAGGCGGCTACCTTGTAGCAGGCGCCACAGTAGATGGGTTCGCAGAAGCAGTTGAGTACACAGTTCTGCTTGTAGATGTAGTCATCGGTGCAGTAACCGCCGTAGCAGTACTGGGTGACGTGCTTGCCGCTATCGGCGCAGCAGGAGGCACCGGCGGTAAGTTTCGGCGCCACCAGACTGAGCATCCGGTCAGCGGCCTTCTCGATCAATGTCATGTCTTCACCTCCTTCCGTTCCGGGACTAACGGGTTAAGCGCGCTTAGGCTGGCCAGATTTACAGGTGGAGCTAACATCTCTGTAGCGTTGCGGTAGCACCGGGATGTGAACGGCTGGTACAAAACGTGCATGGAGTTCTTCCTGCTCGGCCCGTTGCTGGTTGTCACGGCTGCGCGGGCCGAGATCCGGGTGCCGGCTGGTAAGCAACGGGTACTGCTCGCCGTGCTGCTGCTCCACCCGAACCGGGCGGTGTCCGCCGACGTTCTGGTGGAGGCGCTGTGGGGAGGCGAGCCACCGCCTTCGGCCACCGCCGCCATGCGCAACTACGTAAAGCGGCTGCGCAGGATGCTCAACGATGCCGACCACGACCTGATCAGAACGGTTCCCAGCGGCTACGTGATTCGGGTAGCCCAGGGTGGCCTCGACGTGACCCGGTTCGAGGAGCTCGAGCGTGCCGGGCGGGAGGCGGCTGCGGACGGCGACTGGGATCGCGCCGCGGACCTGCTGCGTACCGCCCTGTCGCTGTGGCGTGGTGAGCCATTCGAAGGTGTGCGATCCGAATGGCTGACCATCCGTGAATTGCCGCGCCTGGCCGAGCTACGGTTGCGGGCACTGGAAACGCTTATCGATCTGGATCTGCGCCTTGGCCGCCGTGACGAGGCGATCACTGAGCTGTTGCGGCTCACCAATGTTCACCCGCTCCGGGAACGGCTGTACCACTTGCTGATGCTGGCCCTGTGTCAGGACGGACGGCACGCCGAGGCGGTCACTGTCTACCATTCCGCGCGAAAGGCTCTGATTACCGAACTAGGCACTGAGCCTGGCCCGGACCTGCGCGGTCTGCATCAACGGATCCTCACCGCGGACCCCTCGCTGGCCGGATCAAGCCCGTGGCGCGCGGCACCAGCCATGGTCGTCGTGCCTGACGTGCGTCACGGCCCATCGCCGCCACGGCAGCTTCCGGCCGTGGCGCGCCATTTCTCCGGTCGCTTCGCCGAACTGACGGCGCTGCGAGGGGCTCTGAGCAAGCCGGCCGACGTCGGCCGGCTTGCGGCCATCGCGGTGACCGGTACGGCCGGCGTCGGCAAGACCGCGCTCGCGCTGCGGTGGGCGCACGAGGTGGCGCCCCTCTTCCCGGAGGGACAGCTGTACGTTGACCTGCGCGGTTACGACAGGGGCACGGCCTTAGGGCCCGCCGAGGCACTGGCGGGCTTCCTGCGCTCGCTGGGGGTTCCCGAATCCGGGATTCCCGCCGATCAGACCGAGCGCGCTGCTTGCTTCCGCAGCCTGCTCGCCGGCCATCGGGTGCTGGTGGTGCTTGACAACGCCAGGTCCGCCGAGCACGTCCGGCCACTGCTGCCCGCCACACCTGCCTGTGCAGCCATCGTGACCAGCCGCGACTCGCTCGCCGGGCTGGTGGTGCGCGACGGTGCGCAGCGAGTGGCCCTGGACCTGCTGCCGCTCACCGACGCGGTGCATCTGCTCCGGTCGCTGATCGGCGGCCGGGCTGAAGCGGATCCGGCCGCTACCCGGAGGCTGGCGATGCAGTGCGCCTGCCTGCCACTCGCCCTGTGCACGGCGGCTGAACTCGCCGCAACTCGCCCCTCGGCACCGCTTGTCTGGCTGGTGCGGCAATTGGGCCACCGTCACCAGCGGCTTGACCTGCTCAGCAGCGGGGGCGATCCGCGAACGGCTGTTCGCGCGGTATTCTCCTGGTCCTATCAGCATCTCGACCGCGACTCCGCCCGTGCCTTCCGGCTGCTGGGCCTGTACCCGGGCACCGGCATAGAACCTCATGCGGGTGCAGCCCTGATGGGCACCACAGTGGCTCACGCCCACACGCTGCTGATGGCGCTCGCCCGTGCGCACCTGATCACGCCTGCCGACCCGGCGCGATACGCCATGCACGGTCTTCTGCGCCTCTACGCGGCTGAACTCGCCGTCGCCTGTGACCGCGATTGACGCGAGGGCTCTGCCTACGGGGACAAGAACGGAGTTGACTCGCGAGGGGTTGGCAGCCGTCAGGCCCAGTTGGTGATCTGTGGCCCGGTTGGGGCCGGGCTGAGCGGTAACGTTCCCGGAACGGTCCGGGGGTAGCGTTGCGTTCTGTGGGGGGAACGCGGCCAGCTGCTGGGCAGGCACCGGTGGCGCTCGAGGCCGTCCATCGCTTCCGCGTGGCGTCGCCGGCGACGGCAACGGTCCTGGGGGCCCTGGCGATCGTTCTGATGGCCGCATCGGTAGCACTGTCCAGCCTCGCCCATCAGCTGTCGATCCTCGGCACCGGGCCGGTCGTCCCCATCGTGCTGATCTACGCCGGTGTGGGCGTGGTTGTTGCGCGGCGTCAGCCGCGCAACCCGATCGGCTGGATCCTGCTCGCCTTCATCTTGCTGTTCCTGTTCAGCGCCGACGTCGGGTTCTACGCGGTGTTCCGCTACCGCCTTGGCTACCACGGGCTGCCGCTCGCCTCGGTCGCTGTGCTGCTGCAGCCGCTGTGGGCCCCGGCGCTCCTTTTGTTTCCCCTGGTCATCTTGCTGTTCCCGGACGGCCAGCTCGCTTCGCGGCGCTGGCGGTGGGTGCTGTGGGTGTACGCGGCGGCCGGCGTCTGCGCGTCGGGGGCCATCTTCGGCCCGGCAATGGCTGCCGTCGCTGGCCATCACATCCACCTTGACTCTTTCGGTGACGTGACGAGCAAGGCTCACGCGCCGGGGGGCGCGGTAGCCGCGGCGGAGGTGCTGGGGCTGGTGTCGATCGGGGCGATCTGGCTGTCGTTCGTGGCACACCAAGTGCTCAGCTGGCGGCGGGCCTCAGGCGAGCGGCGCCAGCAGCTGAAGTGGCTGGCCAGCGGCGCCGCGGTCACCGTCGTGGTGGTCGTCTTCTCGTTCGCGGTCAGCTCGACCGGCGCCGCGGGAGAGGTTCTCGGAATCGGGCTTGCCGCTTTGCCGGTGGGCATCGGCGTCGCGATCCTGAAGTACCGGCTGTATGAGATCGACCGGATCATCAGCCGCACCCTGGCGTATGCGATCGTGACCGGGCTGCTGGTGGGGGTGTACGCGGGGCTGGTGCTGCTAGCCACCCGGGTGCTGCCGTTCTCCACGCCGGTGGCGGTGGCCGCGTCGACCTTGGCGGCGGCGGCATTGTTCAGTCCGCTGCGGCGGCGCGTGCAGCGGGTGGTGGATCGGCGGTTCAACCGGGCCCGTTATGATGCGGAGCGCACGGTGGCGGCGTTCACCGGGCGGCTGAGCGAGGCTGTCGACCTGGATGCGGTGCGGGATGACCTGGTGGGCGTGGTGCACCAGGCCCTTGAGCCTGCCCACGTCTCGGTATGGATCTCCCAGCGCGAGTGACGCTCCGGTCAGTCAACCCCATTCCAGCTTCTCCCAGATCAGCACCATGCCGTGCCGCTAACCCGGCCTTGGTCACAGGGGAACCCCGGGTGTCCAGCATCTACCGGGATCGCACAGTGCATTGACCGGCGTCAAGTGACCCCGGTTGGCTCCCGAAGATCGAAAAGGGGCCCGAGTGAGAACCCGGAACCCCTTCTGACCTGGACCTTCTGGTCGGGACGGCCGGATTTGAACCGGCGACCCCTTGACCCCCAGGCACGAATCCGGTGTCTGACCCGGTCTGAGGGAGTCGAACGGAGAGCCTGTCCACCTGCAGAAACGTCGCGGGTAGGTCGCGCCGAGTCGCGGGGAATCCGCGGGCGTTGGCTCCCGTAACCGGCTCCCTGAATCCCACACTGTCAGAGGCCCGTCCGGCGACAGGCCAAGCCCTCAGACACGACCAGCCGATGGTTGTCAGGCCAGGCATTGACCGGGCATCAAGCGACTCCGTTTGGCTCGCGAAGATCGCGAAGGCGTCCGGGGAAGGAACCCGAAACCCGCGCGGCCGGGGCCAGCGGGCATCTCACAGGTTTGTTCCCGTGAGCGCGGGTACCTTGCCGGAGTCCGGTCTTCAGGCAGGAGGGAGGCACGGCGGACACAGGTATGAAGGAACTGCGGAGAGAGCTCATCTGCCCGAGAACAACGCCCCCACGGATGACACAGCCAGCAAGCCGATCTGGTTCGAAGCTCGGCCTTGACATTGGCATTCTCGGGTAACTGGCTCGGCCGGCTCGAAATTTTCTAACCCTGGCCGAGGCGCAACTCGGGGGTTGTGGCGGGCGTGGGTGGCAACGTGTACCCGTCCAGTGCTGTTCCAGCGGGCTGTCCGCCAGTGCCGCATCCCCTTGGTCCAGCGAATTTACGAAGCCCCGCCAACTAGCCACCGAGCGGCTTGGGTTGGTTTCCAGGCGGAAAGAAGGGACGCTGAACATGTGGGTTTTTCTATCTGCCCGGCTGCGGACCTGGCTGCTGCTGGCCGTCGCACTGCCGCTGGCCCGGTTGCTTGTCCATCGCTTCGCTGTCGCCGCTGAACGGCGTGATCCATCCGCTCGTACGGCGAAGCTGCTCCACCGGGCCGATTCGGCCGTGGCCGCGGTGTCCGGGCGCGCTTCGCGCGGGGCCAGACGCTGAGACCGGGGAGGAACCGCCAGATGGCCGAATCGTCCCCCTCAGCGCCGTGCTGGCCCGGGCCAGCACCGTTGCGTTGCCTTGTCACCGGGGCATCTGGGTACATCGGCGGGCGGCTAGTTCCTGAACTGCTCGCCGCGGGGTACGCCGTCCGGTGCATGGCTCGTGACCCGGGGAAGCTCAGCGACCGGCCCTGGTCCGGCGACATCGAGATCGCGGCGGCCGACGCACTGGAGGGGACCAGCGTGCGGCGCGCTCTGGAGGGCGTCGATGTGGCCTATTACCTGATCCACTCGCTGGGCACGGGCGCGTCGTTCGAGCAGCGGGACCGCGACGCGGCGGGCATCTTCGCCGATGCCGCCATGTCCGCCGGGGTCAAGCGCATCGTGTATCTGGGGGGCATCATTTCCGGCGAAGGCAGCGGCCTGTCACCGCACCTGCGCTCGCGCGCGGAGGTGGGGGACATCCTGCTGGCCAGCGGCGTGCCGACAGCCGCGCTGCAGGCTGCCGTGATCATCGGCAGCGGGTCAGCGTCGTTCGAGATGCTGCGGTATCTCACCGAACGGCTGCCGGTGATGGTCACCCCGAAATGGGTGGAAACCCGCATCCAGCCAATCGCCGTCCATGATGTGCTGCGCTATCTCGTCGGCTGCGCGGCGCTGCCTCCCGGCGTCAGCCGCCGCTTCGACATCGGCGGCCCGGACGTCCTCACCTACGCGGAGATGATGCGCAGGTACTCCGAGATGGCCGGGCTGCGGCCGCGGGTTCTGATTCCCGTGCCGCTGCTCACACCACGGCTGTCGTCGCTGTGGGTCGGGCTGGTGACGCCGGTGCCGGCCGGCCTGGCGATGCCGCTGGTCGAATCGCTCAGGAACGAGGTCGTGTGCTCCGAGCACGACATCGCCGGATACGTCCCGGACCCGCCCGAGGGCCTTGTGCCTCTCGACCGTGCCATCGCGTTGGCCCTGCAGCACACCCGCGAAGGCGCGGTCTCCACCCGCTGGTCATCGGCCGCCACGCCCGGCGCTCCCAGCGACCCGCTTCCCAGCGACCCCTCGTGGGCCGGCGGCTCGCTCTATGTGGACGCGCGGATCAGTGCCGTCCGCGCTTCGCCGGCAGCACTGTGGCGGGTCATCGAGGGCATCGGCGGTGAGACCGGGTGGTATTCCTTCCCCGCCGCATGGGCCGTACGCGGGCTGCTCGACCGGCTCGCCGGCGGCGTCGGGCTGCGCCGCGGCCGGCGTGATCCGCGGCACCTGCGCGTCGGCGACGCGCTGGATTTCTGGCGGGTAGAGGCCATCACACCGGGATCGCTGTTGCGGCTGCGCGCGGAGATGAAGCTGCCCGGCCTGGCCTGGCTCGAAATGGCGGTCGGCCGGGACCATGACGGCATGACCACCTACAGTCAGCGGGCTATCTTCCAGCCACGCGGGCTCGCCGGACACGCCTACTGGAGATCCATATCGCCGTTCCACGGCGTGGTATTCGGCGGGATGCTCCGCAACATCACCGCAGCCGCCGAGCGGGCCGACCGCTCAGTAGACAAGCCCGCGCCACCGGGCACTGAGCAACGCGGCGGCGGCTGTGCATATCGCTGACGGCGATCAGGCGTTGGCGCGGCGAAGCATGTCTGTGTGGCGTTCTGGCCAACGCGGAACGTTTGGTGCTGACCTCAGCGGGCAGCTAGGCATGCCGGTGAGAAACTCAAGGACGCTTTCAAGCAGTGATCAAGGTCGTCCCAAGTAGCGCATCACTGATCGTCGCCGGGGGAGGCCGAACTCGCACGAGCCATCCCGCCGTGAGGAGTGGTACATGGGGAAGGAGGGCAGCATGTTCGAGGCTGCCAACATCCGGGAGTGGCGCGGCCACGATGTGGTTGACGCCCAGGGTCACAAGATCGGTGAGCTGGAGGCCGTCTACGTCGACACCGGCACAGACCAGCCGTCGTTCGGCACGGTCAAGGTCGGAATACCGACCCGGCACCGGCTCGTGTTCGTACCTTTTGACCAGGCGACAGTTGGTCCGGGCTACGTCATGGTCTCCTACGACAAGAAGCAGGTCCAGAACGCCCCCTCGATCGACACCGATGGCGAGCTGCCAGTGGGCGACGAAGAGGCGATCTTTAAGCACTACGGCTTCGCATACCAGCCGGGTGCCGGCGGTGAGCGGCGGCTGGCCCGCCGCTGAGCAGCCGAACGGAGCGGAGGGTTGGATGATTGCTTTCTTCCTACTGCTGGTGATCGTGGCAATCGTGCTGGGTATCGTAGGCGTCGCCGCGAAAGGCCTGCTGTATCTGCTGTCATCGGCATTGTCGTGCTCTTCGCCGCTCTCGTCTTCGCCGCTCTGCGCATGCGGCGGCGGCCCGGGAGGCGTCCGGCTCGCTAGTTCCTGCTGTTGAGTTCAGCGGTAGCGAAGCTGCCGCTCGGCGCACTGCCTTAGCGCGGGCGCCGGCCGGGCAGCAGTGCTCACGGGGACGGCGTTTCGCCAGCCTGCTGGCTGGATCCGGATTCACCGTCCGCCGGTATGTTCGCGTCCAGCAGGGCGGTAGAGCCGGCCGGGCGGGTGGCCGTGTCCTCGGTCCGCTGCCGCAGGCGATCCAGCGATTCACCATCACCGAGCGGGACGCTGGCCTGCAAGCGTTCGCTCGCCTGCACCTCGGGCAGATCCATCACGGCATCGACCAGGCTCGCCCGGCTGCCAGGGGCGATATGCCCGGGCGCCGCATGCAGCGACGCCTGAGCAGTTCCGCCGGCTTCCGGCGAAGTGGTCACCTCCGCAGCAGCGACCGTTTCATCACCATCTTTGATTTCGACGTGCCGGGGCGTACCGGGCTCGGTCATCGGATACCTCCTGGGGTCGCCTTGGCCCGCGGCAACAAGCGCAGCAAGCCTGACCCCTAACCCTGGGGTGCCCAGGCGGCCGGGCACGCACGGCAACCTCGCTGCCGCAGCCGCAGCTCTGCCCTGCCCGGCCCGTCCGGCATGAAACGGCTCCTGCCGAACCACTACGGCCGGGGCCCTGCTGCCGCCACGCCTTCACCGCGAGCCGGTGCGAGCCGGGGATGCGCCGTCTGGTTTGGACAGGCCGGCTGTGGGCAGTGCGAGGGCCTGATGCAGGAGGCAGGTCTGCGCTCCTGCATTCATTGCTACGGGAGGAAACGTCATGTACATCGGTCTCGGCACGGTCGTTCTCATCGTTCTGATCGTCTTGCTCGTCCTGTTCCTGCGGAGGAGGGTCTGACCCTGTCCCGGCGAGGTTCGGCAGGGGTCATCAAGACGGCAGGGGTCATCAAGACAGGAGGCGTGCTGGTGGCGCTCAAGGGCAGCGCGATGGATCAGGAAGTTCACGGCATAGACCGGATGGTCCGCAATATCGAGACCGGCCGTTTCGAGCGGAGCCTGTCGGCGCTGACCGCGGCCGGTGCGCTGGTCACGGCGGCGGAAATTTATTTTGAGCATGACAGCGCCAGCTTCGGCAACAAGATGATGTGGCTGCCGGTCGTCCTCGGGCCGGTCGGCGCGGCGGCGGGCGTAGCCGGATTTTTCAGCCGCCGGCTGGCGAAGACGGCTCTGCCGCTGGCGTCGGCGGCGATCGTGGCCAACGGCCTGCAGGGCACCTTCCTTCATGCGCGCGGCATCGCGCAGAAGCCGGGCGGCTGGTCCAATGCCCGCTACAACATGGAGACGGGCCCGCCGCTGCTCGCCCCGCTGCTGGTGACCATGGTCGGCGGGATGGGGCTCCTCGCCGCGATCTTGCGACGGGAAAAATGAGCGACGCGAACGGCACGCTCGCGCGGCGGCCGGTTCCCTGGCTTCGACTCGGCCGCTCAGGCATCGCACTGGGACGCCATGACTGCGGGGGTGGTCTTGGCCCGGCTCGGCAATGCCGCCTGATGTCCGGTTCTTCACCCCCGCGGAGGAGGCCATCGCGACCGCGCTCTGCGATCAGCTTCTCGATCTGGGCGAGGGCGCCACGGTACCGGTGGTGAACCTGATCGACGCACGGCTGGCCGAGCAGGAGACTGACGGCTGGCATTACGAGGGCATGCCCGAAGACGGCCGGCATGGCGGCAGTCGCTCGCTGCCCTGGACGTGGATGCGGCCTCCCGGTATGGCTGCGGGTTCGCCGAAAGCTCCTCGCTCGACCAGGTCAAGCTGATCCAGGCGGTCCAGGATCTGGGTACTGGCGACTGGCACGACCTGAATGCCGGGCACGTGTGGAGCTTGTGGACGCGCTATGCCTGCACGGCGTTCTACGCGCACCCGTCGGCCTGGACGAGATCGGCTTTCCCGGCCCCGCTTATCCCCGCGGCTACAAGAACCCCGGCATCGATGCGCGCGAACCGTTCGAAGTCCGTGACGTCAAGCCGTCCGAGGACCCGGTCCGCGGGGACGGCACGCGATGAGCAACGTGCGGGATCGCAACGAGTCGGCGTGGCTGCTGCCTAACGACGGCACCCGCACGAACCACCGGCTACGCGCTGACATGCGCCGGTTCGCTGACACTGACGAGGTGGACCTGGTGATCGTCGGCTGCGGAGCGGGCGGGTCCACAATGCTGCAGCGGCTGGCGCGGGCGGGCTGGCGGGTGGTCGGCATGGACGCGGGGCCGTTCTGGGACCCTGATGCCGACTGGGTCAGCGACGAGGCCGGGCTCGCATCACCTGTACTGGACCGACCCGCGGGTGATCGCCGGCGACGACCCGGTCCCGCTGGGGTCCAACAATTCCGGCCGCGGCGTGGGCGGGTCGATGGTCCATTACGCCGGTTACACCCCGAGGTTTCATCCCAGCGACTTCGCGACCTGCACGCGGGACGGGGTAGGCGCCGACTGGCCGCTGAGTTACCAGGACCTGCGGCCCTATTACGAGCTGCTCGAAGAGGAGCTGCCAGTTGCCGGGGAACGGTGGCCGTGGGGCGACCCGCACGCCTATCCCTACCGGCCGCACCCGGTGGGCGGCAACGGCGAGATCTTCCTGCGCGGCGCCCGGGCACTGGGCATCGACGCGAAGGTCGGGCCGGTCGCCATCGCCAACGGCCGCTTCGGCAACCGGCCGCATTGCATCTACCGCGGCTTCTGCCTGCAGGGATGCAAGGTCAACGCCAAGGCTTCACCGCTGATCACACACATTCCCGATGCGCTGGCCCATGGCGCCGAGGTCCGCGCCGATGCCATGGTCACCAGCGTCGAGGTGGACGAGCGCACCGGCGAGGCTACCGGCGTGCATTACGTCAAGGGCGGCGCCCCCCGATTCCAGCGCGCCAGGATGGTCGCGCTCGCCGGCTACTCCATCGAGACGCCGCGGCTGCTGCTCAACTCGACGTCCAGGCGGTTCCCGGACGGGCTGTGCAATGACTTCGACCAGGTGGGCCGCTACCTGATGGTGCAGGGCGCGCCGCAGACCGCAGGCCGGTTCGACGCCGAGATCCGGATGTACAAGTCGCCGCCGCCGGAGGTGAGCTCCGAGGAGTTCTACGAGACCGACCCGGCCAAGGACTACAAGCGCGGATTCTCTATTCAGACGGTGTCCCCGCTGCCGATCACCTGGGCCGAGCATGTCGCGGCCCAGGGCCACTGGGGCAGGTCGCTGCGAGAGTACATGACCGACTACGTGCACTGGTGCTGCCTGGGCGCATTGTGCGAGTTCTTGCCGCTCCCGCAGAACCGGGTGACGCTGGCGCAGGAGAAGGACCGGTACGGCCTGCCGGTCGCGCATTTCTCCTACAGCCAGTGCGACAACGACCGCGCCCTGATGAAGGCGGCCCGGTCGGTGATGGAAGACCTGCTGCATGCGGCGGGCGCCGACGAGGTCATCACCATCAACCGCTACGCGCACCTGGTCGGCGGGGCGCGGATGGCCGCAGACGAGCAACACGGCGTCGTGAACGCTGACTGCCGCAGCTTCGCGGTGCCCAATCTCTACATCACCGACGGCAGCGCCCTGCCCACCCAGGGCAGCGCGAACCCTGCGCTGACGATCATGGCGGTGGCCGCCCGTGCCGCCGACCGGCTGGCAGCCGACGGGCGGCGCGGGCGGTGCTGACTTATCTGCTCTGCGCCGCGGCGTAGCGCTTCGGTAATCGCTAGGAGGAAACCCGATGACCACTACTACTGTCGCCGACTACCTGCTTGGCCGCCTGCGCGAATGGGACGTCGACAAGGTGTTCGGCTTCCCCGGCGACGGCATCAACGGCATTCTCGCCGCGTGGGGGCGCGCCGAGAACAACCCGAAGTTCATCCAGGCCCGGCATGAGGAGATGAGCGCGTTCGAGGCGGTCGGTTACGCGAAATTCACTGGGCGCTTCGGCGTCTGCATGGCCACCTCGGGTCCTGGCGCCGTGCACCTGCTGAACGGCCTTTACGACGCCAAGCTCGACCACGTTCCCGTGGTGGCGATCGTCGGCCAGACCAGCCGGTCGGCCATGGGCGGCTCCTACCAGCAAGAAGTGGACCTGCTCAGCCTTTTCAAGGACGTCGCCAGCGAGTACGTGCAGATGGTCACCGTCCCCGAGCAGCTGCCTGGGGTGCTGGACCGGGCCATCCGCGTCGCGCTCACCGAGCGGGCACCGACAGCGATCATCATCCCCTCCGACGTCCAGGAGCTGGAGTACTCGGCGCCGACGCACGCGTTCAAGATGGTGCCATCCAGCATCGGGGTCGACTGGCCCAGCGCGGTGCCCGGCGATGCCGCGATCGCGCGCGCGGCGGAGGTACTCAACGCGGGCCAGAAGGTCGCGATCCTGGCCGGGTCGGGCGCCCGCGGGGCCCGCGAGGAATTGCAGCAGGTCGCTGAGCTGCTCGGTGCCGGGATCGCGAAGCCGCTGCTGGGCAAGGACGTGCTCGCCGACGACTTGCCCTACGTCACAGGCTCGATCGGCCTGCTCGGCACCCGGCCCAGCTACGAGATGATGATGGGCTGCGACACGCTCCTGACCGTGGGCTCCAGCTTCCCGTACACGCAGTTCCTGCCGGAGTTCGACCAGGCCCGCGCGGTGCAGATCGACATCGATGGCAAGTACATCGGCATGCGCTACCCCTACGAGGTCAATCTCGTCGGCGATGCCGCCGCGACCTTGCGCGCCCTTATCCCGCAGCTGGAGCGCAAGCAGGACCGGTCCTGGCGCGAGAACATCGAGGAGAACGTCGCCCGCTGGTGGGAGGTCATGCAGGCCGAGGCGATGGTGGAGGCCGATCCGATCAATCCGATGCGGCTGTTCTTTGAGCTGTCGTCCCGGCTGCCGGACAACGCCATCGTCGCCGCCGACTCCGGCTCGTCGGCGAACTGGTACGCGCGGCACCTGCGGTTCCACGGCGACATGCGCGGATCGCTGTCGGGCAATCTCGCCACCATGGGTCCGGGCGTGCCCTACGGGATCGGCGCGAAGTTCGGCCATCCCGACCGCCCGGTATTCGTGTTCGCCGGGGACGGCGCGATGCAGATGAACGGGCTGGCCGAGCTGATCACCATCAAGCACTACTGGCGGGAGTGGTCCGATCCGCGGCTGGTCATCGCGGTC
>CAVSRH010000013.1:0-257806 GCA_963730235.1 uncultured Actinomycetes bacterium
CGAGAGATTCACCGATGGCAAGACCGGCGGCGAGGCCCCCGCAGAAGGTATCGCCGCGCCGGTGGCATCCAGAACGGCGACGTCGGGGGGCGCGATCCGGACCGGTGGGCCACCGGGCGTACCGACGAGCGCACCCTTCTCGCCGCACTTCACGACCACCGCCGGCACCCCCTCGGCCTGCAGCTCGCGGCAGGCCCGCTCGGGGTCGTCGTAGCCGAGGATGGCGGTGAGTTCCCCGTGGCTGGGCACGAACACGTCGACGCGCCGGGCGAGGGCGAGAATGTCGTCCCTTCGGGCCGGCCAGTCCTCGTGGGTATCCAGGGTCACGACCGCCCGGTGGCCTTCGGCCCGGAGGTGCTCGACGATAGCGGCGGCGGCCTCGAGGGGCATGGCAGCGATGTGGATTACCGGCACGCGGTCCTGCTTCTGGCCGGTCCACCCCGTGGGGATGTCCCCGGGTCTCGGCGCCACCTCGAGGCGGCGCTCCGGCGGCGTCCGGTACACCCAGCTGCGGCTCCCGTCGTGCTCGTAGATCACCCAGTTGCGGACCGTCGGGCCTTCGATCGGGCGCAGCCCGCCGGTGTCGAGCCCGGCGTCCCGGAGGCGGTCGAGCGCCGCGACCGGGAAGTCGGCGCCGACCCGCGCCACCACTCCCACCGATAGGCCCCAGATCAGGGCGCCGGTCGCCGCGTAGATGGTGTTGCCGCCGGGCGATGCCATGGTGGTCTCGCCGTTGGGGTGGACGACATCGTCGACAGTGAGGTTCCCGACCACGATGACGTCGTGCTCCGCGCGCCCCGGCCGGCCCGCCACGGGGCTCATCACACGCTCGTTCTCCGTCATTTCTTGCCGGCCTCGCCCTTGGCTCCCGGTGACGGGAAATGCAGGATCCGGTCGTCGAAGCGGTGGCTCTCGAAGCTGAAGCGGAACCGCTCCACGCGGTAGAGGACCTTCGAGAACTCGACGGCCTCGTCCGCACGGTCGTAGGTGACCGAGTCCATCCGCAGCACCATGGCTCCGGTCCCCACGCCCAGGGGCGCGGCCTCTTCGTCAGTGGCGTGAACCGCCTCGATCACGCTCTCCGCGCGGACGAGCTCGATGCCGTAGACGGTGCCGAGCGTCCGGTAGATGGAGCCGCCTTCCAGCTCACGCTGTTCGATGCCGGGGAAGCGCGCCGGATCCAGGTAGGCCGACAGCAGCGCTACCGGGCTCGCCTCCAGGCGGGCGAGGCGCTGGATCAGTACGAGCCTGCGGGACCGCCCCCCTAGGGCGGCAGCCTCCGGCCGCCGCGGCACGAGGCCCTTGTAGAGCGTCACGAGCTCCAGACGGTCGCCGTGCTCGGCGTGGCTCCCGGTAAAGCTGGACAGGGTCGAGATCTTCTCCTCGAACTTGGGCTGGCGGACGAAGGTCCCTCGCCCGCGGCCCCGGTCGAGGTAGCCCTCGGCGGCGAGATGCATGAGGGCCTGGCGGACGGGCGCGAGGCTGACGCCCCACTGCTCCGCCAGCGCACCCTCCGACGGCAGCCGGCTACCCGGGGCGAGGCGGCCAGCGTCGATTTCCTCGCGCACCAGGTCGTGGATCTGGCGGTGCAGCGGCAGAAACGAGCCGCGGTGCACCGCAAGGGCAGTCAGCCAGCCGTCGCCGCCGCCGTGCGACCCGATGTCCTGGTCACCAGGTATCGAAGCCGTCATCTGCAGCATCTCCCCATGTTGCTCCGGGGGCGGGCGTCTAAGACAGCAATAATGACAGATCATTATAAGTTTGTGACAGGGCGGTCGCCGACGGGCGGCCGGTGCCGGATGCATGACCTGGTCCGCCTCTACGCCGGTCAACCATCCGAGGAACACCCACAGGCCGTCGAACCCGAGCAGGCCGGGATCGGCGCTCAGTCACGACTGGACATGACGGGCGCCGCAATGCCCCCGCACCTAGTTCCTGCCGGGGCCCGGGATTCAGTTCGTAACGGTCAGGACGAAGTTCTGGGTCGCCGTTCCCGCCGCGCTGGTCGCGGTGAAGGTGATCGGGTAGGTGCCCGCGGTGCCGGGTTTCGGCGTGCCGCTGAGGGCTGCCGACGCAGCCCGGAATCGGACGCCGCGGGGCAGGCTCCCAGCCTCGGTGATCCTGGGAGCGGGATAGCCGGTGGTGGTCAGGTGGAAGGAGAAGCCGGAGCCTGCCTGGGCAGTGGCACTGTCGGCGCTGGTGATGGCAGGCGCCTGGTCCACCTTCATGGTGAAGGCCCGAGTGGCGGTGCCGAGCGGGTTGGCAGCCGTAACTGTGATCCGGTAGCGGCCGCCTGTGCCTGGTGCGGGCGTGCCGGTGATGGTGGCCTTCCCGTTTCCCTGGTCGGCGAAGCTGAGCCCGCCCGGGAGGGCACCCTGTTCGGTGAGCGTGGGGGTGGGATATCCCTTGGCGGTGATGGTGCGGTTCACCGGGGCGCCGGTGTGGGCTCTTGTGGCCGGGATCTTGCGGAGGACCGGCGCCTTGGTGATGGTCAGGGTGAAGGCCTGGGTGGCTGTGCCGGACTTGTTCTTGGCGGTCAGGGTCAGCGGGTAGACGCCGAGGGCTCTGCGGAACGGGGTTCCGGAGAGGGTCGCGGTGCCGTTTCCGTTGTCGATGAAGGCGATTCCCGGGGGCAGGGAACCCCGTTCGGTGAGCGCTGGCGGTGGGTACCCCGTGGTGGTCACGGTGAAGCTGAACGCGATTCCAAAGGCCGCGGTGTTAGCGGCGGGGCTGGTGATGGCCAGTGACTGCCCGGACGGGGTGACGCTAACCGCGGCGCTGGGAGCGGAATCGCCGTTAGTCGCGTGAGCTACGACGCTGACCTGATAGGTGCTGCCGTCGGCCAGCCCGGTGATGGTGCAGGCCGTGGCTCCGGTCGTGGTGCAGGTTTGCCCTCCCGGAGAGGCGGTCGCGGTGTAGCCGGATAGGCTGCCGCCGATCAGGCTGGGGGGCGCCCAAGACACCGATGCGGTGGTATCGCCTGGGACCGCGGTGACACCGGCTGGCGGTGACGGGCCGACGGTCACGGCCACGGTGCTCATCTCGTCGGCGACGTCGTGGCCGAGTTGCCCGTAGTAGTTGTAGCCCCAGCAGTAACCGGCACCGGAGGAGTCCATGACGCACACGTGACCGCCCCATCCCGCGCTGATCTGGCTGAGAACCGTGCCGGCCAGGACGCCGCTGGTGTCCACGGCCACCGGGACGAGCGTTACAGCGGTATCCCCGTCGCCGAGCTGGCCGACGTTGCCGTCCCCCCAGCAGTACGCGCCGCTGGTGTCGTCCAGTGCGCAGGTGAAGTTTCCGCCGGAGCTGATCTGGGCCAGGGTCTTGCCGGCCAGCACGCCGCTGGTGTCCACGGCCACCGGCACGTCCGAGGTGGTGACCGAGCCGTTACCGAGATCGCCACGTTTCTCCCCAGCAGTAGGCGGCACCGGAGGAATCCAGCGCGCAGGTATGTTCCGCCGCCGGAGCTGATCTGGGTGAGGATCTTGCCGGCCAGCACGCCGCTGGTATCCACGGCGACCGGGACGTCAGTCGGTGGTGCTGCCGTTGCCGAGATCGCCATACGTGGTTGTCGCCCCAGCAGTAGGCCGGCCCGAGGTATCCAGCGCGCATGCGTGCTCGCCGCCCGCGCTGATCTGGGTCAGGGTCTTGCCGGCCAGCACGCCGCTGGTGTCCACCGCCACGGGCACGTCGGAGTCGACCGTCGTGCCGTTGCCGAGTTGGCCGTAGTTGTTAATGCCCCAGCAGTACGCGGCGCCAGAGCTATCCAGCGCGCACGCATCATCCAGGCCCGTGCTGATCTGGGTCAGGGTCTTGCCCGCCAGCACGCCGCCGGTGTCCACGGCCACCGGCACAGCCGAGCTAGCGGCACTCCCGTCGCCGAGTTCACCGGTCTCGTTTCCGCCCCAGCAGTAGGCGGCGCCGGAGGAATCAAGCGCGCAGGCAAACGAATCACCCGCACTGATCTGAGTCAGGGTCTTGCCCGCCAGGACGCCGCTGGTGTCCACCGCGACCGGCACATCGGAATTGCTATCAGAACCGTTGCCAAGCGCGCCATTGCCATTCATACCCCAGCAATAAGCGAGCCCGGCCTCGATGCCGCAGGACAGGTAAGCCCCGGCAGAAATCGAGGGCATGGCCTGAGCGGGCGCGTACGTGGCCGGTGCAGCCCACGCCACCCCGGACATCCCGCTGGCCGTGAGCAGCACGGCAACCAGGATGACCGGCCGGTGCCAGAATTCCCGTCTCATCACGCTTATCCGAAATGGCATGACTGGCCACCCCTCACCTGCGCATACCCAGCTGATAGAACCGTACCGAGCAGCATTCTGCACTACCAGGCCTTGAGCGCGACGCTGTTTGAAATTCGCGGGACCAGTGGCGATTATCTCCCGGCCACTACCGCAGATTCCGGAGACATATTGAAATGACCCGAAACAATCTTAGCCCGGCCAGACGCAGAAAATAACCTTCAGACTGGGCACACCCGGAACCGCAGTTTGATCAGTGGTCGCCTAATGCAGGAGCTCGATGTACCCGTCCGTGCCATGCACGCGGATCCGCTGCCCGTCCTGGATCAGCCGGGTGGCATGCTCCACCCCCACGACGGCCGGGCAGGCCGTACTCCCGTGCGATCACCGCGCCATGGGTCATCAGGCCCCCCACCTCCGTCACCAGGCCCTTGATCGCGACGAACGCAGGCGTCCAGCTGGGGTCGGTGTAGGCGGTGACCAGGATGTCGCCTGCTTCGAGGTCGGCCTCGGCCATGTCCAGGATGACGCGGGCCCGCCCCTCGACGGTCCCGGCGGAAACGGGCAGGCCGGTCAGCGCGCCGGGCGGGACGTCGGCGCGCCGGTACGTCCCGGCGACGGCCTCGCCATCCGAGGTGAGCACCCGCGGCGGCGTGAGCGCTTCATACGACCTGAACGCATCCTTGCGCTGGCGGATGAGCTGGTCATCCACCTGGTTCGTGCGCACGACGTCGTGGAGCTCGGAGAACCTGAGGTAGAAGATGTCTTCCCTGTCATGAAGGACGTGGGCCTGCACCAGGCGCTCGGCGTCCTTCAGCAAGGCCTGCTTGTAGACGAAGTAGCGGCTGATCATGAAGTACTTCGGATACTCCCGGTACCCGATGAAGGTCCGGATCCGGTCGATCGCCCGCTTGGCCTCGTCGGCCTTCGCCTCCCCGTCCGGCAAGGCCCGCAGGCGCGCCAGCAGTTCCTGCTCCTTCGTCCAGGCCTCCTGCCGGCCTTGCTCGAAGCGCCGCCCGCCGGCGCCCGGCTCGAAGTTCCTGATGTTGCTGAGGATCATCGGCACGAGCGTGGCGGGGCGTTCGCTCCAGCGCGGCCTGGTGATGTCGATCTCGCCGACGCAGCGCATGCCGTACTTGTCGAGGTAGGCATCGATGGCGTCCCGGGCTTCGCGGCCGCCCGCGAGCGCGGGCAGATCGTCCAGGAAACTGTCGTCCTTGACCTGCTGCAGGAATGCCACCACGTCCGGATGCGGGCGGATCACGTCCGCGACGTCCAGCAGCGCCAGCCCCATCTCCGACGTGACGTTGTCGGGGACGGACTGGGTGAGCGTGTCGACCGCGTTCTTCTCGCCCAGCCACGCCTGCAGCTGCTCGTTGAGCCACCACGTGGCCTCCATCGCCGCCATGAACACCTGATGGCTTCTGCGGATCGAACAGGATCCGCCTCAGCTCCTGGAAGTCGGCAAGGATGAAGTCGAGCAGCGCCGGCCCGGACTTCGCCCGGATGTCCCGCTTCAGCGTGGCGATGGAGGCCTGGCTGCGCTCGATCAGCCCGGCGACGATGGCCGGATCGGTCTCGATGGGGGCGGGCGCGCTGTCACCCGGCGTCCCGCCGCCCGGGCCCTCGTCCGGGAAAGCCGGGATGAAGTCGCCGCGGTCGAGCAGGGCCTGCAGCGCGTCCCCGATCAGCGGATCGGACCTCCCCACCACCGTCAGCAGGCCCGCGCGGCTCGCTGGCGAACCCAGCTGCCGGGTGACGTCGACGAACAGCCTCCCGCCGGCCTCGGCCATGGGCCGCGGGGTCGTCAGCTGCCACACCGAGAGCCCCAGGGGCTTCATGGCGTCGGTCATCATCTGCTGATGACCGACGGAGATATAGACGTGGTTCCCTGGATCGCCGGTCGCGGGGATGGGGAACAGCGTGGTGATCGGCCGGCTCTGGACAATCTGGAACCCGTCGTCGGCCAGGCACCATTCGATGTCCTGGGGGCAGCCGAAGTGCGCCTCGATCCGCCGGCCCAGCTGAGCCAGCCGCACGATCTGCGCATCGGTCAGTGCCGGCTGCTCCTGGCTCTCTGGCTCGATCGCCAGTTCCTGCGTTCCGCCTGCGGGCCGGGCGTGGATGGCGAGCTTCTTGGCGGCGACCGCTTTGGCGACAATTTCACCGTCCCGCACCTTGTAGACGTCCGCGTTCACCAGGCCGGACACCAGGGCCTCGCCGAGGCCGAAGCTGGCCTCGATAGAGACGACCTTCCGGTTGGAGGTGACGGGGTCGGCCGTGAAGATGATGCCGGCCGCCTGCGGGAAGATCATCTGCTGCACGACCACGGCCATGTGGACCTTCCGGTGGCCGAAGCCGTTCCGCAGGCGGTAGGTCACGGCCCGCTCGGTGAACAGCGAGGCCCAGCACCGGCTGACGTGCTGGAGGATCGCAGCCAGCCCCACGACGTTCAGGTACGTGTCCTGCTGGCCCGCGAAGGAGGCCGTCGGCAGGTCCTCCGCCGTCGCGCTGGACCGGACAGCGTAGGCAGCGTGCCCGCCGAGCCGGGTGACCGCGCGCGGTGATCGCCGCCGCCAGATCGTCGGGGATGGCGGTCCCCTCAAGGGCCCGGCGGATCTCCGCGCTGAGCGTGCGGATCGCCTGCCGGTCGTCTGGGTCCAGGCGCGCCAGCCGGTCGAGCTGGTCGCCGATCGAAGGCGCCGTTGTCATGATCCGCCGGAAGGCGTCCGTCGTCACGCAGAAGCCGGCCGGCACACGGATGCCTTCGATCCGCGACAGCTCCCCCAGGTGCGCAGCCCTTGCCGCCAACGAGCGCGACCTGCGTCTTGTCGATCTCTTCGAGGCCCAGCACGTAGCGCTCGATCATCGCGATACCTGCAGGGTGGCCATGCTCCGCTGCACTGCAATGGCCGGCCGGGCCTGCGGCAGGACAGACCCTGCCGAACCTCGCGTTTGGCGCGCCCTCATCTCGTACCTTCCTCCCCCGTGCGCGTCATATGGCGACAACAGCGCACGCACCTTCGGCTCACCCATTCCATAAATCCCGGGCCCGGCCTGCGATTATGCGGCACGACCCGGGCCTTGCGGCAAGTCCCCCGGTGCGCTATATATTGAAAATGGCAGGGAGCGCGATCTCCCTGCCTTTGCTTTATTTTGCTGCCGAACGCTCCCCGGGGCCGCCCGCCGCCCGCAGGACCGGCCCACGTCCGCGGCACTCGCTGCCCGCTGTCCACGGACGGCCTCCGCGCGGAGCGGCGAACGACGCCAGCGTTGCCGTGCTGGCCCTCGCGCGGCCGGTCGCGGCGCCGGGGCGACCGGCCATGCGAGGCCGCAGGGCTCAGAACAGCTGGTACGAGCCGACGACCGTCATGTGCTCCACGGTCGGCGGCTCGGCGTACCACTGCTTGAGGCTTTCCAGCATCTCCGCGTACTCGGGAAACGCGAGCAGCGGGTGCTCCTGGCCAGGCTCCATCTCCAGGAATGCAAGAACCGTGACGCCGTCGCTGAGCCTGGTCACGGCGTAGTGGACGTCAGCCTGCGCCTGCTTGAGCGCCTGGATGACCTTGTCAGTGGCTGCCTGCGTCTCGACTACGTTTTCTTCCTTGATCTTGGCGCGCACCATCAACACGTTCATTGACCTATTCCTTCCGTGCCGGGATGGACTCTCACATCCAGGCGACGAACGAGCGCTGGCCCGGGGGACAGCCCGACTAGGGCGCGGTGGGGCCAGCCTTGGGCGGGGTGGTGGGGCCGGGGCTAGCTTTGGGCGGGGTGGCGGGGTCGGGGCTAGCTTTGGGCGGGGTGGCGGGGTCGGGGCTAGCTTGGGCGGGGTGGCGGAGCGAGCTGGTCGAGCCGCCGGGTCAGGAACCGCCGCTCGGGGGTCGAGGCGGCCAGCTCCAGCGCCCGCCGGTACGCCGCCCGCGCTTCGCCGTCGCGGCCGAGACGCCGCAGCAGCTCGCCGCGGGTGGAGTGGAAGTACAGGTAGCCGTCCAGGTCGAGGTGGTCGACGGCGCGCAGCGCCGCGGCGGGGTCACCGGCCTGGGCCAGCGCCGCGGCGCGGTTGAGCTCGACCACCGCCGAGCCGGTGAGCTCGGCCAGCCGCCGGTACAGCTCGGCGACCTGCGGCCAGTCGATCGGCTCGGCGGTTTGCAGCGACGCGATGGCGGCCTGGAGGACGTAGGCGCCGCGGCCGCCCAGCGCGATCGCCCGGTCGAGCATCGCCCGTCCCTCGGCGATCTGGGGCATGTCCCACAGCGACCGGTCCTGATCCTCGAGCAGCACGAGATCCTCGCCGGAGAACCGGGCCCGCCGCCGGGCGTGGTGGATCATCATCAGCGCGAGCAGCCCGTGTGCCTCCGGCTCGTCCGGCATGAGCGCGGCGAGCATTCGCCCCAGCCGGACGGCTTCGGCGCCGAGGTCGACCCGGCCGCTGTAGCCCTCGTTGTAGATCAGGTAGAGGACGGCCAGCACCGCGTCGAGGCGCTCGGGAAGCAGGTGCGCGCCGGGAACCGCGAACGGGATCCCGGTCGCCTTGATCTTGGCCTTGGCGCGGGACAGGCGGCGCTTCATGGTCTCCTCGGAGACCAGGAACGCACGGGCGATCTCGGCGGTCTCCAGCCCACCCAGGGCCCGCAGCGTGAGCGCCACCTGCCCGTCCAGCGGCAGCGCCGGGTGACAGCAGGTGAAGATCAGCTCGAGCCGCTCGTCCTTGATCACGGTGTCGTAGAACTCGTCCATGATGACCTCGGGTACCGGCAGCAGTTGGATCTTCTGGGCCAGGGTGCGCTCCCGGCGGATCCGGTCGATCGCCCTGTTGCGGGCAGTCGTCACCAGCCAGGCTCCCGGGTTGGCCGGCATCCCGCCCGCCTCCCCTTCCCCCTTCTCCGGCCAGCGCTCCGCCGCGATCGCGAACGCCTCCTGCGCCGCCTCCTCGGCCTTGTCGAAGTCACCGAGGAACCCGACCAGCGAGGCCAGCACCCGGCCCCACTCGTCCCGGAAGACCTCCTCCAGCTCCCTCAGCGCGCCACCACCGGCCTGACCTCTACGGTGCCGCCGAACCGGGTAACCGGGATACGCGCCGCCAGCTCGAGCACCTCATCCAGGTTGGCCGCCTCGACCAGGACCAAGCCGCCGAGCACCTCCTTGGTGTCCGCGAACGGGCCGTCGGTCATCAGCGTCCGGCCACCGGCCACCCGCACGCAGGTCGCCGTCTCGGCGGGCTGCAACTGCGCAGCGGCGACGCAGCGGGCGTCATCGAGCAGCGCCGCAAACTCGGCGAGCACCGCCTCACGTTCGGAATCCGGCAGCGCCTCCGCGTAGCCGGGCTCGGCGTAGATCATCATGGCGTACTGCATCGCAACCTCCGCAGTCAGTGGCTCTCACCTGCATGACGAACGAACAGCAGCGCAGGGGACACTACCGGGCCCGCAATTCCGGGACGGTCCAGACGCTAGTCCCCGGACCCCCGGGCGGCGGTTCCTGACCCAGGCGGCTCGAACATCTCTCTGCCAGCCCCGACCCCACCACCCCGCCCTAGCCGGGCTGTCCCCCGGGTCGGCGTTCGTTCGTCGCCTGGATGTGAGCGACAACCATCCCGCCTTCCGCGCCCGGAGGAACCCAAAATGTCAACAGCCCATGCAACAAGCAGAGGGACGCATCGACGCTTCGGTGATAGCCAGGCCAGCGATGCGGACCGACGGCGGTGGCTGATCCTCGCCACCATCTGCACCGCCGCGCTCATGATCGTCCTCGACGTGACCGTGATGAACCTCGCGCTGCCGTCGGCGCAGCGCGCCCTGGGGTTCACCAGCGCCGACCGGCAGTGGATCGTCACCGCATACGCGCTGTCGTTCGGGAGCCTGCTGCTGTTCTGCGGCCGGCTGGCCGACCTGATCGGCCGCAAGGCGACCTTCCTGACCGGGCTGGCCGGGTTCGCGGCCGCCTCCGCCGTCGGCGGCGCCTCGGGCAGCTTCACCATGCTGGTGACGGCGCGCGCCTGCCAGGGGGTCTTCGCCGCGCTCCTGGCGCCGTCCGCCCTGTCGCTGCTGACCACGACGTTCACCAACCCGAAGGAACGGGCCAAGGCGTTCGGCGTCTACGGCGCGGTCGCGGCCAGCGGCTCGGGCCTGGGCCTGCTGCTCGGCGGCGCGCTGACCTCGTATGCGTCGTGGCGGTGGTGCCTGTACGTCAACCTGATCTTCGCGGCGATCGGGATCACCGGAGGCGCGCTGCTGCTGGGCAGGCAGCCCAAGACGCCGGGCGCCCGGCTGGACATCCCGGGCGTGGCAGCGGTGTCGGGAGGTATGTTCTGCCTGGTCTACGGCTTCTCCAACGCCGCGACGCACAGCTGGCACACCCCCTCGACGTGGGGCTTCGTCACCGCCGGCGTCGCGCTGCTCATCGTGTTCGCCGCCTGGCAGTCGCGCGCCGCGCACCCGCTGCTGCCGCCCCGGGTCATCCTCGACCGCAACCGCGGCGGCGCTTACCTCACCATGCTGATCACCGGGGCCGGCATATTCGGCATCTTCTTGTTCCTCATCTACTACATGCAGGTGACCCTGGGGTACTCGCCGGTCAAGTCGGGCGTCGCCCTGCTCCCGATGGTGGCGGTCATCGGCGTGATGGCCAACGTGGGCAACATCGTGCTGATGCCGCGGCTGGGCCCCAAGCCGCTGCTCATCGCCGGCATGCTGTGCAACGCGGCCGGCATGGTCTGGCTGACCAGGATCGGCGTGCAGTCCGGCTACGTCTCAGCCCTGCTCGGGCCGGTCATCGTGGCCGGCGTCGGCATGGGCCTCATATTCTCCTTCGCGGCCAACACCGGTACCTTCGGCGTGGCACCGCACGACGCGGGGATAGCCTCGGCGAGCGTCAACACCGGGCAGCAACTTGGCGGCTCGATCGGCACCGCGCTGCTCAACACGATCGCCGCCGGCGCCACCACCGGCTACCTGGCCTCCCATCTGAACGGGCGGCCGACACCGCACCTGGCCCAGCTCGCCGCGATCCACGGTTACACCACGGTGTTCTGGTGGTGCGCCGGCATCTTCGCCGCCGGCGCCATCATCGGCGGCGCGCTGCTGCGCCCCGGCCCGCTGACCCGCCCCGAGGACATCCCCGCCCGCAAGCCCTCCCGGCAGGCCGCGCCAGCACGATCGTGACGTAGTCCGCTCTCAATCCCGGGTCCTCGCGGGCGGGCAGCTACGCCGGCTCGGCCGGGCCAGGCGGCTGGGACGGGCGCGGCCGGCTGGGCGCCGCTGGCCAGCCCCGACCCGGCGAGCCGGGCGATGCCCCACGTGGCTGCCGCGCATGCGACCAGTTCCACGGCAATCTGGCCCGGCCGGCTGCTCAGCCGCTCGTGGTAGATGATCAGGCCGAGCAGCGCCCCGCACACCGGCTCCATGACCGCGAACGCGGGGAGGAACGCCGCCAGTCCCGCGGCGCGGTAGCCGTTCTGCTGAAGCGTGAAGGCCAGCAGGCCGACGGCGATCAGCAGGTAGAGCCGGACATCGGCGGCCAGTGACAGCACACGACCGGCGGCGACCACAGCCACCGATTTGACCAGCGCGTCGGTCACCCCGGCCGCCACGCCGGCGCCGATGCCGAACAGCAGGGCCCGGCGCGGGGCA
Source organism: uncultured Actinomycetes bacterium (assembly GCA_963730235.1). Lineage (GTDB taxonomy): Bacteria > Actinomycetota > Actinomycetes > Streptosporangiales > Streptosporangiaceae > DASXKD01. Next base: position 11,885 of record CAVSRH010000013.1, read on the forward strand.
GGAAAGCGTCCGGCCAGCGCCGTGCAGGCGCCAACCAGGACGGCCGCGGCCACCACGGCCAGTCCCAGCGCCGCCGCCCCGGCGGTGCGCTGGCCGCCTGCGGGCTGGCCTGCCGCCAGGAAGACCGCCAGCCCGGCGACCACGGCCAGCGCGGCGGCCCATTCGGCGCGGCGAAGCCGGCGCCGGTCCCGCCGGGCGGCCAGAGCCAGCGCGAACAGCAGGCTGGTGGCCAGCACCGGCTCGATCACCACAAGCCGGCCCAGGCCCAGCGCCGCGGCCTGCAGCACGAAGCCGGCGATGACCGCGGCCAGGCCGACCAGCCAGGCAGGCCGGCGGATCAGCCGCAGCAGCACCGCCGGGTCGAACGCCCGTTGCGAGGGCAGCCTCGCGGCAACCCGCTGCTGGGTCACCGCGGCGACGGCGAAGCAGACGCTGGCGGCCAGTGCCAGCACAACAGCGAGCGGCTGCCCGGCACCGGTCACCGCGCGGCCGGCCGTCGGCGCCACCGGCCACTGGCCGGCCCGCGCGGGGGCGCGGCCGCCAACAGCCACGGCGGACCGGCGAGAAACCAGCCACGCCACGTGATTCCCGACACGGTGCCTCCAGGCAGCCTCTGCACGCATGGTCCCGCGCGGGCCAGGGGCGGGCAAGTCCGTGTCAGGGCACCCAACCGTCCTACCTCAAGCGCGCTGGCAACGCCTCAACATCTCTGGCACAGGACATCCATACGCCTCGTCTGGCTCAGCGCCCAGCGGCGCCGCTCCAGGGTTGTCTTCGCCCGAGGTCTCGGCCCCTCGCTTGATTACGGGCTATTCCTGTGCTCCGGCCCGCCGGGAGTTATCCTCAAGGCGGTACGGGCGGTTATCTGGGGAGGGGCCCGATATGCACGGGATCACGCGTTGCCGGTTCACGTTGCCCGCGGCGGCTATCGCCGGTCTGCTACTCGCGGTGGTCCCCGGGGGTGGCGCGGCAAGCAGAGACGGCGGCGGCGGTCCTCAGCCGCCCGGCGAGGCCCACGTCCTGAGCCACATCGTGGGTGGCCCGTTCGCCGCCCCAGCCGGCTTCGCGCCGACCCAGATCCGCAACGTCTATGGTTTCAACGCCATGGGCAAGGCCGCCAATGGCAGCCCCATCGATGGGCGGGGACAGATCATCGGCGTGGTGCTGTGGGACAGCGACCAATACCTGAAATCGGATATAAGCAAGTTCCTGAAGACCTACAGCTATCTCGAAGGCATGAACGGGCTGACCGCCAAGACACCGTGCACGGTCAGCACCACCATCCATACCACCCCGTGCTTCCAGGTGGCCTACGCCACCGGCAAGAAACCGCCGGCCATGAGCCAGAGGACCATGGGGGAAGCCTCCCTCGATGCCGAGTGGGCACATGTCACCGCGGAAGGTGCTGACATCCTCTTCGTGGAGGCGGCTGGCGACAAAGGACCGCAGTTGCTGGCGGGGGTCGACAAGGCGGTGTCGCTGGGGGCGACGGTGGTGTCGATGTCCTGGGACCAGACCGGGATTTCCGCCGCCGATAACAGCCATTTCGACGTGTCGACAACCGGCTTCGTGAGCGGTTCGGGCGACTTCGGCTGCCCGGATAACTCCGGGCAGGTGTACCCGTCAGGTTCCTCCTACGTCCTGTCGGTAGGCGGGACCAGCCTGACCATCGACGGCACCACGTCCACCCAGACGACATGGAGCAAGAGCGGCGGATACGCCAACACCACCGAGACCCGGCCCAGCTACCAGCTGAACTGGTCAACCAGCCCCTACCGGGTGGACAACGACGTCTCCTACAACGCCGTCGACTACCCGATCACGATCCATGGCCAATGGTTCACCGAGGATGGCGTCTCGGCCGGCATTCCACAGTGGGCCGGCCTGATAGCCGACGCCGACCAAGCTCGCGCCGCCCTGGGCAAGTCGGTGCTGGCCGCCAGCGGCCTGCTGGACGGGATATACCTGGCAGCTAACGCACACGAGCCCGACCCAGGCGAGATCGACCCGGCCATGTTCACCGACATCAAAACCGGCTCGGCCGGATCGGCGACCGAATGCCAGGCCGCCAAAGGCTGGGATTGGCCCACCGGTCTTGGAACGCCCAACGCGGACGGGCTGGTCAACGAGCTAGCCGACCTTTAAGCTCAGACCCCCGCGGGCCCTCTGCGGTGTCGTGGTCATCGACGGGCCCGGCCCGGCGGTCTCGTCGTGGCGGTGGATCAGCAGGTGCCTTATGAGCTTTCCATCGCCCTGGCTATCGTTCTCCGGCGGCTGGCCGGCTCTGCCGGGCGGGGTGCACTGTCGGGCCCGGCTGCGGGGTATGGCCTGCGCACGGCTCGCGTGATGCCGTGGAGCAGCCATGACACAGCTGATGCGAGCCGGGCCGCCTGCTCGTCGGCACGCTGGATCTGTGGCGGTGATCGCGATGCTCCAGGCGGTGGAATGCCGGTGTGTCAATTGCCTCCAGCCGCTTCGCGTACCGGGCTGGGGCATCTGCTATCAGGTCACTGCCCGGCCCTGGCTTGGCCGTCGTCCGCGGCCGGGGATGGCCCGGCAGTGCCTTCAGCCTCAGCCCCTGCGGCGGGTGTGCTGGCCCGAGCGGCGCGGGCGGCCCCTGGTGCCTTGACCATTTTGACTAGCGTGCCGATGGCCAGGAGCCCGCCGATGGCGGCGGCAGCGGCCGTCAGCGGCCGGGGCAGCGCTGGGCCGGCCCTGAACCGGCCGGGCCCGGCCGCGGCGAGCGCCGACGCGGCTGCCAGGTTAGTCAGCGGCAGCTCGAACCCGCCGTCACGGGCCAGCGGGCCGTTGGCCCGGTGCGTAGCCGAAGCGACGGCCATTGTGCCGATGATCGCCAGCGGCCCGGCGGGATCGGCGGCGCCGGCCACAGTGAGCAGGCCGCCACCGAGTTCGGCTGCCCCGGCGAGCGCGGCCATCTGCCTGCCGGGCGCCAGGCCGATCCGCTCGAACCCGGCCGCCGCCTTCTCTAGTCCCGGACCGCCGAAGGCGCCGAACAACTTCTGCGCGCCGTGGACGGCCAGGTACCCCCCTACGACCGCCCGGGCGGCGAACAGCAGCGTGCTCCGCATCACGTGCCCTTTCTGTTGTCTTGCTGATACATGCAGCCGCCGCGGGCTCGGGCGGCGGCTGCAGAGTTTCGGTTTCGGGCCGTTCGTCAGAAGCCGGGGAAGAGCTGCCGTAGCTCGTCGAGGTCGGCTCGGCGGGCGTTGATGGGCGGTGTGTGGGCGGGGCCGAGGCGCCCGTAGACGAGGCGGACAAAGGCCTCGGCGGGCATGCCCAGCTCTGGCAGGCCCTCGTCGCCGTCGGCGGCGGTAAGCGTCACTGTCTCACCCGTCGCCAGGGTGAAATGCCGTCCGGGGGTGGTGGTTGACACCTGCCAGCGCCGGGCTGGCCCGCTGGGCTTGGCTGTCCGGGCCACGAGCTGGCCGAGGGCGTCGATGAGCAGGCCAACCGCGTCGGGGGCCACCGTCGCCGCCGGGTCCAGTGCCACCGCGATGTCCCAGGTGTGGATGGCATGCTCACCCAGGCGCATCCGGGCCAGCCCAGCGGTGTCGAGGTCCATCCCGAACATCGTCAGCCGTAGCTGTTCCCGCTGCGCGGCGTCCAGGGATTCGAACCGTTCGGTCACGGCCTGGTCGGCGCGCAGGGCGTCGGTGGCCTGGACCTGCGCGCTCTTGGCGTCCCATGTCTGCCAGATCGGGCCGAACGTGTCCCGTCCGGGCGGATCCTGCCTGCTCAGGCCCGCGTCCAGCAACAGGCCGAACACCTCCGCCTGGGACCCGAGGTGGGAGAGCACCTGGGCGATCGACCATTTCGCCGCGTAAGAGGGCCGTTGCAGCTGGCTGAGGCCGAGCGGTCCGGCAACGGCCCGCAGCCTGTCGTGGGAGTACCGCAGCGCCTCGATCCATGGGGCGGGGCTGGTCTCCATGTGGGCTCTCCGTTCTGCCGGGTTACCGGCTCTGCCCGGGGATGCCGGCCTGCCTCATGGGCGCACGAAGCGGGCCACGACGGTGGCGCGCGCGATGGCCGATGCCATGCCCAGCGGGCTCCACGTCATGGCGAACCGGGTGCGGTCGACCACTAGGTCGGCGCGCAGTACGACGGTTTCCGCGCTGGCGTCCGCCACATGCGCGGTGAACTCGACCGGCTCGGCGCGGCCGGCCGCTTCGAGGCTTCCCTGGCAGGCCAGGGCCGCCGGGCCGGCTGGCCGGGCGGCGGTCACGGTCACCACCACCTGGGGGTGGCGCCCGGCGTCGAAGAAGTCCGCCGAGCGCAGATGCTCGTCCCGCTTCTTGTTCCCGGTGCCCAGCGAGGACGCCTCGATGCAAACCCGGCCGGTCACCGTCCCATCCGGCCCGGTGCTGCCCTCGCCGGTGATCTGGCTGAACGAGCCGTGGACCGTGATGGCTCCCCAGAAGTGCTTCACGTGGAACTCGGCCCGTGATCCCGCCGGGTCGAGCACCCAGCGGCCGGCCACGGTCCCGTCATCCAGCAACGCGGCGGCGTCTGCCGGCGTGAGGGTGCCCATGTGATCACGGTGTTCGCTCACGGCTTTCTCCGTCCCTGCCAGGCATTTGTTATGTGGAGGATAGCCTCCGGATCACCCTAGCAGGGTCCGGGGACCGGCCTGCGCGTCGCTTACTATGAGCCAATGACTGCCCGCCCCCAGATCAGCCCGGGTACCCCGCCGGGACCCCGGGGGCACCGCGGCGGCTGCGGGCAGACGCCGAGCGCAACCGGGCCGCGATCCTCGCCGCCGCCGGGGACGTGTTCGCCGAGCAGGGGCTGGAAGCTCCGCTGGAGGAGATCGCCGCACGCGCCGGGGTCGGTATCGCCACGCTGTACCGCCGGTTCCCCGCCCGTCAGCAGCTCGTCGCCGCCGCGCTCATCGAGAAGATCGCCCAGTACGCCGAGGCTGCCGGTCAGGCCCTGGCCGTCCGTGATCCGTGGGCTGGCTTCAGCGGCTTTGTCGAGCGGATCTGCGAGCTGCAGGCAGGTGACCGTGGCCTATCTGACCTGCTGTGCATGGCGCTGCCGGCCGGTGAACATGTCGAGCAGCTCCGCAGGCAGGCCAACGATCAGGTGGTGGAGCTCATCGACCGCGCCAAGGCCGCCGGCCAGCTGCGCGAGGACTTCACCGGCGAGGACCTGCTGCTTCTGCTGATCGCCAACGCCGCCGTCGTCCACGTCACCCGCGCCGACGCCCCCTACGCCTGGCGGCGGTTCGTGGCACTGGCACTCGACGCGTTCCAGCGCCGGGACGCGCCCCGCCTGCCCCTGCCGCCTTCGACAGCACAGATGGCCGACGCCATGCTCCGGCTGGCCCGGGAACGCGGCTGCAGCAGGCGGGCATAACCCCGGTAACCGGTGATGGCGCTGCCTGGCCGGCCCGCAAGCGATTCTCCCAGCGGCAGGCGCAGCCAGGGGGCCGGACCGATCTGGAGGGCGCCCTCCGGAAGCGTCGGCGGGTCAGCTAGGGTTTCAGATCAGGACCACGGGCGGCGCTCGCACGACGTCGCCAATAACCACTGGGGCGCGAGACAAGGAGATCCCTATGGGCAACTGGCAGCTGGACCCGTACCACACGCAGGTTGAGTTCTCCACCAAGCACCTGGGGATGATGACGGTGCGGGGTTACTTTGACGAGGTCAGCACCACCGCCGACATCGACCCCGACCACCCGGAGGCGGCCTCGGTCGAGGCGACCATCTCCACGGCCAGCATCCGCACCAACAACGGAGCCAGGGACAACGACTTGCGCTCGTCGAACTTCCTCGAGGTGGACAAGTACCCGGTGATCACGTTCAAGAGCACCAGCGTCGAGCCGGCCGGGCCGGACCGCTACACGCTGACCGGGGATCTGACCATCAAGGACACCACCCGCCCGGTGTCCCTGCAGGTGACGAAGTACGGGGAGTTCAACGACCCGGGGATGATGGGGCACCGGATCGCCTACGGCGCCACTACCAAGATCAACCGGAAGGACTTCGGGGTGAGTCTTCACATGGTGCTGGATGGCAGGCTCGTCGTCGGCGAGGAGATCCAGATCACGATCGAGGGCGAGATCGTCGAGCAGACGGAGAACGCTGCAGCCGGGACCAGCTGACCGGCGCGCATGGCGCCGTTCCACGGCGCGGCGGGCGCGCTCGATGGGTTCTGGGGTCCGGGTGACGACGTATTGGGCGTTGGCAAGCAGTAGCGCGGCCTCGATCTCGAAGGCGATCCGGGCGGGATCCTCGGCGGAGCCGATGGCGCCCTCAGCCTGTGCGTCCCGGGCCGCGGTTTCGATCCGGTCCAGCCAGTCGCCGAGGAGGCGGACGAGCCAGTCGCGGACCGCGCCAGGGTGCATGTCGACAAAGGCATCGGCTCTCCTAGGCTCGGCTCGGTATACGCGCACTCCCATCCGGCTTCTGACTCCAGACCGGCTCCCGCCGGGCCGCGCGGCCCGGTCGGCACTGGTTGGCGGCCGTGCAACAGCCGGCCCGCGCAGCGGATGCTCGCGATCGTTGCCCAGTCCTGCTGCGGCATGGATGCGGCGTTGGGGTCTGGCTACGGCGAGGCTGGTGGTGCAGGCTGGCGATCCAAGAGACGGTAGAGATTGCTGAGGCTTGGGCCGCTCACGGAGGTTTGAATGCGACGCCTCTTGATCCTTGTGTTGCCAGCTCTGGCGCTGGCCGTTGCCGCTTGCGGCTCGGTGGGCGCACCAAGCCAGGCGGCCCGGCCAGCCACGTCCAAGATGGCGGGCGGGGCGCCGGCCGCGCTGTCGCCTTCCGCGTCACCGTCACCCTCTGCGCCGCCTCAGCCCGTCCTTAGGCCCGGGATGAGGGGCCGGGCGGTCAGGCTGCTGCAAAGGCGGCTCGCGGCGCTGAAGTATTACCCGGGCCGGGTGGACGGCCGGTTCGGCTCCAACACCCTTGAGGCCGTATGGGCGTTCCAGGAAACGCAGGGCCTGCACCCGCGGGATGCGGTGACTTCCGCGATGCAGCGGGCCCTGGCCAGCCCGCGGCCGCCCAAGGTACTGGTCCCCCATGGCGGCCGCCTGCGGGTCGAGGTCAACCTGAAGGATCAGGTCCTCGTCCTCTACAGACGCAATCATGTCGCGCTGGTCAGCCACGTATCCACCGCCGGCGGGTACTACTTCTGCTCGCCGAACGGCTGCGGCGACGCCATCACGCCTACCGGCGACTTCACGACCCTCTCCTTCATGCCGGGCTGGGTGACGGTGCCGCTCGGCGAGATCTACAACGCCGTGTTCTTCATCGGCACCCTCTACGCGATCCACGGGGACACCCACGTGCCGCTCCGCCGGCCTCCCATGGCTGCGTGCGGATCCCGATGGACATCGCCGCGTTCTTCCACACCCTGGTACCGACCCCGGGCACGCCGGTGTACATCCGCCGCGGACGTCGCTGAGCGATCCCACCAACCCCAGGAGTGCGTGGCGGAGCTGATCGCCGTGGGCAGCCGCGCCATAGGCCGCCACTTGTCTCCGCTTAACGAGATCGCACTAGAGCCCTGACATCGTCAGCAGGCTGCCAATGTCCACTGGGTCATCAGAGCTGCTTCCCGCACCGCAGCTTGTTCATATCATGCGCCACTTGCGCCACTTAACTCCCAGAGGCCGGCCTGATCGCCCCCGGCGGACGGTGATCAGGGGTGCCACAACAGGACTCTTACCATCCTGACCAGGAACAGACGACCCAGCGAGACCGTATCGTCGCAGACGGGCACACAGGTATTGTCTGGAGAAGGACCGGGGGAAAGTGATCACTCGCGCCCCTAATCCAAGGCGGACTGGAGAAATTGCCTGTTGCCTCGCAAGCACTTGCCGGAAAATCAACACGGAGACGCAGTGACCCAGTCCCCCCCTGCTGATGTCGTCCCTTCTGGGGCCATAGCCGCTCAGCGCACCGCTGGCCCGGCGCTGGCTCCGCGGACCCGCCGGCTGGCCTGCCTGCTGATCGTCCTGGTCGCCATTCCAGCGGTGCTGGCCCTGGCCCTCACCGGGCTATGGGTCACCGATGCGACGCGCAGCGCCGGGGCCTACGGCCAGGTCGGGCAGCTCGCGACGCTGGGCCAGCAGGTCACCGGCTTGGCGCAGGCAATGGCGGACGAGCGGTCCGGCACGGCCGCGTTCATCTCCAGCGGGCGGCCGGCCGCAAGCCTCCCGGCCCTGCGCCGGCAGTACGCGATCACCGATGCCCGGGCGGCCAGCGTTCGCCGGCTGGTGTCCCAGCTTGGCCACGGGTACCCGGCCCGGACGCAGGCCGGCGCGGCCCAGGTCCTGGCCAGCATCGCCAAGCTGCCTGGCCTGCGCAGACAGGCGGCGCAGCGCCAGGCTTCCGCACTGGCCGTGATCACCGGATACTCCGCGGCGACCGCCGGCCTGTTCCCCGTCAACGACCGCATCGCCGACCCGAGCGGCAACTCCACGCTCATCGCCAGCGTGCGGGCGCTCGGCGCGCTGTCCAGGATGATCGATCATGCCTCGCAGCAGCAAGCCATCCTCGGCGTGGCGCTTGCCGAGGGCCGCTTCGGGCCGGGGGCGCTCACCGCGCTGATCACCGCGCAGGCCCGGCAAGCCAGTGACCTCGCCTCGTTCCGCAACTCGGCGACCCCGGAGGAGAGCCGGGCCCTGACCGAGACATTGGCGCGCCCGCTGCCCCGGCAGGCGCAGGCGGTGGAGCAGCGGGCGGCCGCGGCCGGTAATGGCGCGCTGGCTCTCGGTCCCCAGGCCAGCCAGCAGTGGTCGGCCGGGATGTCCTACACGACCGGCTGGATGGGCCATGCCGACCGGCAGCTGGCCGGATGGATCCCAGCCGACGCCCAGGCCCTGCAGCGCAGCGCGATGCGATCCGCGCTGATCAGGGGCGGTGCGGCGCTCGGCATCTTGGCTCTTGTCTTGCTGGGCACCGTGCTTGCTGCCAGGTCCATAATGCGCCGGCTGAGACGGCTCGAAGCAGACGCCTGGGCAGGCGCCGAGGCACCCCTGCCCATCAGCGCCAGCGCCGTATCCGCCGGTCTCGTCCGGCGCAACCACTCGCTGCTGGAACGGCTGCTCGGGCTGATCGACAGCTCCGAACTCAACGAAGACGACCCGGAACGGCTGGCCAGCCTGTTCGAGATGGATCACCTGGCCACCCGGATCTGGCGCAACTCAGACAGCGCGCTTGTCCTCGCCGGCGACGAGACCCCGCGCCCGGACGCGCCGCTCGCCCTGGTGGACCTGCTCCGGGCCGCAGCGTCGGAGATAGAGGAGTACAGCAGGGTCGTTCTGGACGCCCAGCAAGGTGTTCATGTCAGCGGGAGCGCCGCGACCGACACCGTGCACCTGCTCGCCGAACTGCTGGAGAACGCCGCCACATTCTCCCCGGAGCGGACTCAGATCATCGTGTCCGGGCACGCCGTGGTTGGTGGCGGCTCGCTCATCACCATTACCGACGGCGGAAGGGGCATGTCCGAGGAGGAACTGACACTGCTCAACTGGCAACTGGCCAGCCCCTCCACGACGGACATGGCGGTCGCCCGGCGCCTGGGCTTGCTTGCCGTCGCGGTCCTGGCGGCACGGCACGGCATTACGGTGACGCTGAGCACGCCGCCGGACGGCGGTACCACCGCCGAGGTGTACCTTCCAGCCGCGCTGATCTCGCTGGACTCCGAGCCCGGCCGCTGGCAGAGATGGGCTGGTGAAGCCCCCTTGACCGAGGCCAGCGAGGATGGCGGCGCCGGTGTTGCGGACCTGCCTTTCTCCGCCCTCCGGTTCGCCTCCCGGCCGGAGCCTCCCTTCGGCCCGGAGACCGACGCGCCCGAGGCCGTCCCGGTCATGCTGGGCGCGCCGGTGTCATCACCGGCCCCAGGAAACTCCACCAGCGTGAGCGAGCCCGATCCGGCCGGTGCGAAGCCCGGCGATGGGCTGCCCATCTTCGAGTCCGTCCGATCCGGCTACCCCCATGCCTTCGGCCGGGACCAGCTCCGAGTCAGAGAGCAACAAGCCAGCCGATCCCCGGCGGCACGGCCCGCAACCCCGCCGGCACCCTGGGGCGACGGCGGCGGTCGTGCCGCGGCCGGGCCCCCGGCGGCAGACCGCCCGGCCACCTCCGGGCTGCCGCAGCGCATTCCGCAGCCCGGCCAGGTTCACGGCGCAGCGGCTGACCAGGAGACCCGGCAGGCCCCGGCGGCCGAACCGGCGGAAGCCACGCGGAGCAAGCTGGCAAGCTTCCAGCGCGGCTCCCGCCGGGCGCGGACGGTGGCCGAGATGAACAGCAGCGCGAAGCAGCCGGGACAGGATGGCTGAGGGGGAAGCACGCGATCCGGCCCCGGAGCCGCAGGACCCTGACCGGCTCATCACTGATTTCGCCGAGCGTGTTCCCGGCGTGCTGCGGGCCGCCGTGGTGGCCTCGGACGGTGTCCTGATAGCGGTGTCCGACCGGGCACAGCCCGGTCAGCTTGAGCAACTCTCCGCGATAACCGCCGGCTTGATCAGCCTGGCCAGTGCGGCGGCCCGGATATTCGACGACGGCGCCGTCACCCAGGCCCTGGTAACCATGGCACGGAGCACGCTCGTGATCATGGCGATCGATCAAGGATCAAGCCTCGCGGTGCTCACCACCGCCACCGCCGACCTCGACATGGTGGCGTACGAGATGACGATGCTCGTGGCGGAAGCCGCCAGCATCCTCACCCCGCCCGCTCGCTAGACCCCACCGCGGCCACGGGCGTGTCACCGGTTCCGCGTGAGCCTTCTCCGGTAGGCGACGGCCCCGGCACCGGCCACGATCGCCAGTATGCCGAGGCTGAACAGCAGGACGTGCTGGAACCCGGCCGTCCCACCGCCGCCGGTGGCTGGCGCCGCGGGGGGAACGAACTAGCCGCCGGACTCGGCGACGCGGTCGGGCCAGGACTCGGCGTGGTGACGCTGGGCGCAGTGGTGCTCGGCGTGGCGGCACTGGCCGTGGGGGTGCCCGGCGTGGCGGTGCCCGGCGTAGCGCTTGCGGTGGCGGCACTAGGCGTGCCGCTGGCAGAGACAGTCGGCGTTGCCGAACCGGGGCCGCCCGGTGAGAACGAAGGCGGTGTCGTCGGAGCCGAGCCTGTTGAGCAGGCCGACACTGAGGTCACAGCGAGTATGGCCAAGGCGGCACCGCCGAGGACGTTCCCAGGAAAGTGCCACCGGCCATTGAACCAAGACCGGCGGGCGGTACACGCACGTAATGGGTTCATCACTGTGAAATCAAGGCTACGCGGGTAGAACACCAAGAGGAAGGCAAGGGGACAGCATTGGGGCACGCGGGCTGGCGGCGCATAGCCGGGTTCCGCGTGGTCATGTCCTGGCCAGAACGCGGGTTCACTCCCCCACCCTCCAGGCCCCCCAGGCCCCCCGGGCCGGCAGGTCTGCGTGCCCGCGTTGCCGGAGTGGCCGGAGCTCTTCTCATCGTGGGCGGGGCGGCCGCCGTCGGCGTCGCGGTCGCCGCCCAGCAGCATGCGCCGCAGCCCTCCGCGGCGGCGGCAGGCGCCACCGGGCCGTCCGGGCGCAAGGCGTGGTGGCAGTCACTAAAGCGCTCGCTGCCCGTCTCCGTCGAGATTCCGGCCATAGGCGTGCACTCGGTACTGCTACATCTTGGCGTTACGCAGGACGGGGCCATGCAGGTGCCGCCGCTGAAACGAAGGCCCAGCGCGGCGGCCTGGTACAAGTACTCGGTGACCCCGGGCCAGGCCGGGACGTCGGTTATCGAGGGTCACGTCGACAGCGTTCAGGGCCCCGATGTCTTCTTCCGCCTGGGGGCGCTGCGCCCCGGAGACCTCGTCGACGTGCGGCTCGTCGACGGGATCACCGCTATCTTCCGCGTCACCGGTGTACGTCAGTACCTGAAATGCCAGGTTCCCGGCGAGAACCGTTTACCGCGCGACCCGCTTCGCGGCCTTGCGGCTGATAACGTGCGGCGGCGCCTTCGACTACGGCACCAGGCAGTACCTCAGCTCCACCGTTGTATACGCGTTCCTCGTCGCCGCACGCCCGGCGGCCCGCGGCAAGGCCACCGCCTGACGGCCTCGATCATCCCCAGCGGCGGAACGCCAAGCCCGGCCGCCGCGATAGGGTCCTCCCATAGACCACCCGGCTCCTTGTGGGCCGGGTTTTCAGCGCCTGGCTCAGGGTCCGGAGTCAGGCGCTGGCAGCATCACAAGAATTGAAGTCTGGCGCAAAGGCAGGCGCGAAAGGCCGTGGCACGCTGGGAGAAAGGCGATAGGACCGTTCAGTTCCTGATCAGCCGGGGTCGCTTGGAGAATGTTGAGGTCGAGGACCTCGCCGCCTCAGCAGACGTGCTGATCGGGCGAGCGGCACTTCGGGTTGAGGCCACCGCCGCCGCCGCACTCAAGGCTGGTGACGTTGATGGCGCGTACGTGGCCGCTTACGACGCCTACCGGATGACGGCCGAGTCGCTGCTGGTCCGGCAGGGGCTGCGCGCCACTGGAGGTGACGGGTCGCACATGGCCGTCGAGGATGCCGTGTCCGCCCAGTTTGGGACGGACATTCCGGCCTTCGCCAAGCCCACATTCGAGCGGCTCCGGCGCACTCGTCATGCAGCGCAGTACTTCGACCCCGCAGCCGCCCCGCTTACAAAGTCGGACGCTTCGTGGGCAATTGAGAAGGCGGCGGCAGCGCTTTCGGCGGTGAAGGCGCTGCTGGCGGCGTCACCGCCGGAGCGCTTCGGTTAGCCGCGCTGGAGGTCGAGCCCGAGGAGCGGCCTGCCGGTGACGGTGTCATGAAACGCCCCTGATCCTGTGTCCAGCCAGTTAGCGCCACGGATCGTGGCCTGAACCGGCCTGCCAAGGCGCTCCTCAGCGCCACTGAGTGCGGCATAGAGCTGGTCCCGGTCCGGTTCGCCCAGGACCAGTACGTCTATGTCCCCCACGGGCCGCTGACCGGTCTGCCCTTCATGCCGGGCGGCCCACGATCCGTAGATGTAGGCCGCGGCGACCCCGTTGACCGGCCGCAAAGCCTCAGCCAGTACGGCAGGCACGCCGAAGGCTCTTGTCAGGACCTCCGCAAGCCCCGCGTAGTAGGGGCTGGCGGTATTGGCTCGCACGAGCCGCGTGGTACCCACCTTCCGGGTTGCGACCAGGCCGGCCTGTTCCGCTCGCCCGATCTCCCGGTGTACCGAAGCATGCGGGGCGCCCGTCCGCGCTGCGATCTCGGTGAGGCTAAGTTCAAGGTCTGGATCTCCCAGCAGCAGCGCAAGGATCTCGCCCTGCTGCTGCGAGCGCAGGATGGGCAAGAGGGCAGGCGTCGGCTGTCTATCCACAATTTGAAGAATACTCTTCAGTTTGCGGATACTGGGTCAGGCTCATTGCACAATCACTTGGCCTTAACCGGCGGTGGTGTCCTCACCGTCGGTGACAGGAGCACCCTCAAGGTCGCTGTCTTCCCGGTAGTCGCTAACGATCTCAACCGCGACGGTCTGCGGGCGGAAGACTGGATCGAGCCGTACCAGATCCCATTCGTTGATCCAGGCGCGTACGTACTGACGCATCCGGGTGGCGCCCAGCCGCTCCAGGCCGGCCACATCCGGTGGAGTCCATCCGAACGCATCAGCGTGCAGTTGCTTCAGCGCGGAGTAGGCGCGGTTGAGCTCCTCGTCATCGGGTGGCTCAAGGAGGAGCATGTCATCGGCGATGTGGCGCATCCCGGCCTCGGCGAGCGCCGCGGTCTCGTCCCATTCGGGTGACTGCTTCGCGCGGAGTTTCGCGGGTATCTGGCTGCGATCGTCCTTGCCATCGAGGACCGCGGCCTCGAAGTCATCCGTCATCGCGAATACCGCCACCGGCGCTGCCCCGGAACCTGTGTCCTGGGCGCCCAGCCAACGGGCAAGCTCGGCGTAGGAACGGCCGCGCTGGAGCAGTGAATACCGGCCGATCAGTTCGACCTCGTCGAAGAAGATCACCCATCCGGCGTGGCCCGCCGCTCGGAGCAACCGGGCGGCGAACCTGAACCGCTGGCGCGCCAGCTCCCGCGCCGCGACCGGCGTGAAAGTGAAGACGCCAGCGGCACCGACGGACTTCAGGGCACGGCGCAGCTCGGGGATACGCAGCGGCCCACCGCCCCAGAAACGCACAAACGCGTCGACGGTCTCATCGCTACCCGGGACTTCTCCGCCGCGGAGCCGTTCATGACAGAGCAAGGTCGCCGCGAACCGCTCGTCGAGGCCGCTGGCTGGTGAATTGACCCAGCGGCTCAGCTCCGCGTAGCGGGGCGTGTCGGGGTCAAGGGCAGCGGCGGAGTCGGCGAGTACGCCGGGGGCACGCCCAGGATCGAGGGCCGCGTCAATGGCTGCCCGGAAAGTCTTGACCGGGTCGTGCAGCGGCGTCTCCTTGCTGATCACAACCGTGCTCACAGCGAATCCCGACGACATGGCGAGATGAGCGAGATGAGTAAGCAGGTGACTTTTGCCCGTGCCGAAGCCGCCACCCAGCAGCAGCCCAGCCGCCGCCCCGGCCGTGGTTCCTTGCTGATCCACCCGGTCGAGCATCGCGGTGAACCGGTCTTCCGCCTCTGGCTGCCCCGACCCGAGCACGGCGACCGCGTCCCAGCTGGGCACGCCTGAGCGCAGTGCTTCCACCGCCCGGCGCCGGGTGATCAGCTCCTCACTCAATGCGGCGGTCATGCCACCGCCTCCATCCGGACTTCGAGGCGGACCAGCGCAGCGAACGGATTAGCCCGGCGCCGGTCCCGGACCTCATCGGCCACCCGGAGTTGCAGCGCTGTGTAGGCGGGAAGCCCTCGCGCGTCATCGGTCATGAGCACGGGTGGCATGACAGCCATCACCAGGACGCCCCGAAGTTCGTCTGTGGCGTCGATGAACTGGCGAAGCACCTCATAGGAATCCAGCACGGCGGCCTTCGAGTAATAGTGGCCCGATCGCGCCTCCGCAGGAGGCCGGCGCGCCTGGGCCAGCCGACCGTAATCGATATGCACGATCAAGCCGCCATGGCCTGCGGCAAGCAGCAGCGCAGCGGTCGAGACGATCATCGATCGCGCGTTGTGCCTGCCGATCCTGGTGTAGATGAGCGCTGGCCGCAGCGCCGTGATCGACCGCAGGTCACCGCGCAGCCAGGCGAGCACCGCATCGTGCTCAACCGCGTCGACGTCCCCGGCCCCGAGCTGGGTCTGGGCCAGGCGAAGCATCGCACGGCCCATCTCCGTCGTGACCACCGGATTACCTAGCAGGCTGCGTTCGAGCAGCCGGCGGACGCTGCGGTATAGCTCACGGCTGTCCATGTCGTGGTGGCGGGCCACCTCGGTCACCGTGAGGCCAGCCCCGTCTGGCACGGGAAACGCTGCTTCGTGATAGGCCGCCCGCACGTGAGCGGCCGCGAGTCCCTCCCAGTCGATCGCCTGGGAGATCGCGAAAAAGATCTGGTCGACCATATGCACCCGGGTGGTCTCCGCCGTAATGCTCACGGCCACGCCGCCATGCTCCGCCGCGGCCGCCGCCAGCGCCGATTCCAGCCTGTCCGCCGCCCCACCGTCTCCCACCACGGCGACTTTCACCGCCGCCCCACCGCCCGGCAGGTAAGCGGCCAGGTACTCGCGGGCGAGGAAATCCGCGTAGTCGTCGGCCTTCAGAACACCACCGCCCAGCACGCCGCTCGGCACGAACGCCTGGCCGCCGCCCATCACGGTGCACCTGCGCTGAACGACACACCCCAGTACCGCTGCTGCTGCCCGGTACGGGCCACCGTGGTGAGCACCCCGGCTGACCGGGTGCCGCTGCTGGCGTGCCAGCGCAGCATCCGCCCGTCCTTGGTCTGCCGGATACCACTCTGGTCAAGCAGGTACAGGTCACGGGCGAACTCGGGGCGGGTGTACTCCTTCGCCTGGCCCGGCAGCAAAGTCAGCACCGACCACACATCCATCAGCCGCACGACCGCGTCTGGTTTGGCACCGGCCCGGGCGACCACAAGCTGATAGCCGCCGACCAGGCTCTCCAGAAACGCGTCCGCCCGGAACCGAGGGGGTCGCTGCTGCGCGGCGGCCAGCAGCCCGAGCAGCACCGACGGCCGCAGCCGCCGCTCCCGCCGCCGGTCGATCTCAAGGACCGAGTCACCAGGCACAACCCGCACGATCGAGGGATAACAGAGGAGCCGCTCGTCTTCTTCGAACATCGACACGCCGCGCTCCGCCGCCATCGCTAGCAGTTCCTTCGCGTATTCGCCCGAGGCCATGTATGTGGTCTCGTCGAGATCAAAGGATGCGCGCACCTCCCTCACCGCGTCGGCGAGATCACTGGCGACTCCTGCGGCGGCATCCAGCGCACGGCGGATTTCGCGCACTTGGCCGCTGGCCGCCGCCGCCTTCGCCTTGCGCAACTCACGCGTCAGGCTGCCCGCTGACTTGAGCGCCAGCTCCGCGCCGCCCTGCGCCGCGCTCAGCGCGGACTCGAACCTGGTCCCAGACTCCACCGGCACTCCTCCAGACGATTTCGATAGCGGACACTAACGCAAGCCGCCGACAACCACGAGCCACTCACCGGCACCGCCATGAGCCGAAGCTCGCCCCCGCATCAAAGGTACGGCCGCAGCTGCGCAAGCGGAGGCCCGGCGAGTCAGAGAGCGGGAGATTCCTCCGCCAAACCGCGAACGAAACGGGCGTGTCATGATCGGGCAAGGTGGAGGGAGCATCGTGGAATATGAGATCGTCGCCGAGGCTTACCGCGACCTTGAGCAGACCAGCGCCCGGCTGGCGCTGATCGACCGTCTTGCCGCGCTGCTGGAGGCGACCCCGGCAGAGTTGCTGCCCACGGTCTGTTACCTGTGCGAGGGCCTGATCGCGCCGGAATTCGCCGGGGTGGACCTCGGCCTGGCCGAGAAGCTCGCCATCCGCGCGGTCGCCACCGCGACCGGCATAACCGCCGAGCAGGCGGCCGCCAATGTGCGTACGGCAGGCGACCTCGGCCAGGCCGCCGAGCAACTGCTGACCGTCACCGCCGCCGACCGGGTGGCCAGCCTGCAGGTCACCACCGTGGTGGACACCTTGCACCAGATCGCCGCGGCGCAAGGGGCGGGGTCACAGGGCCGCAAGCTGGACCTGCTAGCGGGGCTGCTCGCCCAGGCCACCCCGCTGGAGGCCCGCTACCTGCTGCGGCTGGTCACCGGAAACCTGCGGCTGGGCATCGGGACGCCCACTATCCTCGACGCGCTCGCGCAGGTGTACATCGGCAGCCGCGCGGCCCGGCCGACCCTGGAACGCGCCTACAACATCTGCTGCGACCTGGGAAAGGTCGCCGCCGCGCTGGCCAGCGGTGGGGTGGCTGCGGTGGAGCAGATCCAGGTCCGGCCGGGGAACCCGGTACGGGCCATGCTCGCCCAGCGGCTGTCCGACGCCACGGAGATCCTTGCCAAGCTGGGCGGACAGTGCGCGGCCGAGTACAAGTACGACGGTGTCCGGGTTCAGGCACACCGGACCGCCGACGGGGCGGTCGAGCTGTTCACCCGGCGGCTGGAGCGAATCAGCGCCCAGTTCCCCGACGTCGTGGAGCTCCTCGCGGCGGGGCTGGGCCCGGCTGAGGCAATCATCGAGGGAGAGGTCGTCGCCTTCGACCCGGCCGCGGGAGAGCTGCGGCCGTTCGGCGAGGTCATGACCCGGCGGCGCAAGCACGGCATCGCCAAGGCCGTGCGGGATGTGCCGGTTGGCCTGTTCTGCTTCGAGCTGCTGTACGCCGACGGCCAGGACCTCACCCGGCTGCCCTACCCGGAGCGGCGGGCAAGGCTGGCCGAGGCGATCACCGTCTCGTCCCAGCTGCGCCTCACCACCGCCATCGAGGTCGCCACTCCCGCCGCCCTGGACGCGGCGTTCGAGCAGGCGGTCACCGACGGCTGCGAGGGACTGATGTGCAAGTCGGTCAGCCCGGATGCGGTCTACCAGGCTGGCGCCCGCGGCTGGCTGTGGATCAAGCTCAAGCGGGACTACCGTACCGAACTGTCCGACACCGTCGACCTGGTCGTCGTCGGCGCGTTCGCCGGGCGCGGCCGCCGCACCGGCGTCTACGGGGCGCTCCTGCTGGCCGCCTACGACGCCGACGCTGACGTCTTCCGGGCGGTAACCAAATGCGGCACCGGGTTCTCCGACGCCGAACTGGCCGAGCTGCCCGCCCGGCTGGCACCGCTGGCCCGGCCGGACCGGCCCGCCCGGGTCGACGCACGCCAGCAGCCCGACGTGTGGTTCGAGCCGGGGCTCGTGCTGGAGATCCTCAGTGCCGAGCTGACCCTCTCCCCCACCTACACGGCCGGCTGGGGACAGATCAAGGAAGACGCCGGGATCGCGATGCGGTTCCCCCGGTTCACCGGCCGCTGGCGCGACGACAAGTCCGCCGAGGACGCCACCACCATCAGCGAACTAGTTGACCTCTACCGCGCCGCACAGCGAAAACCGGCAGGCACCTGAGCACGTGCTCCCCACGATGCTCAGTAAAGCCGCAGCGCGATGGCACACCCGGCGAACTCGGCAAATCCCCTATTTCACCACTCACGCTGAATGCCGGAAGCTAGGCTGGCGCGATGTCCGATCACCTTCTTCCTCCGTACGGTGGTGCCCTGGCCGACATCATGGTGGATGACGGGCGCGCCTCCGAGCTGCGCAAGGCGTCCACCTACTGGCCGTCGTGGGATCTCACGCCACGCCATCTGTGCGACCTCGAGCTCTTGTTGTCCGGTGCGTTCTCGCCGTTGCGCGGGTTCCTCGGTAGCGCCGACGTGGAGTCGGTTTGTGCTGATATGCGGCTGTCCGACGGAACGCTCTGGCCCATACCGGTCACCCTCGACGTCCCCGACGAGCTGGCCACCCAGGTCGGTCCGGGCGCCTCCGTCGCCCTGCGCGACCCCGAGGGGGTGATGCTGGCGGCCCTGCACGTCGAGGAGGTCTACCGGCCCGACCGGCGGGCGGAGGCCCAGGGGGTCTTCGGGACGACAGACCCCGCCCACGCGGGCGTCGCCCACCTGCTTGAGCGGACGCACCCCAACTACCTTGCCGGCACCCTCGAGGGCATCCAGCTACCCGCCCACCACGACTACTCGGAGCTGCGCCGCACACCGGCGGAGCTGCGTGCCGAGTTCACCCGCCAGGGCTGGCGCCGGGTGGTCGCCTTCCAGACCCGCAACCCGCTGCACCGTGCCCACCATGAGCTCACCTTGCGGGCGGCCAAGGAGGTGGAGGCCAACCTCCTCATCCATCCCGTTGTCGGCATGACCAAGCCGGGTGACGTCGATCACTACACGCGGGTCCGCTGCTACCAGGCGATCATGGACGGCTACCCCCACAACACGGCGATGCTGTCGCTGCTACCTCTCGCCATGCGCATGGGGGGACCCCGGGAGGCCGTCTGGCACGCCATCATCCGGCGCAACCACGGGGTCACCCACCTCATCGTGGGACGCGACCACGCCGGGCCCGGTGCCGACGCCCAGGGCCGGCCGTTCTACGGCCCCTACGACGCCCAGGACCTCGTCCGCCAGCACGAGGCCGAGCTCGGGGTGACGATGGTCCCGTTCCGCCAGATGGTCTACGTCGAGCACCAGGATGGCTACCTCCCCGAAGATGAGGTTCCCGAGGGGGCCCGAACGCTGTCGATCTCGGGCACCGAGCAGCGTCGCCGGCTCAACGAGGGACGCGACCTGCCCGAGTGGTTCACACCGCCGGCGGTGGCCGCCGAGCTGCGGCGCAGCTACCCGCCCCGCGCCCGCCAGGGGTTCACCGTGTTCTTCACGGGCCTGTCGGGATCGGGGAAGTCGACCGTCGCCAACGTGCTGCTGGTGAAGCTGCTGGAGCTGGGCGGGCGGCCGGTGACCCTGCTCGACGGCGACGTCGTCCGCAAGCACCTTTCGTCCGAGCTCGGCTTCTCCAAGGAGCACCGCGACATCAACATCCGCCGCATCGGCTTCGTGGCCTCTGAGATCACCAAGAACGGCGGCATCGCCATCTGCGCGCCGATCGCCCCTTACGACGCCACCCGCAAGGACGTGCGGGCCATGGTCGAGCCCGGCGGCGGCTTCCTGCTCGTCCACGTGTCGACCTCCCTCGAGGTGTGCGAGGCACGGGACCGCAAGGGCCTCTACGCCAAGGCCCGCGCTGGGACACTGCCCGAGTTCACGGGCATCTCCGATCCCTACGAGGTGCCCGGCGACGCCGACGTCGCCATCGACACGGCCCAGCTCACGCCCGAGGAGGTCGCCCAGCAGATCATCTTGCACCTGGAGTCGGAGGGCTACATCGGAGCCGAGGGCTCGAACTGATCCGAGGCAGCCGACCGTCCGGGCCGGCACGGTTCAGATGCGGTTTAGCCGGGTGCGGTATGCCGTGCTTTAGGCGGCGGCGGTGCCGGAGGCTCTCAAAGTCCAGTGAGCCCCGCCTTCGGTGGTCGCGTCCAGGGCGCTGGCCTGGGTGCAGTCGGTCTTGAAGTGCGCGCATGTGCCGGTGCCCACCACGGCCCATCCGGTGCGGATGCTGGTGAACGAGGCGCTGGCGAGGCCGCCGTCTGGCAGCCCGGAGTCCGCACCGCGGTGCCACCCGCCGCGGGTAACCGCGACTACGGCACGCCCCGGCTGGCCGCGACCAGCCAGCAGAGCGGCCAATGACGAGGGGATCGAGCGCGCCGGAGTGCATCAGCACCGACGGCAGCGCCGATTTCACCGTGGCGAACTCCTCGATCAGCAACTCCACCAGCGGCGCCCCGGGCGGCTACCCGTCCATCTACAAGGGCTGCCACTGAGGCGCGTGTGCGTCGGCCAGCGGTTTCCCGATCCAGGTATCCGCCCTGTACACGGGCATGGTGACGTCAAGCTGGAGCACGAGCCAGCCGGGCGGCGGCAACGCCTATGACGTGGCCTACGACATCTGGTTCAACCAGACCCCACCACCAGCGGGCAGCCCAACGGGGCGGAGCTGATGATCTGGCTGAACCACAACGGCAGCGTGCAGCCGTTCGGATCGCAGCCAGCTCATCGCCGACGCGGTCAGCCGCGGCTACATCCAGAACTCCTGGTACCTCATCGACGTCGAAGCCGTGTTCGAGCTGTGGCAGGGCGGGACGGGACTGGCCACGACCTCGTTCTCGGTCAGCACCGGCGGCTCCTCACCGTCCCCCTCCCCGAGCCCGTCACCCACCCCGACCGGAGCAACAAGCTGCTCGGTGACCTACTCGCTGGTGAACAGCTGACGTTCACCAGCAACGACACCTCCCCCGCGGCCTTCACCCTGAACGGCAGCCCCTGCAGCTGAGTATGGCGGAGAACGCCCGGCCCCGGCCCGCGCGCCTCAAAAGGCCGGCCTCGGACGGTGAGCGGCAAGGAGGCCTATTGACAGGTTTGTTTGGAAAGGTTACGAACTAATTGACTGATCCAAGCCAGGCCGGCCGTCGTTCGTGGTAACTGCTGCACGACAGGAGTGGCCAGCTATGCGACGGATCACGCGTGCTCGTTCAATCCCTTGGGCCGCTGCTGCGGCGGCGGTTACGACACTCGCCTGGCTGGTGCCGAGCGCTTCGGCGACCGCCTCGGCGCACACCCGGCCGGCCACCCGACACCACGCCCGCGCGGCGGCGCCAGCTCACCTGGCCGCCGTCAGCACCCCGGCCGACACCGGGGCCAGCGACATCTCCAACCTCGGCACCAGCGGCTGGACCGTACAGAGCAGCGCGGTTGCCACCCAGACCGGAGCGCAGATCTCCACCCCCGGCTTCAACACCTCCACCTGGCTCCCCGTCACCAACGACGACGCCGGTGCCCCGGGCACCGAGATCGAGGCCCTGGCGCAGAACGGCCAGTGCCCCGGTGACACCGCGCTCCAGCCGGTGAACCAGGGCACCAGCAGCCCGAACAGCGTCTTCTTCTCGAACAACATGCAGCTCTGCTACGGAAGCATGACCAAGATCGGCCCCGACTCAGTCAGCGAGTTCGACGTCCCCTGGTGGTGGCGCACCGACTTCACACCAAACCTGGCAGCGGGCCAGACCGCCACCCTGATCGTCAACGGCGTCATCGGCTCGGCCAACCTCTGGGTGAACGGCACCGAGGTCGCCACGTCCGCCACGGTCACCGGCGCCTACACCCGCTTCACCTTCAACCTCACCAGTCTCATCAGGGCAGGCACCAACTCGCTCGCGATCCAGGTCAACCCGAACGACCCGACCAGCATGTTCACCCTGGACAACGTCGACTGGACCCAGATCCCGCCGGACAACAACACCGGCATCCAGTTCCCGGTCCAGCTCCAGGTCGATGGTGCGCTCGCCGTGGGCAACTCGCACGTCAACCAGGCCGACGCCGCCGACCTGTCCAGCGCAGCGCTGACCGTCAAGACCGACGTCACGAACTACGCCACCACCGCCCAGAATGCGACGGTCACCGCCACGATCACCCCGCCGAACAGCGGCACCCCGATCACCGTCACGCAGAACGTCACGGTCCCGGCCAGCACGACCCAGACCGTCCAGTTCACCCCGAGCGCCTACCCGAGCCTGACCATCGCCAGCCCGCAGGTCTGGTGGCCGTACCAGCTCGGCGCGCAGCCCCTCTACACGCTGGCCGTCACCGCCGCCCAGGGCACCACGAGCTACAACACCACCACGGAAACCTTCGGCATCAGGACCGTCACGTCCTACCTGACCGGCTCCAACGCCATCGAGCCGTCCGGCGCCAGGGCATTCAAGATCAACGGCGTCCCCATCGTGATCAGGGGCGGCGGCTACGACCCGAACCTGTTCCTGCACTACTCGGCCGCCGACACGGCCAAACAGATCGCACTGATGAAGAACATGGGCGTCAACGCGATCCGGCTCGAAGGTCACATCATGCCCGGCGACTGGTTCCAGCAGATGGACCAGGCCGGCATCCTGGTCAACGGCGGCTTCCAGTGCTGCGACGCGTGGCAGGTCGGCGGCAGCCTGACCACGGCGCAGCAGAGCGTCCTGCAGAACTCGGCGCAGACCATCGGCACGAACCTGCGCAACCACCCGAGCGTGTTCAGCTTCCAGTGGTCCGACAACCAGCCGAGCAGCCAGCAGGAATCGGTGTCGATCGCCGGGTTCACCGCGGCCGACTTCTACCCGCAGACCCCAGTGATCGCATCGGCTGAGTACAAGAGCACGACGACGCTCGGCCCGTCGGGCGAGAAGGAAGGCCCCTACGACTGGGTGCCGCCGGACTACTGGTACGACACCACGCACCTCGGCAGCGACTCAACCGTGACCAATGCCGGCGCGGCCTGGGGCTACGACAGCGAGGAGAGCGCGGGCGACACCATCCCGACCATGGATTCGCTCAACCGGTTCATGTCGGCCAGCGACCTCAGCAATCTGTGGCAGAACACGAAGGCGAACCAGTACCACGCCAACTACGAGCCCCGGTGCAAGTCCGGCTACTCGTTCGGCACGCTGTGCCATTTCGACACCGCCCTGTCCAGCAGGTACGGCCCGTGGTCGAGCCTGGCCCAGTACGTGGAGGAAGCGCAGGCCCAGGACTACGAGAACACCAGGGCCCAGTTCGAGGCGTTCATCGACCACGCCAACAACACCCCGCTGCCCTCGACCGGGACCATCTACTGGCAGATGAACAAGGGCTGGCCGAGCCTGCTGTGGAACCTGTACAACAACGACGGCGACCAGGCCGGCAGCTACTTCGGCGCCCAGGAGGCGAACCGCAGCCTGCACGCCATCTACGCCCTCGACACCGGCACGGTCACCCTGGACAACCTGAGCAACACCACGCAGAGCGGCCTGTCGGTCGAGTCGAAGGTGTACAACCTGGCCGGGACCGTGCTCGACGACCAGACCGCCGCCAGCATCAGCCTGACGAGCCAGCAGGTCCGCACCGGCGTGCTGACGCCCAAGGTCCCCACGTCCCCGGTCCAGACCTACTTCGTGGAACTCCAGCTCAGGCAGAACGGCACCCTCGTCGACCGCAACGTCTACTGGCTGTCCACCCAGCCGGACGTGGTGAGCTGGAACAAGACACTCGGCCAGCCGCAGGGCACCGTCTCGCAGTACGCGAACCTCACCGGGCTGCAGACCCTGCCGGCGTCCTCCATCACGGCAACCTCCAGCACGGTGGACCAGGCCGGCCCCGACGGCGCGGACCGCGCCACCACGGTCACGATCACCAACACGTCGGGTTCGACGGTGGCGTTCCTGCTGCGCGCCGACATCCGCCGCGGCACCGCCAGCGGCCAGGAACTGCCCGGCGACAACGAGCTGCAGTCCTCGCTCTGGCAGGACAACGACATCACGCTGTTCCCGGGCGAATCGCAGACGCTCACCGTCACCTGGAACTCCGCTGACCTGCAGGGCGCCACTGCTGTAGTCAGCGTGTCCGGCTGGAACGTCGCCAAGATCGACATTTTGGCATAACGATGCCCCGTGGCCGCCCGGCGAGCCCCGGCCCGGCGTAACGCAACGATCCCAAAAGAACAGCCGATGGGAGACCTCATGAGACTCCGCCACCGCGCCACTCTCGGCCTGACCATCACCGCCGCCCTGCTCTGGCCAGCGGCCGGAACCGTGACCGCGGCGGCGGCCACCTACACACCGCTGCCCGCGCATGTCTACGCCCCGTACTACGAGACCTACCTCGCCCCGAACACCCCCAGCCTCACCGCGACCTCCCAGGCGTCCGGCGTCAAGTACTTCACGCTGGCCTTCCTCCAGTCCTCCGGCAAGAATTCGTGCTCGCTGGACTG
Organism: uncultured Actinomycetes bacterium; assembly: GCA_963730235.1. Classification (GTDB taxonomy): domain Bacteria; phylum Actinomycetota; class Actinomycetes; order Streptosporangiales; family Streptosporangiaceae; genus DASXKD01. Next base: position 36,624 of record CAVSRH010000013.1, read on the forward strand.
GAACGGCAACTCCTCCCAGCCGCTGAACTACTACGCCGCCGACATTGCCTCGCTGCGCGCGGCGGGCGGCGACGTGATCCCGTCGTTCGGCGGGTACAGCGCCGACCACGGCGGTACCGAGATCGCCGACTCGTGCACGAACGTGCAGTCGATCGCAGCCGACTACGAGCAGGTGATCACCACGCTCGGGGTCACCAGGCTCGACATGGACGTCGAGTCCAGTTCGCTGAACAACACCGCCGGGATCACCCGCCGCAACCAGGCGATCGCCCTGACCGAGCAGTGGGCCGCGGCGAACGGCATCCCGCTGCAGATCCAGTACACGCTCCCGGTCGAGCAGTACGGGCTGGACCCGAACGGCGAGGCCGTGCTGCAGAGCGCCGTGGCCAACGGTGCGACCGTGACCTCGGTCAACATCATGGTCTTCGACTACTACATCGCCAAAGAGGGCGTGGTGGAGATGGGCACGGCGGCGGAGAACGCGGCCACCAGCACCCACACCCAGCTGGAATCCATCTTCCCGGGGCTGACCTCGGCTCAGCTCTGGAACGCCGAAGGCATGACGCTGCTGCCGGGTATCGACGACCTGCGGAAGAAGACCGAGGTCACCTACGAACCCGATGCGACCACCATGCTCAACTTCGCCCAGGCCAACAACATGAACTTCCTCTCGATCTGGGCGATCCAGCGCGACAACGGCGGCTGCCCCGGCACCGTCGACAGCAACACCTGCTCGGGCATCACCCAGAACACCTGGGACTTCAGCCACATCCTGGAGCCCTTCACGACCTGAACCGCGGCGGCGAGGCGCCGCCCGATAGGCCTACCGGGGCGTGTGGCGCGAGGGCTCCGGCAAGGGAATGTTCTTCCGCTGGGAGATCCAGTAACTGCGCTCGCGGAGCGGGCGGATTGCGATCTGGAACCAGTCGCTGCCCGCCATCCCCGCGGTGAGCTGCCAGGTGCCGTCCGAGTCTCCGGCCGGCTGCACGGGCCAGGCGGCAAGGTGCAGCGGCCAGGTATCCACGACTCCCTCGTCCCTGTCGTCCCCCGCTATGACGCAGCCCGCCACGACGTTGGGGAGGGGGGTTCCGGCTTGACGCGACTCCCAGTTCTCGGCCCACTGCCGCAGCGCGAACGTTGCCGTCAGGAAGTAGGACAGCTTCGCGGCAGGAACGAGCAGAACCTCCACGTCGGCCCGCATGGCAGAGTCGTGCAGGCCCTTGACCTTGAGGTGGATGGTCCTGTCGTTCATGAGATTAACCACTGTCACCTGGGCTTGCACGCGCAGCAGCCGGTCGGCATCCGCGGCCAGGCTCCACCGCGCGCCGGGCGTGTGCTGGGACTCCACGGGCTGGACCGACACCTGCTCCACGTACACGTCGATCCGCGGTGCGTCCTGGTCCAGGCGGCTGCGCGCGCTGTCGATCGCCAGCGCGTTGGAAGCCTCCAGGGTCCGCTGGCTCAGCGTTGTCGTGCGGTGCGTTTCCAGGGCCTGCCACGCCACAATGGCGGACCCGACAATGGCCACGAGAACCGCCGCGATGGTCCACACCTGAGTTGACGACCCTGACTGCGCATGATGGGCAGCACGCAGCGCCTGCCCGGGCAACGCCAGCCACCACATCGCCTCGCCCGGCTGCTTCAGCATCGTCAAAGCCTACGCAGGAGACACCGCCGCCTCCGCGGATCGGCCCAGCCAGGCAGGGCATGGCACCCTTAGCGGCGCGCGAGGTAATGTCAAACTTGCGCACTCACAATGACCGACCGAATAGGGGCCTGGTTGCGGTGTGCCACGCGCAGCCGGAGGAGTCGTGGCCACGAGTCTTAACCTAAGGACCGGCGCGAGGTATGAGGTCACCCTGATGGGCTCCCAGCGCTGGGTGCGAGCGGCGCGGGTCATGTCGGTCCTTCCGGACGTAGTGGTGCTCCAGCTCGATGACGGCCAGCAGCTCACCGTTCCGCAAGCAGCCGTTATCTCGGCCCGCCCCCTGGCCGGCCAGCCGCCGACCGCGCTCCCGCCCGGACAGAGGCCCCTCCCCCGGCGCGCACGGCTAACGCGAGTCACCCGGCCAGTGCCGAGTCCTTCTATTTCGCGTATATCAATGAGAAGGGCAGCGACGTTTCCGCCACCTGGCTGCTCGACCTGCGCACCAGGCTCCTCAAGGAGGAGAATCCCACCGCGCTGAAGAGCTCGATAGCGGACGCCCTCGACGCCGTGGCCAGGCAACTGCTGGAGAACGACTACGAGCGCCACGTATCCGCGTGCGAGCAAGCCGGGCAGGATATCGCCGTGGCGAGCGCCGCGCTGGATTCCGCGATCAGCAACGGGCAGCGGCCACCGCCATACTTCCGCACGCTGCTGCGGCAGCTTACCTACGTCGTGGACACCGGGCACTCCAGGTATCTCCGCAGCGCCGTATCGTCGCCCGATTTCGTCAGCCTGGCTTCCAGGGAGCGTTTCTACGTCGGCGACGACCAGACCTTTCTGCTGACCGTGTCGGTCGGGCTCCCGGCCGGGGATGCCCCGGTGGAGAGCGTGCAACTCCTGCTCCAGCACACGCCCGACCTGCGGACGCAGGGCCAGACGGGATTCCTGCAGACGTTGCGGCCGGGTGAGACACGGGAACTCGTCCAGCGGGTGAAGGTCTCCGACCTGGCGCTCGGCGTGGGTGAGGTCACGATGTCGCTGAGCCTGCGGTTCCGGCGCGCCTCCGGCCAGACCGCGGAGAGCCCCGCCCGGACCGTGGCGGCCACGCTCGAGCCGGCCCGCAGATTCGTGAGCGTCACCAACCCGTACAGCCGGTATTCGGGTGGCACCCCGGTCGAGGAACAGAAGATGTTCTTCGGCCGGCAAGAACTGCTGGAGCGTGTCTACAGCGAGGTCACCAGCGGGCCGCTCGGCCAGTGCTTCGTGCTCTACGGGCAGAAACGGTCCGGTAAGTCGTCGGTACTGCGGCAGCTGGCAAAACGCCTGCGCCCGCCGAACCTCGCCATCTACCTCAGCCTGGGCACCATTGACACCGCCAAGGCGGAGCGCAGCTTCGTGCAGGCGTGTATCGACTCGCTGTACGAGCGGCTCGTGCATGACTTCGACATGACCGATATCGTCGAGCATCACTGGCCGCGGGAGTTTCAGGTCGAGTCCTCGCCCATTGAGAGCTTCCGGCGCAGCGTCCTCGCCTCCACGCGCTTGCTGGAGGCACGGAAGGGCTGGCGTGATGTACGGCCCATCTTCCTCATCGACGAATTCACCTACGTGTACGAGTACATCCGCGAGGGCCTTCTCACGCCCGCCTTCATGCGGCAGTGGAAGTCTCTTCTCGAAAGCAGGACGTTCGACGCCGTGCTGGTCGGCCAGGACACGATGCCACGCTTCAAGGAGGCGTACCCGAACGAGTTCGGCGTGACCCACGACCAGAGGATCAGCTACCTCAGCGGGGAGGAAGCGCGGGCACTGGCCGAGGACCCCATCATGATGGCGGGCGAGTCGCGCTATAAGGGCGCGTCCCTGGACCGGCTGATCGGCCTGACCGCCGGGAGCGCGTTCTATCTGCAGATCTTCTGCGACCGCCTGGTCCAGCATCTCAACCGGAACCGGCTCGCCTTCATCACCGAATCGGTGGTAGGCGACGTGCTGGGGCAGTTGACGACCGGGCCCTCGGCGCTTCCCCTGGACAAGTTTGATCCGCTCATCACGGCCGCCGGGGAGTCGGTAGCCCTGGCACCGAAGGAGCGATACCTCACGCTGCTCACCCGGATCGCACTGAACCCGTCGACCACCTCACAGGAGGTCGGATCCGAGGACGCACCGCTGGTGCGCGACCTTTTCGCACGTGAGGTTCTTGAGCGGGACGCCAGCGGGCGGCTGAGCATCCGCGTCGGGCTCTTTGCCGAGTGGCTCAGAGCCAACAGTGTCGGGAATGGCGAATGACGGCCGCCAACCCCTTTGTCGGGTACGGGACCATAGCATCTGCCGAGCGGTTCGTCGGCCGCGATCTGGAGCGGGGGGCGCTGCAGAGGCGCCTGTATGAGGCCCGCAGCAGCGCCGCGCTGATAGGCCTGACCCGCATGGGGAAATCCTCGCTGGCCAACGAGATCCTCGGGGAACGACCCGACGACAGAACCCTGACCGGCTGGATCAACATAGCCACCGTCCGCTCGGGTGCCGAGGTACTGAGAGACATCCTGGCGCTGTGCCCGGCCGAGACCGCGCTCCACGCGACGTTCACGACCGTCGGCGGCGCACCGGCCGCGGGCGGCGCAAACGACACCCGCGAAATCCCGATCCACGATCTTTACCGCATGATCCGCGAAGCACTCCTGCGGCTCGGCAGATCGGACGGCCACCTGGTGGTGGTCCTTGATGAGTTCGACTCGATAAAGCTGTTCCCGGACGCCCGCGACTTCCTGAACCTGCTCCGGGAACTGGTTTACTACCCGGACCGGATCCCCATGGCGGCCCTCGCGGTGGCCCGCCGCCCGATCGACCGCATCGAGGTCGACGCCGCGGACATCTCCAGCTTCGCCGGAGTCTGCGATTCCATCTACCTGCGCCCGATGGATTACGAGCAGGTCAGGGCGATGTCGGCCCGCTCCGCGGAGCTTGCGGGCGACGCACCGGACGTGGCATGGAAGTACGCGGCCGGGCATCCCTTCCTGTCCGAAGTAGCGTTCTGCCGCATGCTGGAGCTAGGCACGACCGACATCGGGCGGATCATCCAGTCCGACCTGTCGTCCTACTACAAGAAGCTCGAAGACTTCATGCGGAAAGAGGAGCTCTGGGAGCCACTGCTCAAGCTGGCTTCCGGCCGGGGCGTCGAGGTGGACGTCGAGCAGGGAGCGCTCGTGCGGCGCTACGGCCTGATCGATGAGAACGGTGAGGTGTGGTCCCCCGACTTCTCCGCCTACCTGCGATCGCGCTGAGCCGCTCGAGACAGGCGAGGAGCAGGCCGAACATATCTCCCAAATGCCGGTCTTATACGTCATAATCGATGGGGGTCTCGTATTTGGTCATCCACGATTCAGGTTGACGCAGGGGCCAGCCATTTCGTACAAATTGTGATGTATTTCAGGTTTGTCCGTGTTGGGGTGGGCATGGCACAGACATCTTCTGCGCAACGGCGAAGAAATTTGCTCGTATGGCTCCGGACACAGGCCACGCGAGTATTGCTGCTCGCTGCGCTCGCCGCCGTGTTACTGCTGCTTGCCACTGATCGATCGCTCATCCCCGGATGGCTGCACTGGCTCAGCGCAGGCCAGGTCACGACAGCGCGGTCCAAGACGCTCGCCATGACGCTGACCGGGATATTTCCGCTGGTCGCACTGGGCCTGGTAGTCCTCGTCGCCAATCCTGTCTACACCTGGCTGCCACCACTTGGATGGCTCATATCCCGCCGTTGGCGGCCGCTGCCGCGATCTTGTCCGTCATCGACCTGCCGAAGGACCTCAACCACGCCCATTCCGTCCCGCTTGACCTCTGGGTCCGTGTGCCGGTCGCCGTGTTCCTCGCCATCCTCCTGGCCAAAGTGCTGCTCCTGCACCGCCACGCGACCCGCGCGCGATCGCAAGAAAGCAACAAGCCACCGCCGCTGCTTCCTTCTCAGGGGAGGGCCCTCACCGAACTCGGCAAGCTGATCACCGACCAGTATCTCGGCCGCGTCCTGCCACTCGAGGGACGCCTGGGCGAAGGCAAGTCTTTTCTGGTGCGGCGACTCCGGTACGACTGGAGCGGCGAGCGGGACGCCCGTGGTCGTCGTGGTGGACGTCTGGCAGCAACAGACCGAAACCGACCTGCAGGCCGCCATCCTGGAGGCGCTGTATTGCCACCCGGCGTATCTGGCCCGGCTGGGCTGGCTGCAGGCTCCCGCCACCTTCCTGTTCGCCCGGTGGATCGCCGCCGTACGGGGCTGGAATTCCACCCTTGAGCTGCGGGTACGGCAGAGCAAGGTCGGATTGCAGGTTGACCTGGACATCCCGGGACTCCGCTGGCAGTCGCATTTCGAGCGGGCCACCGCCCGGATGGTCCGCGCGGGGCGCAGCACCGTCATGGTGCTTGACGAGATCGACCGCGCGACGCCGTCCGTCACCCAGGCTGCCCTCACCCTGGCCAGGCGCTCCGTCGATGTTCCAGGTGTGACGGTGCTCATCCCGTATATCCGGTCGCTGATCCGGTACAAGGCATTCAATCCGCTGCAGCCGACACTGCCGGACCTCAGTTCGTCGATGGACGCAATCCTGTATGAGGAGCGTTTCGGCGCACGGTCGGCCAATGCGCTTGGCGGTGATCCCATGGATCCGATCCGCAAGGCCCTGGATGACCTGCGGAGCCGAGACAACCGACCAGGCGGGCGACAGCGCGCCCGCCGGTGACAAGCTCGCCCAGTCGCTTCGCCTGGGCGTTTTCGCGAACGCCGAAGGGCTGTTCCGCGAGCGGCTGCAGGAACGCTTCGAGGAAAAGTATCTGGGCGCGGCAGCGTTGCAGCTTCACCCGCCGGACGCACGGGACATGGCCGACATGGTGGTCAAGTTTGGTGGCCTCAGGCGGCAGGTTAACGCCCTGCTCTCGCCGCAGACAGACGGCTGGGAAAGAGCTCAGCGGTGCCGTGCGGGACGGGCTCAGCACGTGGCAGGACAACCACGGCGAACTGGTCGGGCCGCCGCTGCGAGTGCTGGAAGGAGCGCTGTACCGCATCTTGCAGCAGGCCGTCTTCATGGCCCGGGCCGGCAACTGGCGCCCGAAGACATCGCCACGCTCGCCGTCGCGGCTTACGACGCGGCAGGCCTCGTCCATGGATCCACGGGAGAGCACATTGACTGAACCAATGCGCCGGGACGCAGCCTCCGCCGACGATTCCAGCGCAGACAGCGACCCGGCCAGCAGCAAGCGCGACGACGTCAGCACTATCCAAGCCCCGTTAGCGCCACCGCAGGCTCACACGGCCCCGGAGGTGACCTTCGCGCCACCGACTGCCGCCGACCTCTACAAGGAACGCTTGCGCGGCATCTGGGAGGCTACCCATGGCGGCCTCAACCCTCCGGGGCCAACAGCCAGAACACCGACGCCTGGGATCTCGTCCAGGATGCTGTTATCAATGGCGGAAACCTGGCACTGATCGGCGCAGCGGTCGTCCAGCACCGCAGGCGGCCGGCACGGGCGGAGGCTTCGCGGATTCCGGCCTGGCTGGGGACGCGCGCACCGTGGAGATTCTGGTCGGCTCAGCGATTCAGCAACTCGCACCGGAGCAGATCCCGGCGTTCATCTCGGGCCCGCTGGCCCGGACCGTGGAGCGGCTGGAGCGTGAGGTAGGCCGAAGCGACGACGTCACGAGAGAGCAGATCGTCGACATCGTGCTGCGGGCCCTGGAGCCGCTGCGCCGGGACCGAGGATGGCCGGCCGGATGGTGCCGCCATTGCTGGGTTTCCTCAACGGCGACCACCGCGCACGCACGGTTGGCATGTACACCACCGTGGCGGTGCTCGCCCAGCTGATGATCGGCCTTGACGACCGCCGCAGCCGCCTGATGCGGATCTTCCTGTATCACTACGCGCTGCTCGGCGTCTGGCGGCTGCTGCAGGAGGATCCGGGCTTTGCCTTCGATGCGCCGGTTCGCCAGGTGGTATCGGTCGCCGCCAGGCAATGCCGGGATGAACCTATGGCAAGTGCTGCCCGAACGGGTCGCCGAAGCCAAGGGAACCCCGGAAGTCATAGCGCTGCGGAGCATCCTCACGATCACGGTCCGTGAATTGGGTATTGCCGAGGCCGATGCGGCAGCGATCCTGGAGGCCCTGGGGATGGCGAACCCGCACGCCCGGGCAATGCTGACGGTGATCAATAAGGCCGGCGCGCTGGGCAGCGCATGGTCGGCCAACTGGACCGACGTAGCCTGGCTGGAGTCCGTGGCGGCGGTCGCCGCGGTCGCCGCCGGGACCTCACCGGACCAGGCAGCCGCCCGCCTGTACAACGCGTCCGTCTCGCTGCAGGGCCCGCCCGACGCAGCGGCACCCCGGCCGCTGCGGACACGTATGCTGCTCAACGCCCTGGGGCTCTACTGGTCCCTGCTACTGGCTACCGGGCTGCGCGATGCCATGGACCGGCTCGAAGGTGTGGACTGCGCCTCCGGGTTCATGTACGCGGCGGGCCAGTACCAGGACGAGGGCCATGACCAGGCAGGCTTCTGGCCGGCCGTGACCGGGCTGGCCGCGCTGCTGACCGACCTGCCCAGGCGGCTGCCACAAGACCACCCAGCCCTGGCTACCAAGGTGGCCAGGCTCGCCGAGGCCAGCAGCCGGGTCCGGCTCCCGGCCGGCACCGTTCCCCGCGAGCCCGAGTACGAGGACCTCGTCACGGCCGCCATCCATGTCGTTGATGCCCTTCGGCCCTCTGGGGCCATACCGGAAGCCGAATCCCTGAGTGCGCACCTCCTGGACACGGCCGTACTGATCCGCAATGTCTATGAGGAGATCCTCGATAATGACGACCGGGGCCTGCGGGACACCGTCGAAGACCTGACAGCCAGGCGCACCAATCCACGCGAGGAATTCCTCTCCCGGTACCAGCCCTACACCAGCGCAGGCAGTCTGCTGGGCACCGGGCCGCCGGTCGCCGCCGGGGTTGCCGCCGAGGATGAATGGGACGCCATCGCGGCAACCCTGCTCCGCGACCCGGGCTCGATCGCCCCGTCCTTCTCCGGGAGTTCCCCAGGTAGCCCGGAACCGGTTCCGAAGAGCAGCGTGGGAAAGGCGGCGTGACCCCCGCAATGGGGTCATGACGGGCGGCACAGGCCCCTTAGGATCTGGGGGTAATCGAGTGCCGAGGACGGGTATCTCCTGTTGCCCCTGCCCGGAGGGGGGGTTCCGTGGCTAGGGCGGTGAAGGGAGATGCCCGTCCTCAACGGCTCGATGGTACCGGTGCATTTTGGTGGGCGCTGCACGGTTTGCCTGTCCGTACGCCTCCCTGACCCGCCGGACATACTGTGGCTAGGGCGGTAAAGGGAGATGCCCGTCCTCAACCGCTCGGTGGTACAGGTCCACTTTGGTGGGTGCCGACCGGTTTGCCTGAGCGTACTTCTCCCTGACCCGCCGGACATACTGCTTGGCGGTCTCCTGCCCGATGCCCAGGCGCCGCGCCACTGACTTAATGGGCAGGCCAGTGGCGTACAGCTGCAATGTCCGGGCTTCCTGCGCGCTCAGCGCGGGCCGGTCCGGCTCGTCATCGGTGGCGAAGATGTAGGCGAGGCGGGGCGACACCCAGTCCCCGCCGGCCGCCACCGCCAGGATCGCCGCCCGCAACTCGGCAGCCTCCTCGTGCTTGACGACATAGCCGCGGGCCCCCGCGCGGATCGCGCCACGGACCGCGGCCGGCCGTTCCGAGGCGGACAGCACCAGGACCGCGGGGCCGGCGGCCAGGATCGTGGCCACGTTCCGTTCCACGGTGGTCCCGTCACCCAGATCCAGATCGAGCAGAACCACATCCGCCCCGCGCCCCGGCCCGGCGAGCACAGCGTCCACCGTCGTCGCCGTGGCGACCACGCTGATGCCGCTGTCCGGCACGGTGACCCAGCCGGTGATGCCGTCCCTGATGATCGGGTGGTCGTCCACGACGGCCACGTCCACGCGCGGAACCCCGGTCACGCCGGCCCCACCCGCCAGCGGACCTCCAGGCAGCCCGGCCCGCCGTCCTCGGCCTCCAGAACCACCCGCCAGGAAGCCGCCTCCGGCAGCGCGCTGCCCAGCCCGGCCACCGCACACCCCAGCCCGGCAAGGTCCACGGCTGGCGGGCGCCCGAACGTCACGAACATCTCCGCCTCGCCGCCGGACGCCAGGACGGTGAGGATCACCGGCTGCGGCGGGAGCGCCTGCAGCACCCGGCCGACGGCCGCCACGGTCGCGTCCAGCACGTCGTCCGCGGGCAGGCCGGGATCGTCGATCGCCTGGACCTCGACCACCACGTTCCGCGCCCGGGCGGCGGCAAGCACCGGCTCCAGGCCGTCCAGCAATCCCGAACGCGCCCGCTCGGCCAGGGCGCGCCGCAGGGTCGCGGCATGCTCGGCGCACCGCTCCCGGACGGCGCCATCGCAAGGGTCGAGGGTGCCGCCGGCGATCCCGCGCAGCAACGGCAGCGCCTCCACCTCCAGCAGGGACAGCCTGCTCCGCCGGGCCTCACCGATCGCGGCCACCGCGGCGCGCTCGGCCGCGGACCGGCTGGCCAGCGCGGCCCGGCGCATCGCCATCTCGGCGTGCGTGCGCAGCGCCGGCCGCAGCGCGGCGAACACGGTCAGGATGCTCACCACGGCGTAGCAGCTCGCGGCCACGCGCGTCCACCCCAGCGGGCTGGGCCCCAGCGCGTGCAGAACGAAGACCGCATGGATGCCCGTGACCAGCGCCGATCCAGGGACCCACACCCAGGCCGGGGTGATCAGTGCGAGCAGGGCGAGCAGCCAGACGACCCCGAGTATCGTCCAGTCCACTCTCATCGCGGCGCCGGAGTCCCGGCGGTCCAGGCCGATCGCGGTCACCGCGGTCACCGCCATCACGATCGCGACGGCCGCGTGGGCGTTGCTCAGGTCCCCGGTGCGGGCCCGCGGCAGCAGCCAGGCCGCGGCGGCCAGCATGCCGAGCCACACCACGACCGGCACGACGGGATGACGGTAGCTGGCATGGTCGAACAGGGCCTGGACCAGCAGCCCGGCGGGCAGCGCGATCGCGACCGCGCCCACGAACCGCGGCGCCGCCGACTCGGTCGCCTCCGCCACCGCGCCCAGCGGAGTCACCACTCCCCCGGCAGCGGCCCTCTTGTGCTGCGCTACGCCGGCCCACGGCCAGGTGCGGCTCACCACCGGCCTGGCATCTCCGGGGCGGCCGCGCCGATGACCTGGAGCGCCGCGGGCCGCGCGCCGGGGCGGGCGGCCGGCCAGGACAGCCGGACAACCGTCCCTTCTCCCGGAGCGGACTGCACCGACGCCGCACCGCCCCAGTCCTCGACCCGTTCGGTGATCGACCGCCGTACCCCCAGCCGGGCCGGATCCACCCGGCCGGGGTCGAACCCGGCACCCGTGTCCCGCACGGTCACCTGGAATCCGGGGGGACGCGGCACCGTCACCCGGCGCCGTCGTGGCCGTCACCCAGGCCCGGCCGGTCCCGGCGTGCTCGGCCACGTTCGCCAGCGCCTCCCGGGTGGCATGGGCGATGGCCGCCACGACCGGCCCCGGAACCGGGCCGGGTTCCGGGGTGCCCGCCGCGGCGGCGCCGTCGGTGGTCCCCAGGTCCACGGCCAGGCCCCGGGCGCGCATCTCGCCCACGACCGCATCGATGGCGGCGAGCGGGCCGGAACCAGCCCGGCCCCGGGGGTGCGTAATGTCCGAATCGCTCAGCGCGCTCTGCAGCAGGCCGATGTCCTGACGGCACTGGCGGACCGCCGCCGCGGTACCGCCCGAGCGGGCGATCGCGGTCAGGGTATTAAGGATCGTGTCATGCACCAGGCGGTCCTGCTCGCGCCGCTCGAGGTTCTCCGACAGGATCACGTACTGATCCCTGGCCTCCCGGTGCGCCGCGGCGAGCGCGCCGTCCGCCCTGGCCGCCCGGGCGCAGAGCATCCGCCGGACCAGCCAGTGCATCGCCACCACGAGAAACACCAGGACCAGCGATGCCCGCCGCGGGCCCGCGGTGACCAGGCCGGCCGTCGGCGCCAGCGCGGTACCGGCGGCCAGGGCAATCCCTGGCGTGACCGCCAGCGGCAGCTTCAGCGCCCGGGGCGCGAACCAGACCGGCGTGACGGACTGGGTGATCACCAGGATGAACAGCCAGCTTCCCGCCTCGCCGCGGATGGCCGTCGGCACGCACCAGGCGCCCCCGAAGGCGAGCCCGGCGTATACCGCGGTGTCCACGCAGACGAGCGGCCACCTCAGCCGGTGCCGCCGCAGGTATGCCATCGCCGTGCCGCTCCAGGCGAGTGCCGCCGCGGGCCCGCAGAGCAGCCATGGGCTCGCCAGGTAGAACGAGCGCCAGATGATCACTTGCACGACGATCTCGGCCAGGGCGATGCCGCGCACGACGACCACGACGCGGGCGATGATCGTGCCAAGGACTGTCATCGCAGGCTCGGCTGACGTGCTGTCGAACTCCCCGGCCGCGGGTCGCAGCGCCAATGGCGGGGGCGACCACATGGCCCGATGATAAGACCCGGGGTGGGCGGGACTTGGCCAGTTTGCGAGGGAGTGATAATGCACAAGCCGTAACGCCAGGTAAGACCCCTGTTGCTTTGCGTCGCAGTCACGGCCCGGCCGCCGGCAAACCAGGTGGATGTCGTCCCCGCTTGGCAGGCTGGAGTCATGACCGGAGAGGGAGCCCCGCCGCGCTCGGTGCTGCGCCGGCTACGGGTGCGGCAGGAACTGCAGCTCGCGGCGGCATTGTCGCGCGCCGACCGGCCGATGGCCACCGGGTGGTGGTCCCTGCTCACGGTCCGCGGGCTGCTGCCCGCCGGGTTCTCCATCGCGACAGGCGTGCTGGTCGGCGCGATCCAGCACCGGGCCAGCCTCGCGGTGCCGCTGATCGTGGTGGGCGTCCTGTTCGTCCTGCTGCAGGTGCTCGGCCCGCTGCACACCGCGCTGTCCGCGAACCTCGGTGACCGGACCGCGGCCTGGCTCTTCGACGAGCTGACCGGCGCGTGCGCGGCGGTCCCCGGGATCGGCCATCTGGAGGACCCGGAACTCGCCGCCGACCTGCAGATGGCCAGGGACTTCGACCGCGGCATGAGCGGGCCGCCGCTGTCGGTGTCGATGGACTTCATCGCCGGTGGCCTGGTGGACATGGTGGCGGGCCTGGCCCAGGCCTGCGTGCTGTTCGGTTTCGCCTGGTGGGCGCCGCCGGTACTGGCCGGCGCCTGGCTGGGGACGCACTGGCTGCTGCGCGAAAGCGGGGTCTGGAAGGACCGCAACACCGAGGAGGTGCGGCAGGCGCAGCGGGACGCCGACTACGCCTACCGGCTGGCCGTGGACCCGCCCGCGGCCAAGGAACTGCGGATCTTCGGGCTGCCGGACTGGGTGCTGGAACGCTTCCTGCGCAGCCGGCGGCGGCTGCACCGGCTTCAGTACGAGGCGACCCGGATGCGGGAGCGCTCGGTGCTCGCCAGCCTGGTCCTGGTGCTGGCCGCGAACGTGCTGGTGCTGTGGGTGCTCGGGTCCGCCGCGCTGGACCACCGTCTGGCGCTCGGCGGGCTGGTGGTGTACGCGTCGGCGGCGGTCGGCACGTCCATGATCGCCTTCGGCGGGCTCAACTGGGCGCTGGACAGCGCCGCCGCGCCGGTCGCGGCCGTGGCCAGGCTCAAGGCCGCGATGGGCCAGCGCGGGCACGATCGCCTCGGGCGACCGGCCCGCCGGCGGGATGCCCGCGCACCAGATCAGGTTCCGCGATGTGACATTCGCCTACCCGGCCGCGCCGGGCCGCCCGGTGCTGCGACCGGCTCGACCTGGAGATCCCGGCGGGGAGCTCGCTGGCGATCGTCGGGCAGAACGGGGCGGGCAAGACGACCCTGGCCAAGCTGCTGTGCCGCCTGTACGACCCGCAGTCCGGCGCGATCGAGGTCGACGGCGCCGACCTGAAGGACCTGGACCTGGAGTCCTGGCGGCGGCGGGTCACGGCCGTGTTCCAGGACTTCGTCCGGTTCGAGCTGACGCTGCGGGAGAACGTGGTCCCGCGGGAAACCGGCGGAGGCTGGCCGGTCGCGCTGGACGAGGTCGTCAATGCCGCGCTCGCGGAGGCCGGGGCGGGCGCGCTGGCGGGCCTGGACACGGTGCTGGCCAAGGGCTACTCCGGCGGCACGGAGCTGTCCGGCGGGCAGTGGCAGCGGGTCGCCCTGGCGCGGGCGCTGGCGGCGGTGCGGCTCGGCGCCGGGCTCGTGCTGCTGGACGAGCCGACCGCCCAGCTCGACGTCCGGGGCGAGGCGGAGATCTTCGAGCGCGTCCTGGCGGCGACAAGATCCTGCACGACGATCCTGATCTCGCACCGGTTCTCGACGGTCAGGCACGTCGACCGGATCGCCGTCGTGGAGCACGGGGCGGTCGTCGAACTCGGCAGCCACGACGGAGCTGATGGCGCTGCGCGGCCGGTACTGGACGATGTTCTCCCTGCAGGCGCAGCGGTTCGCGGAGGGGACGCCCGAGGAAGGCGAGGAGGAGGTGATCTTCGATGTCCTCACCTGACACGGCGCCGCCGCCCGGGCCGGACGGGACACCGCCGCCTGGGGAACCCTCCGGCCAGCACGCCGCACCGCCGCCCAGGGAACCGCCGGACAAGCTGCCGCCCGCGCTCTCCTCGATGTGGCGGCTGTGCCGTCTCGGCTTCAGGTACGAGCCGGCGCTGATGGGCGTGGCGTTCGTCCTGGCCCTGGTCGCGGCGCTGCCCGATGCGCTGCTCGCGGTCTGGTTCGAGCTGCTCGGCGAGGGGCTGCTGGAGCACAAGCCCGGCCTGCTCCGATTCGCGGTCGCGGCGCTTGCGGTCTCCGCCGTGGCGACCTGGCTGCTGGCGACCGTGTCCACGAGAATCCAGCGCAGATTCAGGGACAAGGTCACGATCGCGCTGGAGTCGCACGTGGCACGGCTGCAGGCCAGCATCTCCACGATCGCGCACCAGGAGCGGCCGGAGTACCTGGACCGGCTGTCGGTGCTGCGGGAGCAGATCTTCACCCTCGACCACATGTACATGTCGGTGTTCGCCACCGCGGGCTGGATCCTCCGCCTGGGGATCACCGTGGCACTGCTGGCCAGCGTGAACCCGGTGCTGGTGACTGCTGGTCCTGTTCGCGATCCCGACCGTGGCGGCCACGTCCTGGCGGCCGGTCGTGGAGCGCACCGCCCAGGAGCGCGGCGCGCAGGCGGACCGCCTGGCCAGGCACCTGTTCGCGCTGTCCACCACCGCCGCGCCGGGCAAGGAACTGCGGGTGCTCGGCATCAGCCAGGCGCTCGCCGACCGGCGCCGGGCATCGTGGGAGCGCTGGTACCGGCCGGTCGCGGTGGCCAGGACCCGGTCCTCCGCCTGGTACGCCGGCGGGTGGGCCGTCTTCGCGCTCGGCTACGTCGGGGCGATCGTGCTCGTCGCCACCGGCCCGCATGCCTCGCCGACCGCGGCCATCCTCGTGCTGACCGCCGGTGCCAGGCTCTCCGCCTATGTCGGTGCCACGGTGAGCGAGATCGGCTTCCTGCGCGGCATCTGGATGGACGGATCGCAGCGGCTGGCCTGGCTGGAGGACTATGCCAGCGCCACCGCCCAGGCCGAGGACCTGCCCGCCCCGGACGGCATCGCCGCGGGGATCCGGCTGGAGCACGTCACGTTCCGCTATCCGGGCTCGGACCGGCCCGCGCTCCAGGACGTCAGCCTGTTCCTCCCCGCCGGGTCCGTGGTCGCCATCGTCGGCGAGAACGGGGCCGGCAAGACCACGCTGGTCAAGCTGCTGGCCAAGCTCTACGCCCCGGCCTCGGGCCGCATCCTGGTCGATGACGTGGACCTGGCCCGCATCGACTCGGCCCAGTGGCGGGACCGCCTGGCCGGGGCGTTCCAGGACTTCTTCCGCTTCGAGTTCCGGGCCGGGCAGACGATCGGCCTGGGTGACCTGCCACGGATGGACACCGAACCTGCGCTGCAGGCCGCCCTGGACCGGGCGGGCGCGCGGGACGTCGTCGAGGCGCTGCCCGCGGGGCTCGACACGCAGCTCGGCCCGACCTGGCACGACGGCGTCGACGTCTCCTACGGCCAGTGGCAGAAGCTCGCCCTGGCCCGCGGGTTCATGCGCGACGAGCCGCTGGTCGTGGCGCTGGACGAGCCGACGGCCGCACTCGACGCCGAGACCGAGCACCAGCTGTTCGAGCGCTACGCCAGCCGGGCGCGGCAGGCCCGGCAGGGCGGCAGCCTGACCATCCTGGTGTCGCACCGGTTCAGCACGGTCCGGATGGCCGACCTCATCGTCGTCCTCGACGGCGCGCGGGTGGCGGAGTCCGGCAGCCACGACGAGCTCATGGCCCGCGGCGGCCGCTACGCCGAGCTCTACCGGATCCAGGCCAGGGCCTACCAGTAGCCACCGAGGCCTTCACGATCCTGAATGCCTGTCCCACGCAGTGAGGGAGACTCCTTCAGGATCACTGACGTCACCCCGGCGCGGGCCGCAGCCTAGAGATGACCTTTCTGAGCAGCGCGACGGCGTGGTAGGCGATGATGATGGCGATGGTCAGCGCGACAGCGGGATCCAGCCAGTACCAGCCGCCAGTGACCAGGATGATCGCCCCAACGATGGCGACGCCTGCGGCAGCGGCAGCGTCCGCGACGGTGTCCAGAAGGACCGCCGCTACGGACAGGTCCCGCTCCTCGCCATCGTTCCCGTCTTCGTCAGCGCGCAGGAACGAGAGCACCGGCGACCACTGACCAAGGCGGCAACGCCGCTGACGACAAGCACCGGAAGACCGTCGCCGGCACCTGCGGGATAGCCAACCGGTCCAGGGCCGCGACCGCAACCAGCAGTTCCAGTATCAGCAACCATCCGGCATTGATCAGCGCGGCCACGGTTGTGGCTTTCGGCCGACCGCCCAGCGGCTTACCGGCAGCCGGGCGTGCTGCCAGCCGGATGGCCACCAGTGCCACAGCGACGCCAGCGGCATCGAGCAGGTAGTCGCCGCCTTCGGCAAGGACTGCGATGGAGTGAGCGCCTACGCCCACGGCGACAAGGCCCGCCACGAGGGCCAGGTTGAGCACCAGGACGACGACCAAGCGCTGCGTCCGTGACATGTGCCGCAGCGTATTGCCGACCTCCAAGGCTGCGGCCGTATTTGCCCGAGCCGTTAACAGGCGGTCCGAAGCTCACTCGGGCCAGTGTTCCCGGAAGTACTTGACCAGGGCCGACCCGGTCAGTTCTTCCGTGGCGTTGGACGCCCTGATGTAGAAGCGCTCGGCACCGTCTTCGTGATGCCAGGTCTCACTTGCTCGCGGTGGGCAGTGGACCACGGCAACCGTGTGCGATTCATGCAGCACCAGTGAAGCGTGGATGGCGCCCCAGACCTCACGCCCAAACGCGTTGATGATCGCTTCTCTCAGAGACAGCAGCCACCCGTCAGCGTCCTGCTTCCCATGACGGAGGTAGCCGAAGTCAGGCTCGATCCCCAGCACCCCGCCCGAGTCGTCCACCCCGATCAGGAGCGTGCCGCCGGTGGTGTTGAGAAATG
Source organism: uncultured Actinomycetes bacterium (assembly GCA_963730235.1). GTDB lineage: Bacteria > Actinomycetota > Actinomycetes > Streptosporangiales > Streptosporangiaceae > DASXKD01. Next base: position 53,825 of record CAVSRH010000013.1, read on the forward strand.
CGGCGATCGTCTTGGTTATCGCCTTCTGGAGTGCCTTCCTTATCTCCTTTTGTGCTTGCTGGGGCGACATCTCCTGCGTAGTCGGCGACGGCGGGTCGTAGGGGTGGTGCATGGATGACTTGAACTCGATCTGCTCGCTCTCACCTGCGGTGATCAATGCATCGAGATCGAGGTTCGATGCATGGCGGATCTCATCGAGCTGGGCCAAGACGCTGCCAGCGCTTGGCGGCCGGTCGTCCGGCGAATCGGACAGCAGGCTCGCCACGAGATCGCCAAGCGCCAGCGGAAGATCGGGCCGCTGGGAACGTAGCAGCCGGAGATCCCCCGGCCAGCGCTCACCGGTTGCGATGATGTGGAGCACGCCACCCAGCGAATACAGGTCGGACCGCTGATCAAGCGGGCCGCCTTCCCGTTCCTCTGGGGTGGCATATGCGCCTGTGGTGATCGGCCGCAGCACGTCGGAACCGGTCGTGGTGATCGCTGAGTCGAAGTCGCCGAGGTGCGCGACATGCCATTCGCCGAGCCAGACATTGTCGGGTGATACATCACGATGGATGAGGCCCTGCTCGTGAAGATGCGACAGCCCGCGGCAGAGTTGGCGCCCGAAGCGAAGGATGTCATCTAGTGATTGGCGGCCCGCCTGCTTCAGGTACGCGGTAAGAGTCCCGCCACTCAGGTACTCGAAGACTATGTACTCGGCGGAACCGTCCCCTCCGATCTCGAAGTCGTGGAGCGAGACGATATTGGGGTGGCTGCCGATACGGCCCAGCACCTTGGTCTTCCCGCTCCGTGCCTTCCGGATCCGTGAGTACACCTTCCGGCTTGACTAACGAGATAGCCACGTGCCGGTCGAGTTTCCTGTCGTGGGCGAGGTAGGTCCGCTTACGGTCGCCCTCCCCCAACTCCTCTAGCACGTCATACCGTCCAGCGAAGTCCGCACCGATCTTCAATTCCGCTGCCCCACCCATGGGCCTCGTCTCCTCGCTTACTCGCCCCGGACCTACTGGCCACCATCGGAGACATCGACGGATCTGATCTTCCACCGGAAGGCTCCACCCTCACAAGAACCAGGGACAAAGGCCAGCGCCCACGTTGCCAGGCTGGTATCAGGTAATTCCCAGACAACACGGACGCGGGGCGGCCGGTTCGGGGAGACTCGACGGGGCGTTGCCAGGCGGCGGCGAAGATCGGCCACGCGGTGCGTAGCGCAGCGAATGAACCGCCGCGGCGAGCGCGCGCCCGTGTCGGTGCCGTACGCGACACTGGTGCGCAGTGCAGGCGGGGCGAGCGGGGAGCGAGAGGTGGACAACTGGCAGGCCTTCGTGCCGATGGCCCGCAGCTCAGGGGACCAGCCGGAGCCTGTGGCCGCGGCGCTGGAGGAGCCTGCGGCCGGCAGCTCAGCGGAGTCCGCGGCGGACGGCGCGCCGGAGCCCGCGGCCGCGCCAGCGCCGGAACCTGAGCCCGGCGCGCCGGGCGCCCCCTGGCCCGGCATCACGGCGGACCCCTGGACGGACGCGCCGACCGACCCTACCGGCGACGCGCTGGCGGAGGCGCTAGCCGGGCTGCCCGCGGGGCCCGCCCGGTACCTGCCGGCGCCGCCTCCGGATGTACTGCTGCCTGAGCCCCCGGATGAGCTGGCAGCAGAACCGGCGGACGAGGTTGCCGCGGAGCCGGCGGACGAGGTGCCGGAGCTTCCGGGTGAGGTGCCGGAGCTTCCGGGTGAGGTGGCTGAGGAGCCGGCGGACGAGGTTGTGGCGGACGAGGTGCCGTCGGAGGCGGACGAGCGCGCCCGGGCGCTGAGCCTGATCGACTTCCTGGCGGACTACGACGCGCGCAAGAACCCCCCGGTCCACGACGTCCAGCGATACGAGGCGTTCCTGCTGCGTGACGCCGGCCTGCCCGCCGTGCCCGGGGTCAGCCTGTCGCCGGCGGCGGAGGCGTGGCTGAGCGTCGACTTCCTGGACCTGCAGGCGCGGCCGGAGGTCCCGGACGACCTGGTCGTGCTGCTCGGCGACAGCGCCGCGATCAGCCCGCACGTGCGCCCGGAGGTGCGGGCCACGGCCGAAGGCGCGGGACCGGAACAGGCCGAAGACGCAGGACCGGAAGGCGCCGACGGCACGGAGCCCGGTCCAGCGCCGGTCCCCGAGCCAGACCCGGTCCCGGAGCCGACCCGGTACCCGGAGCCGGACGCCAGCTCCCGGAGCCAGACCCACTCGCGGAGCCAGACCCGCTCCCGGAGCCAGCACCAGTCCCCGAGCCAGGCCCGGTTCCGGAACCAGGCCCGCTCCCAGGACCAGGCCCGCTCCCGGGACCAGGACCGGTACCGGACCCGGCACTGGTATCCGCGGCACACGAGTGGATCGAAGGCGTCTGGGAGCCGTTCGCCGGCCGGTGGGCCGAGGTGAACGCGGCCAAGACGCTGCACCGTGACCTGTTCCAGCAGCGCGATCTGCTGGCCAGGGACCGGGAGTCGATCGAGCTGGTGTGGGGGTTCGGCCGGCTGCGCTGGCGGCCCGATGGCGTGCTGGTCGACCACCCGCTGCTCACCATCCCGGCTGAGGTGGAGCAGGACGGCGCCACGCAGCGGATCCGGGTGAGCCCGGCGGGAGCGCCGGAGGTCGAGGTGCGGTGCCTGGCCGGGCTCTCGCTGGCCGACCGGGCCGCCTTCATGAGCATCAGGCAGTCGGTCAACGACGAGGGCATCGACCCGTGGGACAGCCCGGCGCTCGAAGACGTGCTGCGGCGCCTGGTGCGCGCCATCGACCACGAGGGCACGCTGACCAGCCAGGCCCGTGCCCCCGCGACGGGAGAGGCCGCGGTGGCCGACCCGGGCTGGGTCCTGTTCGTGCGCCGGCGGCAACCGGACTACCTGGGGTTCCTGGACCGGATGCGGGCCCTGTACCGCGACGAGACGGTGCCGGTCCCGTACCCGCTGCGGGCGATTGTCTCCGGCGCTCCTTCGGCGCTGACCGGGCACGGATCCGCCGGCGACGGCGACCCCGAGCCGTTGCTGCTGCCGCTGCCGACGAACGAAGATCAGCAGCGCATCCTGGTCCAGGCGCAGCACGGCACCGGGGTGACGGTCCAGGGACCGCCGGGAACGGGCAAGTCGCACACGATCGCGAACATCATCAGCCACTACGTGGCCTACGGGAAACGCGTGCTGGTGGTCGCCGAGAAAGAGCAGGCGCTGCGCGCCCTGAACCAGCGGATTCCGGCCGGCATCAGGGACCTGACGGTCTCGGTGCTCGGCGCCGACGCCGACAGCCGCCGGGAACTGGAGTCGGCGATCGGCCAGATCCAGACCCGCGTCACCGGGATCGACAAGGACTTCGCCGACGAGCGGATCCGGCAGCTCACCGCCGATCTGGACGCGGTCGACCGGAGAATCGCGACGGCCACGCAGGAGCTTCTCCGCACCCGCGAGGCGGAGGTCGACCGGCTGCCCGGCCGGTGGGGGCCGGTGGAAACGCCCACCAGGGCCGAGGCGGCCCAGTGGGTGGCGCAGCACGCCGCTACGCTCGGCTACATCGACGACCGGCTCACGCCCGCGATCGCCAGGCCGATCAGCGGCGGGGAGCTTGCCGAGTTCGTCACGGTAATCGCCCAGGTAGGCGTGCGCCGGGCCGACGCCTGCGCGGCCGTCCTGCCGAAACTTGCCGCGATCCCGCCCGCCCGCGACCTGGACCGGCACCTGGCCAGGCTCGCGGACCTGCGGGCATCGGTCCGCTCCCTCGGCGGCGCGGTGCACGACTGGGGCCGCATCGCCGAGACCGGCCGCGACGCCCTGCACGAGCTCGCGGCCAGGTGCCGCAGCGACATGGACTGGATGACCAAGACGGCCGGCACGTGGCTGAGCCACGTCCGGGACCAGGCCGCCGATCCGCTGCTGGCCCGCGACTGGGGCTCGTTCGGCGCGCAGCTTTCCCGCGACCGTGAGGATGCGCTGACGCTGCGTACGGCCCTCACCGCGCACAACGTCGTGATCCCGTCCGTGCCCGAGCCGTTGTTCCTCGACACGCTGCAGCAGACCAGGGACCGGCTGGCCCAGACCGGCAAGCTCGGCAAGTTCTCCGCGCCGGCGCGGCGGGCGCTGGCCGAATGCCGGGTCGACGGGCGGGTGCCGAGCACCGCCGGGGACATCGAGCTGTGCCTGCGGGCGGTGGAACTGGCGGCCCTGCGCCGCCAGATGCTGACCAGCTGGCGGAACCAGCTCGACCGGATCGGCGGCCCCGACCTGGACGCCGCCGTGCCCGAGGATGTGCTCGGGCCCCTCCTGGAGGACCTCAGCGACACTCTCACCTGGCCGGCCGACTGGGCCCGGCTGCGCGACGACCTCGCCGCCGCAGGGATCGACAGCCCGGCTGTGGCGGACGCAGGCACCCTGGGATACCTGGCAGAGGTGTGCATCCGGGCCTGTGACCAGGCCAAGGTCGAGGACCTTTTCTACGCCGTGGACCGCCTCGGCTCCTGGCTCCGGTCCGGCGCCAGGTCCGCGACCGGGCCAGGCTCCCGGCCGGTGACTACCGGGCGCGGCTCCCGGGCCGCCGCGCCGCCCGGCCCGGTCTCCCCGCTGTGGGGCCTGTTCGCGGACGCACTCGCGCGCCAGGACATGCGCCAGTGGCACCGCCTCCGGGAGGAACTCACCGAACTGCAGGAACTGGCCCCGGCGGCGCAGCGGCTGCGGGAGATACGCAGGAGGCTGTCCGCCTGCGCGCCGATCTGGACCGCCCGCATCCTGGCCGACCCGCCCGCCGCCGGCGACCCCACCGAGTTCGACGCCGCCTGGCAGTGGCGCCAGCTCGACTCGTGGATCCGCGACGCCCTCGCCGGACGGACGCCCGCGCAGCTTCAGGCCGACCTGGAGGAAGCCTCCGCCGAGCGCCGCCGGGTGGTCGCGGACCTGGTCAGCGAGCGGGCCTGGCGCCGGCTGACCGACAATCTCGGCGACCGGCAGCGGCAGGCGCTCAACAGTTACCTGCGGGCGGTGACCAGGTTCGGGAAGACCGGCGGCAAGTTCGCCCAGCGCTGGCTCAACGAGATCCGCGTCGCGCTGGACGAGTCCAAGGACGCCATCCCGGTGTGGATCATGCCGACCGCGCGGGCGCTGAGCAGCTTCCGCCCGGAGCCGGACCCGCCGTTCGACGTGCTGGTCGTCGACGAGGCGTCACAGATCGGGCTGGAGGCGGTCCCGCTGCTCGCCCTGGCCAAGCGGACCATCGTGGTCGGCGACGACAAGCAGACCAGCCCGGAGAACGTCGGCCTCAGCCGTCAGCAGGTGTTCGACCTGCTCGACGAGCACCTGGCGGCGGTGCCCGAGTACCGCACGCTGTTCGACCCGGACGGCAGCCTGTACGACATCGCCTTCCAGAAGTTCCCCGGCGTGGTCATGCTCACCGAGCACTTCCCGTGCCTGCCGCCGATCATCGCCTTCTCCAGCGCCCACGCCTACGACAACCGGATCATCGCGCTGCGCGACCAGCCGCCCCGCCCCGGCTGGGCCGCGCTCGGCGCCGTCAAGGTGCTGGATGGCTACCGCAACGGCACGATCAACGCGCCGGAGGCTGACGCCGTCGTGGATCTGGTCGCCGAACTCTGCGCCGATCCGGACTACGACGGCATGACCATGGGCGTCATCTCGCTGCTGGGATCCACCCAGTCCAAGCTCATCTGGGAGAAGCTCTACGACCGGGTCGGCCCGGAGGTGATGACGCAGCGGGACCTGCGCAGCGGTGAGCCGGCCAACTTCCAGGGCGACGAGCGGGACGTGATCGTCATCTCGACGGTGGTCGCGGTCGATCCGGCGCTCCCGGCCGCCCGGGTGTCCGCGATGACCAGCAACGCGGCGATGCGGCGGATCAACGTCGCGGCGTCGCGGGCCAGGCAGCAGATGTGGGTCGTGCACTCGGTCGAGCCGGGCAGGTTCCCGGACGGCGACCTGCGCGGCGCGCTCATCCGGCACTGCCGCGACGCGGGCACGGCGGCCGCGCCACCGGCCGACCTGCTGGAGGACTGCGAGTCGCAGTTCGAGCGGGACGTGCTGGGCAGGATCATGGCGCGGGGCTACCGGAAGCTGTCGGTCCAGCATCCGGCCGGCCGGTACCGCATCGACATCGTCGTGGAGGGCCCGCACTCCCGGCTCGCCGTGGAATGCGACGGCGACCGCTGGCAGGGGCCCGACGTGTGGCACGAGGACCGCGCCCGGCAGCAGGTGCTGGAACGGGCCGGCTGGACCTTCGAGCGGATCCGCGGCTCGGCCTTCTACCGCAACCCGGACGCCGCGCTGGCCCCGCTCTGGCAGCGGCTGGACGGCCTCGGCATCCCGGCCGGTGACTGGTGGTCTGCCGAGCCGCCGCTCCCCGTCGTCCGCGAGGTGTCCGGCGCCTGACCCGGCGCGACTACCAGGCCTCGGCGTACGTGACCTGGCCCGGTGGCAGCGGGCGCAGCCCGGCCGTGGTCGATCCAGCCGTTCCGCGCCCATGCCAGCAGCAGGTACCGGCCGGAGGCGTCGGAGCCGAGGAACACCTGCGGGTGGCCGTCCACCGCCGCGTGGTAGAGCAGCCTTGGCCGCCCGCGGGCCAGGGGGACCTGGACCACCCGCAGGTCGCGCGGCTCCGGGTTGACCGTGCCCACGTCGGGGCCGGTCAGCTCGACCAGGTTGATGCTCGTGCCGCCGGGCCCGGCCAGCGCCTGGATGATGTCGGGATAGCGGCGGGAGTCGGCGAGCAGCACGCTGCCCTGGGTCAGGCGGCCGCCACCGGGGGTCAGCCGGAGCGTCCGCAGCTGGGCGTCATACCCCCGGCCGGTGCACAGCTGGCTGCCGAAAACATCGCTGCGGCACCACACGGCGAGGAAGAACAGCGCGCGGCCGCCGGCATCCAGGAGACGTTGGCGATGCTGAACCCGAACCGGGCGCGTTGCATGCCACCGGCCCACAGGCCTGCGCGCCGGTTTTCAGGCTGACCACCCCGATCTCGGACGGTGGCGTGCCCTTGGCCGGGTCCAGCGGGGGGTACAGGACAACAGCAACTTTCGATCCGTCGGGTGCGACCGACATGCCATTGGCCGCGAGCAGGCCGGTGAACACGCCGCCCCGGATCGGGGCAAGGCCGGTGACCCGCCCCGGCGGCGGTGAGGCGGAACGAATACAGCCAGGTCCGGTCCTGGTGGTTGCTCAGGGTCCCGGAGAACGCGGCGATGAACTCCCTGCCGCCGCCGGCGGCAGCGATGGCGGCCGGGAACCGGCCGTAGCCTCCGTGGCCGCGCGGCACGGCGGGGATCCTGCCGGTCACCGCGCCGGACGCCGTCGCGTGGATCACGATGCTCTGGCCCACCAGCGTGGCGTAATACCGAGGCGGGCCCGCGCTCGGCGCGTTCCCGTTGAGCCCCCCGGAGAACAGGTGCAGGGCGCTGACCAGGACCACGATGAGCGTGACGCTGGCCGCTGCGGCGAGCGGCGCGAGCCACGGCCCCCACCGGCGCGGCGCGGGCGACGGGCCGCGGGCCTGCAGCGGCGGCAGCGTTTCTTCCTGGACGCTCCGCCCGACCGCAGCGAGCGCGTCGATGAGCCGGTCTTCGGTGCTGGTCATGACTCCTCCCCAGTGCGCGGGCCAGCGCGCCGAGGCCCCGGGCCGTGGTGGACTTCACCGTGCCGGGCGAGATGCCGAGCACCGCCGCGATCTCGGCCTCGCGCAGGCCGAGGTAGTAGCGCAGGACGAGCACCTCCCGGCGGCGGCGTGGCAGCGCGGCGAGCGCGGCGAGCACCTGCCTGCGGCTCTCGGCCTGGATCACTTCGTGCTCGGCGGACTCGTGCGGCAGATCCGGCACCGGGGCAGCGGTGCTGCCGAAACGGCTCAGCACAGCGCGGCGGCGCACGGCTGTCCGGCACCTGTTGAGCACGCAGGCGCGCACGTAGGCCAGTTGATCGCCGCGTGGCCCCGGCCGGTCCCGCCGGGCGTGCAGCGTGGCGAACACGTCCTGGACGGCGTCCTCGGCCGTCGGCCGGTCCCCGACCAGCATCACCGCAAGCCGGACCAGTTCCGGGTAGTGCTGGCGGAAGATCGCGGTGACATCGACCGCCTGCCCGCCCGGGGCAGGGTCAGCCGCGAGCCGGGCCCGCCCGGGCCCGCCCTTGCCGGCGCGGCCGTCGCCGCGAAGCGCATGGCTCACACCTAGGGCACTCATTCCGGCCGCGTTTGGTTGCCCGGCCACTTTCACCCAAGCGGCCCGCACCGTGCGACCGCAAGCACCCTGCCCTCATGGGTGCCGCGCCGAACCGGGCTCGCGTGGCGTGCGCGGCACCCTGATAAGGGACTCACATGGGCGCCACGAATCCGGCAAATACCTTTTCAAATGGGACTGGATTTGCTCCATACCCCGGATCCGGGCAACCGTTTTCCGCCTCTCGATTCAGCACACCCCAGCGGACCCGAAAGCGGACAAACGTAACTCGAAGGCACGGGAGTTCACTGGTTACCCGCGAGTATCAGTGCTACCAGATTTCCTGAGAATTCCCTGACAATCACCACCTCAATGCATATCGGTGCGCCAGACTGCTGCGCGTTTGACGGGCAACTACCCCGCAGTCGAATCGCAGGAGGAGACGAAGTGCCCCGACACCCCGCAACGCTCGTCGGCCCGTACCGGCTGGCCGCTGTCACCAGTGTGATGGCGGTCGGGCTCGTGCTGCCGAGCATGATCAACTCTGGCGGGCAGCAGGCCAGCGGCGCGAAGCCGCCGGCCAGCCATGCCTCAGCCGCGAAAACCGTGTGGGCCGCCACCGCCTCGGGCCGGAAGGTCCCGGTGCGCCCGCCGAAGTTCATCCCGACACCGGTCCATCCGGAGAAGATCACCCATCCGCGCGCGGACTCCATGCAGGCCGTCACCGCCGCTCACGGCAAGTGGCGGCACTCGGTGCGGATGCGGCCGGCGATAACCACGATGCAGCTCCCCGGGATAGACATCAGCGCCTATCAGGGGAACATCAGCTGGGGCTCCGTATCGCGCTATGTTGATTTCTCGTACGCAAAGGCCACCGAGGGAACCTATTACACGAACCCGGACTTCTATAACCAGTATGAAGGGCCCTACGACAGCGGCATGATCCGCGGCGCCTATCACTTCGCCATTCCGGATAATTCCTCCGGGCAGTCCCAGGCGAAGTACTTCATCCATCACGGCGGCGGCTGGTCCCCCGACGGCAAGACCCTGCCGGGCGCGCTCGACATCGAGTACAACCCGTACGGCAGCGAGTGCTACGGGCTCACCACGTCGCAGATGAAGTCATGGATCCAGGACTTCGTCCAGGAGTACGCCTACAAGGAGGGCGTGTACCCGGTGATCTACAGCACCACCGACTGGTGGACCACCTGCACCGGGAACGCCTCGCGGTTCGGCAAGTGGGATCCGCTGTGGATCGCCAACTACGGGGCGAGTGGCGGCGGCCCACTGCCGCACGGTTGGGGCTTCTACACCTTCTGGCAGTACTCCGACTCGGGCAACATGCCCGGTGACCAGGACGTCTTCAACGGCGACCACAACCGCCTCAGGGCCCTCGCTAACGCGGGCTAGCCGCAACTGGTCAGGCTGAGCCGGCCCGGCGCAGTAAGCCCGGCTCCGCCACCCGGCCAAGAAGCCGGTCACAACCTACTTCAGTGGGCGAAACGCGGCTAAGGCAGCGGTTAGGATCGTTACCTACCCAAAGGTTGACTCACATTCTGTGATTCCTGGGGGGAACGGTGTCGCACGGTTCCGCCAGCCGCCCCGCCAGGCGCGTCTTCGTGGGGCGCGAGAACGAGGTCGCGGCCCTGCGTGCGGCCTGGCAAGCGGTCACCAGTGGTTCGGCCACGGGTCGTCGCGATCGAGGGCGACCCCGGCATCGGCAAGACCGCCCTGATCGACACGCTGCTCGCCGAGGTGGGGGCGCCGGTGGTCAGGGTGACCGGCGCCGAGGCCGACTCGCTGCGGCCGTGGCGGGTCCTGGAGCAGGTCACGGCACGGCTGCCGGACCTCGCCCACAGCGACGCGGCGGGTGACGGGGCCTTCCCCGTGCGCAAGGATCCCCAGGCCAGCCCCAGCTTTCTCGGGCAGGGCCTGACCGAAGCCCTGCAAGCCGCCGGCGACCTGACCTTACTGATCGACGACGCGCAGTGGGCCGACCGGGTGTCGATGGCGGCGCTGCAGTACGCGGTCCGGCGCCTGCGTGACGACCCGATCCTGCTCATCGTCGCCTTCCGGCGGCACGGTGACCTCTCGCTTCCGGAGTACCAGACCGTCAGCCCGGGGCTGTCCAAGGCATGGCGCCAGATCTTCGACGGCGAGCAGGGGCTGCACCTGGCGCTGGACGGCCTGCCGCCCGAGGACCTGCTGCGCCTGGCCGCCGCCAATGGCTACCCCGGGCTGTCCCCGGAGGGTGCGGGGCGCCTGCACGAGGCCACCGGCGGGAACCCCGGCCACGTCCTGGAACTGCTCGGCCTGATGCCCATGCACTCGATCGTCACCGGCAGCGGCCCGCTGCCGGCGCCACGCGGCCTGGCGCACACCATCACCGCGCGGCTGGCGTCATGCTCGCGGCAGACCCGGGACCTGGTCGCCGCCGCGGCGGTGCTCGGCCAGCGGTTCAGCGTTGCCGCCTTGCGCGAGGTCACCGGCCTGGAACTGCTGGCCGCGCCGCTCGCGGAGGCGATCGACGCCGGGCTGCTCGCCGAGGTGCCGGCACGGGCGGGCGTGAACTGGCCTTCACCCGGGGCCTCACCCGTGAGGTGATCTACGCGGACCTCGGCCGCGGTGTCCGGGTGCAACTGCACCAGCGCTGTGCCCGGCTGGGCGGCCCGGGCGCGCTGCAGCACCGGATCGCCGCCGCGGACGGTCCCGACGAGCACCTCGCCGCCGACCTGCAGCGGGCCGCGGCCGAACGGATGGCCGCCCAGGACATTCCCCGTGCGGCCGCCTACCTGCGCCAGGCGCTGGACTGCAGCCCGCCGGGCCGGCCCGGCTCAGCCTGATGCTGGCGACGGTCGAGTCGTTGCTGGTGGCCGGGGACGCCATCGCCGCGCACGAGTACGAGGGCGAACTGGCCGCCGCGCCCAGCGGGCCGTGGCGCGACTACGTGCTGGCCTACCAGACCCTGCTGAACGGCCGCATCGACGATGCGGCGGCCCTGTTCCGGGGCGCCCTCGCCGCGCTGGACCATGCCTCCTGCGAACAGGCCGGTCCCCGATCTGCGGGCCCGCATCGCCACGCAACTCGCCATCATCGGTATTCTCACGCTGTCCTATCCGGAAATGGCCGAATACGGCTCCGCCGCCGTGGCGGCTGGATCCGCCGAACCGTGGGTGAGCGGCTTCGCCTGGTTCGCCAGGACGGTGGGAATGGCACTGGCCGGCGACGGCGCGGCCGCGCTGGCCCTGCTGGCCGACGTCGGCGAGCCCGGCGACGAGACCGGCCTGGAGGGCCTGGTCGCCCGGGGCCTGATCCGGCTGTGGACCGACGACCTCGACGGCGCCGCCCAGGACCTGCGGGCCGCGGTGCACCGGGCCACTCGCGGTGAGGCGCTGCGGGTCAGCCAGGCACTGGGGTTCCTGGGTGAGGTCGAGTACCGGCGCGGCATGCTCGGCGAGGCGGTCCTGTTCACCGACCTGGCCGCGGGCAACGCGGAGGACAACGACCGGTTCTGGGACTTCTCCGTGCTGCACGCGCTGGCGGCCTTCCCGCATGCCGCGCGCGCGGAGTGGGCCGAGGCCGAGCACCATGCCGCCCAGGCCGCGACCTGGGCGCGCACGTTCGGCACCCCGGCCGGCCTCGCCTTCGCCGCGGGCGCCAAAGCCGCGATCGCCCAGGCCAGGGGGGACGCGCAGCGGCTGCTCGCGGCGGCCATCCAGCTCGAGGCGCACTACGACTCCGCCGAGCCGGGCACCCATCTGTTCGGCCCGGTCCAGGCGGACGCGCTGGCCCAGCTCGGCCGGATCGACGAGGCGGCCCGGGCGCTCGAGCGCTTCGCCGCGGCCACGGCGCGTACCGGCCGGAGGTCCGCGCTGATGAGCACGGCCAGGGTGGCGGCACAGATCGCGCTGGCCCGCGGGGACCACGACCGCGCCCAGGCCGAATGCGAACGGGCGCGCGAACCTGGCCGCTTTGATCGGGCTGCCGCTGGAGGCCGGGCGCATCGGCCTGGTCGCCGCCCGGTGCCATCATCTCGCCGGGCGGCGCGCCGCGGCGGAACGGGAGCTGCGCGCCGCGCGCAAGCGGTTCATCATGATCGGCGCGAACGCCTACCGACAGCTCGCCGACGAGTGCGCCGCAGAACTCAGGATCGGGGTGGAGGACAGCCCGGATCCGTTCAAGGGACTCACCCAGCGGGAGCAGGACATCGCCCTGCTGGTCTGCCAGGGCCTGTCGAACAGGCAGATCGCCGAGCGGCTCTACCTGAGCCCGAAGACCGTCGAGACGCACCTCACCCGGGTGTTCGCGAAACTCGACGTCGCCGTCCGCGGCGATCTGAAAGGGCTTCTTGACGCCACGGATTAGCGCTCCTGCGGGATGCATGTGCACCGTATCAGGGGTACGGTTTCGAAAATTAGGGGGTCTGCCCTGACGCGCGGGCATATGGGTGCGCCCTACCATTGACCGAGGTTGGCCAGAAGACCTCAATTAGGGGGGGCGCACGTATTGCGTATCGTCCTTGACGTGCGGCAAACCGCTGACGGGCGCCTGGCGGGGGACCTCCGGATGGCGGGATCGTGTGCGACCAGGCCATTCGAGGGTATTATCGAGCTGGTCGGGCTAATTGAGGTCTTTCTGGCCAACCCGGCGGCCGCGCCCGGAAAATCAGGTGCCGACGCCATGAACACAACCAGCACCGGCGGCTAGCCCATTCCGCCCGGTCAGTCTGGTCCCGCCTGGCCCTCCTTGCTGGGAGGAGCGCTCTCCGCCCCAACCAGCGCAGGCGCCGCCTGTCCGGAAGTGGTCCCGCGGCGCACGCGCAAGGGCCATACCCGCTTGGCAGCGGTGACCACGCGAGGCGCCAGGGCGGGCGGCGGCGCAGGGATGCTGGACTCAAGTTCGCCGGCTCGAGCCTGCCGCAATGCGGGCGGGGTCCGTCGGCGCTCCACGGGGGCTGGCTTCGTGGCATACCAGGTCAACGGTCTCCCTCTCGTGCGGGCCAACGACTCGAGCACAAGTTCCCGCCTCAGTCTTGGCTGGTGCCGTATGGCCTGGATGTGACGCTGCCACCGGTCTTGATCCACTACCAGTGCCTTGTGGTAGGCCACGCAGAGTTCCGGAGTGATGCGGGCGAGTCGGCCCAGGGCGGCGTTCAGTGCCGCGAACATCTCGCGCCCGTTCGGCTGGCTCGATAGCGGCCGCGGACTCGACCATGCTGATGACTCGCCCGATGAACCGCTTCCGGTTGGTCAGGAAATCCCGCCAGTGCTCCAGGTCACCTTCCGAGGCGGACCTGCCCTGGTCGAGCAGCCAGAACGTGCCTTCGGCGAGCACATCGCCGAATTCCTCCGCCCGTGCCCGCTCGGGACTATACGGGTCGTAGGGGTCTTGGAGGACTCGCCCCACGGTTGCCACCGGCTGCAACCGCTTCCCCGCGTCCAGCACGAAGAACCAGTCCTCGTTGTAGACGTTGGGGAAGAAGGAGCGGTTGCGCTTGACCTCGACAGCAAGAGCCCCTCCGCCGATGAACTGGTCCCTGCCAGCCACCGGCATCACGGAAAGCGTGGCACACCACCGAGTTGTCCGGGAAACCCCCGACCCGAAGCCCCACGGCGGTGTGGGTGTCCAGCAAGCTGACGGCCCGGCTCAGATCGGCCGGGTCGGGTACGTGGATGTCGTCATCCAGGAAGACCACGCGCTTCCAGCGAAGCATGTGGCTGAGCAGCAGCCCAAGGTTGCGCTTGGTGCTCACATCGGACGGCCGCTCGAAGATGGTGCCGGCCAGCAGCCGTGACGTCTCCAGCACGGGAAGCCGCAGTTGCGCAGACTCAGGCACGTCGATCGCGATCAGGCCCAGCGATCGGCGAAAGTGCTTATCGGCCTCACTGGCACTCGTCCTGCCCGGTGTGTGCAACGTGACGAGCGGACAGCCCAGGAAACGGGCGGCCCGGGCCGCATCCGCCAGGGAATCCATGGGGCGGACGGTGGGCACGATGATGGCATCGACCTTTGCCGGTGGCGTGGTCTCATCTGCCTGCCACAACAGGCGCCGATGGTCTCCGTGGTGATCCGGCGTCTTGGTGCCGGGCATCACCGGGACCTGGACCATTCGAAGAGCCGCATCTCCGGCGCCGTCCAGTCGGGGGTCAGCGCCCTGCCGTTCTCGACGGTAACCCGGCTAAGTATGCAGAAAGCATCGCTGTCGCCGAAGTTCTCGTGGAGGTACTCGGCGTTGCGATCACGGAAGCGCTCATCGGTCAGTGCCCGGACGACCCCATTGGTCCCGTTTCCGTACATACCGTTGCAGATCGTCACACGGCGCTTCCGGTTGAACGGGTTGACCGACCTGGCAAAGAGTGCAACATCTTCTTTGAGGATCTGCCGGCCGTCCACCTCATCGAGCCACGGGCGGTGCGCGACTGTGCGGCCGTCCTCTTCGGTCACCTCGAAGTAGGCACCTTCTTTCTTCTTCCAGTCGCTGACCTGCCGCACCGGAAGCTGAAGCCGCTCGAGAACCGAACTCGTGGCCTCGTTCCAGTCCACGCCGCCCAGGGAGACCAGATGACCGGTGTAGTCGTCGGCGGAAAGCCGGTCCGCAGCCTGGAACCTGACCGGGCTGATGGGATTGGTGGCCCGCAGGTGGCCGAACAACTCCAGCAGCGCATCGAGGTCGGAGTACCGGTACAGCTCGATGAAGTCGGGGTCCAGCGGGTCCGTGTAGGGCATCCGGTCCAGCATGTCCTGCGGCAACTGAGCACAGACGATCGTGATGCGATTGCCGGGCTCGATACGGTACGGCCCGGACCGGAGCGACTCGGCGATTTCCAAGGCCATGTCCGGCGCGGCCGCAGAGCCGGCGCACGTTTGGCGCGACGAGCGCGTCCTCGCGCAGCCGGATGAGTTCCTGAAGCAGCTTTTCCCTGGCCGCACTCTCCTGCGCGGTCATCTCGTCCTGGCTCAGCAGCCGCCCAGCCTGCCCGTCGAAGGACCTGCGGCTGGCGAAGAATGTGGCGATGTCCTCAATCCTGGACGCCGGTGGCACCTTCGGCTCGGTCCGCGATTCCCACGACGAGATGAGTGGCACGCTGACGGACCGCCTGCCGTCCACGCTGAGTGCCGCCGCCAGTTGGGCCTGGTTCACCCTCATCCCCCGGCCAGTGCTCTTCCCTGAGGGCGCGCAGGCGGCGCGCCAGAACCTGGCGCGGATCCTGATCGCTCACCGCAACCCCTTTTGGCTTCAACTGAAGTTCAGTGAAGCTGAGCGTACCACAGTCACCTACAGCTTTGCCAACTTTCCGCAGCGGCGTGTTGACCTGCTTACATGGCCACGATGACGCTCGCCTGGACCTGAAAGCTCCAGGTTCGTACACCGATAGAGGGTTGACCTTCTTCTTAAGCGGGGACCACACTAATTAAGCTAGATAAACCTGTAGCGATCTTGAATCGCACTGAATTACTGAACTTCATACTGAAGGTTGCTATGAAAAGCGATGTGAACCGCCTCAGCCCCTCAGAGCCGGTTGCTCATCGCCTGCCGCCACGGCCGCCTACGCCGCGGCATAGACCAGTTCGGGGCAGCGGGATCACGACACCGCGGGCCAGCAGGTAAGGGGACCACCATGGCCACCACCGACGTCATCATCGCCACAGCGATCTTCATCATGGGGGCCGCTCTCGGTCTCGTCGCCGTCGTCAGTATCGGCATTCGGTATGAGGAGCGGCTGTTCCGGGAGGACCGCCGCTACCGCGAGCAGCAGGGCACCTGGCCCGGGCCCGGCGGGCCCACCCAGTTCCTCTCGGCCGTGCCCCCGGGCCTGGTCTGTCACGGCGCCCGCGCCCTGACGGGCCTGTGGATCCGCCGCGAGAGAGGCGCCGATCCGCTCGCCATCCCCGAGTACGAGCGGCGGCACTGAAAGACGGCCAGGCCGGCCAGGCGGCGGGGGCTGCGCCGGCAGGCCTGGCTCCCGGGCCCGCGCCGCACCATTCCGGGGCATGGTGCGGCGCGGACCGGGCCGCCCGCGGATCTCGGCATCGCTCGTCCAGGGTGGCCGCCCGCCGCCGCCAACGGCCGAGGCCATCCCCCTGACGCCGGCGGTTGTACGCAAGCCGGACGGACTGTCACAATCCGAATGACGTTAGTTGTCAGCGCCCGGAAGCGAGGAGCACTGGTTCCGTGACCAGTTTCCGCGTGGAGGTGCTCGCCGAGAACAACTGGCCCAGGTTGCGGAAGATCCGCCTCACCGCCTTAAGCGCCGACCCCGCCTCGTTCTTGTCGAGGCACGAAACGGAGCAGCGCTACACCTCACAGCGATGGCGCCAGGAGTTCTCGCGCGGCGGATGGCATGTGATGGTCGCGATCGGCCGCCTCCGCCGACGCCGGTACGTGGGCCTTGTCGGCGTTACCCGGCTGCCCGGAATGTCATCGCAGGAGTGTTACCTGGAATACCTCTGGGTCGCGCCGCGGGTCCGGCAGCGCGGCGTGGCCTCGAAGCTGCTGAGGACGGTGTTGGACCGGCTTTACGAATCTGGCGTGCATACGGTGTGGCTGTACATCCTGGACGGCAACGAGCCTGCCCGGCGCCTGTACCAGCGATTTGGCTTCCAAAGCACGAACGAGTTGTCGCCGCTGCCGGACGACCCGCAGCGCACCGAGGAGAAGTTGCTGCTGCGCCTGTATGGGCCTGGCCGCGCTTAGTCCCGGTGCTGGGCCCCGCCCGGCAGGCTGACCGGGACCTCCGCCGAGTCGGTGAGCCGGAGCTTGCGCCTGGCCCGCTCGTAGAACGTGGTGCGGCCCAGGCGTACCACGTGGGCAGCCCCGGGGCGCGGCCGCAGTTCCACCAGGTCCCCCGGTTCCACATACGCGGCGACCTGCCCGTCGACCTCCACGGCCAGCCGCCCGCTGGCGGGCAGGATCTCCAGCGCCAGGCTGTCGTCGATGGAGAGCACCAGGCCGCGGTTGTAGGCCGAATGCGGCGCGGCCGGGGTGACCAGCAGCGCCTCGACGGCCGGGCTGACGATGGGGCCGCCCGCGGAGAAGCTGTACGCGGTGGACCCGGTGGGGGTGGCCACGACGACCGCGTCGGCGGCATACCTGACGAACGGGTGGCCGGCGGCCAGGACCGCGACCGCCGCGGTCGGCTGCCCGGGGAACCGGACCAGGGCGACGTCGTTGAACGCGGTGACCTCCTGGCCGCCGAGGACGGCGTCCACCGCCAGCCGCGGCTCGATGGTGAACTCCTTGCCGTCGATGGCGGACAGCGCACCGGCCAGCTCGGGCACGTCCACCTCGGCCAGGAACCCGAGCTTGCCCAGGTTCACCCCGAGCACCGGGGCATGCTGCCGGTCGGCCAGCCGCAGCGCACGCAGCATCGTGCCGTCCCCGCCGAGGCTCACCAGCAGGTCCGAACGCTCACCGAGCTCGGCGGCGCTGACCCCGATCGCGGCGCAGTTCAGCCTGCTGATCTCCGCCTCGATACCCAGCACCTGGGCGCCGTTGTGCTGCGCCCAGCCCAGGACGGCGTTCACCGCCTCGGCGGAATCCCGGGCCGGGTGCAGCACCATGCCCACCACATGCATCCGCGTGCAGCCCTTCGCCTCTCGCCTGCTGCCAGTTGTCCTACCCCCAGCGGAGGATAACCCCTATGCCGCTGCAGAACCGGGTGATGCCGACCGGCGAGATCGTCATAGACCCGGGCCGTGGCCTGATCATGGGCAACCGCGGCTGCCTGCACGGGCAGGGCCGCAGCCTGGGCGTCAGCCGGTGGCGCTCGAAGCTCTGGATCTGCTGCCTGCTGGACTTCAAGGGCGTCCAGCGCGACCCGATGCCGCCAGGCCGGTGGACCGCGCTGTTCTTCCTCGACGAGGCGACCGCGCTGTCCGCCGGGCACCGGCCGTGCGGGTACTGCCGCCGCGCCGACTATCTCGCGTTCGCGCAGGCCTGGCGCGCCGCCCGGCGGCTGCCCCGGCGCCCGCTGGCCCCGGAGATGGACGCGGCGCTGCACGCCGAGCGCACCGACCGGTCCCGGCGCAAGCTCAGCTACACCGCACCCGTCGCGGGCCTGCCCGACGGTGTCATGATCCGGACCGCGGACGGCCCCGGCCTGCTCCTGAACGGCCGGTTTCACCCATGGTCCTTCCGCGGTTACGGCGCGAGCGCCGAGGCCGGGCGCGCCGGGCCGGTGGAGGTGCTGACCCCGCCGTCGATCGTCGCCGCGATCACCGCCGGCTACCGGCCGCTGGTGCACCGCAGTGCCGTGGCAGGCGACCAGCCGCCCGCCATCCGGATCCTGGGCCCCTAGTAGCTACGGACACCGCAGGCGCGGCAGGCGCCTGGCACGGCGTGGGTCAGGCCTGGCCGGGAATGTCACCGACCACGGCGGCGTGGACGCGGCACACTTCGGCCAGCGAGTCCTGGTGCGCCTCGCCGCTCACCGAGCCGGCCGGGTAGCCGCAGAGCAGCGAGAACGGGTACTGCGCGCCAATCTCGTTCCACATGGCCTCGACCTCGATGGCCGCGCTGGCCTGGCCGAAGTCCCAGAGCAGGGCAACCATCTCGCCGAACACGTGGACAGGCTTCCCGGCCTCGGCCGTCCGGCGGAGCAGCGGGCTGATCGCCTGCCAGAAGCTGGCCGCGTTCGGCCAGTCGGCGACCATGAACCCGTCCATGGTCTCGCTCGCGTCCAGCGCGACATAGCGGCCGGCTGCCTGAGCGGCGGCGACATCGGCTCCGGCGCGTGCCAGTGCGGCAGCGATGGCGGCCCGGTGCGCCGGGGTGGCGATCACGACGGCCGCCCCGCCCGCGCGCAGGGCCTCCAGCAGGTGCGCGCTCGCCCGCCCGGCGAGCTCGCCGACATCCTGGTAGAACAGCACGGCATGCCCCTGCGAACCTCCGCGGAGGTCCGGGGTCACGGCAGCCATGGCAGCTCCAACGCGTGCGACGACTATCTTTTGACGTTTCAGGATAACGCGCTGTCACCAGAGATCGCGGGCTGCCCCGCAGCGGCGCGCCGTGGCGCACCGCGGCAGGACCGGGCCCGGTCACCCCGGTGGCTTGACACCTCAGCTAGGCGTGCTACCCACAGACCGGAAGGTAAACCAGGGCAGGGCGGCAGAATGGCCGTGCAGCCATGGGGTAGCGAGGGGACGATGAGCGATCCGACAATATCCGCCGCCAGCTTCCGCGCGCTCTACGAGCGGCTCCGCGGCCAGGCACAGTGGGGCGCCGGCGACCGCCGAGGCGCGCTGAACCACATCACCGCGGCGCGGCTGACCGCGGCGGCGGGCGAGGTCCGGGCCGGGCGGACGGTCACGCTGGCCGCGCCGCTGGCAGCCAGCGCCCCGGACAACCCCGAGCCGGGCATGCGGCACATGAAACGGCTGCCCGCCGAGCCCTCCGAGGTGCCGGGGGTGTCGTTCGCCGCCGACCAGATCACGATGAACGTGCACGGCGACGTGGACAGCCACATCGACGCGCTCTGCCACGTCAGCTACGGCGGCACCCTGTACAACGGCGTGCCGCCGAGCGTGGTCACCTCGCGCGGCGCGGCGGAGCTGTCCATCGACGACGTGCGCGACGGCATCGTCGGCCGGGGCGTGCTGCTGGACATTCCCCGGCTGCGGGGCATCCCCTGGCTGGAGCCCGGCGATCAGGTCACCGCGGCGGAGCTGGCCGCCGCGGAGAAGGCTCAGCAGGTCCGCGTGGGGCCCGGTGACCTGCTGTTCGTCCGGGTCGGGCACCGGCGGCGGCGCGACGAGCTGGGGCCGTGGGATGTGGCGCGGTCCCGCGCCGGGCTGCACCCAGGCGCCTGCGAGTACCTGGCCGAGCGGCAGGTCGCCGCGCTCGGCAGCGACAGCAACAGCGACACCGCGCCGAGCACCGTGGACGGCGTCGCGTTCCCCGTGCACGTGCTGGCGATCAATGCACTGGGCCTGCACCTGCTGGACTACCTGCAGTTCGACGACCTGGTGCCGGCCTGCGAGGCGGCGGGCCGCTGGTCGTTCCTGTGCGTCGTCGCCCCACTGCGGCTGCCCGGTGGCACCGGCTCCCCGGTGAATCCCATCGCGGTGTTGTGACCGCCGCGGGTCACAGCAGCCCGAGTTCCGCGGTGACCGGGTCGATCCGGGCGCTGTCGGCCGGCCCGACCGCGCAGCAGGTCACCGTGCCCGGCACCACCTGGGTGCGGCCCGCGTCCTGGATGACCTCCACCGGCAGCCCGGCCGCGCGGGCCCGCCGTGCCACGTCCAGCAGCGCCTCCGCCGAGGCGACCTTCAGGACCACCTTCGGCTGTCCCTCGGCCAGCCACGCGGCAAAGTCCCGGCTCCGGCTGGTGGCCAGCACCGAGGCCACCGCAGCGTGCGCCACCTGCGCCGCGATCTTCCCGCGCCCCATGCCGAGGTCGGTCCGGGCGATCAGCACCAGCTTCGCCGCCATGGTCACGCCGATCCGTTCGCGCAGCCGACCGCCCGGGCGTAACCCTGCGGCGACATCCGGTACAGCGCCACCGAGCCCGGGTTGCTCAGCACCAGATCGAACACCCAGCGGTGCCGCACGTAGAACCAGTAGTCGGTGAGCTGCTGCCCGCCGATCTCGTAGTGCACCAGCCAGGCCCCGCGCGGGCCCGGGCCGGCACTCTCGGTCACCGAGGCCTGATGCGGGCTGGGGCACTCCCGGTGCCGCCGGATGTACCCCGCCTGGGTGACGATGGCCCGGCTGCGGGCATCCCAGCGCGCATACACCGGCGCGTAGTCGCCGCCGTCGTAGTCGTGGTTGAACGCCGTGGCGATCCGGAGCAGCGCCGCGGCGGTCCGCGGGTCGGGCGGCACCGGCGCGGCGGAGCGGGTGGCGCCCGGGGCGCCGCCGCACCCGGCGGCGAGCAGGGCCGCGGCGGCAACAGCCAGCGCGCACCGCCGCGGGCCTGCCGCTGCCGACGGCCCGGCCGGCCGCCCCTGTCTCCTCGTGCTCACCATCCCCCCCTTTGTAGCCGAACGAGACAGCCCTCAGCCCGTGATCCGCCCGCCCGGGTGGTGCCAGGCACTGTAAGTTGCGTACCTACAACAACCAGTGACGGATGGGGCTGGGGATGAGGGCAGGCACGGGGGCGGTGCTGGCGGCGGTGCTCGCCGGCGGAGTCGTGGTGGCGGGCGCGGGACCGGCCGGGGCCACGTCATCGGGGATCATCGCGACCGTGGCGGGTGGCGCCGGCCACGGGGTGGGCGCGAACGTGTCCCAGGTCCCGGCGGCGGTGGCCGCCGCCGCGGACGGTGCGGTCTATGTGGGTGACCTGAACGGCGTGGTGCGCGCGCTGAACGACGGCTCCAGCTATGAGGCGGTCACCGCGGGGGTGGGCGTCACCGGCTTCGCCGGCGACCGGCACTACGCGGGCCGCGCCGAACTGGGCGGGGTGCAGGGGGTGGCCGCCGGGCCGGACGGCAGCGTGCTCATCGCCGACTTCGGCAACGACCGGATCCGGATGGTGGCGGGGGCCACCGGGATCTTTTACGGCCAGCATGTGGTGCGCGGGGACATCTACACGATCGCCGGGGACGGTGCCAACGGGTCCGCCGGCGACGGCGGCAAGGCCACCGCCGCCGAACTGGCCGAGCCCCAGGGGCTCGCGGTCGACGCGGCCGGGAACGTGCTCATCGCCGACAGCGCCAACCAGCGGATCCGGGTGGTCGCCGCGGTGACCGGCACGTACTACGGCCAGGCCATGACCGCGGGCGACATCTACACCGTGGCCGGCGACGGCCACACCGGGTTCGCCGGCGACGGCGGCCGGCCACCGCCGCGGAGCTGTGGGCTCCCGGCGACGTCGCGGTCGACGCGAGCGGAAACGTGGTGATCGCCGACACGATCAACAACCGGATCCGGGTGGTCGCGGCGACGACCGGGACGTTCTACGGCCAGGCCATGACGGCCGGCGACATCTACACCGTCGCGGGCAGCGGCCTGGACGGCTTCGCCGGCGACGGCGGCCCAGCCGCCGCGGCCAAGATGGGCTTCCCCCTCGGCGTCGCGGTCGACCCCAGCGGGAACCTGGTCATCGCGGACACCGGTAACTACCGGATCCGGGTCGCGGCCGAATCGACCGGCACGTTCTACGGCCGGGCCATGACCGCCGGGGACATCTACACGGTGGCCGGGAACGGCGGGGATGGCGTCACCGGGCAGGGCGGCCCGGCCACCTCGGCCAGCCTGGGCTCGCCCCGGGCGGTGACCCTGGACAGCTTCGGGAACATCGTCACCGCTACCGGCGACATCGACCGGGTCCGGGTGGTCGCGGCGTCGGCCGGCACGTACTACGGCCAGCCGATGACCGCCGGGGACCTGTACACCGCCGGCGGGAACGGGCAGGTCAGCGAGTCCGGCAACGACGGCGGGGCGCTCAGCGCGGAACTGAGCGGTCCCACCGGGATCGCCGGGGACGGCACCGGGGATTACGCGATCATGGACCACGACCAGGTGCGCCTGGTGCCGGCCGGCGCGGGCACGTTCTTCGGCCGGGCGCTGAACGCCGGGCGCATCTACGGCATCGCCGGGACCGGCCACGCCGGCTATTCCGGCGACGGCGGGCCGGCCAGGTCCGCCCGGCTGCGCTCCCCCGGCGGCGTCGCCTTCGACAGTGCCGGGAACCTGGTGATCGCCGACACCGGCAACCACGCCGTGCGGGTCGTCGCACAGTCGACGGGGACGTTCTACGGCCGGGCCATGACCGCCGGGGACATCTACACGATCGCCGGCAATGGCACCAGCGGCGACTCCGGTGACGGCGGCCCGGCCACCTCGGCCGAGCTCGACTCCCCTATCGGCGTCGCCGCCGCCAGCGACGGGAACCTGGCGATCGCCGACCAGGGCGCCAACCGGGTCCGCCTGGTGGCGGAATCCACCGGGACCTTCTTCGGGCAGGCCATGACCGCGGGCGACATCTACCCGGCCGCCGGGACCGGCACGCGCGGCGACACCGGGGACGGCGGCCCCGCGACCGCCGCCACGATGAACTCGCCGTGCGGCGTGGCCTTCGATGCCGCCGGGAACCTGGTGATCGCCGACACCGGCAATGCCCGCGTCCAGGTGGTGGCGGCGGGGACCGGGACCTTCTACGGCCAGGCCATGACCACCGGGGACCTCTATAGCGTCGCCGGGACCGGCACCGGCGGCTACTCCGGCGACGGCGGCCCGGCGGCGCACGCCGCAGTGGACTCAGACAGCGGGGTGGCGGTCGCCGGCAACGGGAACCTGGTGATCGCCGACACGCACAACAACGCGGTGCGCGTGGTGGCCGAATCGACCGGGACGTTCTACGGCCGGGCCATGACCGCGGGCGACATCTATACCGTCGCCGGGAATGGCCAGCCCGGCTTCTCCGGCGACGGGGGCCCCGGCACCGGTGCCCTGCTCAACACGCCCCTCGCCGTCGCCGTGGACCCGGCGGGAGACATCCTCGTCGCCGACACGGCCAGCAACCGGATCCGTGAGATCGGCGCCTGACCGCCCCGGCCGGGACGCTGCCCCGGCCGGAGCGCCACGGCCGCGGGTGGGCTAGCGGAGCCGGAGGCCCGGGCCGCCGTGGCCGAGCAGCGCCGCGACGGCGGCCAGGACGGCCACACCGGTGACCGCCACGCTGACCAGCAGCAGCCGCCGCTGGCGGGCACCGGGCAGGGCCGTGGCGCTGACGTAACGCCCAAGCGACCAGATCACCGGGGTGACCAGGAGCACCAGCAGGCCGGCGACGGGTTCCTTCCGCAGCATCGCCAGGCCGACGGCGCCGAAGCCCATCGCGGTCCGCGCCCAGGCCAGCCTGGTCCGCTCCGCGGCGGATCCCGGGCCCAGGTCCTCGGGGTCCTCGGGCAGCGCCGGGCCGCCACCTGGGGAACGGTCCTCGGGCCCGCCGGGCGGCATCGCGGCGCTCCTACCGGACCGCGGAGACCAGCAGGACGACCGCGGACAGGGCGGCGACGCCGGTGATCGTGACGACCAGGATCCGGGGCAGCACCGACTGCGGGATCGGCTCGCCGTGGCGCAGCGCCGACTGGGTGCGGCGCCATTCCCGGAAGGCGGTCACCGACACGGCCGCGCCCAGCACGATCAGCGGGACACCGAGCACGTGCCGCCCCCAGGGCACGCCGGGGAACGGCGGCAGCAACTGGACGATGCCGAGCCCGGCGACCACCAGCGCGAGCGCGGTCCGGTTCCAGGCCAGGAACGTGCGCTCGTTGGCCAGGGTGAACCGGACATCCGGCTCCGCGCCGCCGCTGTCGCCGCGCTGGCCCTCGTCGTGACCGCCGTCGCTGGCCGTGGCTCCTCCCTGCGCCGCCGGTTGCCTGGCGCACCCATCGTGACAGGTGCCGCCGGGCGGCGTGGCGGGCGGTGCCGGCTTGCGCCGGCGGCCTCGGTGCGCGGATCAGGCCCCGGGCGTCTGATACGCCAGCAGAGGCACCCACCGGATCGTGGGCATCGATGTCACGCCCCCAGCGGCCAGCGCTGCGCCCAGCCGCGAGTCCATGAATGCCCCCTGCTCGGCACGGGAACTCCACACCTCGGCGACGATGAGGGTGCCGTCATCGGCGATCCCGGCCGCGTGTGAGAGCAGCCCGGGTGGCCAGTCCCCCTCCCCCGTCTGCATGTCCATGCCCACGTGAGCATTCACGTTGGCGTAGTCGGCCTCTGTCACCCCGCTGAACTCAAGAATCAGCGCTTCGGGCATGGCAACTCCATCCTGCGATCGGCCCGGGAGTGAGAGAAGTGGCGATCCGCCGCCCCCGGTTCCCCCCCGGAGCGCCCCACCGGTCCCCCCGTAGCTTTACCGGGATAAGGCGACCCTGACCCCAGCTTTGCTTACGGCATTCACCGCCGATCATGCCACCTGGCCGCGCCGCGCGCACCCACTGACCGGCGCCGCCCGCGACCGGCTCCCGGCCGCGGCGCGCTCTGCCATCCTGGCTCCATGACCAAGCGAATCTGCGTCACCGGCGCCAGTGGCCGGGCGGGCCGGGTCACGGTCGCCGAACTGCTCGCCCATGGCTACGACGTGCGGGCCACCGACCGGGTGCAGCCGCCGCATGACCTCGGCACCGGCGTGCTGCTGGCGGACCTGACCGATCACGGCCAGGCGGTGGAGGTGCTGGCGGGCATGGACGCCGTCGTTCACCTCGCCAACATCCCGGCCCCGGACATCCACACCCCGGCCACCACGTTCAACGCCAACATGACCATGAACTTCAACGTGTTCCTCGCGGCGGCGCAGGTCCGCCTCGAGGGCGTGGTCTGGGCGTCCAGCGAGACGACGCTGGGCCTGCCGTTCGACGTCCCGCCCCGTTACGCGCCGGTGGACGAGGACCATTACCCGGTCCCGACCACCACCTACGCGCTGTCCAAGGTCGCCAGCGAGACCATCGCCACGCACATCGCGGAGTGGTCCGGCGTCCCCTTTACCGGCCTGCGGTTCTCCAACATCCTCGGCCCGGCCGACTATGAGCGGTTCCCCTCCTACTGGCCGGATCCGCAGGCGCGCAAGTGGAACCTCTGGGGCTACATCGACGAGCGGGACGCGGCGGCGGCCTGCCGGCTGGCCCTGGAGACGCTCGGTGAGGGCAGCGCGAGCTACATCATCGCCGCCGCCGACACGGTGATGAACCGTCCCTCGGCGGACCTGCTCAAAGAGGTTTTCCCCGGCGTGCCGCTCACCCGGGACGTGGGCGAGTTCGGCTCGCTGCTGGCGACCGGCCGGGCCAGGGATGCGCTCGGCTTCGTGCCACGCCACTCCTGGCGGGACCATCTGGCCGCACCGTAACCAAATCGGAACTTTGCGTATTGTGCCCGGTTCGCCGCCAGATGTTCCCCGATGGAGGATGATGACCGAAAGCGGCCCCGAGCAGGGACGTCATGCTGCGATCTGGTTGGGAGCGGAACGTGTCGGTCCAGCGTTTTGTCCGGCGCGCGCCGCCGCGCCCGGCGGCGGCCGGCAGCCGTGCCGGGCGGCCGCGGCGGCCCGCCTCCGCGTCCGCGGGGCACGCCCTCCACTGGGCCCGGCCGTCCTGGGTGGACATCGCCTGGGTGGCGTTCGTGGCGATCAACCTGGTGGCGATGCGGTTCCTGACCGCGTGGCAGACGGTCCCGTTCCTCGCCATCTGGGTGAGCCTGACGGTCATCTACGGGTTCCGGCTGTGGCGCATCCAGCCGACCATCCTGACCCTGGCGGCGGTCACCATCGCCACCGGCGGCATCATCGGCGTGCAGGTGCTCAAGGGCCAGCAGGACGCCGACTACCTGGCCGAGGTCCCGCTGATCGCACTGATGTTCCTGGTCATGGTCTGGCATGGCCGCAGGCGGCTGGCGGCCACGGAGGAACGGCTGGCCGCCATGGAGGAGGTGCAGCGGGTCTCCCAGGAGAACCTGCGGCTGCTGAAGCAGCAGCGCCGGTTCCTCCAGGACGCCTCGCACGAGCTCGGCACCCCCATCACGGTGGCGCTGGGCCATGCCGAGCTGATCGAGCGGGCGGTCACCAACCCGGTCGTGGCTGAGGACGCCAGGGTGGTCACCGACGAGCTGATGCGGCTGCGCCGGCTGTCCACCCGGATGCTGCTGCTGGCCTCGGCCGAGAGCCCCGACTTTCTGCACCTGACGCCGGTTCCGGTCGAGTCCGTGGTGGTCGACGCGCTGGACCGGTGGGGTCACACGCCACGGCACTGGCGGCTGGGCCCGGTCACCGAGACCACCGTCCTCGGCGACCGTGACCGGCTCGCGGTCGCGCTCGACGCCCTGCTGGAGAACGCCGTGGCACACACCTCGCCCGGTGACCGCATCGAGGTCGGCGCCGGTCTCGACGAAGGCTGCGTGGTGCTGGCGGTGACGGATTCCGGATGCGGCATCCAGGACGCGGACCTGCAGCGGATCTTCCAGCGGTTCGCCAGGGCCGAACCGCACCGCAGCCGGCAGAGCGGCGGGCTCGGGCTGGGCCTGGCGATCGTGCAGGCGATCGCGGAGGCCCACGGCGGCTCGGTCCGGGTGCAGAGCACGTTCGGCCACGGCTCGAGGTTCGAGGTGCTCGTGCCGCTGGCCCCGGTCGTCCCGGCGCCCGCCGCCGAGCGGGCCAGCCGCGCGGTGAGCTGAGGGCCCCGGTAAGCCGGACGGCACGGCGTGGTCAGAGCTTGCGGAGGAACGCGTTGGCGATCGGCGCCGAGGCGTCGGCCCCGACACCGCCGCCCTCGACGAGCACCGCGAAGGCCAGGTTGCCGCGGTACCCGATGAACCAGGCGTGCGACGGCGGGTTGGAACCGGACCCGTACTCGGCCGTGCCGGTCTTCCCGTAGACCCCGGGCGGGAAGCCGACACCGGCCGCGGTGCCGCGGGTGACCACGGCCCGCATCATCGGCCGCAGCGCGTTCAGCAGGGCGGGATCGAGCTTGTGCGGCTGGGCGGACTGCTGCGGGGCCGGGCTGGTCACCAGTTGCGGCGGCCGCCAGGTGCCGTCCTCGATCGCCGCCGCCTCGGCCGCCTGGCTGAGCGGGTTGACCAGGTCGGTGCCCTGCCCGAAGGCGTCGGCCGCCAGGTCCACCGGCTGGTGCGGGGTGGTGAACTTGCCGAGCACGGCCGGGATGCCCAGTTGCGGTGTCCTGTTGAAGCCGAACTCCTCAGCCATCGACTTCAGATCCGAGCCGGTCAGGTGCTGCGAGGCGAGCATGGCGAAGGTCGTGTTGCACGAGATCGCGAACGCGTTGATCAGGGTCGTGGCGCCCAGTTGCTCGTTGTCGAAGTTGTGGAACGTCCGGCCGCCGATGTTCACCGTGGGCGGGCAGCGCACCGTGGTGGCGGGCCGCAGCCCCTTTTTGGTCAGCGCGGACGCCGTGACGATCTTGAAGGTGGAGCCGGGCGGGAAGACGCCCTGCAGCGCCCGGTCGAACCCGCCGGGCCGCTCGATCACGGCCAGGACCCGGCCGGTGGAGGGCTGGAGCACCACCATGTCGACCGGCTTGCCGGTCGGCGCGGACGAGACGGCGTGCGCCGCGGCCAACTGGTAGCGCAGGTCGAGGCTGGTCTGGACGTTCTGGCCCGCGGTGGCCGGGAACTTCACCGCCGTCGCGTCCACCTTCTTGCCCGGGCCCTCGATCCGGATGATCAGCGCGGGCCGGCCCGCGAGCCGGGCCTGGTAGGCCTGCTCGACGCCGCCCTGGCCGATCAGGTCACCCTTCTGGTACGGCGCGCCGAGGGCCTTGGCCTGAGCGGCCGTGGCCGCGACCACGTTGCCGGTGAGCAGCGAGATGGAGCCGGACTCGGCGATCACCGCGGGCGAGCTGAGCACCGTGCCGTCGGACGCGAGCACCTGCCCCCTGGCCGGCCATACCGCGCTGAGCACGAACCGCTCGCCGGCCCGCAGCCCGGGGTAGATGGCGGCCGGGCTCCAGCTCACCCACCAGTGCCGGCTCTGCTTGACCAGGGCGAGCTGCCCCCGGTAGGTCCAGGTGTGGCCGCTGGCCAGGCCGGCGGTCGCGGTGAAAGCCGCCGTCGCGGACCCGCCGTTCTGCGTGACCCGGCCCAGCACCAGGTGGAGGTGGCGCACGCCGAGTTGTGCCGCCGCCTGCCGCAGCGGCCCGGCCAGCCCGCCGGCCGGCTTCGCTACGCTGACCTGGTTCATGGCCGGGTAGTCGCCTTTTTGCCAGCCGGCCAGGTAGCTGGCCGCGGTCTGCTGCGGGGTGCCCACGGTGCGCAGCAGCAGGTAGCCTGCCCCGCCCGCGGCGAGCGCGACGACCAGCACAGACACGATCACGATGATGACGATGCGCCGCCGCCCCCGCCGCGGCCTCTCCCACCCCGCGCCGCGATCGCTGAACGGCACGATGGGATCACTCATAGGTCACCCTTTCGCGCATGAGCCCCCTGCGCCAGCCGGGCCTTCACGATAGCGGCGTTTGCCGGCTCCCGGCCGCGCGCTCGGACAAACTGCCTGCTCACGCGGTTGGCTGCGGCGAAAACAAGTGGGCGGGGGCGGCTCAGCCGGCTTCCAGCTCGCGCTTCAGCCGCGCCAGGGTCGTTCGCATGCCCTCGCGGTTCGCCTCGGCCCTGTTGTTGGCGACCTTGCCGGTGAACACCCGGCCGAGCACATGCGCGCCGCGGCCGCGCTGATCCCGCCAGCTCTCGGTGACCTCGGTGCCCCCCTCGGCGGCCGCCACCCGGTAGCTCCAGCGTGACACCGGCATCCCGAACGTGGTGACGTCGAACGCGAACTCCTCGCCCGGCCGGGCGGTCACCACCTGGCAGGTGGTGAACCACACCAAGGGCCCACGCCGGTTCAGGCCCACGAACCGGCGCGGCAGGCCGTCCTGGTGCGACCACACGAGCACGGCGAAGCACTCGGGGCTCCATCGCGCCATCCGCCGCACGTCGGACACGGCCTGGTAGGCCTCGGCGGGCGGAACCCCGACGGCGATGCTTTCTGCCACGTCGAACGCCTCGGCCGCGTCGGCCCGCGGGGAATCGGCCATGCTCATGCCACCTCCGGGGAGGACGGTGTCAGCCCGCCGACACCGGAAGGTGCGCCGGGCCGCGCAGGTTGATCCGGCCATTCCACACCACGTCGCCGTCCAGCGCCAGGCCGGGGAACCGGGCGGTGAGCCGTTCGAATGCGATGCTGGCCTCCAGCCGGGCGAGGGACGCGCCCAGGCAGTGATGCGGCCCCGCGCCGAACGACACGTGCTGCCGTGCGTTCTCCCGGCGCAGGTTCAGCTCGGCGGCGTCCGGGCCCCAGAACCGCTCGTCCCGGTTGGCCGAGCCGAGGCTCGCCATGACGAACGCTCCCGCGGGGATCGTGATGCCGCTCACCGCGACCGGTTCCAGGGTGATCCGCCTGCTCGCCTGCACCGGGCTGTCGTAGCGGAGCAGTTCCTCCACGGCGTTGCCCACCAGGGCGGGGTCACCGTGCAGCAGTGCGAGCTGACCGGGATGGCGCAGCAGGGCCAGGGTGCCGCCCGCGATCAGGTTGACCGTGGTCTCGTGCCCGGCGATGTAGAGCAGCAGCGTCTGCGCGACCAGTTCGTCGTCGCTGAGCGCGTCACCGTCGTCCTCGGCATGGATGAGCGCGGTGAGCAGGTCACCGGCCGGGTTGGCCCGCTTCCACGCGATCATCTCCAGCGCGATCCC
Source organism: uncultured Actinomycetes bacterium (assembly GCA_963730235.1). Taxonomy (GTDB): domain Bacteria; phylum Actinomycetota; class Actinomycetes; order Streptosporangiales; family Streptosporangiaceae; genus DASXKD01. The sequence goes on from CAVSRH010000013.1 coordinate 84,117, forward strand.
GATCAGCTCGTCGTCGGCGGCCATGATCGCTGCGGCCAGCTCCGGGTCGGCGACCGGTTCCAGCGAGCGGACCACGGTACCGGTGAGCTGCCGGATCCGCTCGTGGTCGGCGGGCGGCGTGCCGAGCATCTCGGCGATCACGCTGAACGGCAGCGGGAACGCGAGCGCGTCGACCAGGTCCACGCGGCGCTGCGCGGCGATGGCGTCCAGCATGCCGTCCACCAGTTCGGTGATCCGGGGGCGCAGCGCCTCGATGGCCCGCGGGGTGAACGCCTTGGACACCAGCCTGCGCAGCCTGGTGTGGTCGGGCGGGTCCCGGTCCAGCATGGACACCGCGCTGGCCCGCGGCGAGTCCGCGGCGCTGCCGTACAGCTCGTCCCGCATCTGCCGCAGCAGGCTGTCGGCGGCCAGATGTGCGTCCTCGACGGACAGGCCGGGCGTCCGCAGCAGCCAGGACACCTCGTCATAACCGGTGAGCAGCCAGAACCCGAACGGGTGCTGGTAGACGGGCGCCTTCGCGCGCATCACCGCGTACTGCGGATAGGGGTCGTCGGTGAAGCCGGGCGCGAACGGGTCGAACACGGCGGGGGGATGGTCTGGGCAGGCGATCCGCTCCTTCCGGGTCACGGTGGGACTCCAACATACGCTGTGACTTTCACATACTCTGTGTATGTCACTATACTCAGCGTATGACCGAGGTCAAGAGCCGCCGCGAGATGTACTCGGAGGCGACCAGGGCGGCGCTGCTCGACGAGGCGACCGCGCTGTTCGCCGAGCGCGGCTACGCCGGGACCTCGCTGGAGGATGTGGCGTCCGCGAGCCAGGTGACCCGCGGCGCCGTCTATCACCACTTCGCCAGCAAGCAGGCCCTGTTCGAGGCGGTGCTGGAACTGCAGGAGGCCCGCGCGACCGAGGCGATCACCGCCGCCGCGGCCGCGACGGACCCGTGGGACTCGGCGATCCTCGCGCTCGACGCCTACCTGCGGCGGTGCTGTGATCCGGTGTACGGCCGCCTGGTCTGGCTGGAGGGCCCGGCCGCACTGGGCTGGCGCCGCTGGCGCGAATGCGAGCGGAACCACGCCTACGGGCAGGTCGAGCACTTCATCCGGGATCTGGTCGAGGCCGGCTACCTGGACGGCACCGGCTTCGACACCCTGGTGCAGTTCTCCTTCTGGATGCTCGGCGGCGCCGGCCTGGCCGTGGCGGAGGCACCGGAACCGGACAAGCCGCGGGTGCGGGACGAATGGGGCCGCCTCATCGGCCAGGCGATCGGGTCCCTGCGGATCCGGTGACTTCCTGACAGGCTGGGCGCCACGACCGTTTTGCCCGTAAGTTGCGGGTAGCGGTGGCGCGCGGAATGGCGGAGGTGTCGCATGATACGGCGCAGGGCGACGTTGCTGCTGGGCTTGGTCGGGCTGGCATTGCTGGCCGCGGCGGCCGCCCGGGTCATCTACACCAGCAGCGGTGCCGGGATCGTCACGCTGCTGGTCATCGGCGCGGTGCTGCTCGTCAGCCCGTTCGTCATCGCCAGGGTGGAACGGCTGTCGATGAACTCGGGCGGGTTCGGGCTCCAGCTGACCCGCGAAATGGCCGACATGGGCGCGCCGAACGCGGCACGCATCATCGAGCACGCCGACCTCGGCAGGTTCGCCGAGTCCTACGCCGCCGTGGACGCCGAACTGGCTGACGCCCGGTTCGAGAGCGCCCGGGGGCACCTGCAGGACCTGCTCATCCAGCGGTCCGCGGCCCTGGCCCGGCAGGAGAAGTTCGAGCCCGCCGAGGTCAGGACGATCTTCACGAACGCCTCCCCGGCCGCGCGCGCACTGGCCCTGGGGCTGATGAAGGGCGACCCGTCGCTGGCCGACGGGGCCACCATCCTGGCGGCGATCGCCGACCCGCGCTCGCCGGGGGAGCAGTACCAGGGCCTCGAACTGGCCAAGCTCTGCTGGCCCCAGCTCTCGAAGTCCTACCGCAGCGCGATCCAGTCGGTGGTCGCCGACAACGCCGCGGGCGACGCGGACAGCGACCGGCGGCGCATGGCCGCGGAGGTCCGGGCCCTCCCCGTCACCTGACCGCCCCGGTAGAGTTCCCGCAGCGGCGGGCGGGCGGCGGGAGGTCGCATGGATCAGGGATCTTCACCCGCGGTGCGGGCGCTGCGCCAGGCGCAGCGGGCGGCGGCATACGCCCGCCGCACCGGCTGCGGTATCGACGAGGCCACCGCGGCGCTGGCGGAATCCGCCGGCCCCGGGCTTCCCGGCGGGCCCGTCCCGCTGTCCAGGCGTACCGTGCTCGGCGGTGCCGGCGCGGCGGCACTGGCGGCGGCCGTTCCGGCGTGGCTGGCCCCGCCCGCCCGGGCGGCCAGTCAGGCACGCGCATCCGGCTCGGACCCGCGCGTGGTCATCATCGGCTCGGGTCTCGCCGGGCTCGGCTGCGCCTACCGGCTGTGGGCCTCCCGCGGCCTGCGTAGCGATGTGTACGAGTACAACGCGGTCCGGGCCAGGCGGCCGCGTCTTCACCCTGCGCGGCTTCTTCGACGGCGGCCAGTACGCCGAGCAGCACGGGGAGTTCATCTCCAGCGAGCACACCGAGGTCCGGCGGCTGGCCACGGCGTTCGGCCTGCATCAGGACAACATGGACGCCTACCCGCCGCACACCCGCGCACAGGACTACCGGTTCCGGTTCGGCGGCTCGTTCTGGCCGCAGGCCGCGCTGAACCGCGACTGGCACGAGTGGGGCTGGCGGCTGTTCTACGATGCCGCGGTCCGCAAGGCGCCCTGGCCCACCCTCTACAACAAGCACACGGCCTGGGGGCTCCGCTGGGACAAGATGTCCTCCACCGAGTGGATCGAGAAGTACATCCCCGGCGGCCTCGACAGCGACTTCGGCGCGCTGTGCGTGTCGGTCCTGCTGGACGAGTACGGCGGCCCGGTCCCGGAGACGTCCGCGCTGAACCTCGTCTACCTGCTCGGCCTCTACGACAGCTCGGCCAGCGGGCTGCAGCCGAAGGGCTCGCCGCAACTGTCCGGCACCGACGAGAAGTGGCACCTGCGCGGCGGCAACGACCAGCTCGTCTCGGGGCTGATCGAGCGCCTCCCGGCCGGCACGGTCCACCTGGGCGAGCGGCTGGTGGCGGTGCGCGCCCGCGGTCACGGCCGGTACGCGGTCACGCTGGCCAACGGCCAGCGAACCCAGGATCAATACGCCGATCACGTGGTACTCGCGCTCCCCTTCACGAAACTGCGCGACGTGGAACTGCACGGAATCGAACTGCCGCCGCGGCAACTGCGCGCCATCAGGACCGAGCCGATGGGGGCGAACGCGAAGATCGGGCTGCAGTTCTCCAGCCGGGTCTGGAACACCGACCACTGGACCGGGAACATGTACACCGACGGCGTCGTCCAGGGCGGCTGGGAGACCACCGTGGACCAGCCGGGTGCCCAGGGGATCCTGATCGCCCTGCCGGGCGGCGAGGTCGGCGCCGCGCTGGGCCCGCACTACGGCCTGTCCAGCTATGAGGGGCCCGCGCCGGACCGGATGGCCCGGGACTTCCTCGGCTGCTTCGAGCGGAACTTCCCCGGCGCGGCCCAGGCCTACAACGGCAAGGCGTACTACTCCTGGTCGGCCGGGGACCCGCACACCGGCGGCGCCTATTCCTACCTCGCGAACGGCCAGTACACCGGCTTCAACGGAATCCAGGGCCGCCGGCACGGCGGCCTGCACTTCGCCGGCGAGCACACCTCGGTGAACTTCCAGGGGTACATGGAGGGCGCGCTGCGCAGCGGCTACCGGTGCGCCCGCGAGATCACCGGCGGCTGAAGCTCGTCACCAGGCCCTGCGGCGGACGATCCAGGCGCAGCACGCGCCGAGCCCGGCGGCCAGGACGACGAAGATGGCCGTCTCGTCTGCCTGGAACGCCCAGTACCGGCCGGGCGGCTGGTAGGTCAGCCGTTGCCGCAGGTGCAGCCGGGCGATCCCGGCCTCGCACTCGCTGAACGATGCCGAGTTGCTCACGCAGGCGGCCGGGGCCGGCCCGGAGAACACGCGGCCCGCCGGGGTCACGGCCTGATCGGCCAGGACCCAGGCACCCGGCAGGTCAAAGGCGGCCTGCACGCTCATGAACCTGCCGTCCCCGCTGGTGTTCAGCCCATCGATGGTGGCTGGATTCAGCGCCGTGGCGACGTGTGACGGCGGGAGGAAATGCGGCCGGATCCACAACGGCATGACGATCTGCACGGCGGCGAACACGGCGAGAGTGACCGCCATCGCGGGCACCGTGCGGCGCAGGAGCACCCCGGTGGTGACCCCGAGCGCGAAGGCGAAGGCGGCGTACCCGATGGGGGTGATGCCGCGTGTGGCGAACAGCAGCGGGGCGAACCGGTCCAGGGTGGGGGTCCCGTTCAGCCCGGCGGGCAGGCCGGTGACCCGGTCGAGGGGGCGCGCCCACCAGGTCACCATGAGGGTGAGCAGCCCGGTGGCAGCCATGCTGGCCAGGCCGATCAGGCCGAGCTTGACGGCCAGCCAGTGGGTCCGGGTGACGCTCTGGTTCCACGCCAGCCGGAACGTGCCCGCCTCGATCTCGCGGGTGACCAGCGGCGCCCCCCAGAACACGCCGATGAGGCCCGGCGCGGCCAGCAGGAGCCCGATGCACCCTGCGAAGATCAGGCCGTCGGGCGTGGTGGCCTTCACCTGGGCCATGAAGGAGGTGACGAGTGACCCGCAGTCGCCATGCGCCTGGCAGACCGCCAGGCCGCTGCTGTTGAACAGGCCGGCCAGGTGCGGGCCGGTGACCGCCAGGGCGATCGCGACTACCGCCAGGGCGGCCACCGCCACGATCGCCTGGGCGCGGAACTGGCGCCACGCCATCCAGATCATCGGGCCACCTCCAGTACTGGCTTGTGGCCCGGATCGGCGCCGCTGTTCTGGCTCATGTAGGCGAGGACCATGTCCTCCAGGCTCACCTGGCTGACGGTCCAGGCCGGGTCGTGGATCGGGGCTACCGTGCGGACCACCAGCGTGCTCTGCCGGCCGGTGTGGCTGGCGGAGATGACCTCCCAGTCCCGCGGCAGCGCCGCGGGATCGCGCCGCGGCCCGGTGACCAGGTGATGTTCAGCGAGCAGCCGGTCCACCTCACCGGCCACCCGGACCCGGGAGGCGACCAGCACGATCAGGTAGTCGCAGACCCGCTCCAGGTCGGCGACCAGGTGTGAGGACAGCACCACGCTGACCTGCTGGTCGGCGGTGAACTCCATCAGGTTCCGCAGGAATTCGCGCCGGGCCAGCGGATCCAGGCTGGCGACCGGCTCGTCCAGGAGCAGCAGTTCGGGCCGCTTGGCCACGGCGAGGGTCAGGGCGAGCTGGGCGCGCTGTCCGCCGGACAGCTTCCCTGCCTTCTTGGCGGGATCCAGGCCGAGCCCGCCGATCCGGTCGCGGGCCAGGCCGGCGTCCCAGCGCGGGTTCATCCGCTCCCCCATCCGCAGATGGTCGGCGACGGAGAGCGTGGCGTACGTCGGGGTGTCCTGGGCGACGAAGCCGACCCTGGCGAGCTGCGCCGGGCCGCCGCCCGGGCGCCCACCCAGCACCTCGATCGTGCCCGACGTCGGTGTGAGCTCGCCGGTGGCCAGGTGCAGCAGGGTCGTCTTGCCGGCCCCGTTCGGGCCGACCAGCCCGGCGACCCGCCCGGCCGGGATGTCCAGGGTGCAGTCGGTCAGCGCCTGGGTCCGCCGGTACCGCTTGCCCAGGCCGTGGGCCGCCACGACGGCGGTCATGCTATGCCCTCCTCGGTGGCGGACCGAAACGTGGTCTGGAACAGGGCCTCGATGCTCTCGTCGTCCAGGCCCGCCCGCCGCGCCTTCGCGAGCCATTTGCTCAGGTCGGCGCGGAGCGGCTGGTAGGCCGCCAGGGACCCGCCGTTCAGGGTCGCGGTCACGAACGTGCCGATGCCCGGCCGCGCCGCCGCCAGGCCCTCGTATTCGAGCTGCCGGTAGGCCTTGAGCACGGTGTTGGGGTTGATGGCCAGCCGTGCCACCACCTCCTTCACCGTCGGGAGTTGGTCACCCTCGCGCAGCAGGCCCAGCCGCAGCGCATGCCGGACCTGGTGGATGAGCTGCAGGTACGGGGCGACACCCGAGCGGGCATCCAGGTGAAACTCAATCACCGCGCCTCGATTCATTGAGCTAGGTTCCTAGTACATTAGAGACCTACCTAGCTCAGTGTCAATCGGCCAGGAAACGCCGCTGGCCGGGGTGCCGATACCCGGGCTCGGCTTGCGCGGAGGCGGTGAGACTGAATGCAACGGCTGTGGCCGCCGTTGCCACTGCGAGTATTCGGGTGCGCATGTGGCGGACTTCCCTTTTTGGCGTGACTGTTATCCGCCGGGGCAGATGGAACGTATTACCAGGCCAGAGCCCAATCAATAGGCGGCGCGCAGTGTTCCCGTGCGGCATTCCGGGTTGTCGTGATGCTTTAACCTGACGTTTAACGAGTCTGGCCCGGTGCCGCGAATTCGGCGATCGCGTTCCTGCGCCTGCCGGATCCGCAGGACGCGGGGCCGGGCCGTGGTGTGGTTGGACTAGTGGGGCACGGGGAACGTCATGAAACGGGCAACGTGACTGCCACGGGCAACGTGGCCTGGAGGCGCGGAACGATGACCTACTCCCCCATGATCGGCACGGCCGGGACCGTCCCGGTACCGGCCAGCGCCGCCCCCGATCCAGCGGCCCTGGTCCCCGGTCCGGCCGCCGCCCCCGATAACGGCACCAGCCCCGGCCAGCCCGCCGAGCCCGGGCCCGAGGCCAGTTACGCCGATTCGGCCGCCGATCCCGGCGGCTACCCCGCCGGCACCGCCGGCTACCCCGCCGATCCCGGCGGCTACACCGGCGACGCCGGAGATGCCGCCGAGCCCGCGTCCGAGCCCAGTTACGCCGGCTACGAGCAGGAGGCTGACCCGGAAGCCCCGTGGCCGCACCAGTCATTCCTGGAACTGGCGGCGCTGCCGACGGCGGCCCCGTGCGCCCGGCTGCACACCACGCTGGTGCTGTGGGAATGGGACCTGGGCGCCTTGGTGCAGACGGCCGCGCTGGTCGTCGCCGAACTGGTGAGCAACGCGGTCCAGGCGTCGCTCGGCCTGACGGGCAGCCGCTTCGCGGGTCACTGGGCGCCGGGCACACCGCCGGTGCGCATCTGGCTGTCCGCGGACGAGGAGCGCGTGGTGGTCCAGGTCTGGGACGGCAGCGACCGGCCGCCGGTGCCCCAGCCGGTGGAGCCGGAGGCGGACAGCGGCCGCGGGCTGCTGCTGGTCGGGGCGCTCAGCGCCGAGTGGGGCTGCTACACGCCGGACAAGTCGAGCGGGAAAGTGGTGTGGGCGGTGGTCGCCGGCTGACCTGCGCGCCGGGCCGCTCACCACCGGCCGGCCCCGCGGGGCGGACCCTCAGGGCTTGTGGCCGATCGCGCCGTAGTTGGCGATGTCGTGGGCGGGAACCGGGCCCTCCGGGCCCGGCCGCCACCGGTGCAGCTGGACCAGGCCGGGCTCGACCAGGTCAAGGCCGCCGAAGAAGCGGCCGACCTGATCATGCGTGCGGAGCGTGACCGGCTCGGCCATCAGCGGGTTGATCCGGTCGGTCGCCGTACTGACCTGGGAGGTGTGGATGTCGCTGGCCGGGTGCGCGATCACCAGGTAACTGCCCGGCGGCATGACATCGACCAGCGCGGCGACGATCCCTGCCGGGTCGTCGGAATCGGGGATGCAGTGCAGCACCCCGACCAGCAGAATGGCGAGCGGCTTGGTGAAATCGAGGATCTCCGCCGCCTGCTCGCAGATCTTGCCCGTGTCCCGCAGGTCGGCGTCGACATAGTGGGTCGCGCCCTGCGGGCTGCTGGTGAGCAGGGCACGGGCGTGCGCCAGGACGATCGGATCGGAGTCCGCGTACACCACGCGTGACTCGGGAGCCGCCCGCTGGGCCACCTCGTGGGTGTTGTCCGCGGACGGCAGCCCGGTCCCGATGTCGAGGAACTGCCGGATGCCCGCGTCGGTGACCAGGTACCGCACCGCCCGGCCGAGGAACGCCCGCTGGGCGCGGACGCTGGCCAGGATCGCCGGGTACGCCGCGATCACCTGCTCGGCGGCTTCCCGGTCCGCCGCGTAGTTGTCCCGCCCGCCGAGCCAGAAGTTATAGACCCGGGCGATGTGGGCCACGCTGGTGTCGAATGTGTCCGGCTCCGCGCCGGACTGGGCTTCGTCGGGGTTGCCGGGCACGTCGATGTCCTCACCGTGGTCGGGACAAGGGGGCTGCCGCTAACCCTAACCGGACGGGCCCGCCTCCTCCGCCATGAATGTGAGCCCGGGGCCCGCGGAAGGGCGCCGGGCTCACATTGATCGTGACGGTCCCGGCGGAACGCCGGGCAGACGGGCGTGGGCCCCCGCTTGCCGCGGGGGCCCACGTCACCAGGGCCGGACGGGCTTGGTTCAGCGAACCAGCTCCATCGCGGGCCCGGCCTCCGCCGGCGCAGCCACCGGTTCGGCCGCGGCGAGCGCGTCCACGGCAGCACCGGCCTCGTGGGTGCCGGCGACCGCGGGCGCCTTGCGCAACCGGGGCAGACCCAGCGCCACCGCGGCGGCGACGGCCACCGCCGCGGCACCCACCCAGACCGCCGAGGACATGCCGGTGACGAACGAGGCGCCGCTGGCGTACCCGCCGCGCGCCGAGAACACCGCGCCGAGCACCGCGATGCCGAACACCCCGCCGAGTTCCCGTATCGCGTTGTTGGCACCGGAGGCGATGCCCTCCTCCTCGCGCCGCACCGAGCCGAGCACGACGTTGGCGACCGGGGCGAAGAACAGCGACATCCCGACGCCGGAGACCACGAACGCGGGCACCAGGGTGGCGTAGGCCACGGTCGGGCTGCTGACGGCGGCCAGCCAGCCGAGGCCGATCGCCTGCAGGGCCAGCCCGGTCACCAGCAGCGGCCGGCCGCCGATCCGGTCCGACAGCGTGCCCGCGATCGGGGCGATGAGCACCGGCATGGCGGTCCACGGCAGCGTGCGGATCCCGGCCTCCAGTGGGCTGTAGTGCTGGACGACCTGCAGGAACTGGGCCAGCAGGAAGATCGAGCCGAACATACCGAAGAACATCAGCAGCGATGCGACGTTGGTGATGGTGAACCCGCGGCTGCGGAACAGCCGCAGCGGCAGCATGGGCTCGGGGGCCCGCGTCTCCCACACCAGGAACGCGGCCACGAGCAGGGCGCCGATCACCATCGGCGGCAGCACGGTCAGGCTGGTCCAGCCGTGGGCGTTGCCGCGCACCACGCCGAGCACGATGCCGAGCAGGCCCAGGCTGGCCAGGGCCACGCCGCGCAGGTCCAGCCGGGTCGCCGGGCCGTGGCTCTCGGTGAGCCGCGCCCACGCCACCGGCAGCAGCGCGATGCCGATGGGCACGTTCAGCCAGAAGATCCACTGCCACGAGGCGCCTTCGACCACGGCCCCGCCGACCAGCGGGCCGATGGCGATGGCAAGCCCGCCGACCGCGCCCCATGCGCCCAGCGCGAGACCGCGCCGCGCCGGCGGCACCGCGGCGGACAGCAGGGTGAGCGTCAGCGGGACGAGCGATGGCCGCCCCGACGCCCTGGACCGCGCGGGCGGCAACCAGCGCGCCGATGCCCGGGGCGAGCGCGGCGGCGGCCGAACCGGCCGTGAACAGGCCCAGGCCGATGACGAACATCCGGCGGCGGCCGTAACGCTCGCCCAGGGCCGCCCCGGTGAGCAGCAGCACGGCGAACGTCAGTGTGTACGCGTTGACGGTCCACTGCAGCCCTTCGAGCGAGGCATGCAGGTGCTCCCGGATCGAGGGCAGCGCCATGGTGACCACGAGGTTGTCGAGCGACGCCATGAACAGCGCGACCGACGTGATCACGAAGGTCCAGATGCTCCGGCTTCTCGCGCTCATCTTTGCCTCCTCCTATAGAAGTGAGTAGTCACTAACTTCAGGGTCGAAAAAAAATATCCTGGTCATATGCCCCGGGCCGGGCTGGGCCGTCTACCCGGACGGGGCCTGGGCTGCCGTTCGTCCCGGGCGGGGCCTGGTCACTGGCTGCCCCGGGCGGGGGCGGTCGCTGCGGGCTGCCTCGTGCACCAGCTGGTCCACCGCTCATCGACGGCGGGCAGGTCCATGGCCGCGGCCACGTTCATCAGCATGCCCATGGCGAAGAACGAGACGATCCGGTCGAAGGGCAGCCCGGACAGCCGCTCCGCCAGGGACCACAGCCGCTTGAACCCGGCGCGGGTGGCGGCCCGGATGTCCAGGTCCTCGCATGCGGCGTAGGCGTGCATCTGGAGCAGCAGCAGCGTCCGGTCATCCAGCAGCCGCTCGTACGCGTCACCCATCGCCCCGAGCGCCTCGTCGCCGGTCTTGTCCCCCGCGGCCGCGGTGAACGCCTCCTCGATCCGCTGGTAGCACCGCTCCACCAGGGCCAGGAACAGCGCCTTCTTGGTCGGGAACAGCCGGAACAGGTAGGGCTGGCTGATCCCGGCTCGCCGGGCCACATCCTCGGTGGAGGTGCCCGCCATGCCGTGGAGCGCGAACTCGGCGACCGCCGCCTCCAGCACCGTCTCGCGACGCTCCGCCGCGCTCATCCGCACTCCGGTCTGTGTCATGCCACCTAAGTTAGTAACCACTCACTAACTTTGTCAACCCAAACCCGGGCCCCGGGGCCACGGGGTGGTGTCAGGTGGGCCGGGCCTGGTGCCAGGCGGGCCGGCGGGTACTGGACGGCGGGCATCGCGGCCGCACGTCTCAGCCGGTCTCCTCGGGGAGCTCGTACCAGGTGACCTTTTCGCCGACCCGGGCGCGCATCTTCCACCGCACGGACTTCGGCACGGCCTCCATTGCCTGGCGCAGCCGGTCCGCGGCGGCCGCCACGGCTTGCGCCTGATCGGCGTCCAGCCGGGCGCGGGCGCACTCGACGACCTTGGGCAGGTTCCGCTCCACGGTGTGGTGGAAACCCCAGTCGCCGGCCAGCGGCGCCGCGAAACGGCCAGGCTTCGATGCCCGCCGGGCTCCCGTCCGGCGGCAGGTCGAGCAGCAGCGCCACGGCGTCGAGCAGGTCCTTCTCCTCGATCTGCACGATCTGCAGCTTGGTCAGCAGCAGGTCGGCGGGATGGATGGTGAGCCCGCCGGCCGGCAGGTCCTGGCCGAGAGCGAGGCGGTGGCACATCTGGAACGTGCCCACCAGCACGTCCACCACGAAGCCCGCCGGTGCCGCGAAGATCATCCGCTGGGCACCGTGCAGGGCGTTGAATTGCTGGTCCTCGGAGTAGCCCGCGTCGCGGAAGACCCGCGCGGCGGCGGCCCGCTGCCGGGACGGCACCACCACGTCATAGTCGTGATACGGCCGGGCCAGCGGCGCCGTGCGGGCCGAGGGCGCGAGCTGGTACACCGCGATCCCGCCGAGCAGGCGGACCGTGGCCCCGGCGGTGGCCGCGGCGGCGATAATCTCCTCCGCCGCGGCCAGCAGTTCCGCGCCACCGGGCGGCGAGTCCCCTGGCATCTCCCTAGGCTCCCGCGTCCTGGCCCGCGCCGCCAGCCGCCGGGCGCGGCGCGTACCGGACCTCCGTGAACGGCCAGGCGTCGGCCAGCCATGCCGAGACCGCGGCGTAGAGCGGCACGTCAAGCTCGGCCCGGTCGGCCCGGACCCAGGAATGCACGCGGGCCACGCCCGCGGCGCCCGCCGCACCCGCCCCGCCGGGGGCATCTTCCCCGGCGTGAGCACCCTCCGCGCCCGGGGCATCTTCCCCGCCGGGGGCATCATCTTCCCCGGCCGGCGCGCACCGTCCTCGCCCGGAGCGCCTTCCTCGTCCCGCCAGGGGTAGATGTAGACGCAGCCCACGACGCGCCCGCCCGGGTCCAGGACCGTGTAGGTGAACCCGGTCCGCGCGGCGAAATCCGCGGCGTGCCCCCGCAGGTCGCCGAGGTTTTCCTCGGGCGTCATTTCCGTGGGCCACGACTTGCCGGCAAATCCCGGCGTGGCCCTGATGTGCGCCATGCTCGAGGTCCAGGCCTCGTAATCGGCTGCGTTGTGCTGCGGCCCGAGCGGCTCCAGGCGGAACTCCGCAGTGACCAGTTCACCGGGAACGGCGAAGTCACCGGGCACGAAAGGCTCCGGGCTGCCAGGTGCTGCCATCTGCCACTCCTCCTGTCATCGCCCGCGCCGTGGTCCGGGCCGCTCCCGCCACGGAGCCCACGGGCGGCTGGGTTCCCCGGCGCGGGGCCACGGGGTGCCAGGCCCGGCCCGGCGAGCGTTATGAATGCTGGGAAGCCTAAGCCGGGGCGGGCCGGTGCGCGACATCGGGGACCGCAGCCGTCGCCCGCAGCGCGAGCCAGACCTCGGCCAGCGACTCGGTCGAGCCGAGCGAGCGGCCGCTGACCTGCTCGAACCGGCGTATCCGGTAGAGCAGCGTGTTCGGGTGGATATGCAGCGCCCGGGCGGCCCGCTCGGTCTGCCGGTCGTGTTCCAGCCAGACCCGGGCCGAGGTGACCAGGTCACCGTCGTGCGCCGCGTCGTAGCGGATCACGGCGCCGAGCACCTGCTCCACCAGGGCGCGCAGGTCGGCGGAGTCGCTGGTCAGCCACCGCTCGGTGCGGTCGTCGCCGTAGCTGACCACGTCCCGGCCCGCCTCCGCGGCGCGGTCCAGGGCCCACTGGGCCTCGCGGCGGGCCACCGCCAGCGACGCGTCGGCCGGGAACGGGCGGCTCAGCCCGACCGTGGCGGCGAGGGCGCCGGTCAGCGCGGCCCGGGCCCGGCCGTCGTCGTGCACCAGCACCACGAGTTCGTCCTGCTGCCGCAGGATCAGGTGCGGCAGCCCGGCATCGGCGAGCGCGTCGGCCACGGCGTCCGCGTCCGCCGTTTCCCGGCGCGGCCGGAGCACCGCCAGCAGCAGCCCGGCGGCGGCGGCGAAGCCCTTCGCGGCCAGCCTCCTGGCGACCACCGGCCGGTCCAGCACCCCCTGCAGCATCTCCGCCAGCGTCTCCGCGCCCTCGCGGCGCAGCATCTCCCGCTCGTGCGCCAGCATGGACAGTTGCAGCGCCGCCACCGTGGCGATGTGCTGCACCACCGACACGCCCGCCGGGGCGGCGTCCGGGGATTCGAGCGCGAGCACGAACCCCACGGTCCCGCGGGGCCCGGAGACCGGCAGCACGTATCCCCCCGGCACCGTCGGCGGGCTGCTCGGCGCGCTGGGGATCAGGTGCGCGCATTCCGGCGGCGGCACCGGCACCCCGTCCAGCAGCGGTCCCCGGTGCATCGTGCACGCGTACAGCGTGTACCCGGACAGCCGCTCCAGCCGGGCGAAGATCTCCTGTGCGGACAGGTTCCCCGCGGCGAGCCACTGGACCGCGCCGAACACCTGGAGCTGGGCGTTGAGCCTGCGGCCCATGTCACCCGCGGTGGCGGCGGCGACCTCCTGGGAGATCGCCATGAACGGCACCGGGATGGGCACCTCCACCACCGGGAAGCCACGCTCATCGGCGGCGGCCAGGAATGCCCTGGTCAGCGGCGGGACCATCAGGCCCTCCGACAGCGCCAGGCAGGCGACCCCGGCGTCGTCGAGCCGCTCCAGGTAGGCGCGCTGGCGCTCGGCGGCACGGGGCACCGCGATGCCCGTCGTCATGATCATCTCGGACCCGAACAGCCAGGGCGTCGGATCGCCCAGCTCGCTGACGTGCGCCCAGGCCACCCGCCTGGCCGTGCCGCCCTCCCCGGCGATCAGCCGCAACTGCAGCGCCGGGGAGCGCAGCAGGTCCTCGACCCGGATGACACCGTCCTGCGGCACGCGGCCCAGCCTAGCCTCGCTTGTGGTGCACACCAAAGGGACGGGCTTGTTTTGTGTGCACCACTGTTGCCTGGCTGGGGCGCCGCGCCCATACTCCTGGGAAAGATCATCGCCCGGCTCAGGCCAGGACGGACCGGGCAGCGTGCGCCCGGCGCGCCGCACTCACCCCCACTACCCCGCGAGGACGGCAGCGATGGCGACTATCGAAGATCAGGCCGGTCCGCCCCAGACCGCGCTGGCCCGCGGTGCGCTCTCCCTGTTCGACACGATCTCCTCGACGCTGGCCAACCTGGCCCCGGTGGAGGGCATCTTCCTGGCGATCACGCTGGTCGTCTTCGCCATGGGCTCGATGGCGCCGTGGGCGTTCCTGATCGCCGGCATCGCGATCCTGGCGACCGGGAACACGATGTCGGAGTTCTCCAGGTCGATCCCGAGCGCGGGCTCGTTCGTCACCTTCATCGGCCGCGGCATCGGGGCCCGGGCCCCGAAGACCGGGCAGGTGCTGGCCGGGGTGAGCTACTACATGCTGCTCATCTGTTACCCGGTCACGGTCGGCGCGGTGGTCGTGTTCATGGGCTCCTGGGTGTCCTCGCTGTTCGGCTGGGGGAACGTCGGCTGGCTGCTGGTCACCCTCGGCGGCGTGGCCCTGGCCCTGCCGCTGCTGCTGCGCGGCGTGGTCATCTCCGCCCGTGCGTCGTTCATCATGTTCTGCAGCGAGGCGCTCGGGCTGATCGTGCTGTCGCTGGTGGTGTTCGTGCGCGCCCACGGCCATCTCGGGGCGCCGCTGCACTCGGCCGGCGGCACCCCCGGCGGCCTGCACGGCCTGGTCGGCCTCACCTTCGCCCTGGCGGTCTCCGGCTTCGTCGGCTGGGAGAACTCCGGCGCGCTGGCCGAGGAGTCCAAGGATCCCAAGCGGTACATCCCGATCACCGTGTTCAGCTCGGTCGCGATCATCACCGGCCTGTACGTGCTGTCCAGCTGGGCCGCGGTGGCCGGGTACGCCGACTGGAAGGGCTCGGTGACCGGGGTCAACTTCCTCGGCAGCTTCGCCGAGGCGACGCCGTTCCTCGACCTGTCCCGGCACTTCAGCCCGTGGTTCACCTGGTTCATCGGGCTGGTGGGCTTCACCAGCTCGTTCGGCTGCTTCATCGCCGCGGCCAACTCGCAGACCCGGATCACCTTCAACGGCGCACGGGCCGGGCTGCTGCCGCCGCGGATGGCCGCGGTGTCGCGGACCAAGGTCCCCTGGGCGTCGGTGTTCATCTACACGGGGCTGCTGGTGCTGCTGGTCGTGGTGCCGTACTTCGCCATGCACGGCAACGCGGTGGCGATCTTCTCCGACGAGGCGGGCATCGGGACCGTGCCGATCCTGGTCGTCTACCTGATCGCGAACATCGCGCTGCCGGTCTGGGTGCTCGCCACCAACCGGGCCGCGTTCCGGCCGGTCAAGCACGTGCTGATCCCGCTGATCGGCTCGGCCGTGCTGGTCTACGGCGTGTATGAGTTCGTCCAGCCGAGCCAGCCGCCGCCGGCCAACGTGTTCTGGGCCTGGATACTGGCCATCGTGCTCGTCGCCGTGGTGGCGACGGCCATCGTCTACGCCCGGCGCCCGGCCGCACTGCAGCGCGCCGCGACCGCCGGGCCGGAGTACATCACGGAGGACGCCAGGTGAACGGGAGCGGCGAGCGGCCGGGGGGCGCCGGGTGACCGAACCGGCGGACGGGCCGGGCGAAGCGGTACGCGGGCCCATCGACGCGAGCCGGACGCCGCGCTACGCCGGGCCGCCGACCTTCGCGCTGCTCCCCTGGCGCACCGAGGTCAGCCGGTGCGACGTGGCGGTCGCCGGCGTCCCGTTCGACAGCGGCACCTCCTACCGGCCGGGGGCCAGGTTCGGCCCCAGCGCGGTGCGCCAGGGTTCCCGGCTGCTGCGCCCCTGGCATCCGGCCCTGCAGGTGTCCCCGCTGGCCGGGCAGCAGGTCGCCGACGCCGGCGACATCGCCTGCAACCCGTTCAACATCGCCGAGGCGGTGACCCAGATCGAGGCCGCGGCGGCAGAACTGCTGGACGGGGCCGGCCACCTGCTGGCCATCGGCGGTGACCACACCATCGCCTACCCGCTGCTGCGGGCGACCCGGGAGCGGTTCGGCCCGCCCGCGCTGGTGCACTTCGACGCGCACCTGGACACCTGGCAGACCTATTTCGGGGCACCGCTGACCCACGGCACCCCGTTCCGCCGCGCCGCGGAGGAGGGCCTGTTCGCCGAGGGGCACAGCATGCACGTGGGCATCCGCGGGCCG
The DNA here is from genome assembly GCA_963730235.1 of uncultured Actinomycetes bacterium. Lineage (GTDB taxonomy): Bacteria > Actinomycetota > Actinomycetes > Streptosporangiales > Streptosporangiaceae > DASXKD01. Next base: position 100,236 of record CAVSRH010000013.1, read on the forward strand.
CTCTACGCCCAGCGCGACCTGGCCGAGGACGCCGAACTCGGGTTCGCCATCGTGCACGCGATGGAGATCGAGCGCATCGGCATCGACGGCGCCGTGGCGCGGATCCGCGAGCGCGCCGGGGACCGCCCGCTGTACATCTCCATCGACATCGACGTGCTCGACCCGGCGCACGCGCCCGGGACCGGGACCCCGGAGGCGGGCGGCCTCACCTCACGGGAACTGCTCGGCATCCTGCGCGGCCTGGCCGGGATCCCGGTGGTCGGCGCCGACGTCGTCGAGGTGTCCCCCGCCTATGACCACGCCGAGATGACCGCCGTGGCGGCCGCGCACGTGTGTTTCGACCTGCTGGCCCTGATGCTGCTCGGCGATAGGTAGCACCCAGGTCAGGCCGCACGCACCGCTTCGGCGACCGCGTCGGCCGTAGGTGCGAGGCCGGGCACCGAGCGGCGGAGCGCCAGCCATCCGTTGAACGCGTCGGCCACCCGGGCGGCCTGCCGCGTGCGGTCGTCATCGACACCGTAGAACGCGGCGACCTCGCTCCAGCGCCAGAGCCGGTGCCGAGCTTCAGGGCCATTGACTGGCGGTGGGAAACGCCGGGCCCGCTGCCCGCTGATGGCCTGACGTACGGCCTCCCGGCTGCGCCCGCTCCGCTCGGCGATGTCCAGCACCGACATCAACGGGTCGGCCTCGATAGCGGTGACGCGCAGTCCGGTACGGGTCTCCACGTCAGTGATCGCAGAAAAGACCGCGTCGGCGAAAGACGGAGCCTCCCGGTCAAAATCGAGTTCCGCCATGCCGTTGCCGTAACTGAGCCCGGCGTCGTCGCAGACGACGCCCAGCTCTTCGATCTCCGGCTCAGTGGGCTCGCGGTCGAGCCGGACCCGGAATTGATACGACGTCACGACGAGCCCTCCTTTCCCATGTGGTCAGCGTGGACCGCTACGAACCGCATGACCTGCTTGGCATGCACACCGGGGTTGCGCGGCGTGGACCACACCGCGAACGCTAGGCCGCATAAGCATCGGACCTCACCCAGCGGTGGCCCCGGTGAATCTCCGAGACGGTTAGGCCCGCCTGCCGTGCACGCCGTAACGCCTCGGCAACCTCTTTCTTCGGATGCCCGTCCCTTGGCATCATGCCAAGCTAGCATGCCAGGCGCTAGTCCTGGGCCTGGAGTTCGGCGAGGCGGCGGGTGAGGAAGCGGCGCTCGGAGTCGGTGCCCGCCTCCGCCAGCGCCTCGCGGTAGCTGGCGGCGGCCTCGTCCCGGCGGCCGAGGCGCAGCAGCAGGTCCGCCCGGGTGGCGGACAGCAGGTGATAGCCGCGCAGCGCGCCGGAGGCGTCCAGCGCGGCCACCAGGTCCAGGCCCGCGGCCGGGCCGTCGGCCATGGCCACGGCGACCGCCCGGTTCAGCTCGACCACCGGGGACGGCACCAGCCGCACGAGCCGCCGTAGAGCGGCGGCGATCTCCGCCCAGTCGGTGTCCGCGGCATCGGCGGCGGTGGCGTGGCACGCGGCGATGGCCGCCTGCAGCTGGTAGGGCCCGGCCGGGCCGCGCCGCAGGGCCGCGTCCAGGGCCCCGGTGCCCTCCTCGATCTCACCGGCGTCCCAGCGGGACCGGTCCTGGTCCGCCAGCAGGACCAGGTCGCCCGCGGCGTCGAGCCGGGTCGGCCCGCCGGGCGTCGTGGAAGTAGCATCAGCGCCAGCAGGCCGAGCGCCTCGGGCTCGTCGGGCATGAGCTGGCTCAGCGCACGGGCCAGCCGGATGGCCTCCGCGCACAGGCCCTGGCGCACCAGGTCGGCGCCCGCGCTGGCCGAGTAGCCCTCGTTGAACAGCAGGTACAGCACGGCCAGGACGCCGGCCGTCCGGTCCGGCAGCAGGTGCGCGGGCGGAACCCGGTAGGGGATGGCCGCGTCGCGGATCTTGTGCTTGGCCCGGACCAGGCGCTTGGCCATGGTCTGCTCCGGGACCAGGAACGCCCGGGCGATCTCCGCGGTGGTCAGCCCGGCCAGCGTGCGCAGCGTCAGGGCGACCCGGGCCTCCAGCGCCAGCGCCGGGTGGCAGCAGGTGAAGATCAGCCGCAGCCGGTCGTCGGCGATGCCGCTGTCGCCGTAGTCTGAGTCCGGGTCGGCGGGAATGGACAAGCAGCCGCCTCCCTCAGCCTGGCCGTCTCGGTGGCCCCGCGGCGGAGCCGGTCCAGGGCGCGGTTCCGCGCCACTGTGGTCAGCCAGGCACCGGGGCGGCGCGGGACGCCGTCGCGCGGCCAGGTCTTCAGTGCCTGCGCGAAAGCGTCCTGCGCGCACTCCTCGGCCAGGTCCCAGTCGCCGGTCATCCCGATCAGCGCGGCGACGACCGGCCCCACTCCTGCCGGAACGCCTCGGCGACCGCCGCTGCCGCGCCGGCGTGCCTCGGCGTCGGTCACTCGGCCCAGAACGGCCTCACCTCGATCGTCCCGAAGCGGGCGACCGGGTGCTTGGCCGCGACCTCGATGGCCTCGTCCAGGTCGGCGCACTCGATGATGTCGTACGCCGGCGATCTGCTCCTTGGTCTCGGCGAACGGGCCGTCGGAGATCAGCAGCTCGCCGCCGCGTACCGAGACCGTGGTGGCGTCGCTGACCGGCCGCAGCTCATGGCCCTCCAGGCGGAGCCCCGGCCACCCATCTCCTCGACCCAGGCCTCGGTCGCCGGGCCCGACCTGCGCCTCCTCCTCGGGGCTCAGCTCGACGGACTCGGCGGCGCAGACCAGCATCATGTACTTCACTGTTCCTCCACCGCCTTGATCATGATTTCGCGGGTGGTGCCCCGGGTGCTATCGCGCCGAGCCGACCGGGGTGAACGCCAGCCCCCGGCGGGAACGGCGGGCCAGCCGGGCGCGGGCGGTGCCACGCCGGATGCGAGCCGCGTGCCGGGCGCGGGCCGCCGTGCGTCCGCCTCGGACTGCAGGGCCTGCATCCGCTCGGCAACGATCGCCCAGTTGAAGTTCGGGTTCATGGTGTCCTCCTCGATCGTGCCCCGGGAACGGCCGGGATCGTCGTCACCCCCACGACGAAGCCGGTCGGCCGAGATGGACACCTTGCGGAAAGTTATTTCCGCGCGCCGGAACGGTGCGGCTCAGGGCTGGGCGGGCGGGGCCCAGGACGGGAGCCGCTTCTCCCGGAAGGCGGCCATCCCCTCGGCGGCCTCGGCCGAGGCGAACAGGGCCTGGGACAGCTCGGTGGTCCGGGTGAACGCCGCCTCCGCGGTCCATGCCCGGGACGTGTAGACCAGCCGCTTCGCCGCGGCCAGGGCCGACGGGCCGCCAGCCAGCAGCCTGGCCACCACCGCCTCGACCTCGGCGTCCAGGTCCGCCGCGGGCACGGCCCGGGTGATCAGGCCGACCTCGGCGGCCCGGGCGGCGCTGATCCGCTCGCCGGACAGGAACAGCTCCAGCGCGTCCGCGCGCCGCAGCTTGGGCAGGCAGACGACCGAGATGATGGCCGGTGCGACGCCGACGCGGACCTCGGTGAAGCCGAACTGCGCCGCGTCGTCCGCGATCGAGATGTCGCAGGCGGCGGCCAGCCCGACGCCGCCGCCCATGCAGTGCCCGGCGATCCGGGCCACCACGGGCTTGGGCGAGTCCTGGATGGCGGCGAGCAGGTCGGCCAGCCCGTCCCGGCGGGCACCGCCGCGGCGTTTCGGCGCGCCGCGGCTGGCTGCCGCCGGACAGGTCGGCGCCCGCGCAGAACGCCGGGCCGGCGTTGGTCAGCACCACGACCCCGACCGCCTCGTCGGCCAGCGCCTTTTCGAGGCCCTCGGCGAGCCCGGCCATCAGCGCGGGCGTCAGCGCGTTGCGGTTGTGCGGCTGGTCCATGGTCAGCGTCGCGACCGCCCCGGTCACCGCGTACCGCACCGCCGTCTCTGCACTCACGGAACTCACCTCCTGCAACGCAATCCGGCCGCCCCGGAATCGTGATCATGACGGTCTGGCCGCCGGAGCAGCCAAAGCGCCATGATCATAATGGCGGGGCCCCGCGCATGGGCCGCGAGGATCATGGCAGCAGTTCCGCCGGGATGTCCACGACCCGGGCGCGCAGCCACTCGCCGAGGCTCTTGGCCTGCGGGTCCAGCCGGCTGCTGGCCGCCACACCCTCGCCGAGCAGGCCCGACGATGACGAAGTTGAGCGCCCGGAGGTTCGGCAGCTCGTACCGCTCCACCGGCAGCGGCGCGGTCTCCGGCAGCAGTTCCTTCAGCCGCGGCGGTGGTCAGGAAGCCTGCCAGCCACGCGTAGCCCGGCGTCGGTGCGGGCCCACACGCCGAGGTTGGCGTTGCCGCCCTTGTCCCCCGACCGGGCCCCGGCCACCCGGCCCAGCGGCGCCCGCACCGCCGCCCCGCCGGCCGGCGCGGCGGCGGCCGCGAAGGCCGGCACCGCCGGCCACCACCGGCGGGCTGCGGCGGCAGGGCCGGCTCGACTGACGGTTCCGTTCCGCGCCGATCACCACTTCTTGCCGAACGCAGCTCCGCCGGGAACCGCCGTCGGCCAGTAGACCCCGTACGCGCGGGCCCCGCCGGTGAGCCCGTCCCCGAACATGCCCGGGATACGAGGCGAGCGCGAGCTCGGTGACCCGGGCGGCGAAGGCCCGGCCCACCGTGCGCTCGTCGGGGTCCTTGACGGTGATCCGGAGCTGGGCCATCGCCTCGGCGTTGGTCGACCGGGTCGGGCTTGTCGGTGCGCAGCAGGGACACCTCGACCGCCTCGAACGCGTCCCGGCCGCCGGGGATGCCCGCCCACAGCGCCCGCTCCACCAGGGCGGCCTTTTGCCTCGATGTCCAGGCCGGTGAGGTACAGGGTCAGTGTGGACCGCCAGCCACCCTGGTAGTTGAGCGCGACCTTGGCCGTGGCGGGCGGCGAGTCCCCGCGCACCCCGGAGATCCGCACCCGGTCCGGGCCTTCGGCCGGCCAGAGCGGATGCTGTCGAAGCTGGCCGTGACGTCGGGGTTCAGGTAGGCGGGGCCGCCGATCTCGTAGAGCAGCTGGGCGGTGACCGTGTCCACCGACACCATCCCGCCGTGCCCGGGATGCTTGGTGATCACCGACGAGATCCGTCGGCGGCCACCTCGGCGATCGGGAACCCGGGGTGCTCGAGCCCGGGGACCTCGGTGAAGAAAGCGAAGTTGCCGCCGGTGGCCTGCGCCCCGCACTCGATCACGTGCCCGGCCACCACGGCGCCGGCCAGCGCGTCCCAGTCGTCCCGCCGCCAGCCGTGGCGCCACGCGGCCGGGCCCAGCGCCAGCGCGGCGTCGGTGACCCGGCCGGTGATGACGATGTCGGCGCCGCGCGCCAGGGCCTCGGCGATGCCCCACCCGCCCAGGTAGGCGTTGGCGGTGATGACCGGGCGGTCGCCGAGCGGCTCGCCGGTGTCGAGGTTGGCGAGGTCCGCGCCCGCGGCGCGCAGCTCGGCCAGCCGGGGCACCAGGTTGTCGCCCTCGATGTAGGCGATGACCGGGTCCAGGCCCAGCTTGGCCGCGACCGCGGCGACCGCCTCGGCGCAGCGCCGCGGTGCCAGCCCGCCCGCGTTCGACACCACCTTGATCCCCCGGTCCAGGCAGTGGCCCATGACCTGTTCCATCTGGGTCACGAACGTCCGCGCGTACCCGGCGCCGTTGTCCCGGAAGGCATTCTTGGCCAGCACCAGCATGGTCAGCTCGGCGAGCCAGTCGCCGGTCAGCACGTCGATCGGGCCGCCCTCGACCATCTCCCGCGCGGCGGCCAGCCGGTCCCCGTAGAACCCGCTGCAGTTCGCGATGCGAATCGGGCCCGGTCATGGGGATTCGTCCAGGACGGCCAGCAGGTCGCCGCCGCTGACCTGGTCACCTGGATGGGCGCGGACCTCGCTGACGATCCCGGCGGCCGGCGCGGTGATCCGGTGCTCCATCTTCATCGCCTCCACGATCATCAGGAGCTGGCCCTGCGCGACGGCGTCGCCGTCGGCGACGTGCACCGCGAGCACCGTGCCGGGCATCGGGGCGACCAGGCCGCCGGCCACCGCCTCGCCGCGCCCGGACTCGGGGAAGCGCGGCACGGCGGTCAGCGCCACGTCGCCGTCGGGCCCCTGGACCCACACCTGGTCCCCGGCGGCGAGCACGTGCAGCCGGTGCCGCTGCCCGCCGCAGTCGAAGTCGATCCAGCCATCGCCCGCGTGATGGACCGTGACCAGGCAGGCAGGCGGGTCAGGCGCGCCCGGAGTGGCGGATATGGCCCCCGGTTCGCCTGCACCGTCCGGATCCAGGCCCGCCCCGGTGACCGTGACTTCGAACCGGCCGTCACGCTGCCGGGCGTAGCGCACCGCCACGGTGCCGGCGCCATGCCGGTACTCGGCCCGCTCCGGTGGCATCACGGTGTTGCGCCAGCCGCTGGGCAGCGTGGCCAGCACCGGGGCGGCGGCCCGGGTGGCCGCCTGCGCGGCGAGCGCGGCGCCGATCGCCGCGGTGCGCAGTTCCGCCGGGGACGGCCGCCGGGCCAGCGGGACGCCGCTGCGCTCGATGAACGACGTGGTGGTCCGGCCGGCCAGGAAGTCCGGGTGGCGCAGCGCGGCGACGAGGAAGTCCCGGTTGGTGGTGACACCCCGGATCCGGCTGCGCTGCAGGGCCAGGGCCAGGGCGAGCGCGGCCTCGCCCCGGGCCGGCGCGTGCGCGATGACCTTGGCCAGCATCGGGTCGAACTCGACCCCGACCACGCTGCCCGCCGCCACCCCGGCGTCCCAGCGGCACGGCGGGGCCGCGGCCGGGCTCCAGTCCGCCAGGGTCCCGGTGGCGGGCAGGAAGCCGGCGGCGGGGTCCTCGGCGTACAGCCGGGCCTCGATCGCGTGGCCGTTGATCGCCAGGCCGTCCTGGGTGACCGACAGCGGCAGGCCCTGGGCCACCAGAAGCTGCTCGCGGACCAGGTCGATCCCGGTGACCGCCTCGGTGACCGGGTGCTCCACCTGCAGCCGGGTGTTGACCTCCAGGAACCAGAACTCGCCCGACGGTTCCAGGACGAACTCGACGGTGCCCGCACCGACGTACCCGACGGCCTTGGCGGCGGCCAGCGCGGCGGCGCCCATCCGCTCCCGCAGGCCGGGATCCACCGCGGGCGAGGGGCACTCCTCGATGATCTTCTGATGCCGCCGCTGGATCGAGCACTCCCGCTCGAAGCAGTGCACCAGCCCGCCGTGGCCGTCCGCGAGCACCTGGATCTCCACGTGCCGGGCCTCGGTGATGTACCGCTCGACGAACACCGTGCCGTCGCCGAACGCGGCGGCCGCCTCGCGCCGCGCGGCCGCCACCGCCTCGGCCAGTTCGCCGTGCCCGCGGACGACCCGCATGCCCTTGCCGCCGCCGCCCATCGCGGCCTTGACGATCAGCGGGAACGGGACGCCGGACAGGTCGGGCAGGGTCGTCGCCGGCGACCTCCCAGGACTCCAGCACCGGCACGCCGACGCCGTCCAGCAGCCGCTTGGCGGCGAGCTTGTCGCCCATCACCTCGATGACCTCGGCGGGCGGGCCGACCCAGGTCAGCCCGGCGGCGGTCACGGCGCTGGCGAAGCCGGCCCGCTCGGAGAGGAACCCGTAGCCGGGGTGGACCGCGTCGGCTCCCGCGGCCGCCGCCGCGGCCAGCAGCGCGCCGATGTTCAGGTAGGTCTCGCGCGGCGGTGCGCCCGGGCAGGGCCACCGCCCGGTCCGCCTCGGTCACGAACGGCGCGGCGGCGTCGCCCTCGGCGTACACGGCGACCGTGCCGATCCCCATCGCGGCGGCGGTCCTGAAGATCCGGCGGGCGATCTCGCCCCGGTTCGCGACGAGCAGCGTGGTGATCACAGCCGGAACACCCCGTACCCGCGGGCCCCTTGCACCGGGCCGCTGTGGCACGCGGACAGCGCCATGGCGAGCACCGTCCGGGTGTCCCTGGGGTCGATGATGCCGTCGTCGGCGACCCGGCCGGTGGCGTACAGGGCGAGCGACCCGGCCTCGGCGTAGTGCTCCACGGCGGCGGTGATGGCGGCCTCGGTCTCCTCGCTGACCTCCTCGCCGCGCCGCGCGGCCCGCTCGCGGCGGACGATCGACATCACCCCGGCCATCTGCTTGGGTCCCATGATCGCGATCTTGGCGGTCGGCCAGAGGAACACGAACCGGGTGTCGAACGCCCGCCCGCCCATGCCGTAGTTCCCGGCCCCGTAGCTGGCCCCCAGGATGACCGTCACGTGCGGGACGGTGGAGTTGGACAGGGCGTTGATCATCTGGCTGCCGTGCTTGACGATGCCGCCGCGCTCGTAGTCGCGGCCGACCATGTACCCGGTGATGTGCTGGAGGAACACCAGCGGGGTGCCGGTCTGGTTGCACAGCTGGATGAACTGGGCCGCCTTCTGGGACGAGTCGGAGAACAGCACCCCGTTGTTGGCCAGGATTCCCACGGGAAAACCGTGCACCTGGGCCCATCCGGTCACCAGCGTCTGTCCGTAACGCATCTTGAACTCTTCGAACCGGCTGCCGTCGACCACGCGCGCGATGACCTCGCGGGCGTCGACCGCGGCGCGCAGGTCCAGCGGCATCAGCCCGAGCAGTTCCCCGGGGTCGTAGCGCGGCGGCTCCGGGGCCGCGGTGACCGGGCCCGGGCCCTGCTTGCGCCAGTGCAGGTGGGCCACCACGTCCCGGGCCATCGCGATCGCGTGGTGCTCGTCCTCGGCCAGGTAGTCGGCGAGGCCGCTGTCGGTGGCGTGCATCTGCGCACCGCCGAGTTCCTCGTCGCCGGAGTCCTCGCCGGTGGCGACCTTCACCAGCGGCGGGCCGCCGAGGAACACCTTGGCGCCACCGCGGACGAAGATGTTGTAGTCGGCCAGGCCCGGCTGGTAGGCCCCGCCCGCGGTGGAGGAGCCGAACACCACCGAGACCGTGGGGATGCCGCGGGCGGACAGTTCGGTGATGTCGTGGAACATCCGGCCGCTCTCGGCGAAATGGGTGAGGTTGCGCCGCATCGCCGCGTCCGGGTCCTCGCCGGAGCCGCCGCCGCGCAGGTCACCGCCCGCCGATTCGACGAACTGGATGAAAGGCATCCGGTTGTCCCTGGCGATCTCCAGGGCGCGCATCAGCTTGCGGATGCTGACCATGGTCATGGCCCCGCCGAGGTCGGTCGGGTCGTTGCCGATGATCACGCACTCGGTGCCCTCGACCACGCCGATGCCGAGCACCATGCCGCCGCCGACGTTGTAGTTGGTCTGGTGGCCGGCCAGCGGGCTGATCTCGAGGAACGGGCTGTCCGGATCGAGGAGCAGCGCGATGCGCTCGCGGATCAGCAGCTTGCCGCGGCCCCGGTGCCGCGCGATGGCGCGCTCCCCGCCGCCGAGCGAGGCCTGCCGGAGCAGGCCGTCGATCTCGCCGAGCAGGCCGAGCATCCCGTCCCGGTTGGCCTGGAACGCCGCGTCGCCGGGGTCGACGGCGGTGGGCAGGATCGGTGCGGGCATCGGCTCAGCCGGTGAAGCCGTCGAGGCGGGCCAGGATCTGACAGCATCACCTCGTCGGACCCGCCGCCGATGGACATCAGCCTGCTGTCCCGGAAGTAGCGCGACACCCAGCTCTCCTCCATGTAGCCGAAGCCGCCGTGGAACTGCAGGCAGGTGTCGGCGATCTCGCGGTGCAGCCGCCCGGCCTTGAGCTTGGCGATGGTCGCGAACCGGGTGGTGTCCTGGCCGGCCAGGTAGGCCTCGGCACAGGCGTAGTTGTAGTGCTTGAGGGTGTCCAGGTCGGCGGCCAGTTCGGCGAGCCGGAACTGGACGTACTGCCGGGACAGCAGCGGTGCGCCGAAGGTCTGCCGGTCGCGCAGGTAGGCGGCCGTCAGGGCCAGCGCCCGCTCCATCCCGCCCACGGCCATGTACGCGGCGATCATGCGCTCGTTCTGGAACTGGGTCATCTGCTGCTGGAAGCCCCGGCCGATCTCGCCGATCGTGTTGCGCACCGGTACCCGCGCGTCGGTGAACGACAGCTCGGCCGTGTCCGAGGACTTGTTGCCGAGCTTGCGCAGCTTGCGGCTGACCGAGAAGCCCGGAGTGGACGGTCGGGAACACGATCTGCGACATGCCCCGGTAGCCACCCTCGCCGGACGTCCGGGCGAGCAGGCACAGCCAGTCCGCCTGGGTGCCGTTGGTGATGTACAGCTTCGACCCGTTGATCACCCAGTCGTCGCCGTCGCGTTCCGCGCGGGTCCTGATGCCGGCCACGTCCGAGCCGGCGTTGGGCTCGGTCACCGCGATCGCGGCGACCAGTTCGCCGCGCAGCGCCGGGGCCAGGTAGCGCTGCTTCAGCTCCTCGCTGCCGTGGCTGTGCAGCGACGGTGTGGCCATGTCGTTCTGCACGGCGATCGCCATCGCGACGCCGGCGCAGCCCATCCGGCCGAGTTCCTCGCCGAGGACCACCGTGTAGGAGTGGTCCGCGCCCTGGCCGCCGTAGGCCGGGCCGTACTCCAGGCCCAGCAGCCCGGCGGTGCCGAGCGCCTTGAACAGCTCGTGCGCGGGGAAGATACCGGCCTGTTCCCACTCGTCGGCGTACGGGGTGACCTCGCGCTCCAGCACGCCCCGTGCCGCCTGCCGGAACGCCTCGTGGTCTGCGGTGAATTGCACCCCCACAGCGTAGGCTGCCAAGCAGGGAGAAGGAGAGCGTGATGGGGTTCGAGCACATCCTCGTCGAGCGGTCGGGCGACTTCGTCACGATCACGATGAACCGGCCGCAGCGGCGCAACGCGCTGTCGCTGGACCACATGCGCGAGCTGATCCGGGCGTTCTCCGACGCCGGGGACTCCGATGCGCTCGGCATCGTGCTGGCGGGCAACGGCCCGGTGTTCAGTGCCGGGCACGACTTCGCCGACGTCGCCGGGGCGGACCTGTCCGGGGTCCGCGCGCTGCTGGTCACCTGCACCGACCTGATGACGCTGATGCAGCAGGTCCCCCAGCCGGTGGTGGCCCGGGTGCACGGCCTGGCCACCGCGGCGGGCTGCCAGCTTGTCGCCTCCGCCGACCTGGCTGTGGCCAGCGAGGAGGCGGGGTTCGCGGCGCCGGGCGGCAAGGGCGGCTGGTTCTGCCACACCCCGATGGTGGCGATCGCCCGCAACGTCGGCCGGAAACGGGCCGCCGAGCTGGCCCTGTCCGGCGACGTCATCGACGCGCGGACCGCGCTGGACTGGGGACTGGTCAATACGGTGGTCCCGGCCGCGCAGCTCGACTCGGCCACGGCGGACCTGCTGGAGCGGGTGACCCGCGGGTCCGCGGAGAGCAAGGGCATCGGCAAGCAGGCGCTGTACGCCCAGATCGACCTGGACCAGCCGAAGGCCTACGCCTACGCCATCGAGGTGATGGCCGCGACCAGCCAGCTCCCGGACGCGCGCGAGGGGATGCACGCGTTCCTGGAGAAGCGCAAGCCCCAGTGGCGCCCGCGGTCCTGAGCCCGGAGGATCGATGCGCGCCATCGTGCTCGACCGCCCCGGCGCGTTCCGGGTCGCCGAGGTGCCCGATCCCGCGCCCCGGCCCGCGGAGATAGTCGTCCAGGTGGAGTGCTGCGGCATCTGCGGCACGGACCTGCACATCCTGGCGGGCGAGTTCCCGCCGACCCCGTATCCGATCACGCCCGGGCACGAGTTCGCCGGGATCGTGGTGGCCCGGGGTGCGCAGGCCGCGCCCGACCTCACCGAAGGTGCCCGGGTCGCGGTGGACCCGTCGCTGTTCTGCGGCCGCTGCCGGCGGTGCCGGGCCGGGCGGGGCAACCTCTGCGAGAACTGGGGGGCGATCGGCGACACGGTGGACGGCGCGTTCGCCGAATACGTCGCGGTCCCGGCGGTCAGCGCCTACCTGCTGCCCGGCCACCTGGACGGGCAGTACGGGGCGATGGCCGAGCCGCTGTCCTGCGCGGTGCACGGCCTGCGCCGCCTGGGCCCGGTGCTGGGCAGTTCCGTGGTGCTGACCGGCGCCGGGACGATGGGGCTGCTCCTGCTGCAGTTGCTGCTGCGGGCCGGGGCGGGGCCGGTGACCGTGGTGGACCGGATCCCCGGGCGGCTGGAGGTCGCCCGTGCGCTGGGCGCCGCTCACACGGCCGGCGACGCGGGCGCGCTCGCCGGGGAGCGTTACGACGCCGCGGTGGACGCGACCGGCGTGCCCGCGGCGATCGAGGCCGCGATCGGCCTGCTCGACCGGGGCGGGCGGATGCTGGTCTTCGGGGTGGCACCGGCGCAGGCGGCCATCGGGGTCTCGCCGTTCCGCCTCTACAACGACGAGCTCACCATCGTCGGCTCGATGGCCGTGCTGCGCAGCTTCGGCGCGGCCGTGGACCTGCTCGGCAGCGGGGCGGTGGATCCGCGGGCCCTGCTCGCCGAGCCGCTGCCGCTGGCCGGGTTCGGCACCGCGGTGGACCGGGTGCGGGCCGGCCAGGGGATCAAATGGCACATCCGGCCGTGACCGGGCCGGCCGCCTGCGGGCGCGTGCCCCGGTGATCGCCGTCACCGGCGAGGCGCTGATCGACATCGTCGCCGGCCAGGACGGCCACCTCGTCGCGCGGCCGGGCGGCGGCCCGTTCAACACCGCCAGGACCATCGGCCGGCTCGGCCGGTCACCGGTGTTCCTGGGACGGCTGTCGGCGGACCGGTTCGGCCTGCTGCTGCGGGCCAGCCTGGACGCCGACGGCGTGACGCTGGCGCTGCCCGAGCCTGCCCGCCAGCCCACCACGCTCGCCCTCGCCGAGATCGGCCCGGACGGGTCGGCGGCGTACCGCTTCTACCTGGACGGCACCTCCGCCACCGAACTGGAGTACCCGGCCCTCGCCGGGGCGCTGCCCCGCGGCGTGACGGCGCTGCACGCGGGCGGCCTGGCGCTGGCCGCCGAGCCCATCGCCACCAGCATCGACCGCCTGGTCGCCAGCGACCTGCCGCCGGCCGCGCTGCTGATGATCGACCCGAACTGCCTGGCCGGTCGCGATCCCGGACCGCCGGGCGTACCTGGACCGGCTGGCCCGGATCCTGCGCCGCGCCGACGTGGTCAAGGTCAGCGTGGAAGACCTGGACTACCTCAGCCCCGGCACCCCCGCCGCGGCCGCGGCCGCCGGGCTGCTCGGCCAGGGGCCCGCGCTGGTACTGCTGACCGACGGCCCGCACCCGGCCCGGGCGTTCCTGCCGGGCGAGGTGCTCAGCGCCGAGGTGCCCGCCGTCCCGGTGGCGGACACGGTCGGCGCCGGGGATGCCTTCGGCGGGGCGTTCCTCGCCTGGTGGTCGGCCAGTGGGCTGGCCCGGACCGATCTGCGCCGGCCCGGGCCGGTCTGCGCCGCGCTCCGGGCGGCCGCCGAGGTCGCCTCGCTGACCTGCACGCGCGTCGGGGCCGAGCCGCCGTGGCTGGCCGAGGTCGCCGGCAGGCCGGGGTGGGTCGCACCGCTCGGCTAGCGTCCGGGCGGATCAGGCGGGCGGGAAGCCCAGCTCGGCACGGATGGCGGCGGTGTGCTCGCCGAGCGCCGGGACCGCCCCCATCACCGGCTGGCTGCCCGCCATGATCACCGGCGGGAGCAGCGCGCGCACCGGCCCGCCAGGCGTGTCCACCTCGCGCCACCGGTCCCTGGCGGCGAGCTGCGGATGCGCGGCGAACTCCGCCGGTGAGCGCAGCCGCGCGCAGGCGATGCCCGCCTCGTCCAGCGCGGCCGTGAGCTGGCCGGCGCCGATGGCGGCGAACGCGTCTTCGAGGAGCACGGTCAGCTCCGGGTCGTGCGCGACCCTGTCCGGGTTGGTCCGGAACCGGCCGTCGGTGACCAGGTCCGGCCGGTGCAGGATCTTCTCGCACAGCACCGCCCACTCCCGGTCGTTCTGCAGGCCGAGGAACACCTGCTCGCCACCGGCGGTGGCGTACGGGCCGTAGGGGGCGATGGACGCGTGCCTGGCCCCGGTCCGCCGGACCGGCCGGTCCCCGTACACGCTGAAGTAGACGGGCTGGCTCATCCATTCGCCGAGCGCGTCCAGCATCGCCACCTCGATGGCGGCCCCCTGGCCGGTGCGCTCCCGCTGGTACAGGGCGGTCAGCACCCCGGTGTAGGCGTACATCCCGGCGGCGATGTCGGCGACCGAGATCGCGACCTTGGCCGGCTGCTCCGGGGTGCCGGTGACCGACACCAGCCCCGTCTCGCACTGGACCAGCAGGTCGTAGGCCTTCTTGTGCCGGTAGGGGCCGTCCGCGCCGTACCCGGAGATCGAGCAGACGATCAGCCGCGGGTGGCGCTCGCGCAGCTCCGCCGCGCCCAGCCCGAGGCGCTCGGCCGCCCCGGGCGCCAGGTTCTGCACCAGGACGTCGGCGCGGCCGGCCAGGGCGGCCAGCACGTCCCTGCCGTCGGCGCTCTTGACGTCGAGCTCGATGCTCTCCTTGCCGCGGTTCAGCCAGACGAAGTAGCTCGCCTGGCCGTGCACCGTGGTGTCGAAGCCGCGGGCGAAGTCCCCGGTGCCGGGGCGCTCGACCTTGATCACCCGGGCGCCGAGGTCGGCGAGCTGGCGGGTGGCGAACGGCGCGGCCACCGCCTGTTCCAGCGTGACGACCGTGAGGCCCGCCAGCGGCTGTCCCGTTCCGGGGCCGCTGCCGTCCGGCGGGGAGCCGTCTGAACCGGGGCTGGCCTGCCCCGGGCTGGCCTGTTCCGGGCTCACCGGCGGCCGTCCGCGGGCAGGTACCGCGCCAGCACCTGCGCGGCGTTCTGCCAGGTCCAGGACGATGGCGTCGGCGCCGAGCCCGGCCACGCAGTCGCCGAGCTTGGCGTGCAGTTCCGCCGCCGCGGGCGGCCGCCGCGGCGCTCCCGGGGGGAACTGCTGCTTGACCCGCAGCACGTCGCCGCCGGTGTGCACCTCGGCCGCCAGTTCACCGTCGAGCAGCCAGGACCCGCCCGGGGTGAGCTCGGTCTCCACCAGCCCGGCCAGGCGGCGGGCTTCTGGCCGGCGGACCGCCTCGTCGGTGAAGCTGGCGAACCCCGGATGCGGGTCGAGCAGCGCGGCGGCGCACGCGTATTCGAGGCTGAACTTGCCCTGCAGCCCGGTGTCCGGCCGGTGATGGATCAGCGGGGCCACGGTCGCCTCGGGGGTGCGCACCACGATGCGGCGCACCGCCCGCGGGTCCAGCCCGCCGCCCGCCAGTTCGGCGAGCGCGCTGATCGGGCGCTGCAGCGCGTAGCAGCACGGGTAGATCTTGATGGCCAGCCCGCCGGGGATCGCCGGCCCGGCCAGGCCGCCCGCGCCCAGGTCGAGTGCGGCCGGATCGCCGCCGACCAGGGCCAGCCACGCCTCCAGCGCCGACCAGTCGGCCTGCGCGCCCGCGGCGGCCAGCAGCGCCGCCCGGATCCCGGCATCGACGGCGAACCCGGCCTGCAGCGACTTGGCATCGGTGCCGAACGCCCGCTGCACCCCGCCGGCCCCGGGAATCGCCAGGGCGATGGCGGTGGCGATCTGGCCGGGGTCAAGCCCGAGCGCGACCGCGGCCCCGGCCGCGCAGGCCGGCGCACCGGCGGTGCAGGTCGCGTGCCAGCCCGCGGAGTAGTGCGGCCAGCCGAGCGCGGTGCCGAGCCGTGCCATCACCCCCGCCGCGGCGAGGTAGGCCCGGGCACCGCCGCCGGTGGCCAGCGCGGCCGGCACGCACAGCGCGCTGATGTGCGTCGTGGATTCCATGTGCAGGTCGTCGAAGTCCAGCACGTGGGCGGCGACGGCCCACCGGGCGCCGTCGGGCAGCCCGGCGGCCAGCCGGGTGACCGGGTGGCCGGTGGCGGCCAGGGCCACCGCGACCGTGTCCCGCAGCGACCGGCCGGCCAGTTCCAGGTCGCCGGGGCCGGGGCGGAAACCGTCCGCCCACTCGGCCAGGGCCAGGGCCATCGTGGTCATGGACCTGCCTCCCTCCGTCAGCCTGGCGGGCTGCGTCGCTGGTCCGCCCGCCGGAGACGATTCATGGTCTCACGCGGCCACCTGCCCCCCACGGGCTCACGCCCGGGTGCTTGACTAGCGCTATGCCAGACGAGCAAGAGTACGAGCCGAGCCCGCGGTCCTGGGTCCGGGATCAGGTCAAGCTGTACGAGGGTTCCGGCGGGACGCAGGGCACCACGCTGGGTGATACCGGGCTGGCCGTGGTGATCATCACCAACCGCGGTGCGCGCAGCGGCAAGGTGCGCAAGACCCCGGTGATGCGGGTCGAGCACGACGGCCGGTACGCGGCGGTCGCGTCCCAGGGCGGCGCGCCCACCCATCCGCTGTGGTACTACAACTTCCGGGCGAATCCGTCCGTGCAGCTCCAGGACGGCGCGGACCGGATGGACATGGTCGCCCGGGAGGTCAGCGGCGACGAGCGGGCACAGTGGTGGGAGCGCGCGGTGGCCGCCTACCCGCCCTACGCCGAGTACCAGCAGAAGACCGCGCGCCAGATCCCGGTGTTCGTGCTGGAACCCGGCGGCGGCCAGTAGCCCGCCGCCCCGTGACGGCTCCGGCCGTCAGGAGAGCAGCCAGTAGACCTCCGTCCACTGCTGAGCCGGGTCGTCGTTGTGCGGCCCGTAGATTTCCCAGCGGGTGCCACTCGGCCGGTGCCCCTGTGCGGCGCACCAGCCGGCCACGGCGTCATGGGCCGCGCCCAGGTCCCCGAAGGGGCCACGATGGACGGTCATGGCCGCGGTGCCCGCGGGCAGCGCGGACGCCACCACGCGGCCGGTGAGCGGGCACGGCTGGCCGAGCAGGACGCCGACCTCCACGTTCGGCACGCCGTCGAGGTAGAGCATGATGTTGCGGCATCCCCGGTGGATCCCGCCCGCGCGCAGGCAGTCCCATACCTCACCAAGAAGCTGTCCCCACAGCGCGGGGAAGTCCTGCCACGTTGTGTGGCGGCAACGACGGCGGTCGGGCGGGATTCGACATCGGCAAGACGCACCTCGTAGTCCATCCGGCCATCATCGCGCTGCGGCCACCGCACCGCACCCGTGACGGCTACGCGCGCCGGGCTCCCGGGGCGATGCCTTCGAGGACGACCCGGGTGAGCCGGGCGGACAGGCCAGGGGGAACGCTGACCGGGGTACCCGGCGGGGCGAACAGCACCCGGGGCAGGATCTGGCCGTGCATCGCGCCGACGATCAGGGACGCCACGGCGTCGATGTCGGCGGCCGCGTCGATCCGGCCGAGGCGCTGCTCCCCCGCCAGGTATGCGGTCAGCAGGTCGGGCAGCCCGCGGGGCTCACCACGGCCGTCGCCGTCCTGACCGGGCCGGGCCCCAGCGTCGCTGTCCCCGGCCACGCCTTCCCCGGCGACCCGCGCGGTTCCCCCGCCGCCGCCCGCCGCTCCCGCGGCGTCCGCCACGGACTCGCCAGCCTCCCCGGCGGCGGCCTCTGCCGGGGCAGCGCCGGCCTCCCCGGCGGCCGGGTCGAACGCCGCGTCACCGCCGACCATCGTGTGGAACCGGGCGAGCACCTTCGGCTGGGACATCAGCCCGGCGAAGGCCGGCGTCACCCGGAGCAGGATCGCGACGCCACCGTCGATGAACACGCGCAGGTTCTCCGCGACGGTGCCCTCCCCCGGCCGCGGCAGCAGCCGCGGCGCGCTGGCCATGACGTTGCCGACATGAGCCAGCAGCGCGTGGACAAGCAGGTCTTCCTTGTCCTCGAAGTAGTTGTAGAGCACGCCGTCGGCCACCTTGGCCTCGCGGGCGATGTCCCGCACGGCCAGGCCCGCGCTGCCCCGCTGGTCGATCAGCCGGGCGGCGGTCTCGATCAGGTAGTCGCGCAGGTTCTGGCCGCTGTCGTCGCGCAGCACGGCGGGCTTCCTAGGTGACATCGCGCCTGAGTGTAGTGACCATCGCGGCGGCGGCGAACGCGATGGCGTACCCGGCGAGCACCAGCCCGCCGCCCCATTGCGGGAGGGGGCGGGCCGGGCCGATCATGTTCACCCGGCCCAGGCCCTCGCTCGCACTGAATGGCAGCCAGCGCGCCAGGTTCGCGCCAACGAGCTGCCCGGCCACGCCCTCCACCAGGGCGATCCAGGCGAGCGCGGCGGCGATGGCCAGGGCGAGGTTGCGCAGCAGCGCACCTACGCCCACGCCGATCGCGGCGAACGCGACGTTGACCGCGACGCCGCCGGCGAGGGTGCGCAGCGAGCCGGCGGCGGAAAGATGGAAGCTGCCGCCCTTCGCCGCCCACCAGGCGGCGGTGGCCGCCACCGCGGCCGCGGCCGACACCAGCCCGGCGGCGGCACCGGCCGCTCCGTAGACGGCCAGCTTGGCGGCCACCACCCGGCCGCGGCGCGGGGTGGACAGGAACGTGTCGGTCACCGTGCCGTGCCGGTACTCCCCGGCCACGGCGAAGATGCCGAAGATCAGCGTGAACAGCGCGGCCAGCGCGACGTGCGCCAGCGCCTTGGCCTGGACGGCGGGGTCGTGCACGTCGCCGCCGGACTGGACCAGGCCGGTGACCCCGGCGACGACGAGGAGCGGGCCCGCGGCCAGCAGCAGCCACGGGCCGCGTACCGTGCTGAGCTTGCGGAACTCACTGCGGATCAATGGCAACACGGTGGGTCTCCTTGACAGTAGGCCGGGCCGGCCGCGGCCGGGCGGGCGCGCCGAGTGGCGCCGCTGCTCCCGTGCGGTGGCCGGGCCCGCGTTTCCTGGCGCACGGGTCAGCCCGCCGTGGTGGTGAGCTTGAGGAACGCCGATTCCAGCGCGGTGCTGGTCGGGCCGATCTCGCCCAGCGGGCCCGCGAACCGCACCTGCCCGGAGCTGACGATCACCACCTGATCGACGGTCTGGGCGACCTCGCTGAGCACGTGACTGGCCACGATGACGGTCCGGCCCTCGTCGGCGAGACCGCGCAGCAGGCCGCGCAGCCAGGCGATGCCGCCCGGGTCGAGCCCGTTGGCCGGTTCGTCCAGGATCAGTACCGGCGGGTCGCCGAGCAGCGCCGCGGCCAGGCCGAGCCGCTGCCGCATGCCGAGGGAGAACTCGCGCACCCGCCGCCGCGCGGACGAGGCGAGGCCCACCTGCTCCAGTACCTCCGCCACCCGGCGGCCGGGGATGTCCGCGGCGTCGGCGAGGATCCGCAGGTGATCCCGGGCCCGGCCGCCCGGGGTGAAACCCGGCCGCCTCCAGCATCGCGCCGGCCACCCGGCGCGGCTGGGCCAGGCGGCCGTACGGAACACCCCCGATCAGCGCGGCTCCCGCGTCGGCCCGGACCAGGCCGAGCGCGATGCGCAGGGTGGTGGTCTTCCCCGAGCCGTTGGGCCCGAGGAAACCGGTCACCTGCCCGGCCGGGGCGGTGAAGGACATCCCGCGCACCGCGGTGACCCGCCCGAACGTCTTGGTCAGGTCGCGGACCTCGACCTCTGTCATCCCGCCTCCCTCGGCCCCGGTCCCCCGGCAGCACATCGTGAACACTATTTCATGAACATTAGTTCATGAAACAGTGTTCACGCGCCCCTTCGGCCGACAACCCCGCAACCTTGTCCCAGGGCTGGGCCGGGGGTGTGATGGGCGGCAGCACATCAGCCAGGAAGGCGATTCCGCCACGCGCACCGGAATTGGCGCGGTTGCCCTGGCCGCGGTGGCGGTACTGGGTGCCGGGGAGAGCTTCCAGACCATGCAGACGGCGGGGTACGGCCAGGTGCTGCCCGGGGTCTCGTTCACCCCGGGCGCCGGGGCCTACCGCCGCTGACACCGGCGGACGCGGGGCATGGCCAGGCGGGGGCGGCCGGGGTTCCGGCCGCCCCCGCATCCGTCCGGGGTGACTGCCGCGGCGCTACGCGGGCGGCGGGATCGGCGAGCCGATCCGCACGTGGTTGCCCGAGGGGTCGCGGAACGCGCAGTCGCGGACGCCGTAGGGCTGGTCGATGGGCTCCTGGAGCACCTCGGCGCCGGTGCCGCGGACCTTCTCGAACATGGCGTCGCAGTTGTCGGTGGTGAACAGCACCCCGTTCAGCGCGCCCTTGGCGAGCAGCATCCGCAGTGACTCGGTGTCGTCGGGCCCGTGGCCCATGTCCGGGGTGGCGAGCACGATCTCCATGCCGGGACTGCCGGGCGCGCTCACGGTCAGCCAGCGGTAGGGGCCGAGCGGCGCGTCGGTGTTGACCACGAGCCCGAGGGCGTCGCGGTAGAAGGCCAGCGCCTTGTCCTGGTCGTCGACGGTGATGAAGCTGTGTGAGATCTTGATTTCCATACCGACGACGCTACGCAGGTCCGCTGGCCTGCGCTTCTTTGATCCTGCTCGGTCTGGTCCAGTCCTTGGCCACGCACGCGGGAACCATGGCGGCCGCGTCGTGGCACCGGGCCCGGTAGGCGCTCGGGGTCTCTCCCACGATCTCGGTGAACCGGGCGCTGAACGACCCGAGCGAGGTACAGCCGACCTCCATGCACACGTCGGTCACCGACAGGTCGCCACGGCGCAGCAGCGCCATGGCCCGCTCGATCCGCCGGGTCATCAGGTAGCTGTAAGGGGTCTCGCCGTACGCGGCGCGGAACTGCCGGGAGAAGTGCGACGGGGACATCAGCGCCCGCCGCGCCATCGTCGGCACATCCAGCGGCTTGGCGTAGTCGCGGTCCATCAGGTCGCGGGCCCGGCGCAGGTGGGCGAGATCCTCCGGCGTCACCCCGCCAGTATCCCATTCCCCGCCGGGCCTGCGCAGGTTACGAGCGGGCGGCCGCGCCACCGCCCCGGAAACACTTTGCATGCGTGACGCATGCCCTCTAACCTCTGATCCCAGGCGGCACCGCGCCAGCGGGGCCAGCACAAGAGAGGAGGGCGATGCCATGTACGCCGTATTCGCAGCGTTCCCGCCCTCCCCCGGGACCGGCCAAGCCTGATCCCGGGGCGGGCGGGGCGCACCTCAGCCGAGGGGAACGCCTTGACCCTGCATCACGATGACCTGACCGTCCGGCCGATCACCGTCCCGGACGAGCTTGACCTGTTCAACCGGTTCCCGCACAAGTACAACGAGGAACTGCCCGCAGACCTGCGCGACGGCCACCGGCAACCGGGGTGGCTGTGGGTCGCCCTGCATGACGGCCGCCTGGTGGCCCGGGCCGGATGGTGGGCCCGGCGCGGCGACGAGCACCCGCGCATCCTGGACCTCTTCGACCTCGATGACTACGGCCGGCCGGAGACCGTGGACATCGGCGTGCACCTGCTGAGCACCGCCATGGCCGAGGTGGTCCCGGACGGAACCTGCCCGCCGGAGTACCTGCAGGAGGTGGATCCGGACTGGCGCGCCGCACCGGCGACCCGGCAGCCCACGGAGGACCGCATGGCCGCCGCGGCCCGGACCGGCGCGCGGCTCTTCGTGGAACGGCTCAGCCTCGAATGGCACCCAGGCACGCCGGTGGCCCCGCCCACCGGACGGCTCGCCTTCCGCCCGGTGGGCGGCCGGAATGAGCTACTGGCGCTGATGACCGACACGCTGGACGGGACGCTGGACGCTTACAGCCGGGCGGACCTGGCGAAGATGTCGCCGCGCGAGGCGGCGGCCAAGCACTACCACGGGGAACTGGAGCGCTACACCAGCCCGCGGGAGTGGTGGCAGATCGCCGAGCTGCCCGGTGGCAAGCCGGCCGGGTTCGTGATCCCCGCGCACAACGGTTACAGCCCGATCATCGCCTACCTCGGCGTCGTCCCGGCGCACCGTGGCCACGGCTACATCGCCGACATCCTGGCCGAGGGCACCAGGGTGCTCGCCGCGCAGGACGTGCCCTACATCAGGGCCGCCACCGACCTGGGCAACGTCCCCATGGCTGCCGCCTTCCACCGGGCCGGCTGGCGCACCACCGCCCACCGCATCGACATGACCTGGGAGCCGCCAGGCTGACCCCGGCGCCTCCCCCGCCGCCCGCCGCGGATCCGGCGGTTTGTTCGCTTGACGCCACCGCAGGAGTGCCGCGAGCCGACCGGCGCGGCCAGCGCCCGGGATGGCGGTGGCGTTCGCGTGTTTCGCTGCGTGCCGGCCCGGGGACAGAATGCCAGCCCGCTCATTGTTCGCAATGAGCCACTTTTGGTGACGAAATTTGCATCATTAGTCCCAAAAAGGCTCGTTTACCCCATCCGAACAGGCCGATCCTGTTAATCTCGGTGACTCAATCGGGGGATACGAATCTCCTTAGTAACGTCGCCGTCACAATTCGTCCCACCTCCCCTTCGAGGCCATAGCCATGACGTGGCGTATACGGTCTGTTCGCAAGAGAATCCTGCTTCTCGCCCTGGTCCCGCTGCTGTCTCTGTTCGGGCTCTACGTCTTCACCACCAGCGTCACCGCCAGGAATGCCATCAACCTGGCCCGGGCCGACACGCTGAAAAATGCCACCGGCCAGCCGACGGGCACCTTCGAGGGGGAGATTCAGGCCGAGCGCCTGCTCGCGGTGCTGTACCTGGCCGCCCCGACACCGGAGAACCAGGCCAAGCTGGCCGCGGTCGAGCAGCAGACCGGCCGCGAGGCGGCGGCGCTGCGCGGCACCCTGATGTCCGGCGCCACGATGAACAACGCGTCGGCGCCGCAGGCGCGGGCCATCGACACGCTGCTGGCCGCGATGAAGGGCCTGCCGGCCCTGCAGTCCGAGGTCACCGCCCGCACCATCGGCCGGCCCGCCGCGATCGCCGCGTTCAACACCCTCGTCGACGACGGCGACCAGGTCCTCAACCAGACCATCCGCCAGGAGACCAACTCCGCGATCGTCGCCCAGGCGCTGGCGTTCGTGCGGATCGGGCGGGTGGGCGACCTGCTGGGGGAGGAGGATGCGATTCTCCTCGGCGACCTGTCGACGGGTTCCTTCCCCGGCGCGGACCGGCGGCAGTTCACCCAGCTCGCCGGCGCCCGCCGGTACCTGGTCCAAGTGACCCTGCCGGACCTCGATCCCGCCTACCGCGCGTATTACACCAGGGACGTCAACTCGCTGGCCGCCGCCTCGCTGACCCACCTGGAGAACAAGGTGATGGCCACGCCCCCGCGGCACCTGCCCGCGGTGTCCCCGCTGGCCTGGGAGCAGTCGGCAGGCGCGGTCACCGCCGGGTTCTCGAATGCGGGCAGGCAGTCGGCCGACGCGCTCACCCGGCAGGCGAGCAACGTCGCATCGGGCACGAACCTTCAGCTGATCGTGACCGGTGGCATCGGCCTGCTCCTGGTGATCGTCTCCATCGTCGTCGCCATCCTCACCGCCCGCAGCCTGGTCCGGGAACTGAGCGGGCTGCGCCAGTCGGCGCTCGCCCTGGCGAACGAGCGGCTGCCCGAGGTGGTGGACCGGCTCGCCCTGGGCCAGGACGTCGACGTCTCCGCCGAGGCCCCGGACATCCCGGCTTCCTCCGACGAGATCGGCCAGGTCCGGGACGCCTTCGCCGCGGTCCAGCAGACCGCCGTGCGGGCCGCCGTCGGGCAGGCGCGGCTGCGGCAGGGCATGAGCGAGGTCTTCCGCAACCTGGCCCGGCGCAGCCAGTCCCTGCTGCACCGCCAGCTCGCGCTGCTGGATGCCATGGAGCGAAGAGCGAGGGACCCGCAGGAACTTGAGGACCTGTTCCGCATCGACCACCTGACCACCCGCATGCGGCGGCACGCGGAGAGCCTGATCATCCTGTCCGGCCACCAGCCCGCGCGCGGCTGGCGCAACCCGGTGCCGCTGGTGGACGTGCTGCGTGCCGCGGTGGCCGAGGTGGAGGACTACACCCGGATCCGGGCCACGTCGGCGACCGGCGCCTCGCTGGCGGGCCCGGCGGTTGCCGACATCATCCACATGATCGCCGAGCTTGCGGAGAACGCCACCATGTTCTCCCCGCCGAACACGCCGGTGGTGATCCACGGCGACACCGTCGGCAAGGGGTTCGCGGTCGAGATCGAGGACCGCGGGCTCGGCATGAGCGACGAGCAACTGGCGCGTACCAACGGCCTGCTGGAGAACCCGCCCCCGTTCGACCCGTCCAGCTCCGACCAGCTCGGCCTGTTCGTGGCCGGCCAGCTCGCCATGCGCCACGACATCAAGATCAGCCTGCGCCCGTCGCCCTATGGGGGCACCACGGCGATCGTGCTCATCCCGCAGAGCCTGGTGGTCCCCGAGGGCAGCCACGCCCGGGACCCGGCGGCGGCGCTGACCGACGGCACACTGCGGTTCGGGGGGCGCCACGCCCTGGATTGGGCCGGGGACGACAGCACCGGCGAGGCCCCCGTTTCCACGAGCGCGGTGACGTCGTGGACCGGGGCCGCGGTCCCGGCCATGCGGGATCCGGCCGACACGGCGGACCTGACCCCGGCCTCCCTCGCCGCTCCCGCGCAGCCCGAGCCCGGCCTGGGCCTGGGCCGCACCGGATTCCGTGGCGGCCTGCACCCCGGCGACCTCGGGCTGCCCCGCCGGGTCCGCCAGGCGAGCCTGGCGGCACAGCTTCGCGACCCGGCCACGGAACCGGAACCGGCCCCGGCCGGGGGCAGCGACGATTTCTGGGCGCGCTCCCCCGAGGAGACCCGCTCCACCATGACGGCCATCCAGCAGGGCTGGGAACGCGGCCGGTCGGTCTTTGACGTACCGGTGGCGGGCGCGGGGACCGGTTCGGCTCCGGAGAACGCCGCCGCCGAGGCCGACGGCGGCGCCACCATGCCCGGCCCGGAAGCGCCCGGGCCGGAAGCGGCGCCCGGGGACAGGGGGACGAGTGGCTAGCGCCACGGACCACGACGGCCACGGCCGGGGCTTCACCGGTGACCTGAGCTGGCTGCTCGACGACCTGGTCACCCGGGTCGCCGAGATCAGCAAGGTCGTGATCCTGACCCGTGACGGCCTGGTGGTCGGGGCATCGGCGGGCCTGGCCCGCGAGGATTCCGAGCACCTGTCCGCCATGGCGGCGGGCCTGCAGAGCCTCGCCCGGGGCGCCGGGCGGCACTTCGGCGGCGGCCGGGTCCGGCAGACCATCGTGGAGATGGAGCACTCCTTCCTGTTCGTGACCGCAGCCGGTGAGGGCAGTTGCCTGGCCGCGCTGACCACTGCCACCGCGGACGTGGGCCTCGTCGCCTTCGAGATGGCGGTGCTGGTCAAGCGCGTCGGCCCGCACCTGCTGGTGGACCCCCGGCCCGGGCTGGCCGGGAGCTTGGACCACTGAGCGGCCATGGCCGAAGAACGCCGGTGGCTTGACGAGGAGGCGGGGCCCGTCGTCCGCCCGTATGCCCTCACCAGGGGCAGGACCCGGCCCACGGGCGAGACCCTCGACCTGATCGCCCTCGTCACCGCCGTGCGGGGGGTGGCGGTAGACCCGGTCGGGCTCGATCCCGAGCACCTGGCCCTGCTGGCGCTTTCCCGGCTGCCCGCCTCGGTGGCCGACCTCGCGTCGGAACTGGATCTGCCGCTGGGCGTGATCCAGATCCTGCTGGCTGACCTGCGGGCCCGATCGCTCATTAGCGTCCACCACCCGACCCCGCCGGCCCAGCTGCCCGACCCGCGAATACTGAAAGAGGTGGCCGATGGGCTTCGGCGGCTCTGAGTCCAACGGCCGCGACCCGGGAGAGGCGCCGGTCACCATCAAGATCCTCATCGCCGGCGGCTTCGGGGCCGGCAAGACCACGCTGGTCGGGTCGGTGACCGAGATCCGCGCGCTGCGCACCGAGGAGCCGCTCAGCGGCCCCGGCGCCTACGTGGACAGCCTCAACGGCGTGGAGCAGAAGAGCACGACGACCGTGGCGATGGACTTCGGCCGCATCACCATCCGGGACAACCTGGTGATCTACCTGTTCGGCACGCCCGGCCAGGAGCGGTTCTGGTTCATGTGGGACGAGCTTGTCAGCGGCGCGCTGGGCGCGGTCGTCCTCGCCGACACCCGCCGCCTCGCCGACTGCTTCCCCTCGGTGGACTTCTTCGAGCGGCGCCGGCTGCCCTTCGCCGTCGCGGTCAACTGCTTCGACGGCGCGCAGCGCTTCCACCCCGAGGACGTCAGGTCGGCGCTCGACCTCGATCCCGGGGTCCCCGTGGTGCTGTGCGACGTCCGGCAGCGGTCGTCGGCCCGCGATGTCCTCATCGCGCTGATCGAGCACGCACTCCGGGGACTGCAGCGGGCCAGGGCCGCCGGGACGAACGTCTAGGCACCCGGCCCGGGGGCGGCACCCCGCAACTGCTCCGCGATCCGCGGGACGGCGGTGCCGATCGGCTCCCGGATGACCTCCGCGGCCAGGCCGTCATACGGGGTGGGGTCGGCGTTGACGATCACCAGCGCCGCGCCCCCGGCCGCGGCGAGCCCGCACAGCGACGCGGCCGGCTCGACGGTCAGCGTGGACCCGATCGCCAGGAACAGGTCGCACTGCCGTGCCGCCTGCTCCGCCCGCGCGAAGACCCCCGGATCGAGCCGCTGGCCGAACATGACCGTCGCGGATTTCAGTATCCCCCCGCACCGCGGGCAGCCCGGATCCTCCTCGCCCGCGTCGACCCGGTCCAGTGCCGCCGTCATCGGCGACCGGTCCCCGCACGACACGCACACCACGCCGAACATGCTCCCGTGCAGTTCGACCACCCGATCC
Organism: uncultured Actinomycetes bacterium; assembly: GCA_963730235.1. Lineage (GTDB taxonomy): Bacteria > Actinomycetota > Actinomycetes > Streptosporangiales > Streptosporangiaceae > DASXKD01. The sequence continues at coordinate 126,714 of CAVSRH010000013.1, forward strand.
GCCGCCGTCCCCGCCTTCTGATGCAGCCCATCGATGTTCTGCGTGATGACCCAGACGTCGATGCCGGCGGAGCCCAGTTCCGCCAGCGCCCGATGCGCCGCGTTCGGCTCGGCCCGCCATGCCGGGTGTTCCCTTCGCGCCCGCCACGACCGCCGCCGCACCTCGGGATCACTCACATAAACCTGGTAGGTAGACATCCGCTCGGCCCCGGGATTCCGCGTCCACACCCCCCGCGGGCCCCGGAAGTCCGGTATCCCCGAATCCGTCGAGATCCCGGCGCCGGTCAGCACGGCAACCCGCCGGGCCCCCGCCGCCCATCCCGGCACCGCGCCAGCTTCCCGGATCCCGTCCAACCCCGAAACCCCTCTCGCTTTCTCCCTATCCCCCGAACGTGGTCCCCCGCGCCGGGATTCCGCTCACCCCGGCAGCCCTGCTTTTGGCCAAGAGTTCACGGCTCGCTCGGCCGTCCGGCAGCCCGGTGTCCTACCTTTGGACGGGCGGGGAATCAGGTGGCGCACGCCGCCAGGACAGCCTGGAGGAACCGGTGGCCGATCAGGTCGATGAGCCCGGCGTCTCGTCCCGTGGCGGCGAAGAACACGGCAGCACCACCCCGGGGAGCCCCACCGGGGAGCAACCCGGCAGCGGGCCGACCAGGCGGGCGTTCGTGGTCGGCGGGGCCGCGCTCGGCGCCGCCGGGGCCCTGGGCGCCGCCCGGCCGGCCAGGCCCAGCCGGGCCCAGGCCAGGCTGGTCGAGCAGGCGGCCTCGATCCAGGCATCCAGGCAGGCCTCGCTGAGCGACGTCGAGCACGTGGTCATCCTGATGCAGGAGAACCGGTCCTTCGACCACTACTTCGGCACGATGTCCAGCGTCCGCGGCTTCTCCGACCCGGCCGTGCCCACCCAGACCGTCGGCGGCCGGGCCTACCCGATCTTCGACCAGTTCGGTTACCAGCCGGGCACCGGCCCTGACCCGTCGGGTTACCTGCAGCCGTTCAACCTGAAGAACGACCCGCCCACGGTCAATGGCGAGACCACCAACGACATCGACCACACCTGGCCGACACAGCACCTGTCCTGGAACGACGGGGCGCTCGACTCGTTCATGACCGCGCACCTGACCGCCGACGGGACGCAGAACGCCCCGGTCACCATGGGCTACTACACCAGCAAGGAACTCGCGTTCTATTTCGCGCTCGCGGATGCCTTCACGGTGTGTGACCGCTACCACTGCTCGGTGCTCGGCCCCACCGACCCGAACCGGCTGATGACGATGTCGGCCTGGATCGACCCGGCCGGCACCGCCGGCGGCCCCGTGGTCGAGACGTTCACCGACCGGGTGGCCGAGTACGGCGCGCTGAGCTGGGAGACCATGCCGGAGGCCCTGCTCGCGGCGGGCGTGAGCTGGAAGGTGTACAACGACCCGCTGGCGCTGCTCGCGCTCAGCCCGCTGCCATATTTCAAGGCCTACAACGACCCGTTGTCGCTGACCGGCATCGAGCTGATCGCCAAGGCGCTGACGCCCACCTATCCCGGCGACTTCGCGGCCGATGTCGCCAGCGGCAGCCTGCCCGCCGTGTCCTGGATCATGTCGCCGCTGGCCGAGTGCGAGCACCCCGCGGCGCCACCGGAGTTCGGCGAGTACCTGGTCCAGCAGGTGCTCAACACGCTGGTATCCAACCCGGACGTGTGGGCGCACACGGTGCTGTTCGTCGTCTACGACGAGAACGGCGGCTTCTTCGACCACGTGCCGCCGCCTACCGCGCCCGCGGGCACCGCGGGCGAGTACCTGACCACGCTGCCCGCGGCGGCGGGCGGGATCGCCGGGCCGATCGGGCTCGGCTTCCGCACGCCGTGCCTGGTCATCTCCCCGTTCAGCCGGGGCGGCTACCTGTACTCAGGGGTCCTCGACCACACCTCGCTGCTGCGCTTCATCGAGACCCGGTTCGGCGTGGCGGTGCCCAACCTGTCCGCCTGGCGGCGTGGCGCGACCGGCGACATGACCGGGGCCCTGGCCCTCGCCAAGCCGCCGAGCACCCACGTCCCGGCGCTGCCCAAGACCTCGCTCGGCAACACCAAGATCGCCGAGGAGGCGGTACTCAACGCCCTGGCCGGCACCCTGGACGTCGGCATCCCCTACCCGCCGCCGGCCAGGAACCACATGCCTTCCCAGGCGGCCACCCCGGTCCGCCCCCCCGTACCCAGCTAGAGTCCTCCTTACGGCGGGTCTCGGTTCGGCCACGAATCCGGTTGGGTCTTGTCTGCTGGCAGAACCTGGCCTTGAATTGTGGTTCATCATTGCGCTTTATCTGCTACGTGAGCAGGACATGCTTGATGAATAGCAGTTCAGATCGCGGCGCCGGAAACGGCACCAGGCAGCCAGGCGGGCGCGCTGGAGGTCAGTGACGTCACGGTACGGTTCGGCGGCCTCACCGCCCTGGACGCCGTATCGCTCACCGCCGCGCCGCGCGAGGTCACCGGGATCATCGGGCCGAACGGCGCGGGCAAGACCACCCTCCTCAACGTGCTCTGCGGGTTCGTGCGCCCCGACGCCGGCCGGCTCGTCTTCGGCGGTGCCGAGCTGACCGGGCTGCGGCCGCACCGGCTCGCCTCGCTCGGTGTCGCGCGCACGCTGCAGGGCCTCGGCCTGTTCCCGGGGCTCACCGTGCTGGAGAACGTCATGGCCGGGGCCAGCTGCCATGCCCGGGCCGGCTTCTGGTCCGCGCTGGCCGGGGCAGGCCGGTCCGACCGGGACGAGCGCGCGCTGCGGGAGCGGGCCCTGGCGGCACTGGACCGGGCAGGCCTGCCGGACATGGCCGAGCGCCTGCCCGGCCAGCTCTCCTACGCGCACCGCAAGCGGGTCGCGCTGGCCCGCGCGCTGGTCGCGGAGCCACGGCTGCTGCTGCTCGACGAGCCCGCCAGCGGCCTGACCGAGGGCGAACTGCCGGAGCTGGGGGAACTGATCTCGCAGCTCTCGCGGCGAGGCCTGCGTCGTGGTGGTCGAGCACCGGATGGACCTGATGATGTCGGTGTGCGACACCATCGCCGTCCTTGACTTCGGCAAGCTCATCGCGTTCGGCCCGCCGCAGCAGGTGCAGGCCGACCCGGCGGTCACGGCCGCGTACCTGGGCGTGACCGGGACCGGCGCGGCGGAGCCCGGCGCGGAGGAGCCCCATGCCTAGCCCCGCGGCCCTGGCGGTCGAGAACATCGAAAGCGGCTACGGCGGCGTGATGGCGCTGCACGACGTGTCGATCAGCGCCAAGCCCGGCACGATCACCGCGGTGCTCGGGGCGAACGGCGCGGGCAAGACCACGCTGCTGGCCACCATCAGCGGTTTCGTCCGGCCCCGGAAGGGCCGGGTGGCGCTGGACGGGACCGAGCTGACCCGGCGGGCCCCCGAGGAGATCGTCCGGGCCGGGCATCGCGCACGTGCCGGAGGGCCAGGCGGTGATCACCGAGCTGACGGTGGAGGAGAACCTGCGGGTAGGCGGCCTGTGGCGGCACGGCCAGGCGGGCCGGGCCGCCGCTCTCGCCGACGCCTACCAGCGCTTCCCCATCCTGGCCGCGGCCAGGAGCCGGAGCGCGGGCACGCTGTCCGGCGGCGAACGCCAGATCCTGGTGATCGCGCGCGCCCTGATGGCCAGCCCGAAGGTGCTGCTGCTGGACGAGCCGTCGCTCGGCCTGGCCCCGCGGATCGTCGCCCAGGTCATGGAACTGATCCAGCGGCTGCGCGATGAGAGCGGGCTGACCGTGGTACTGGTCGAGCAGAACGCCCGCAGCGCACTAGCCATCGCCGACCTCGGGGTGGTGCTCAACGTCGGCCGGGTGGTGGTCACCGAGGACGCCGCCGTGCTGGCGGCCGACGTCAGGCACTCCGTCAGCACTACCTGGGTTTCTAGGAGGATGCGGCCGGTGACGGAGTTCCTGCAGTTCACCCTCGGCGGTATCAGCTTCGGCATGGTGTACGCGGCGATCGCACTGTCCCTGGTGCTGATCTGGCGCGGTACCCGCATCCTCAACTACTCCCAGGGCGCCATGGCCATGTTCACCACCTACATCGCGCTGACCGTGATCAGCCACACCGGCTCGTACTGGGAGGGGTTCGCGGTCGCGCTCGCCGCCGGCCTGGTGCTCGGCGGCGTGATCGAGCGCGTGGTCATCCGGCCGGTGGAGAACAAGCCGCCGCTGAACGCGGTGGTGGTGACGATCGGGCTGCTCGTGCTGATCGAAGGCATCGCCGGCATCATCTACGGGGGGCAGTACCGCTCGTTCCCCACGGCGTTCTCCCTCAACGGGCTGCACGCCGGGTCGGTGCCACTTGGAATTTCCCGTAACGATGTATTCGTGTCGGCCGCCGTCCTCGTCGTGGCGCTGGCACTCGCGGCGATGTTCCGCTACACCTCGGCCGGGCTGCGCCTGCGAGCGGCGGCGTTCAACGCCTACGCGGCGCGCCTGCAGGGGGTGCGGGTCGGCCGGGTGCTCACGCTCGGCTGGGCGCTTGCGGGGCTGATCGGCGCGCTGGCCGGGCTGCTGGTGTCGCCCAACACGTTCCTCTACCCCTCCAGCATGGACTCGATCTTCGTGCTCGGCTTCACCGCGGCGGTGATCGGCGGGCTGGACAGCCCGGTCGGCGCGATCGTGGGCGGGCTCATCCTCGGCGTCGTGCTCAACTACGTCGGCGGCTACCTCGGCTCGAACCTGGTGCCGGTGTTCGGGCTCGCCGCGCTGATGGCGGTGCTCCTGATCCGCCCGTCCGGTCTGTTCTCGGTGACTCACGAGCGGCAGGTGTGACATGACTCTTGTGCGTCACCTGGTCGCCGCGATCGTGGCGGGCGCCGTCATCTGGGCACTTTCCGTTCAGCTGAATGCCTTTCGCGACTTTCAGATGGCCGAGATCGCCGTCTACGTGGTGGCGATCGCCGGGCTGTCCGTCCTCCTCGGCCTCAGCGGCCAGATCTCGCTCGGCAACGGGGCGTTCATGGCGGTCGGCGCCTACGCACGCGCGCTGCTGATGATGCACCTGAACTGGCCGATCTGGGCCCTGTTCCCGGCGAGCGCGGCGGTCGCGGCGGTGGCCGGCGCGGTGGTGGGCCTGGCGGCGGCCCGGCTGTCGGGGCCCTACCTGGCCGGCGCCACGCTGCATGCTGGCGGTGGCGCTGCCATCGGTGGCGGACCAGTTCCCCGGGGTGTTCGGCGGCGACCAGGGCCTGTCCGTCAACGTCACGGCACCGGCCGTCCTGGGCGCGACGTTCCCGCTGACCCGCTGGCTGGCCTGGGTCTGCGCGCTGGCCACACTGATCACCCTGGTCATCCTGGCGAACCTGGCCCGCAGCAGGGTCGGCCGGAACTGGCGCGCGATCCGGGACGACCCGGTCGCGGCCGCGCTGGCCGGGCTGAACGTGGCCTGGCTGCGGGTGCTGGCGTTCATCGTGAGCGCGGCGTGCGCCGGGCTCGCCGGGGCGATGCTGGCGGTCACCACGTCGCTGGTCTCTCCGGGCTCGTTCACGCTCAGCCTGTCGATCGCGCTGCTGGCGGGCGCGGTGCTCGGCGGCCTCGGCACGCTGACCGGCGCGCTGTGGGGCGGCCTGGTGATCGTCCTGGTGCCCACCTACGTCACCGACGTCGCCACCAGCCACGGCCTGTCCGGCGGGGTCGCGGCCAACATCCCGATCGCGGCCTACGGGGTCGTGCTCATCGTCGTCATGCTCGTCTTCCCCCAAGGCATCCAGGGCGGGCTCCGGCGGCTCGCCACGCCATTCCTGCCCACTCCCCCCACCCGTCTCGGCTCGCCGGGCCAGCGCCCGCCAGCCAGCGAACACGAAGGGCCCGACTCGCCATACCGGCGCCCGCCGGTCAGCGAACACCAGGAAGAAGGCACCTCATGATCAGATCCCTTTCGCTGCGACTGCCAGTGATCGCGGCCGCCGTGACCGCCTCGCTGGTGGCCGCAGGCTGCGGTTCGAGTTCGAGTCGGCTCGGGCGGCGGGGCGGCCGCGGCCGTGCCTGGCATCACCAAGACCCAGATCCTGATCGGCAGCCACCAGCCGCTCACCGGGCCGGCCGCCCCGGCTACAGCGAGATCGCCCCCGCGTCCAACGCCTACTTCCAGTACGTCAACGCCCACGGCGGGATCTACGGGCGCAAGATCAAGTACACCTACCTGGACGACGGCTACGACCCGGCCAAGACGGTCAGCGTGGTCCACCAGCTCGTGCTCCAGGACAACGTCTTCGCGATCTTCAACGGCCTGGGCACCCCCACCCACCTGGCCGTGGTCAAGTACCTCAACACCAACAAGGTGCCGGACCTGTTCGTCGCGTCCGGGTGCGACTGCTGGAACAACCCCACGGTCTACCCGTACACCTTCGGCTGGCAGCTTGACTACGTGCGCGAGGGCAAGATCCTCGGCTCCTACATCAAGCAGAACTTCGCGGGCAAGAAGATCGGCTATTTCTTCCAGAACGACGAGTTCGGCCAGGACGGCGTCAAGGGCCTCGACTTCGAGATCCCGCACTCCCAGGTCGTGAGCAGGCAGAGCTACGTGCCCACCAACGTCAACATCGGCCCCGCGGTCGCCGCGCTGAAGGCGTCCGGGGCCCAGGTCGTCGTGTCGTTCTCCATCCCGGCGTTCACCGCGCTGCTCAAGCTGGCCGCGCTCAAGCTCGGCTGGAACCCGACCTTCGTGGTGAGCGATGTCGGCTCCGACCCGATCACGCTGGCCGGGCTGCTGGAGGCGTTCGCCAAGAAGGGCGGGGCGACCGTGTCCGGTAACGCGCTCACCCAGGGCATCATCACCGACGGCTACCTGCCAACACTGGGCAACATGAGCAACAGCTGGATCTCGCTGTTCGAGAAGATCCACAACACCTACGACGCGAAGGCGCCGTTCGACGGCAACGTGCTCTACGGCGAGGCGGTCGCGTACGCGTTCGTCCAGGCCATGGTCAAGGCCGGGAAGAACCCGACCCGGGCCAGCGTGGTCAAGGCGGTAGCGGGCGGCCTGCCACAGGGCGCTTCGGTGGCGCCGTACGACTATTCGGCGACCGACCACGGCGGCATCATGGGCGCCTTCATCGGCGTGATCAAGAACGGTGCCATCGTCCAGCAGGGCCCCGTCCTGACCACCGACACCACGCCGACCGGCGCCGTCACGCCGTATACCGGCACCCAGCCCGCGGCCCCGGCTAGCGGGATGCCCTAACCTTCAAGCTGTGCCCGCCCGTGCCGCCATGGCACGGGCGGGCAAGTGCCCGAACGGGGGTAGGTGTGTGACTCTGGCAGCCAACCGGCGCGGCACCCCGGGCCCCGACGTGCCCCCCTCGCAGCGGCTGCTCCGGGCGGCCGAGGAGCTGTTCGGGGAGCGCAGCTACTGGCGGACGACCGTGGCGGACATCTGCGCCAGGGCCGGCATCGCCACGGGCAGCTTCTACGCGCACTTCGACTCGAAGGCGGAAATCTTCGCCGCGGTCGTCCGGCAGATCAACGAGGACCTGCGGCAGGCCATCAGGAAGGCGATCGAGACGGCCGGCCCGGCCAGCGGGACCGGGAGCGGGCCAGCTTCCGCGCCTTCTTCACCCTGGCGTCGCAGCGGCCGTGGATCGACCGGATCGTCCGCGAGGCGGAGTTCGTCGCGCCCAACGTGTTCCGCGAGTACTACGAGCACCTCACCCGGGGCTATTCCCGGGGGGTCCGCCAGGCCCAGCTCAACCACGAGGTGGACGCCAGGTACGACCCCGAGGTGATCGCGTACATATACACCGGGATCGGCAACTTCATCGGCATGCGGTGGGCGGACTGGACCGCCGGCGGCCAGGTGCCCGACGACGTCCTCGACGACGTGCTTGAGGTGCTCCGGCGTGGCCTCCCGCCGCCGAGCCGCGCCGGAGGAGCCCGTATCGTCTCAGTAATGGACGACGCGGCCTACCGGACGATCCCCGGGGTTCTCGCCGACGCGGCGCGCCGGGATCCGGACGGCATCTGGATCCGGACCGACGAGGGCACGATGACCTTCGGCGCCGCCGCGGCCCAGGCCGCCGCCACCGCCGCGGCGCTGCACGACGCCGGGGTGCGCCATGGCGACCACGTCCTGGTCACGGCCAGGACGACCGCGCCCTACCTGCTGTGCTGGCTGGCGCTCGCCTGGTCCGGCGCGGTCACCGTGTCCGCCAACCCGAGAAGCGCACCGGCCGAGCTGGCCGGCCTGGCCCAGCAGACCACGCCCCGGGCGGTCATCACCGACGCCGGCCTCATGCCAGCTGATCCGCGAGGCGGGCCTCACCGGCCTGCCGCCCCTCGGTGTGCTGGACGCGGCGGAGCTGACCAAGGGCTGGGCCAGCCTGACGGCACCGGCCGGCGGCCCGCCACCGGTTCCGCCGCGTCAGCCACGCCGACGTCGCCGTGCTCATCCCCACCTCGGGCACCACCGGCCGGTCCAAGCTGGTCATGCAGACCCACCGGGCGTACGCGATGGCCGGGGAGGGCTTCCCGTACTGGATGGAGCTGACGGCGGCCGACCGGATGATGACCTCGCTGCCGCTGTTCCACATCAACGCGCCCGCGTACTCGGTGATGGGCTCGCTCGCCTGCGGGGCCGGGCTCATCCTGCTCCCCCGGTTCTCCGCCAGCACCTTCCTCGACTCGGCGCGGCGGCACGGCGCGACGGAGTTCAACGCGATCGGCGCCATGCTGGAGATCCTGATGCGCCAGGAGCCCAGGCCCGGCGACGCGGACACGCCGCTGCGGCTGTGCTACACCGGGCCGGCCCCGGCCAGGGAGCGCCAGGAGGAGATGGAGCGGCGCTTCGGCCTGCGCATCGTCGTCGGTTACGCGATGTCGGAGAGCCCGTACGGGCTGATCTGGCCGCACGGCACCAGGCCCTACGGCACGCTGGGCAAGACCCGCCAGCATCCCGTGCTCGGCGTGGTCAACGAGGCGAAGGTGATCGGCGCCGGGGGTGAAACCCTTCCTCCTGGGGAGACCGGCGAACTGATGCTGCGCAACCCAGTGGTCACGCCCGGGTACTGGGGCATGCCCGCCGAGACGGCCGAGGCGATCACGGACGACGGCTGGCTGCACACCGGCGACCTGGTGACCTGCACCGACGACGGCACCTACACGTTCGTGGCCCGCAAGAAGGAAGTGCTCCGCCGCCGCGGCGAGAACCTCTCTCCCGCCGAGGTCGAGGAGGCCCTGATGAGCCACCCGTCGGTACAGGAGGCCGCGGTGATCGGGGTTCCCTCGGAGCTGTCCGAGGAGGAGGTCAAGGCCTTCGTGGTGCCCGCGCCCGGCGCCGGGCTCGACTTTCCCGCGCTGCGGGCGCACGCCGCGACGCTGCTCGCCTCCTATAAGGTGCCCCGCTATTGGCAGGCCGTCGAGGACCTACCGCGCACCCCGACCTCCCGGGTGGCCAAGCACCGGCTGCCGCGGGATCACCCCGCGGGCGAGTGGGACGCGGCGGCGGCTGACCAGTAGCCGGTGCGGCCGGCCCGGCGTCGCGGGGCACATCCGCGACCAGGCTCCAGGCCGGCCCCGGCCTGCGTAACGCAGCAAAATCTGTTACCTGACCGAGGGCATACCACGGCACACAGGTGTGGGGCCGGCGCCTCGCACCGGCCCCACACCTGCGCATCATCCAGACGCCCGGGCTACCCGTACTGGTAGTAGCCGACCAGGCTGTCCGGGCCGTCGGACACTGGGACGGTATCGACCTGCGTCCCGGTTTCCGCCGCGTTGATCATGTTGCCGCCGCCGATGTAGACGCCGACGTGATCGGTGTTGCCGGAGTTGACCCCGAAGAACACGAGGTCACCGGCGACCGGGGAGCTGACCTTCGTCATTTCCGCGACCTGGTTGTTGGTGTTGCCGGAGCCGAGCACGTCCCGGCCGTAGGCCAGGTCGTACACCCAGCGCGAGAACCCGGAGCAGTCCAGCCCGATCCCGCTCGGGTCCGGGGTGGGACCCGGGTTGCAGGCCCACCCGACGGGGTCGCCCGCGCACTCACCGGTCGAGGGGCCCGGGGCCGCATGGTGACCGCCGCCCCAGATGTACCAGATCTTGCCGCCGCCCCAGCCCGGCTCGGCGTCGCCGGCCTCGATGTCCTGGGCATACGCGACGATCTTCTGCAGCGTGCTGCCGCTTGGCGGCGGGGCCGGCGGCGGCGCGGGCGGGCCGGAGCCGTCTAGCGACGCCTTGGTCTCCGGGCCGACGATGCCGTCCACGGACAGGTTGTGGGTGCTCTGGTAGTTCTCCACCGCGGCGAGGGTATTGGCCCCGAAGTCGCCGTCCACGGTCAGCCCGGCACCGTGGTTGTTGAGCAGTTCCTGCAGCTCGGTGACGCAGCCGTCGTCCTCGCCCTCGGAGATGTCGGCGGGGCACGCAGAGGAGCCGAGCGCGATCGGCTTGGGCACCGAGGAGCTGGCGCCGTCCAGCGAGGCCTTGGTGTTGGGGCCGACGATGCCGTCCACCGACAGGCCGTGCGAACTCTGGTAGCTCTCCACGGCGGCGAGGGTGTCCGGTCCGAAGTCACCGTCCACGGTCAGCCCGGCACCGTTCTTGTTGAGCAACGTCTGCAGCTCGGTGACGCAGCCGTCGATCTCGCCCTCGGACATGTCGGCCGGGCACGAGGAGGACGTCAGCGCGATCGGCGCGGGCGCGGCGCTGCCCAGCAGGGACGCCTTCGTGTCCGGGCCGACGACGCCGTCCACGGACAGCCCGTGGGCGCTCTGGTAATTCTCCACGGCCGCGAGCGTGGCGGGGCCGAAGTCACCGTCCACGGTCAGGCCCGCACCGTTGTGGTTGAGCAGGTCCTGCAGCTCGGTGACGCAGCCGCTGTCCTGGCCCTCGGAGATGTCGGCCGGGCACGCGGAGGAATTGATGGCGATCGGCGCGGGCGCGCCGCTGGTGGTGCCGTCCAGCTCGTCCTTGGTCATCGGGCCGACGATGCCATCGACGGACAGGCCATGGGAACTCTGGTAGCTCTCCACGGCGGCGAGGGTGGCCGCGCCGAAGTCACCGTCCACGGTCAGGCTCGCGCCGTTCTTGTTGAGCAACGTCTGCAGTTCGGTGACGCAGCCGTTGTCCTCGCCCTCGGTGATGTCGCTCGGGCACTTCGGGGACGTCAGCGCGATCGGCGCCGGTGCGGCGGCCATGGCCGGCCCGGCCGCGATGAGGAGGCCGAAGCTTACCGAGGCGAACATGCCGGCCATCCCGAGCCAGACCCGCGCCCGGAGGTGGCTGCGCAGCCCGGCGGGTGCCCGCCGGGGTACCGGGAATTCTGGCTCGTGCCTTTGCGAAATCATAGCCACCACCTGCTCATTCGGGTGCGATAATCGAGGTCGGCGGCTAACAAAACTCGTCAGGCATAGGCATGAGAGCGCGAGCCGCCGCCGGCTGGTCAGGGCATGTTTCACTCTGCAGATCTGTGGATCTGTGGATCTGTGGATCTGTGGATCTGTGGATCTGTGGATCTTGATCACCATTGCCGGATAGCGCCAGCCAGCGCAAACTCCGGCGATGATCATTGGCTCCCTATAGTGTAGCCCAATAACTGGTAAATGGCACGGTAAGGGACTCGGATTCCCATTTCACGCCGTTCGGCGTAGGCTACCGGCGACGCCGCCGTGTGCCATGGGCGCCGTCATCCGGAGCCGGGAGCGTCCCGTGCCGGCGGGCGTTCGCCGCCTGATCGGGAACCGGCCAAGGAGGTATCGGGGAATGCGACGGATCGCTTTAGCTGCGGCGGCGGTGCTGGTGGCCGCGTCCGGGATCGCCGGGATCACGGTGGCGGCGGCCATGCCCGCCAGCGCGCAGGCGTCCTGCACGGACGTCAGCGGCTTCACCGACGTCAAGGGCTATGAGGCGGTGATACCGACCATCGGCTACCAGACCCACCGGGACGACTGCGAGCTGGGGGTCGGCAACGACAGCTACGCCGTGGTGGCGCTGCAGGAAACGCTGAACGACTGCTACGGCCAGCACCTCACGGTCGACGGGGACTACGGTCCGCTGACCGAGGCGGCGGTGAGAGTCGCCCAGCGGGACGCGGGTGTCCCCCAGGACGGCGTCTACGGGCCGCAGACCCGCAATGCCATCAAGTGGTGGGACTCGGTCACCCCCTGCGCGAAGCTTTAGGGCCACCGGAGGAGGCAAGGAGGTTATGGAAATGCGACGGATCGCTATAGCCACGGCGGCCGTGCTGGCGGCCGCGTCCGGGATCGCCGGGATCACGGTGGCGGCGGCCATGCCCGCCAGCGCGCAGGCGTCCTGCACGGGCACCAGCATCTACACCGATGCCAAGGGCTACGGCGTGTTCATACCGACGGTCGGCAACAACACCCACCAGGACAACTGTGAGCTGGGGCTCGGCAACGACAGCGACGCGGTGGCGACCCTGCAGAACACCCTTGACTACTGCTATGGCCAGCACCTGACGATCGACGGGGACTACGGGCCGCTGACCCAGGCGGCGGTGAGAGTCGCCCAGCGGGACGCGGGTGTCCCCCAGGACGGCATCTACGGCCCGCAGACCCGCAATGCCATCAAGTGGTATGACGGCACCCCCTGTCGCCGGCTGTAGCCGCGGCAAGCAGCACCAGGTCCCCATGGCGGATGCCGGGCCTTTGTGGCCCGGCATCCGCTCGTGAGCGGAGCCCTGGCCCCGGCATCCTCTGCTCAGGGCGGCTTGGGTATGGGCGGGCACCCGGGCGGGCGCGCCCGCGGCGGCGCCTTGCCGGCCGCGGGCCCGCTGCGCCGGCCAGGCCCGCTAAAGCCGTGCGCAGTTGTCGCCGAAGTCCCACCAGTTGATGTGGTCGCGTGTCTGCGGCCCGTAGATGCCGTCCACGGTGACGTGCGCGTCCCGCTGGGCGACCTCGACGGCCGCCTGGGTCAGCGGCCCATAGTCCCCGTCGACGGCGAGGTGCTGGCCATAGCACCCGTCCAAGGTCTCCTGGAGTGCGACCACGGCCTGGCTGTGACCGAGCCCCAGCTCGCAGTTGTCCTGGTGGGTGTTGTTGCCGATGGTCGGCACGAGCACGCCGTAGCCCTTGGCATCGGTGTAGCCACTGGAACCGGTGCAGGACGCCTGCGCGCTGGCCGGCGTGATCGCCGCCAGCATGACGCCGGTGACCCCGGACGCGGCCACCAGCACCGCCGCGGCAGCTAAAGCAATCCGTCGCATTCCATTTCCTCCTTGCCGTTCCTGGTCAGGCGGCAGGCGCCCGCCGCAGCGGGCGCTAGCCTGTGCCGGATGACGGCGCCCGTTATACCCGGCGGCACCGGTGACCATTCACGGAACTGGGATCTCGATACGGAAGGGACCGTTATGGAAGTGTCACCCTACCGCAGCCGGAAAGACGATCGGATTCGGTAGGAGGTCAGATCCGGTAAAAGAGGTTCAGGAATCGCTCGGCCAGGGCCTGATCACCATAGGCGTTACCGCCGTTGATCCGGCCGAATGCGGTGAGCACCAGGCCGCCCGCGTCGAATTCCAGTACCGCCGGCAGGTCGCCGACCTCGCCCGGCTCGTAGGCCAGCCCCTGGTCGGAGATGCTGACCCGGTAACTACCCGCGTTGCGCCCGGTGACGGTGACGCCGACGGTGAACGGGCTGAGGTCGGCGCTGGCGCGGATGGTCGACTGCCAGATGATGAACATGAACGGCACCAGCAGGTCGGCCGCGTCGGCGGACAGGGCGTGCGCACGCCCGGCGCCCTCACGCATGTCCCAGGAGTGCACGCCGTAGTCCATGAGCTGGCCGCCGGCGTAGACGAACGCGGGCACCGGCCCCATGAAGGCGTGCGGCACCATGAGACCGCCCCACTCCTCCTCGGTGAGCGGCGCCAGGATGCCCATCATCTTGTCGAGGTCGCCGCGGACGCGGCGCATCATCTCGGCCTGCGGCACGTCCCGGAAGGCCCGGCCCCCGTCGCCGGCCAGCTCGTGCATGACGGCCAGCCCGTGCGCCTCGGCGCTGCCGCCCGCCCGCGCGGTCTCGAACGCCTTGAAGTAGCCCTCGGTGGTGTCCACGATGTGGCCGATGATGTCGCGGACCTGCCATTCGGTGCACGCCGTGGGAGCTTCCCAGGCGCCGGGCGCCTCGGCCATCGCGAACATGCGTTCCGCTTCGTCGCGGACGACCCCGAGGATGGTGTCCTTCCCCTCAAAGGTCATGGCGTTCCACGAGCTCATAGTGGTTCCTCTCTTGGCTGAAGCGTCCCGGCGGCACTCCGGCCGTAGCGGGGCGTGTTGCGCCCGTGCCGCCGCACACCCGGCCTCGCACGGGAGTTCACCATACGAACCCCAGCGCATCCGGCACCTGCATGTCAATGGCGCCTGCCCAGCATGTTCGTGAACTCGCCGGTGTGCGGCCGGATGCACCGGGCCGCGGCGTGAGCAGGGTCAGTCAGTGCCCGGCTCGTCCGGGGCCACCGGGGCGAGGGCCTGATCCTCGTCCAGCCAGCCGCCGAGCCGGTGGTAGAGGTCTTCCCCGAAGCTGGTCGGGAGAGGATCTTTCACCGCGAGCTTGTAGTTCCGGCGCCCGTCGGGCTGGCGCTCGGCCCTGAGGAAGAGGGTGGCGGCCGCGTGCTGGCGGCGGAAGCGCTCGGCGAAGTCGAACCGGTGGGTGACGAAGAACACCTTGACGTGCGCGTCCAGCAGGGCGCGGACCACCTGGTGGCCGATCTCGGATCCTTCCCGCTCGTTGGTCCCGGCGAATGACTCGTTGAACAGGACGAGGCCGTGCGGCCCGATCTGGTCGGCGATGGCGCTCATCCGGCTGAGTTCGTCGTCCAGCCGCCCGCTGGTCATGCCGGCGTCCTCCTGCCGGATGAAGTGGGTGAAGATCCCGTGAGCCGTATTCGCCCGGTAGCGCTGAGCGGTGACGAACAGCCCGCATTGCATCATCAGCTGGGCCTGGCCCACGCTGCGCAGGAACGTTGATTTCCCGCCCGAGTTGGCGCCGGTGATGATGACCAGCGGCGTGCCGTCGGCGTGCACATCGTTGCCGACGACCGGGTCGCCGGACTGCAGTTCCAGGCAGGCATCGCGCAGGCCGGTGCACGAGAACGTCAGCGATGACGGCTGCGCTGGCTCGGGGACCGTGGTCGGCGCGCCCTTGGCCGCCAGCCGGTCGGCAAGGTTGAGGCAGCTGACATAGAAGCCCAGCTCGGCCCGCAGCATGGTGAAGTAGCTGCCGATGTGGTCCGCGGACTGCGCGGCCGCATCGGCGACCAGGTTGATCCCCCGGCCTTCCATGTCGGCCAGGATCTGGCCGCCGGCCTCGTCGCGGGGCTGGATGGTGAAGGAGTAGGAGGAGCGGGGCGCGATCCCCAGTCGCTCCTTCCACGGCCGCCGAGGGTCGCCGGAGGTGCGCAGCACGAATTTGAACCCGCTGTTGTCCCGGTCAAGTTCGGCGCTGAGCAGCACGCCGGCGCGGAAGCGCAGTTGCCTGAGGTGGTAGCTGATTTCCTCGAAGTACTCGTCGCCCAGTTCGTGCTGCAGGGTCGCGAACAGCGCCCGCAGCCCTTCGGACCGGAATTTCCCGGCATGGCCGTCGGCGATCTTGCGCAGTTGCCTGAGGCGGGCTACGTACGCTTCGAGATGGCTGACCGCCCCCGAAAGGTTGGACCGGGGGCTTTGGTACTGCCCGCCGTAGCCTCCCCACCACAGGTGCCGCCGGTCCTCGAGCGCGCCGGCCGCGACGGTGTACATCTCCCGGATGACCTCCGGCTGCGCCAGGCAGTCGGCCAGAACCCGCTGGCGGTAGCGGATCACCTCAGGATCGCGGAGGCTGGCAAGCAGTACCTTTCTGGACACGTCGGCAAGGAACTTGTCGCCGAGGGCCATCGCCTCCAGCAGTATCGTCAGCTCCAGGTCCTGGATCAGTGCCTCGTGGCCGGCGGGCGGGCCGGCCTGGAAGTCGAAGTCCTGGGCCTCGTAGAGAAGATGAACCTTCATCGGGCGAGCCTCAGCCGCAGCCGCTCATAGGTGAGGCCGTGTTTCTCGGCGATGGCCAGCGCGTAGGCCAGGCCGTCCGCTGGTTTCCTGACCACCTTGTAGGTGCGCTCGGCCGGGTTCTCCGGGACGATCGTGCTCATCATGCTGACGACCTGCTCCCCGAGCGAGGCCAGTTCGTCCACGAAAGTGACGTACACACACAAGGCGTCGAGCTGCATGATTCTCGTGATCAGCTTCGTCCCCAGGAAACGTGCGTCGTGCAGCGTCGTGGAGGCGAATATCTCGTTCATGATCACGATGCTGGCCGGGGTTGCCGCGCGCAGGATCTCCCCGATCCGCACCAGGTCGTCCTCCAGCTTCCCGGTCATCTTGGTGAGATCCTCCTCCCGCGCGAAATGGGTGAAGATGCGGTCGCAGAGGAACAGGCGGGCGCGGCTGCCCGGGACCGGGCAGCCGACGCCGGCCAGATGGTGGAGCTGGCCGAAGGTCCGGGCGAAGGTGGTCTTTCCGCCCTGGTTCGGCCCGGTCACGACGAAGACGCGCTCACGGCCTTCCAGGCGGAAGTCGTTGGTGACCACCGGCTGACGCTCCGAGACGAGCTTGTGAGCCAGGGCCAGGTCGAATGTCCCGGCGGCGAGGACATCCTTGGCGCGGGCTGAGACTTCCGGATAGCAGAAGGACAGCCCGGCGCGGCGAAGTGGCCTGATGTGGTCAAGGTAGGCGAGATAGAACTGGAGTTCTTGGTCGGCGCGCCGGATCCCCTCGTCGAGGAACGCGGCGTGCTGGCCGCAGTACTCGTCCAGGGCAGCGAACTCCTCCGGGAACAGCTTGGCCACCAGCTCAAGGATCTGAGCGGCGATGTGGTTCATCCCCGGCCATGTCCGGTACCGGATCCGGTAGTCCTTGACCGCGCCCTGCTTGAAGCGCTCGAAGGTCGCCAGAACCGTGCCGCTGTAATCGGCTTCATCCTCGTAGCGGCTCACGTCGACGCGGCCGCCCCGGATGCGGGTGGTGTAGCGGATCCGCGCGAGGGCGTCTTTACACTTCCGTGTGGCGCTCACCAGAGCGGTGAAACCGGCCGAAACCACATAGGCAGCGAGGTACTCCCGGAAGGCCAGGAGGGCACGGGAGCTGAGCTGCGCCGAGGCGAGCGGCCGGCCAGGGATTGCACCGCGTCGCAGTAGCTGCCCGCCGCGTCCAGGAGCCAGCCTTCACGCTGGTAGCGGTACTGCATCTGGGTGATCTGACGGAGGTGAGTGCGTACGTCACGCATGAGACCGGCGAAACGCTGGGCCTCTTCGAACAGGGCAGGGTCGTCCAGATCCTGAAAGACCTCCTGCCGGTAGCGCACCGCGCCGGCATCGCGGAGCGGGCCGAACAGCACGCTGGTGATGAAGTCATGCTCCTCACGGTCACCCGCGATCGCCGCCACGATCTGGCCGAGGTTCAGGTCCGCCGCGAAGGAGCGATCCTCGTCCTGCTCCCTGGCGGCCCCAGCCGCCTGCGCCTCAGCAAACAGCAAGCTTGGGAAGGGGCCATTTCCGTCCGGTGCGGGAAGGCCGGCCAGCGGCTCAGTGCGCCTGGATGCCGGCAACGCCATGGCATGCCTCCCGTGTCGCAGCCGTCAGGCGGTCAACAGGAGCCATCAGCCACAAGGGCAACTCCGGCGAGCTCCATCGCCGTGCTCATTCTACGGGCATGCGACCGCCCGGGCCGCCGCCGCCCGGTCCGGGAAATCTCCCGCACACCGCACTGACCACGTGCCTGCTGGATGAGCGGGGTGGCTTGGGTACGCTGGATTCCAACGGCGGAGGGGCTCGCCGGTAATCGCGGCACCGCCGCCAATGGTCCCTACCTGACGAGGTAGGAGGCCGCATGCGCGAACCGGGTGATCCCGATCCGCTGCTGGCGGCGCTGGCCGAGCTGGCCACTGCTCGGCAGCGACGATGACCGCGCCGTGCTGGGTGAGCTGCGTGACCGGATGGCCGGGCAACGCCTGCGGGTGCTGGTCGCCGGGGAGGCCAAGCGGGGCAAGAGCACCCTGGTCAACGCGCTGCTGGGCAGGCCGGTGCTGCCCATGGGCGTAACGCCGCTGACCGCGCTGGCCACAACGGTCCGCTACGGCCCGGCGGGAAGCGCCACCGCGGTCTTCCGCGATGGCCACGCTGAGGGCTTCCCGCTGTCGGCCCTTGACGATCTTGTGACGGAACGCGGAAACCCGGGGAACCGCCGCCGCCTCGCTTCGGTCACCGTCGTGGTGGATGCGCCGATACTGGCCGAGGGCGCGGAACTGGTCGATACCCCCGGCACCGGATCGGTGTATGCGCACAACACCGCGGCGGCGGAAGCGGCGCTGGAGACGACGGACGCGGCCATATTCGTGCTCACGGCCGATCCGCCTGTCTCGGCCAGCGAGCGGGAGCTGATGGCCCGGGTGGCCGGGTTGTCGGTCACCATGTTCGTGGTGCTGAACAAGGCGGACTACCTCGCCGGGTACGGCACCGAGGGGGGCGGCCCGGCAGCGTCACTGGCCGTCGGCGGCACTGGAGCCACTCCCGCCGGCCGGGCAGGCGCCAACGGCAGCAGCGAGTTCGCCGAGGCGCTGGAGTTCACCGTCCGGGTCGCCAGCGAGGCCACCGCGCGGCCGGTCCGGGTGTATCCGCTCTCGGCACGGGCAGCCCTGTCCGGCGGTGGCGATCCGGGGTTCACCGCGTTCGCCACTGACTTCGGCGGCTACCTGCACCGGGGCCGGGCAGCGGACTTGCGGCTGTCGGTGGCCGGCCACACGCGCCGGATGGCGGAGTCGCTGCGGGATGAGGCCGTGCTGGCGCGTCATGCCGCCCAGATGCGTATTGGCTCCGCCGCCGGGCGCGTGGCGGAGTTCGCCGCCCGCCTGGCCGTAGTCGGCACCCGGCGCCAGGACGCCGTGGACCTTGCCCACGCCGAATCGGCTCGCCTGCTTGCAGACCTGAACGATGCCGCGGAGCGCGCGATCCGGGACGGTGCCGCCCGCGTCGGGCGGAAGCTGGAAGCCCTGCTGATGCGCGACCTGGCGTCAGCGGCCGCCGCCGATATCCAGGCCACCGGCCGGGCCCGGCTAGCCGAACTGGCCGTCGAGACGGCCGAAGTGTGGCGCCAGCAGCAGGCAGAAAAGATCGAGCAGGCCCTGGCGCGGCTGGACGAGCGCCTCGTGGCGGACCTGCGGGCCGAACTGGACGCGGTCCGCGAGGCGGCCGCCGAATTGCTCGGGCTGACGCTGAGCGTGCCCGGGCCCGGCCAGCGCCTGGCACCGGACCTGAGGTTCTTCTACCTGGTGGCCGAGCAAGCCGGGCAAACCGAACTGCTGGCCGGGGCCATTCGCACGCGGCTGCCCGGCGAGGCCGGCCGCCGCCGGGCGCGCGCTTACCTGCACCGTGAGGCCGCGAGCCTGGTCCCCCAGCAGATCGGCCGGGCCCGCGCCGACCTGCAGTACCGGCTGGCCGAGGCCACCCGGATGCTCGTGCGGTCGATCGGGGCACGCTACGCGGAGAGCACCTTCCGGCTCGAAAGCGCACTGCGCACTGCGGCCGTGGCACGCGAATCGACCACCGAGGACGCCGCACGGCTGGACCACGAGCTCGCCGCGCGCCTGCAGGTGCTGAGCCACGTGCTCACCCTGCTGGGCGAGGCCACCGCCACCCCGGCCGGGGATGAGCTGCCCGCTTCGCCGGGCTGACCCTGCCAGGGCATTGAGCGTATAGCGGGCAATCGCTGGTGGCGGGCCTGCCGCAACCCGGCCAGCCCGGTTGGCTCCCGTCTCTTGTCATCGGCCCGGGCGTCCATGACAATGCTCTCCGGTCAGGGTGTGCTCACTGAAGGAGGCGCCCATGCTTCCAGCTTCGGACAATGGCCACGATCGGCGGCACGGCAATCTCTGCCCGTTCCACCGGGTGCTGGTGGCCTGGGATGGATCTCCGGACTCGGTCACGGCGCTGCGCACGGCGGCCGCGATCGTCGCGGGCACTCCGGGGCATGTCGTCGCGTTCGCCGTCCTCCCACCGTCACCACCACGGGAAACGACAGATGACGGGCCCGGCACAGCCGCGGCCCAGCACGCCCGTGACGCATTCGAGCTCACCCGGGACTCGCTCGAGACCGGGCCTGTTCCGAATGACCCTGGAGACGGCAGAAAGCCGCCAGGCATCGAAGTCCATCTGTGAGTTCGCGGCGGAGCACGCTTTCGACCTGCTGGTGCTGGGCCGCCACGGCCAAGGAGGCATCCTGCATCCCAAACTCGGCCGCATCGCCCAGGAAACGGCGCGCATCGCCAGGGTCCCGGTCCTGTTGGTGAGCGCACCCTACGCCGCGGGCCGCACGGCCGTCGATTTGCCTGAACCGGCCTGCCCTGGGCACACTGTGATCTCGGCGATGAGGCTCGCCGTCAACCGCGGGAAGATCATCCCGCTGATGGCCTCTACCATCTGACCGACCAACTTCGGTCGTCGGCTGGCATGAGGAGGCCATCGTGGTGAGTTGCGCCCAGGGATGCCCCGGGTGACCCTTCCCATCCCCGTCATTCAGGCGCTTCAAGTGGTGACCATCGCCGCGGCCGCACCTGGCGTGTCCGGTGTGATCGCGCGGGTGGAAGCGCGGCTGCAGGGCAGGCACGGGCCGCGGATCGGCCAGCCTTACTTCGACCTGGCGAAGCTGTGCCGCAAGGAGGCGCTGGCGCCGGAGGGGGCGAGCTGGTTCTTCCTGGCGGCGCCGCTGGTCTCGGTCACCTGCTATCTGACCGTGCCGCTGCTGATCCCGGTGCTGACCAGTTACCCGCTGCCGCTGGGGTACATGGGCGACATCCTCGGCGGCGGCTTCATCCTGTCGCTGGCCAGTTTCGTGGTGGCGGTGGCCGCGCTGGAAACCGGCAGCCCCTATGCCCAGCTCGGGTCCAGCCGGGCGAAGACGTTCGCGGCCATCACCGAGCCGGTGGTGCTGTTCGTGGTGTTCACCGTGGCGCTGATCACCGGCACCGACCTGCCGTATGCGCTGGCCGCGACCGTCCGCTCCTCGGCCAGCCAGATCGTGCGCCCCGCCCACCTGCTGGCCACCGCCGCGCTGTTCATGGTGATCCTGTACGAGACCGGCCGGATCCCGGTGGAGACCCACACCGGCACGAACGAGTTCGGCATGATCGAGGAGGCCCGGCCGTTCGAGCACTCCGGGCCCTACTTCGCGCTGCTGAAGTGGGGCTCGTCGATGAAGCAGCTCATCCTGTTCACGATCTTGCTCAACGTGTTCCTGGTGCCGTGGGGGCTGGCCGCCACCGCGCGGCCCGCCGACGTGGGCCTGGCGATCGTCGCGCTGCTGGGCAAGGCGCTCGGCGTCGGCGTGGTGATCGCGGTCATTGACAACTCGTTCGCCAAGCTCCGGCTGTTCAAGATCACCGAGTTCGTGGCCGCGGCGTTCCTGCTCTCCGTGCTGGGTGTCTTCACGCTCTACCTGGGAGGTGGCTGATGGCCGGTGCCTGGCTGGCGGCTCGGCACGGCCCTGCGGCGCTGGCCCCCGCCCACGGCGTGCCCAGCGTGTTCGGCGGCAGCGCCAACGCCGTTGCCGTGGTGGTGCTGCTGCTGGGGTTCGGCATGTTCCGGCAGGCGCTGCTCCGCGACCAGATCCGTCTCTACGCCGCTCAGTCGGCGGCGGTGGCGGTGCTGGCGGTGATCGTCGCGGCGGCGCGGCACGTGCCGGAGCTGTACGTCCTGGCGGCGCTGTCCGCGGCGCTGAAGGTCGTGATCGTGCCGGTGGTGATGCGCAGGCTGCTGCGCGGCGCCGGCGAGGAGATCGCCGGGAGCGGCACGCTGGGGCTGGCCAGCACCGTACTGCTGGCCATCATGGTGGGAGCGTTCGGGTTCTTCGCCGTGGGCACGCTGGGGATCGCCGGGGTGACACTGCCGCAGACGGCGCTGGGCCTGGCCATGGCCGTGGTCCTGGTGGCGTTCGTGCTGATGATCGTGCGCCGGGACGTGGTGTCCCAGGCGATCGGGTTCTTCTCGCTGGAGAACGGCGTCTCGCTCGCGGCGCTGGTGATCGCGGCGCGCATGCCGCTGATCCTGGAGGTCGCGTTCCTGTTCGATCTGCTGGTCGCGGTGGTCGTGTTCGGGGTGCTGATCCGGGTCCAGCACGGCCGGTCGGAGTCGCTGTCCACCGCCGGGCTGACCAGGCTGCGGGGCTGAGCCGATGACCGCGACATTCATCATCCTGCTGACCGTCCCGTTGCTGGCCGCGCTCGCGTGCCTCCGGTCGCCGGTCCGGGTCTGCCAGGCGGTCACCATCACCGCGGGAGTGGTGAGCTTTGCCACCGCGATAGTCCTGGTGCCGGCGGCGGCGCACCAGGACCTGACCCTCGGCCGGTACCTGCGGGCCGACGCCGTCTCTGTGGTGTTCCTGCTGGCGACCAGCTTCCTGTACGCGGCGGTGTCCGCCTACTCGGTCGGGTACTTCGCCGGCGAGGAGTCCTCGGCCGACTTCGGCCGCTACGCCCGCCGGTTCTACGTCGGCCTGAACCTGTTCGCCTGGTCGATGCTCGCCGCGCCGCTGATGAGCAGCCTGGCCCTGCTGTGGATCGCGGTCGAGGTGACCACGGTGATCTCGGCGCTGCTGGTGGCGATCGAGGACACCGACCGGGCGCTGGAGGCGGCGTGGAAATACGTGCTGATCGCCTCGGCCGGCCTCGGCCTGGCACTGCTCGCGACCATCTTCATGTACGCGGCGGGTGCGCACGTCCTCGGCCAGTCCTACGACCTCACGTTCACCGGGTTGCTGCGGGCCGGGCCGCGGCTGCCGCACACCGTGGTCCGGCTCGCCTACGGCCTGGCCGTGCTGGGCTTCGGCACCAAGGTGGGCCTGTTCCCGGTGCACACCTGGCTGCCCGACGCCCACGCGGAGGCGCCGACGCCGGTGTCCGCGCTGTTGTCCGGGTCGCTGCTCGCGGTCAGCTTCTACGCGATCCTGCGTTATTACCAGGTGAGCGTGGCCGCGCTCGGCCCGTCGTTCCCGCAGGGTGTCCTGCTCGCGTTCGGCATCGCGTCGCTGCTGCTGGCGGCGCTGTGCCTGTTCGGCCAGGGCGACGTCAAACGGCTGCTGGCCTACTCCAGCGTGGAGCACATGGGGATCCTGGCGATCGGGGTGAGCTTCGGCGCGCCGATCGCGCTGGCCGGCGTGCTCCTGCATGTGCTGGCCCACGCCGCCGCCAAGGGCAACGCCTTCATGGGCGCGGGCGTGCTGGTGCGCAAGTTCCAGACCAAGAACATCGCGGCGATCAACGGCGGCCTTGACCTGCTGCCGTGGAGCGGGCCGCTGCTGCTGGTGGCCGTGCTGGCGCTGGCGGCGATGCCCCCGTTCGGGATCTTCCGCAGTGAGTTCCAGATCGTGGCGGGCGGGTTCGCCGCGTCCAGGAACGTCGCGGCGGCCGTGCTGATCGTGGTGGTCACGCTGGCCTTCCTCGGCCTGTCGCTGTCGGCCAACCGGATGCTCGTCAATCCACCGGCCGGGCGGCTGCCCGTGGTGAGCCGAGCGCCTGGATGGTGGTCCCGGTCGTGGCCGGTGTCGTCGTACTGGTGCTGCTGGGCGTTCATCCGCCCGCCCACCTGACCGAGTTGCTGGCCCGGGGTGCCGCCGAACTGCGGGGACTGAGATGACGGCGCATGCCCGCCGGGAACGGCCAGGCGGCCGCGCCGTCGCTGGCGGAGGCCGTCGCCGCCCGGGTGGCCGCGGGCGCGAGGTTCGCCGGGCTGTTCGGCACCGCGCTCCTGGCCAGCCCCGCACTCTCCGGCAGCGCCGGCCGCCCGGCCGGCCACGGGGCGTCGTATGGCAGCCAAACAGGCCCGGCGGGAACTGGCGCCCTGCTTCTTTCCGCCTGCCTGGCCGCCGGCGGTGACCTGGAGACCGTGGAGGCGGTCGTCCCCGAAGGTGCGGCCGGGTACCCGGCGGTGACCCCGCGGGTGGGTGCCGCGTTCTGGTACGAGCGCGAGATCCATGACCTGTTCGGGGTGGTCCCGGAGGGTCACCCGAGGCTGGAGCCGCTCATCCTGCCGCTCGGGCCAGGCGCCCAGCCGCGGCCCAGGCCGGGCGATGGCACCGCCATCGGCCGGCTGGCGCCGGACGAGCACGTGCTGGCCCGGCATGTCGCGGGGAAGGGCATGTTCACGATCCCGCACGGCCCGGTCCGCTCGGGCGTGCTGGAGTCCATCGAGTACCTGGTGGAGACGCCGGGTGAAGACATCCCGCACCTGAACATGCGGTTCTTCTACAAGCACCGCGGGATCGAGAAACGGTTCGAAGGGCTGAGCGTGGCCGACGGTGTCCTGCTGGCCGAACGGGTCGAGGGCATCTGCTCGGTGGCGCACGCGCTGGCCTACAGCCACGCGGTCGAGCGGATCGCCGGGTGCGAGCCACCTGGCCGGCCCGGCTGGTCCGGGTCCTGCACGCGGAACTGGAGCGGGTGGCGAATCACCTGGACGCGGCGACACGGCTGGCCGACGCGGCCGGCCTCGCCGTCGCCACCGCCCGGTTCGGCTGGCACAAGGAACGCGTGCTGCGGCTGGTAGGCCGGCTGTGCGGCAGCCGCTACGGCCGCGGCGTGGTGATCCCCGGCGGGGTCACCGGGCTCCCCCAGCTTGGCCCGGCCAGCATCCTCGCCGAGGTCGGCGGGCTGGAACGGGACATCACCGCCGACGCAGCGCTGCTGATGGGCACCGCGTCGTTCCTGGACCGGCTGCGCCACACCGGGCCGCTGCGCCCGGAGCGGGCCCGCGAGCACGGCGCGCTCGGGCCGGTGGGGCGGGCTCAGCGGCGCCGGCGAGGATGTGCGGCGCGCCCGGCCCTACGACGGCTACACGGGACTGGGCCTGCTGCCGGGTGAGCCGCACACGGCGGGCGACGCGCTGGCCCGGCTGCGGGTCCGCTGGCAGGAGGTGACCGAGTCCTTCCACCTGATCAGGCAGGCGGCCGACGAACTGCCCGGTGCCGCCGACGGCGCCCTGGCCGCCCCATGCGCGGTCGCCGAGGGGCGGGCGGCAGGCTGGGCGGAGGCGCCCGCAGGGCGAGGTGCTCTACGACATCCGCGCCGAGGGCGGGCGGATCGTGCGGTGCTGGCCCCGCTCCGCCTCGTTCCACAACCTGGTGCTGTTCCACGAGGTATTCGCCGGCGACATCCTGACGGACTTCCCGTTCATCGAGGCGAGCTTCGGGCTGTGCGTGGCGGGGGTGGCGCTGTAGATGTGGGTGCTGCGGGGACTACGGAACGGCGTGGTGACCACCCGATGGCCAGCGCCGCGCGGACGACTATGCCGACGGGTTGCGCGGCCCGGCGCGGGTGCTGGATTCCGCCCCGGACGGCGCGGCTGACCTGCCGGGGCTGTGCCCGACCGGGGCGATCAGCTACTCCGCCGGCGAGGGAATCCGGCTGGACCAGGGCCGGTGCATTCTCTGCGGCCGGTGCGTGGCCGCCCGCCCGGACGCGTTCGCCTGGTCGCAGGGGCCCGGCGTGGCCTCGCTGGCCCGTCGCGCGCTGGTCACCCCCCAGGTCGCCGAGAACGACGAGGAACTGGCCCGGGTCCGCGCGGACCTGCGCCGCCGGACCCGCGCGCTGGGCCGGTCGGTGCACATCCGGCACGTGGACGCGGGCTCGGACGGCAGCGAGGAGTGGGAGATCCTCGCCCTGCTCAACCCGGTCTACGACGTGCACCGGCTCGGCGTCTTCTTCACCGCCAGCCCCCGGCACGCCGACGTGCTGCTGGTCACCGGGGCGGGCGCGCACGGGATGGCCGCGCCGCTGCGCCGGACCTACGAGGCGATGCCCGATCCGAAGGTGGTGATCGCGGCCGGGACCGACGCGGTGAGCGGCGGGCTCGTCAGCCCCTCGTACGCGACGCGCGGCGGCGTCGGCGACGTGGTGCCGGTGGACGTATGGGTGCCGGGCTCCCCGCCGAGCCCGTTCCAGTTGCTCCACGCGCTGCTGCTCGGGCTCGGGCGGCTGCGCGGCGGCGCCGTGGAGGTGACCTCGTGACGGCTGCCCTGGCCACCGGGCTGGCGCTGCTCCTGGCCGCCGTCGCTGCGGGCTACGCGTACCCGCAAGGGCCCGCCGCGGGGCCTGGCGGCTCCGGCGTCCCGCTGGCGGGCGCCGGGATGGCTGGGGTTCCTGCCGTACCTGGTGGCGGCGGCCGGGTCGGCATGTCTGCTCGCCGCCGGGGCCGGGGCCCTGGCCGGGGACCGCGTGGCGCTCGGGCTCGGCAGCCTGCTCGGTTTCGGTCACACCACGCTGGCCGCGGACCGGCTGTCCGGGCTGTTCCTCGTGATCGTCTTCGGCGCCGCGGTGCCGGTGACGCTGCTGGCCGGCAGCCGGGCTGCCCGGCCCGCACGGCCGCCGCCGGGGGCGGCTCGGGGCGGGCTGCGCGCTGGCGCTGGCCGCGCTGGGGGTGATCATCACCGCCCGGGACGCGTTCACGCTGCTGTTCGGCTGGGAGACGCTCACCGTGGCGTTCTACCTGCTGGCCGGGTTCGACAGGGCCAGCCCCGGGCGCCCGGCCGGGGCGCTCATCACGTTCATCTTCGGCAAGGTCAGCGGTGCCTCGCTGCTCGCCGGCCTGCTGCTGCTGGCGGCGCGGTCCCACTCGCTGGTGCTCGCGAGCTTCGCCGGCGTGGCCCGGCGGAGCGGCGCGCACCGCCGCCTACGTGCTGCTGGTTTTCGGGTTCGCGGTCAAGGTGGGTGTCGTGCCGGTGCAGGTGTGGCTGCCCCGCGGTTACGCCGCCGCGCCCGCTTCCGCCCGTGCGGTCATGGCCGGCGTGGCGGTCAACGCAGGCTTCTACGGCCTGTGGCGCACGTTCGCGCTGCTGGGCAGCCCGCCCGGCTGGCTGACCGGGATCCTGCTCGTCCTCGCCGCCCTGACGGCGGTGATCGGCATCGCGCACGCCGCCGTGCAGACCAGCCTGCCCCGCGTCATCGCCTACTCCAGCGTGGAGAACACCGGGCTCATCGTCACCGGGTTCGGGGTGGCGCTGACCGGGGCGGCGGTGCACGACCAGCGCCTGGTCGCGGCCGGGCTGCTGGCGGCGACGCTGCAGGTGATCGCGCACACCCTCGCGAAGTCGCTGCTGTTCAGCTGCGGGGCCACGGTCGAGGCGGCGGCGGGCACCGACGACCTGGACGGCCTGCGCGGCGCGGCCCGGCGTACCCCGTGGAGCGGCACCGGGTTCGCCATCGGCGCGCTGACCCTGGCCGGTCTCCCGCTGACCGCTGGCTTCGTGTCGGAGTGGTTCCTGCTGGAAGTCCCTGATGCAGCAGTTCCGGGTCCCCGGGCTGGGCTACCGCCTGGTGCTCGCGGTGGCCGGCGCCGCGGTCGCGCTCACCGCCGGCTTCGCCGGGGTGACGTTCGTGCGGCTGATCGGCCTGGTCGTTCTCGGCCCCGCCCCGGAACCGGCGCAGCGGCCCGGCGGCGAGCCGCGAGTACGGCTGGCTCGGCCGCGCCGGGTCGACCGCCCTGGCGGTCACCTGCCTTGGGGCGGCGGCGCTGACCCCGCTGGAGATACGCCTCATCGGCGCGGGGCTGTCCCCGCTGGTCCCGGCGCGCGTGACCCTTGGCGCTCTGGCCCGCCCATGGGTGCTCGGGCCGGTGTTCCCCGGCTTTTCTGTGCTGTCTCCGTCGTGGCTGTGGATCGTCATGCCCGCGATGCTCGCGGGGGTCATCCTGCTGAGCCTGCTCGCCGCCAGGAGCCGGATGTTCCGGGTGCGGCGCGTCCCGGCCTGGCGGTCCGCGGCCGCGGGCGTGACGGGCGCGGACCAGTACACCGCGTTCGGCTACACCAACCCCACCCGCCGCGTGCTCGCCGGTGTCCTGCTTACCCGCGCCCGAGCTGCACCGGATCGAGGAACCTGCCGACACCGGCGGCGAGCCCGGGGCACCCCGGGTGCCGCACCTCGGCTATACCTCCGACGTGGTGGAACTGGTCGAGGAGTACCTCTACCGGCCCCTCGGCCGCCCCCTGATGGCCGTGGTCCGCGCCGTCAAACGGCTCCAGTCGGGCAGGCTCGACGCCTACCTGGCCTACATGCTCATCGCGCTGATCGCCGTCCTGGCCGTCGTCACCGCGCTCGGCTGAGGCCGCACTGGTGGCCGCGCGGGCCCGCAGTGTACGGTGACAGGGCTTACGCGATGAGGCTCGCGTAATGCCGAGTCCGTTGGGCCCGGCTGATGGCCTCTACCTGTTGCCCGACCCGGCATGTGCCGGATTGAACAGGCGGAGGCCTTCTTGCCTTATTTCGCCCAGGTGCTGCAAAGCCTGGTTGTCCTCATCTTCGCGCCGCTGTATGCCGGTGTGATCGCCCGGGCCGAGGCCGTTGTCGGCTCCAAGCGTGGCCCGAGCATCGTTCAGCCCTACCGGGATCTGGCCAAGCTGCTGCGCAAGGGCAGCGCCTACAGCGACCAGGCCTCCTGGGTGTTCCGTGGCGCCCCGTTTGTCGCCTTCGCCTGCTACCTGACAGTGTCGGTGATCGTCCCGGTGCTCACCCAGGACCCTCCGCCGCTGGCGTTCCTCGCCGACCTGATCGGCGGCGCCTTCGTGCTGGCCCTGGCCGGCTTCGCCATCTCGCTCGCCGGGCTGGACACCGCCAGCCCGTACGGCGGCCTGGGCGCGAGCCGGGCAAGCTGGATCGGCAGCATGGCCGAGCCCACGCTGATCCTGGTGTTCTTCACCGTCGGTGCGGTGTCCGCGTCCGACAACCCGTACCTGATGAACCACGCGATCGCCGGGTCCCCCTACGCGCTGGTGCTGCCCACCCACCTGCTGGGGCTGCTGGCGTTCTTCATGATCGTCCTGGTCGAGAACGGGCGGATACCCATCGAGAACCCGGGCGTGAGCACGGAGATCACGATGATCGAGGAGGGCCGGGTACTGGAGTACTCCGGCCGGGAGTACGCCCTGGTCAAGTGGGGCAGCTGGATGAAATTCTTCCTGCTTTCCTCGATCTTCATGAACGTGTTCGTGATCCCCTGGGGCCTGGGAACCTCCACCGACCTGCCCAGCGTGCTGCTGGCGATCCCGGTCCTGCTCGGCAAGCTGGCGCTCTGCGGCCTGGCCATCGTGGTGGTGGACACCTCGTTCGCCAAGCTGCGGTTCTTCCGCATCGCGGAATTCCTCGGCGCCGCCTTCCTGCTCGCGCTGGTCGGGATCGCCACCTCCTACGTGATCGGGGCGTGAGCGTGGAGAAACTGGCCGCCACCAGCCCCGCAGGCATCCTGCTGGACCTGTCCGGGGTGCTGATCCTGCTGCTGGCCTTCGCCTGCCTGGCATCGAAGCTGTTCAACCGGTACGTCGCCTACTACGGCGCCCAGTCGGTGGTGCTGTCGTTCGCCGCCGGGGTGGCCGCCTGGACGTTCCACAGCGTGGAGCTGTGGATCCTCGCCGTACTGACCCTCGCGGTGAAGGGCATCGGGATCCCGCTGGCGACCCGGCGGCTGCTGCTCCGCCGCCTGCCGCTGGCCCGCGACACGGCCATCTCCACGGGCCTGTCCACCTCGCTGATCGCCGGGGGCGCCCTGACCGCGTTCGCCTACCTGGTCACCCGGCCGCAGTTGCTGCCGCACGGCGTGGTCGCGGCGGCGGTGGTGCCGCTGTCCACCGCGGTGATCCTGCTGGGCGCACTGACCATGGTCGTGCGCCGCCACACCATCGCCCAGCTCATCGGCTGGCTGATCGTGGAGAACGGCGTGTTCCTCGGCGCCATCACCCTGGTGGCCACGTTCCCGTTCATCGTCGAGGCCGGCATCTTCCTCGACATCGCGGCAGGAGTGCTGATCATGCTGGTATTCGTGTCCGGGATCACCCGCGAGCTTGCCGAGGCGAGCGCGGTGGAACTGCGGGAGCTGCGCGGATGACCGCGCTCGCGATTCTCATCGTGGCCGGCCCGCTGGCCGGCCCGGTCGCGGCCGCGCTGCGTGCCCGGACGCGGGCCTGCGGGACGGCCGGCGCGGCGGGCGCGCTGGTATCGCTGGCCGCCGCGATCGCACTTCTGGTGGCACAGGCACACCGGGCGCCGCTGACCGGGTGGTCAGGCTTCCTGTATGTCGACGCGCTCAGCGGGTTTTTCCTCTTTACGATCGCCGCGGTGACCCTGCTTGCCGCCGTTGGCTCGGTCGCCTACCTGTCGGCGGAGGAGGACGCGGGCACGTTGACCCGATTCCAGGTCCGGCTGTACTTCGTCTTCTTCGGGCTGTTCTCGTCGCTGATGCTGGCCGCGATGGAGACCGGAAACCTGGGCCTGTTGTTCGTCTTGGTGGAGGCGAGCACGCTGGCCAGCGCGGCGCTGGTCGGGCTGGAGGGCAGGGCACGCTCCCTTGAGGCGGCATGGAAGTACGTGATCATCAGCTCCCTCGGCGTCACCATCGCGCTCGCGGGCACCCTGTTCCTTTTCTACGCGGGCAGCGCGCTGCACCTGACCTCGAACCTGCGGCTGACCTGGCCCTACCTGATCGCCCACGCCGCGGTGCTGGCCCCGGGCCCGCTCCGGCTGGCGTTCCTGCTGGCGGTGGTGGGCTATGGCACAAAGGTGGGCCTGGCACCGATGCACACTTGGCTCCCCGACGCCCACGCCGAGGCACCCAGCCCGGCCAGCGCCATGCTGTCCGCGGCGCTGCTGAACACCGGCATGTACGCGATTATCCGTTTCCTCGCGATCACCCATGCCCGGCTCGGCCCCGCCTACCCGCGCGCGGTGCTGCTCTCGTTCGGGTTCGCCTCGATCGTGATCGGCGTGCTGTTCATGGTGAAGCGAGGGAACTTCAAGCGGCTGTTCGCTTACTCATCGGTCGAGCACATGGGCATCATCGCGGTGGCGCTGGGCTTCGGCGGGGTGCTCGGCCTCTATGGCGCGCTGCTGCAGACCCTCAGCCACGCTATCGCGAAGGCGGTGCTGTTCCTCGGCAGCGGTGACATCGCGCTGCGGTACCGGACCCGCGAGGCGGCGGGTGTCCGGGGGCTGCTGACCGCGGTCCCGGTGACCGGCGGGGCGCTGCTGCTCGGTTCGGTGGCGGTGCTCGGCTCACCCCCGTTCGGGTTGTTCCTCTCTGAGTTCACGATCGTGCGGGCCGGGTTCGCCCAGGCCAACCCCGTTTTCCCGCTGTTGTTGCTGGCCCTGCTCGCGGTGGCGTTCATCGCGTTCGCCCGGACGACGGCAGGCATGGCGACCGGGCACGGCAGCACACCTGAAGATCCTTACCGGCCGGGCACCCGATGGGCCGCATCCCTGCCGCTGGTGGCCGGGCTGGTGGCGCTGCTGGTGCTGGGCCTGTGGATACCCGCCGGGCTGAACACCGCCATTCTGCATTCGGTGGCGGTCATCCGGTGACCGCCGTCCAGCCCAGCACGCCCGCCACCCTCGCCGCGCTGCTCGCCGCCCTCGGCAGCCCCCGGTTCCACGGCGGCGGCAACGCGGTCACGGTGGAGGTACCGGCCGGGCAACTGGGGACCGCGGTACATCACCTGGCCGCCGCCGGCGCCAGGCTCGCCGACCTGTTCGCCGCCGACGGTGACCGGGTGACGTTGCGCCTGGTGTGGGCCCTGGACACCGAACGGCAGTACCTCATCACCGAAACCGGCATCACCGGCGGCGAATACCCGCCGCTGTCGGACATCGCGCCCGCCGCGTTCTACGAGGAATGCGAAATCTACGAGCAGTTCGGCGTAAGGCCCGCCTCCGGCAAGCCACTCAACCGGGTCGCCCTGCCACCTCATGCGGGGCCGGACTTCCCCAGGCTCGGGCATCCGCCGCCCGATGAACCGGAGGAGTTGCGCGCACCGCACACCGTCGGCGGTCACGCGTTCGAGTTCCCGTTCGGCCCGGTCCGCCAGGTGGGCATGGAATCCCTGTACTACGGGCTGGTGACCAGCGGCGAAGAAGTCGTCGACCTGTACCTGTTCACCTGGCACAAGCACCGCGGGCTGGAATGGCGGATGCGCGGCCTCGTCCCGGCCGAGGCGCTGTTCTACGCCGAGCGCACCGAAGGACTCAGCGCCATCGCGATGAGCTGGGCATTCGCCGCAGCGATGGAAGCGGCACTGGACGCCGCCCTCACACCGGAAGCGCAGCTCACCCGGGGCGTTGCGCTAGAACTGGAACGGCTCTACAACCATGCCGCCGCCACCGCAGCGCTGTGCCAGGCCTGTGGCCTCTCGGTCGGGCAATCCGCCGCCGAGATCGCGCTGGAGGAGTTCCTCCGCCTCAACGCCGCGGTCTTCGGCCACCGGTACCTATTCGGTGTCGTGGCGGCTGGCGGGGTGCGCAGGGCCCCCGACGCGGCAGCCCTCCGCAGCGGGCTGCCCCGCGCCTACGGCGAACTCCGGCGCGCCGCCGACGCACTGCTGTCGACGAATTCCTTCCTGGACCGGCTGGAGGCGACCGGCATCATCACCAGCGAACAGGCACGCCGCCTCGGCCTGGTGGGACCGGTCGCCCGGGCCGCCGGGGTAGCAGCCGACTCCCGGGCTGACCAGCCCGCAGCGCCCTATTTCGAGAACCGGCCCACTGTTGCGGTCCGCGACGAGGGGGACGCGATGGCGCGTTTCGGGGTCATGCTCGACGAAGCCGCCGACTCGGTGCGGCTGATCGGGGACCTGCTCGCCGGGGCCGGACCGGGAACCGTGGCCTTGCCGCTGGCTGGCGGAAGCGGGCTCGGCTGGGCGGAATCACCCCGGGGCGAGGCGCTCGCCTGGGTCGAGCTTGACGGCGCGGGACGGATCAGCCGGGCCCGGCTGCGCCCGGCCTCGGTCCGCAACTGGCGCGGATTCGACGACGCGTGCCGGTCACAGAACGTCTTCAACGACATCCCCATCATCGAGGCCAGCTTCTGGCTGACCGTCGCCGGAACCGCACGGTGAGGTGAGCGTCATGCCCTTGTGGTTCGTCCGTGGCCTGCGCCGCGGGGTGGTCACCACCCGCTACCCAGCCAGGCCTGACCCCTCGGCGTCCTTGCTGCCGACGCCTCCAGCGTTCCGCCCGTTGTTTCTGGACGAGCGGGTGGCAGATCGCCTCTGCGAGGTGTGCCCCAGCCACGCGCTGCGTAGAGAGAATGACCTGCTCATCTTTGACGTAGGCGCCTGCACCGCCTGCGGCCGGTGCCGGGAAGCCGCACCGGAGGCGGTCACGGTAAGCGGAGCGTTCGAACTCGCCGCCACCAGCCGCGCCAGCCTCGTCAAGCACATCCCGCTGCGCCGGGAGGCCGGGCCATGACCGGCAGCCGGGACAACCCGCCCGCAGCGGCCACGGGTGCGGTGCCCGCAGCCCCAGCGGACCCGCCCGGCGCGGCAGGCGGGCGAATGGCCGCGGACCGGCTCCGGGAAACGATCGCCAGCCAGTTCGGCCGCAGCCTGCACATCCGCACCCTCGACACCGGGTCCTGCGCGGTCTGCGAGCAGGAGATCCGGCTGCTCGCCGCGCCGCACTACGACCTGCACCGGCTTGGCTTCTTCTTCACCCCAGCCCCCCGCCATGCGGACCTGCTCATGGTGACCGGCCCGGCGATCCGGGCGTTCGGCATCGCCGCCCGCAAGACCTACGACGCGATGCCCGGGCCCAAGATGGTGATCGCCACCGGCGCGTGCGCTCTCGGCGGGGTCTACCCGGCGGACGCCTTCACGCACGGCTCGGTGGACGCGATCCTCCCGGTGGATGTCTGGATTCCCGGCTGCCCGCCAAGCCCGCTGGCCCTGCTGCAGGGCCTGCTGGTCGCCGTGAACCGGCTTGCCGCCAAGACCGCGGCCTTGACTTTCATCGCGGATAACCCGGCGGAGGAGGTGGCCCGGTGAACGCTCTGAACTGGTGCTATGTGGCAGCGGCGGGGTGGGCGCTGGCCACGGCCCTGGCGCTTCTCGCCGGTGGCAGCGGGACGGGGCGCCGCGCGTGCTGCACCGTCTCGGCCCTGGCCGGAGCCGCAGCCGTGATCGGCGGGGTGTCCGCGCTGGTCTGGGGCAATTCCCGGATCGTCTCGCTGGGCGGCACGGTCGTCGTCGGCACGCTGCAGTTGCAGGCGAGCAGCCTGGCCGGGGTGTTCACGGCACTGCTCGGGCTCGTCGCGGTCAGCATCGCCCTCTACGCGCCCCGGTATCACCGGCCGGGTGCGGGCACCGCGCTGTACCTCGCCGTCTTCAACCTGGCGCTGCTCGCGGCGCTCGCCGTGCTGACCGCCGGGAACGTGGTCACGTTCCTGGTGGCCTGGGAATCGGTTGCGCTGCTGTGCTACCTGCTGATCCTGCGCCACCCGCGGCGCAGTGAGGTGGCAAGCGGGGCGTTCTGGTTCCTTGCCCTGTCCGAGACCGGGTTCGTGTTCATCGTGGCGGCGTTCGTCATCCTGGCTGCCAAGACCCACTCGATGCAGCTCGCTGCGATCGCCGCGCACGCTCACCTGGTGACGCCCGGCTGGCGGGACACGGCGTTCCTGTTCGCCCTGGCCGGATTCGGGTTCAAGGCCGGTCTGGTCCCGCTGCACGTATGGCTGCCGGAGGCGCACCCGGTGGCACCCGCGGACGGGTCCGCCTTCCTCTCCGGGCTGGTGGTCAACCTCGGCGCCTACGGCATCGCGCTGTTCGCGTTCCGCCTGCTGCCACCCGGCCGGCCTGGGCCGGGGTGCTCACCATGGCCGCCGGAGCGGTCACCGCCGCCCTCGGCATCCTCTACGCGCTCAACGAGCGCGACCTCAAGCGCTTTCTCGCCTTCTCCACAATCGAGAACACCGGGATCATCGTCGTCGCGTTCGGCGCCGCGATGGTGTTCGGCGCGTACGGCCAGCGGCCGTTGTGGGCGTTCCTGCTGCTGGCCGGCCTGTACCACGTCGCCAACCACGGCACCTACAAGACCCTGCTGTTCCTGGAGGCCGGGGTGGTCGAGCACGCCGCGGGCACCCGGGACATGGACCGGCTCGGCGGGCTGATCCACCGCCTGCCGCGCAGCGCAGTCATCACCCTGGCCGGGACGCTCGGCATCGCCGCCCTGCCGCCACTGAATGGCTTTGTCAGCGAATGGCTCATCTTCCAGGGCCTGTTCCAGGGATTCCGGACCGGCAGCCATCTGGTCGGCATCCTGATCGTGCTGGCCGCCGCGACGCTGGGCCTCACCGGTGGCCTGGCCATCTACGCGTTCGTCCGCGGGTTCGGCATCCCGTTCCTCGGCATACCGCGCACCCGGCAGGCCGCCGAAGCCACCGAGCACGGCCAGCCCGTCGCCGGCCCTGGGCTGCTCGCGGTCGCCTGCGCGGCGCTGGCCGTCGGTGCGCCACTGGTCCTGCTCGCCCTGTCCCGGGCGGTGCAGACGGTCACCGGGGTGGCGCTGCGGCCGGTCCTGCTGCCGGGAAAGCTCACTGTCATCCCGGCTCATACGAACTTCTCCGCCTTCTCCCCCACCTACCTGGCGGTGTTCCTCATCGCGGTGATGACCGTGCCGCTGCTCATCTACCTGGCGGGCCGGCCACGTGCCGACAGCGTCACGGTGCCGGTCTGGGACGGGGGAATGGTGGCTTTCAAGCCCCGGATGCAGTACTCGGCCATGACGTTCTCCGCGCCTACCCGGGTCACGTTCGACGCCCTGTACCGGCCCTCGGTGTCGCTCGACCGGGCCTCCGACGATCCGGCGGGCCGGTCGGGCCCGGTGCACTACGAGACCGAGGTCACCCCGATCTTCCAGCGCTACCTGTACCGGCCCGTGATCCGGGCGGTCGAGTGGCTCGCCGGCGCAGTCCAGCCACTCCAATCCGGAGACGTCAACCTCTACCTCTTCTACGTGTTCCTGGTGATACTCCTGGCCTACCTGCTCGGCGCTCTATGACGCGGCTCCCTGCCTGGATGGCCCAGCCGGCCCCTGGCAGGCGCCGCGTACCCTCGTACTCAACGGCGGAGGGGCTCGCCGTCAATACCGCGGAGACACCGCCAACGGTCCCTGCTCGACAGCGGAGGATCGCGCCGTGTCCCAGCGATGCCCTGCGGGCTGCTGCCCGCACCCCCCGAGCAACAGTGCCGCCCCTCGTGACGGCCGCACGGGCCCTGGCTGTCCGGCTGACCTGCCGGAGGCTCCGGTGCGTGAGCGGGTCGCGCACTTGTACAGCTGCCAGGGCCTGTCCACCTACCGGATCGCCGATGTCACAGGCCTCAGCCGGCAGGTGGCCACCCGCATGCTGCACCGGGCCGGAGTGGCCGTCAAACCCCGTGGCAGCGGCCGCCGCAGGCTCTCCCGCGACAGCGGAGCGGCGGTCCGGGACTCGCTCCTCGCGGATCTGTACCTGCGGCGCCGGTTCACCTGCGCCCAGATCTCAGAACTGACCTCGGTCCCGGCGCGGACGGTCCAGGACCGGCTGCAGGCCCAGGGGGTCCGGTTGAGAACCCGGGGAGGGTTCAACCGGGAAGACCGGCGAGCGGTCGAGCCCGCCGCGCTCGTTGACATGTACCTGCGGGCCGGGCTTCCCGCCGGCGAGGTCGGAAAGGCTCTCGGCGTGTCCCGCAAGATCGTGCTCCGGGCCGCTCACGACCAAGGCCTGCCCGTCCGGATCGGCGGCCCCGTCCCGGCGCGAGGACCTGCCGAGATCGAACTCATCGAGGCTCTCTACGCCGATATCCAGGTGCAGCGCACGATGAAGCGCCACGGCCTGCCCCGGGTGCCCGCGGGCGGTGCGCTCTGGCAACGGTTTCCGGTCCCGCACCACCTCACCGCGGATCTGGCCACGGAACTGTACGTCCCATGCGGGCTTGGCCTCACCCACATCGAACTGCTCACGGGCCAGCCCGCGGCATCGGTGGGGAAACTGCTGCGCCGCACCGGTGTTGCGCTGCGGCCAGCCGGCGGCCGATCCCCGTTCCTTCACCGCTGGCGGGCGGGCCAATCGTGAATCCGCGGAGACGGCGGAGCCCCTGCCCGGGAAGGTGTGCCGGATACCCGGGACCCAGCCCCATCGCCGCGCAGCCAGGCGAGCGCCTGTCGGTGCGAGGATGACCAAATGACCAGACTTCGTGCCACGGTGGCCCACCTGATCCCAGAGCGGCCGCCCATTCACGTGGTACCCGGCCAGTGTGTGCGTGCCGGGCAGCGCGACACCCAATGGCCCGCGTTCGTGTTCGTCACCACCGACGACGGCGCCGGGTGGGTCCCGGAACGCTACCTCGATACCTCGTCCGACCCCGCCGTCGTTATCACCGGCTATGAGACCACCGAGCTCGCCACCATCGCCGGAGAGGAACTGACCCTGGTCGAGCAGGACAGCCCAAGCGAGTGGGCCCGGGTCCGCAACGCGGCGGGCCGTGAGGGCTGGGTGCCATTGAATACCGTCGAGCCGATCCCCGGGGAATTACGGGCATTCCACGCACCAAGCATCCGGACCCGCGACAGGATCACAAGCTCTGCCGTCCGCTGTCGCCAGGCCCCCCACCCGGAACACTCCGCAAACGCAAGAACCCCGAACCCTGGTCGCGGGTTCGGGGTGCCCGGGATGTCCCGAGAGATCACAGGGCTCCCGCGAAAGGACTCGAACCTTTAACCTGCCGGTTAACAGCCGGACGCTCTGCCGATTGAGCTACGCGGGATTAGCCAGCGCACGATGCGGTACCTGAGGCTCCGCTCCTGCCCTGACGGGCTTGCGCAGACAAGGGTAGCGCACCCGGGAACGGGCCGATGCGCCCGCCGGATCTGGCCGCGACCAGGGCGGCGCGACCTGGCCGGCGCGGCGCGGTGGGCGTGGTGCCGGTGCGCCGCGCGGCGGAATGATGGCGCCACGGGGAGTAGGGCCGTTTCTGGCGGGGAAGTCAACCCCGCAGGTCCATTCGGCGAACGCAGGCGGAAGAGAGGTGCCATATGCGGTACCGGGTTGTGTTCTTCACCGGCCTGGGCATCGGATTCGTGCTCGGGGCGAGGGCAGGCCGGGAGCGCTACGAGCAGATGCGGAAGCTGGCCCGCAGGGCAGCGGACAGCCCCGCGGTGCAGCAGGCGGCCGGTGCACTCCAGGCGCAGGCGGCGAGCTACGCGAAGGCGGCCGGGGGCAAGGTGGCCGGCCGCGCGGGCGCGGCGCGCGCCAAGGTCGGCGGGGCGCTCCATGACCACGTCCCGGGAATGCGGGTCAGAGAGTCCAACGGGCACCCGGCCGACGGCGGGCGGCGGCACTATGCGCGGACGCCCGGGGGGCCGCCGGAAGGATGACCGGGTGGCCGGTGGCGAGGTTTCACAGGCGGGCGCCCCGCTTATCCCTTGAGCGGGGTTCTGCGCCATCCGGCCAGCACTGTGGAAGGCATCTCTGACCTGGCGCTATAACTTAAAGTAGTGTTATGGTCACGCTATGAACCCATTGTCGGGCGTGCTGGCCGAAGCCTGGGGTCTCTACCGCCGCTTCGCCGCCCACTTCCTCGCTATCTCTTTCGTGCTGTACTTCCTCGCCGCGGTCATCGTGACGCTCCTGACCGTGACCGCGGGAGCCACCGGCTACTTCCTGGCGGCGGTCGTCGAGTTCGCCGTCGCGTTCCTGGTGCAGGCCACCTTGATCAAGGCCGTGCAGGACGTGCGGGACGGCCGGGCCGACCTGAGCATGGACGCGACGGTCTCCGCCGCCGCTCGCTATCTCCTCCCGGTCATAGGTGCATCCATCCTGGCCGGGATCGGGATCGGGATCGGCCTGGCCGTCCTCATCGTGCCCGGCCTGATCCTGCTGACGTACTGGTCCCTCATCATCCCGTCGATCGTCGCCGGCGAGTCCGGTGTGATGGAGTCGTTCGGGAAAAGCTGGCGGGCCATCAGCGGCCACTTCTGGCAGGCGTTCGGCACCTACGTGCTGGTCTTCCTGATCTGGATCGCGTTCGACATCGCACTGGGGCTCGCGCTGGTGACGGTGCCCGCGGCCCTGCGCAGCTTCCTCAGCAGCGTGATCGCGGGCACGCTCCTCGCGCCCTTCTACGCACTGGTGGTCACGCTCGTCTACTACCGGCTGTCGGAGGCGCATGCGGGCGCGGTGCCCGCCGCACCTCCGCAGGGCGGGTTCACCCAGCCACCGCCGGCCCAGGCCTAGGCGTGTGACCTGCCGCAGGCCCGGCGCGGCGCAACCCCTCCGGGCCTGCAGCGCGCCGGGCCTGCGGCCTGGCGTTCTGCGGTTATCAAGCACCCTGCGCGGCGAGTGCCGGGACGGGCAGCCGCGTGGCGCGCAGGCCCAGCCCCGCGGTGCGCGTGAGCACCATGGCCACCGCCATGAAGATCAGCCCGTCGGTGAGCGCCGCGACGCTGACCTGGTTGGCAATGGCCCAGGCGACCAGTGGGCCCGGGAACCAGTGCACCGAGCCGTAGGAGAAGGCCGCCCGGGCACCGATCACGACGGTCCAGAGGAGCGCGTAGGGGGCGCCGGCCCGGCTGACCGGCCTGCCGGTCTCGGGGCTGCGGTACACGTCCATCAGGGCCACGGCGAGCAGGCCGCCGAGAATGCCGGCGATGATGCCGGCGGCCTCCACGACAAGGCCCGTCCCGTGGGTGACCGGCCGGTCTACGAACAGCGGGATGATCACGGCGGCGGCGACGACCGGGCGCAGCATCCGCATGGGGCCGATCCTTCGCGCGGAGCCCAGGTCGGTGGCCAGCACCGTGGCGAGAACCACGCCATTGACGATCATCGCTTCGGTGAGTTCGGAAAACATCTTGTGCTCCTGGTGAGTCGGTCTTGCAACGGATGAACCCACCATCGCGCCGGGCGCGGCTTCGCGGATCGGAGCACGGGCTGGCCTTCGGTATGAGCCGCGCAGCCATCCTGGTACCAGGCGGTACCAGGCGGGGCCGCCGGCATTCAGCCCAGCGGCCGGCGTACCGGTGCCACGATCGCCGTGATACTGGACCCATGCTGCGCACGGTCAACTGGCTGACCCGCGTCCTGGGCTTCGCCTGGCTCGGCCTGCTGGCATTCGTGCTCGCTCCCGCGCACGGGCGGGCCGCCGTGCTGACTCAGGCCGCCGGGTACTGCCTGCTTGGCCTGGCCCTGCTGGCCTGGGCGCTGATCGACGTGCACCCGGCCGCGGCGCGGTATCACGGCCGGGCGCTCACCGTCATCCTCGGCGTCATGGCGGTCGCCACGGGCCTCGCCGCCGGAGCCGGGTACGGCGGTACCGCCATGGTGGCATTCGGGTTCGTGGCGGCGATGGTGGCCGGCGGCGACACCACCCTGATCGCGGCCCTGGTGGTGACCGGGGCCGGCATCCTGGCGATCGAGATCAGCGGGCTGGCTTTCGGCGGCAGCTACGGCACCCTGCTCGGGCTCCCGTCGCTCGTGCTGGCCGGCCTGATGGTCGGGCGCAACCGGGGCGCTTACCGGATCCAGGCCGAGCAGGCAGCGCAACTGCTTGCCCAGCGCGACAATCTGCAAGCCGAGCAGCGCCGGGCCGATCTGCTCGACGAGCGGGCCCGCATCGCGCGGGAGATCCACGACGTGCTCGCCCATTCCCTCGGCGCGCTGGGGATCCAGATCCAGGCCGCCCGCGCCGTGCTGGCCGACCACGGGGACACCGAGCGGGCGGGCGAGATCCTGGCCGCGGCCCAGCGGATGGCTGCCGAGGGCCTGGTGGACACGCGCCGCGCGGTTCATGCGCTGCGCGCCGATACCCTGCCGCTTGATGAGGAACTCGCCCGGGCCAGCGACACCTACGCGCAGCGTTACCGGGTCGCGGCCAGTTTCGATGTGGGCGGGTCGCCCGCGCCGCTGCCGCCGGATGCCACCATCGCGCTGCTGCGTATCGCACAGGAGTCCCTGGTGAATGCCGCCAAGCACGCGGCCGGCCAGGGTGTCGCGGTCCGCCTCGACTACTCCGATGCCGATGTCCGGCTCACCGTGCGCAACGACCTGCCCCCCGGTGCCGCCCCGGACACGGGGGCGGGCGTGGGCACCGTCAACGGCGGCTACGGGCTGACCGGCATGCGGGAACGCCTCCGGCTGCTGGACGGCACCCTGCAGGCCGGGCGCCGCGACAACCAGTGGATCGTGACCGCCCGGCTCCCCCGGCCCCAGCACGAGGATGCGGTGCCGTGACCGCCCCCGACGGCCAGGCGCTGCGCATCGTCATCGCCGATGACCAGGCCAGCGTGCGTGAGGGCCTGGTCCTGCTGCTCGGCGGGCTGCCCGGCATCGAGGTGGTCGGCGCCGCCGCGGACGGGGAGCAGGCGCTGGAACTGGTGGCCGAGCATCGTCCCGACGCGATCCTGCTCGACCTGCACATGCCGGTCCTGGACGGCATCGGGGCCACCCGCCGGCTGACCGCCGAGCACCCCGGTGTCGCCATCGTGGTGCTCACCACCTATGCCGATGACAGCTCGGTCCTGGAGGCGCTGCGCGCCGGAGCCCGCAGCTACCTCACCAAGGACGCCGACCGGACACACATAGCCCAGGCGCTGCGCGCGGCCGCCGGCGGCCTGGCGGTCCTCGACCCCCGCGCGCACGCCACGCTGCTCGCCGCCGCCGCGGCACCGGCGGCGCCCGGGCCCGCCCCGGCGGCTGCCCCCGACGGTCTGACGCAGCGGGAGATCGAGATCCTCGGTCTCATCGCCCGCGGGCTGACCAACCCGGAGATCGCCGCGCACCTGTTCCTCAGCAACCACACGGTCAAGACCCACATCAACCGGATCTTCGCCAAGACCGGGTCCAGGGACCGGGCCGCCGCCATCGGCTACGCGCACCGCCACCACATCGGCTGACGCGCACACCGCGCTCAATGGCCAGAACGCGGCCGCTGCCCGGCCGTCGGCCGCGCGGGCCGGCCGGACGGCCGCCGGTCCCCGGCTGGGCCGGAGCCGTTCGAGGTCAGCCCGCCAGCCTGCCCTCGCCGGTCAGCCCAGATAGCCGCGGAGCAACTGGGCGCGGCTGGGGTGGCGCAGCTTGGCGAGGGTCTTGGACTCGATCTGCCGGATCCGCTCCCGGGTGACGCCGAACTCCCGGCCCACCTCCTCCAGCGTCCGGGGGTGGCCGTCGGTCAGGCCGAAGCGCAGCTGGATGATCTTCTGCTCCCGCCCGGAGAGGCGTCCAGGATCTCGCTCGAGCTGATCTTGCAGCATGATGAACGCCGCGGCTTCCATGGGCACCACGGCGTCGGTGTCCTCGATGAAGTCGCCCAGGTCGGAGTCTTCCTCGCCGATCGGCGCCTGCAGCGACACCGGCTCCTGCGCGATCCGCTGGATCTCCGCGACCCGTTCGACCGGCAGCCCCATCTCGGCGCGCGATCTCGTCGGGGGTGGCTTCCCGGCCCAGGGACTGGTGCAGCTGGCGCTGGACCCGGGCCATCTTGTTGATCGTTTCCACCATGTGGACCGGGATCCGGATGGTCCGCGCCTGATCGGCGATCGCCCGGGTGATGGCCTGCCGGATCCACCAGGTGGCGTAGGTGGAGAACTTGTAGCCCTTGGTGTAGTCGAACTTCTCCACCGCGCGGATCAGGCCCAGATTCCCCTCCTGGATCAGGTCGAGGAAACCGAGGCCGCGGCCGATGTACCGCTTGGCGATGGACACCACCAGGCGCAGGTTCGCCTCGATCAGCCGCTGTTTGGCGCGCAGCCCGTCGCCGCCGAGCAGGGCCAGCTCGGCGCGCTCGGCACCGCCTAGGGGGAAGCCGCCGTGCAGTTTCTCCTCGGCGAACAGGCCGACCTCGATGGCCTTGGCCAGCTCGACTTCCTGCGCGGCGGTCAGCAGCGGGACCCGGCCGATCTCGCGCAGGTAGATGCGGACGAGATCGCCGGTGACCGGGCGGCGTGCGTCCTCGATCTGCTCGGGCTCCGGCGGGGGCTCCGCGTCCTCGTGGGCGGCGTCTACCACCTCGACGCCTTCGGACGTGAGCATCCGGACGATGCCGTCGAGTTCGCTGGGCCGGCAGGTCGCTGGAATCGATGGCGACCGCGATGTCCCCCAGAGCCACGGCGCCCTGTTCTCTGGCCCGCGCTATCAGGTCTGCCATGGG
This sequence comes from uncultured Actinomycetes bacterium, assembly GCA_963730235.1. Classification (GTDB taxonomy): domain Bacteria; phylum Actinomycetota; class Actinomycetes; order Streptosporangiales; family Streptosporangiaceae; genus DASXKD01. Next base: position 169,626 of record CAVSRH010000013.1, read on the forward strand.
ATCGCCGGGCGGTCGCGGCGGGGAAAGTAACGTAAAAGTCACGGAACCCAGTGTGCGCCAGGGAGCCCTGGTTCTGGTGGGCTTAATTTTGTCACCTGCAGGCGCGTAACGCTGACAGCCCGAAGTCAGAATATCCCGAACCAGGTCTTTACCGCGAACCGGGCGTTCGGGCAGGTATCGGCTAGAAAGCCCCGGCCGCCTTTTCCACCAGGGCCTTGCGGCGCTGCTCCAGGGCGACCAGGTCCCCGAAGGTCCGGTTGTACTCGGGCTGTGCGTCCACCGGGTTCAGCCGCTGCAGCCGCGACTTGACCTGGGCGATCCTGCGGCTGACGGCGAGTTCCTCCACCCGCGCGAGTACCGCGTCCGCGTAGCGCGCGTCCGGCTCACCGTCCGCCCTCGCCACCCGCAGCGCCTCTACGGCCAGCCGGGTCACGAACCCGCGGATCCGGTCATCGGGGGCCGCGTCCCGCAGCCGGGCCACCCACTCCTGCGCGCCGCCCGCTCCCCGGCGCCGCCGCAGCCGTCGATCAGCTCCCTGACCGCGGCGTGCGGCAGCGCGGTGAACGCGGCCGGGCCGAGCGCGTCGAATGTCGGGCCCGCACAGCGCCGGGCGCTGGACGCCAGCTTGAGCGCCTCCCGCTCCACCTGGATCACCGGGTCGCCCAGGTCATAGGGCACCTGCTCGGCCTGGCTCGGCCAACCTCGGGCGCGCCGTGCCCCGGGGCATCGTGCCCGGCCGCCCGCCACCCCGGGCGGTGCCGGCCAGCCCCGGGAGCCGCGGGCGCCCTGCATGCCCGGACCGCCTGGCTGCCGGCCCGGCCGGGCCCCCGCCGTCCCGGGCGGCCGTCCGCCCGGCCCGGCCTGGTTCCGGCGAGGGGCGGCGGCCGGAACCCTGCATCGCGCCGCCGGCCTGGCCTGTGCCCTGGCCGCGTGCTCGCGCGACCCGGGCGAGCACGAATTCCTCGTTCAGCATGCCGAGCCAGCGGTCCAGGCTGAACGCGTACCGGTTGCGCAGGCCACGGTCCTTGATCCGGGCGATGATCCGGGCGGCCGCGTCCAGTGCGCGCGATGCGGCCTTCGTTGGTGTCCAGGTTATCTTGGCAAGCTTGCTGCGGATGGCGAACTCGAACAGCGGGACGCGCCTGGCCACCAGGTCGCGCACCGCGCTTCGCCGTGCTTGACCCGCAGGTCGCACGGGTCCAGCCCGTCGGGCTGCACCGCCACGAAGGTCTGCGTGACGAACCGCTCCTCCAGGTCGAACGCCCGCAGCGACGGCCCGCTGCCCGGCCGCGTCCCCGTCGAAGGTGAAGACGACCTCGCCGAGGAACTGGTCGGCGTCCATCAGCAGCCGGCGCAGCACCTTGACGTGCCCGTCGCCGAACGAGGTGCCGCTGGTCGCGACCGCGGTGGGCACGCCGGCCAGGTGGCAGGCCATCACGTCGGTGTAGCCCTCGACGATCACCGCCTGCCGCCGGTGGGCGATCTCCCGCTTGGCCAGGTCGGCGCCGTACAGCACCGAGCTCTTCTTGAACAGCGGGGTCTCCGGGCGTGTTCAGGTATTTGGGCCCGTCGTCGTCGGCGGTCCAGCTTGCGCGCGCCGAACGCGATGACGTCGCCGGTCAGGTCCCTGATCGGCCAGATCAGCCGGCCGCGGAACCGGTCCACCGGCCCGCGCTGTCCCTGGCTGGCCAGCCCGGCAAGCATCAGCTCGGCGTCGGTGAACCCGCGGCCCGCGCAGGTGGCGGGTGAGCGCCTCCCATTCGGGCGGCGCGTAACCGACAGCCGAACCGCTCGGCGTCGGCCAGCTCGAATCCGCGCTCGGTGCAGGAACTCGCGCGCCGGGGCGGGCGTCGGCGCGCGGCAGCCGTTCGGCGTAGAAATCGGCCGCCGCCTGGTGCGCGGCCAGCAGCCGGCGCCGCTGGCTCTGCTCCTGGCCGGGCACGTGGCCGCCCTGCTCGTAGCGGAGCTCGATGCCGGCCCGGGCGGCGAGGCGCTCGACCGCCTCGGGGAAGGAGAGGTTGTCGATCTTCTCCACGAACTTGATGACGTCCCCGCCGTCCGCGCAGGAGAAGCAGTACCACAGGCCGCGGGCCGGGGTCACGTTGAACGGAGGGCGTCTTCTCGTCGTGGAACGGGCAGAGGCCCTTGAGCGAACCGCCGCCGGCGTTGCGGAGCTGGAGGTACTCGCCGATGACCTCGGCGATCGGTGACTGCTCGCGGACCAGCGCGATGTCTTCGTCGCGGATCCGCCCTGCCACTCGCGCCCCCGCCGCTCCCAGCCCTCCCGTCGCGGCGAGTCTAGTCCCCGGCGCCCACACTTTGCTTCTCTGTCGGCCTGGAGGTAGCGGTAGTGCTGGTAGCGCATCCGGTGGGCGTTGCGCTCGAAGTAGCCGAGCTTCTTGTGCAGCTCGTGCGCCTTGACGCCGGTCAGCGGGTACTGGCGTGAGGCGGCGGTGATCGCCTCGATGTTCCCGGCGTCCAGTTCGGCGCTGCGGTCTTCCAGCCGCCGGCGGGGTCGGGGGTGATGAACGCCAGGTGGGCTGCGAGATCTGTGAGGTGCTCGCGGGCGTGGTAGATGTAGGTGATGTGGGTGGCGTGCGGGTAGAGCGCTCGGCCATCGCCCAGATCCACGCCGCGCCGTAACCGATCGCCACGGCCTGGCGGAAGTGCTCGCCGCCGCGGCGCAGGTACTCGGCTTCGGCGAGTTAGGCGAGGGCGTCTTGCCGTCGAAGGTTGCTACGTAGCTGGATGAGCCGGGGTCCATCACCGGGTAGCCGTCGTCATCGAGCGGGGAAACGGTGAACAGGCGGGCGAGCTTGATCTCGCGGGTGCCGGCTTTCCCGTCCTCGCTCTTGCCGCAGGCCTTCGGTCTCGCTCGCGCGGACGGGGACGCCGGTGCCGTCGACCTCGATATACAGCATGTCCGGGACCGGCTCGGGCGGGGGCAGCGGGCGGAGGGCCAGGGCTCGCAGCAAGGCGGCCTCAGCGGCACCGGCGTGCGGGCGGTGGCGCCGGATGCCTCAGCGGAGCGCTGACGGTCCGGGCGCTCACGGTGATCCCGGCCGGGCCTTGATCAGCGCGGCGGCCGTGCCGAACGGGACCTCCGCGCAGGCCCGGGCGATCATCTCAGCCAGACCCGGCGACAGCGAGTCCTGGCCACCCCGAGCTGGTCATCGCGCGGGGCGAAACCGCGCCCGCATCCGGCGCAGTGATACCAGGCCCGCATCACCAGCACCGGGCCGAGCACCGTGAGCACGGTTTGGGAAGGCTCCCGCGTCGCGGCCTGGTGACCGGCGCCGCACTTAACGTGCGGGCAGGCGTAGCGTCATCGTCGCCGGCCAGGACAGCCTCCAGCAGCGGGGCGCCGGCGAGGGTTAGCGCGGCGCGCATCGCCTGCTCCAGCACGCCGAGCCCGCTCCCGGTGCCGAGCAGGCAGGCAGCGAGCGCGGCCAGCCTGCCTACCTCCGCGGCGGCGATGTCCGCGAGCTGCGCCGCGAGCCCCTTTCCCCCTCCGCTGGAGGGGGCGCCGGCTGCCCGGCCACCGGGCGGGCGCGCGGCGCGCGGCTCGCAGCCTCTCCCGGGGCGCCTGCTATCGTCGCCGCGTGCGCGGCCTGCTGGTGCTCTGGGACATCGACTTCACCCTGATCGACGCCCGCGGGGTCGGCGCCCGGCTGTACCGGATGGTGTTCCGCGACATGTTCGGCACGGAAGCTGCCCGCCGCCGCGGACATGGCCGGGCGCACCGACCGCGCCATCGTGCTGGACACCCTGACCCGGGCCGGGATCCCCGAGCCGTGGCAGCACCTGGACCAGTTCCTGGCCCGGCTGGCCGCGCTGGCACCCACCGGCCGCGAGCTTGCCGAGCGGCACAGCCGGGCTCTGCCCGGTGCCGCGGCGGCGCTGGACGCGCTGGCCGCCTTCGCCCCCGGCCCCGGCGGCTCCTCCGGCAACGGCGCCGGAGGCCAGGCGGGCCGGGTGTGGGTGGTGCAGTCGGTGCTCACCGGGAACGTCCGGCCGATGGCCGAGATGAAGCTCGGCGCGCTCGGGCTGGCCGGCCATCTCGACCTGGAAGCGGGTGCCTACGGGGAGTCTCACGAGGTCCGGGCCGAACTGGTCCACCTGGCCAGGGGCAACGCCGCCCGCAGGTACGGCACGGACTTCTCCGGTCTGGCCACCGTGCTGGTCGGTGACACCCCGCTGGACGTGGCCGCCGCACTGGAAACCGGCGCCCGGGCCGTTGCGGTGGCCACCGGCGGCACCACCGCCGCCAGGCTCGCCGAGTCCGGTGCCCACGCCGTGCTCCCCGACCTCACCGACACCCCCGCCGTCCTCACCGCCATCCTCGCGGCGCCATAACCGCCGGCTGCGACAATCCAAACGTAGAAATCCACAGGCAGCCATTCCCCGCAACCCTTGTCCACAGCCGTATCTGGCATCCCTCGGCGCCGGGCGATCCGCTGCAAGAGTTCGGGTTGTGGCGATCCACCTCTCCCGCGCATGCCAGGAACTGCTCGAACTCCAGCACGGCGTCATCGCCCGCTGGCAGGCGGCTGAGGTCGGGCTGAACGTCCGGGTCATCGATGCCCAGCTGCTGCGTGGCCGGTGGCAGACGCTTTACCGAGGCGCTTACGCCACTTTTACCGGCGAACCATCACGGCAAGCGGCCTTGTGGGCAGCCGTCCTGCGCGCCGGGCCACAAGCCGCCCTCGGCTATCACACCGCCGCTGAGCTCGACACTCTCGCGGACCGTCCCAGCGACACGATCCACGTTGTGGTCAGCAGTTCGCGTCGGGTCAGCGTCGCGCCAGGCGAGTACATGAATGGGATACCGCCCATAGCCATCCATTACCGCGCCAGGATCGGAGAGGCGATCCATCCCTCCCGAACGCCGCCCAGAACCCGGGTAAGAAGACCACCATCGATCTCACGCAACTAGCCCCGAGCCTGGAAGAAGCACTGTCCTGGCTGGCCCGCGCCTGCTCCCGGCGCCTCACCACCGCTTCACGGTTACACGCCACGATGACAGCGAGGCCCAAGCTGCGTTGGCGGTCAGAACTCACCGACGCCCTGTGCGATGTCGGCTCGGGCATTCATTCGGCCCTGGAATGGCGGTACATGCGCAGGGTGGAACTGCCCCATGGCCTGCCTCCCGCCGATCGGCAGGCACGCAGTAAGGCCGGCAACCGCACTCGATATCTGGACAACCACTACCAGGCGTTCGGGGTGGTGGTGGAACTTGATGGCCGGGTCGCCCATCCCGCAGAGGCGCGCTGGCGGGACATTCACCGCGATAACGCCAGCGCAGCGGCGGGAATGATCACGCTGAGGTACAACTGGGCCGATATCACCAGTAACCCCTGCCGGGTGGCCAGCGAGATCGCCGCTGTGCTTCGCCGGAACGGCTGGACCGGCCACATCCGCGCGTGCAGCCCCGCCTGCACTGGGGCATTCTCGTGATCCTGAAGGATTTTCCCTCACTATGAAGGACAGACTTTCAGGATCAAGGAAGCCGATATCAGAGGGCGGTGAGGGGGACCGACGGATCCGCTAGGCGGGCCACGTCTACCGGGCGGCGGGAGCGGATCAGGGCTTGGATGTCGTCGCTCACGTCCCACACGTTGACGTTCATCCCGGCAACCACAGCGCCACCGGACAGCCAGAACGCGATGAACTCGCGGGCCTCCCGGTCGCCGCGGTAGACGATCTGGTCGTAGGAGCCCGGCTCGGGAAGCCCGGCCGTTTCCATGCCCAGGTCGTACTGGTCACTGAAGAAGTACGGCACCGCGTCGTAGCTGACCCCCTGCCCCAGCATGGACCTGGCCGCCGCGGGCCCGCCGTTCAGCGCGTTGGCCCAGTGCTCCACGCGGACGTGCTTCCCGTACAGGGGGTGGAAGGCGTTGGCCACGTCGCCGGCCGCGAACACCTCGTGCGCCGAGGTGCGCAGCCCGGCGTCGGCGATCACCCCGTTGGCGACGTCCAGGCCGGCCTCGGCGGCCAGCCGGGTCACGGGCACCGCCCCGATGCCGACCACCACCAAGTCCGCGTCCACCTCCGCTCCGGCGGAGGTGGATAACGGTGGCCACCTTGCCGCCCGAGCCGCGCAGTTCGGTCACCGACTCGCCGAACCGGAACACCACGCCGTGCTCGCGATGCAGATCGGTGAACATCCCGCCGAGTTCCGGGCCGACCTGCCGGTTCAGCGCCCCGGCCTCGGGCTCGACCACGGTCACCTCGCAGCCGGCCTCCCTGGCCGCGGCCGCCACCTCCATGCCGATCCAGCCCGCGCCCACGATCACCACATGGCCGCCGCCGCGCAGCGCGGCCCGGAGGCGCTCGCTGTCACCGACCCGGCGGAGGTACATAACCCCGTCCAGGTCAGCCCCGGGCACGCTGAGGCGGCGCGGGGTCGCGCCGGTGGCCAGCAGCAGCCGGTCGTAGCCCACGGTGCCACCGTCGGCAAGCCGGACCTGCCGGGCACCCAGGTCGAGCGCGGTCGCGGTCACGCCCAGCCGCAGGTCCACGTCGTGCTCCGCGTACCAGGTCTCCTCGTGGACATAGATGGAAGCCTTGTCGTCCTTGCCGAGCAGGTAGCCCTTGGACAGCGGCGGCCGTTCGTAGGGCCGGTCCTGCTCCTCCCCCAGCAGCACGACGCGCCCACCGAAGCCCTCCTCCCGGAGGGTCTCCGCGGCCTTGGCACCGGCCATGCTGGCACCGACGATCACGAACGTGGGTTCAGCGGGCATCAGATCCTCTTTCCTCGCGGCCACTGATGCTCCCCAGCCGGTCGGCTTCGCGGCGCCGACACAGGCGATCATGCCAGGCGATGGCAGAAGTATCGGTGAACGACGCGATTTGGTCCACCACCACCCGGAGCCGTGCCTGGTCCGAGTCCGCCGCAAGGTAGCCGGGGCGCAGCGCCGGGTCCAGGGTGCCCGGCGCGCCCGCCCGCACCGCGGCGGCGAGTTCGCCGATCAGCTCGCGCTCGGCGGCCTGGCGGGCCGCGACCCCCGTACGGCTCATCACGAAGCGCGCGGTCACCGCCTTGAGCAGGGCGCACTCCAGCCGCTGCCGCCGGGGCACCACCAGGTCGGCGGCGTACCGGGTGAGCGGGAACCGGCCCTGCGCGGCCTGCAGCGTCGCCTCCTGCGCGCCCCCGCAGAACCGCCCGATCAGCTCGCTGGTCAGGTGCTTCAGCGCGGCCAGCGAAGCCGGCCCGCCGTCGAAGGACTTCGGCCAGAACGGCAGCCCAAGCAGCCCGTCGAACACATCTTCCAGCTCTGCGCCCGTCACGGCCTGGGGTGGAAGGTACCTGGTCCTGGCCAGCTCGGCGACCTCCGCCCGCTCGGCCGCCCCGTGCAGCGCACGCACCGTGATGTGGCCTGCCTGCAGCCCGTCCTCCAGGTCGTGCACCGAGTACGCGATGTCGTCGGCCCAGTCCATCACCTGGGCTTCCAGGCACAGCTTCCCGTCTGGCGCCTGGTCTCTTTATCCAGCGGAACGCCACCCCGTCGTCGGCGTAGTACGCCGAACTTGGCGGGTGGCCCCGTGGCGGCCAGGTGCACGGGGGCGGCCCACGGGATACTTCACCGTGGCGTCGAGGGTGGCCCGGGTCAGGTTGAGGCCGGCCCCGGCCACCTTCGCCTCCAGCCGGGTGAGCAGCCGCAGGCTCTGCGCGTTGCCCTCGAACCCGCCGCAGCTCGCGGCGACCGCCGCCAGGGCGACCTCGCCGTTGTGCCCGAACGGCGGGTGCCCCAGGTCGTGGGCCAGGCAGGCCGCGTCCACCAGGTCCGGGTCACACCCGAGTTCGGCGCCGAACTCCCGCCCGATCTGCGCGCACTCCAGCGAGTGGGTGAGCCTGGTCCGCGGGAAATCACCCACGCCCACCCCGACCACCTGCGTCTTGGCGGCGAGCCTGCGCAGCGCGGAGGAGTGCAGCACCCGGGCCCGGTCGCGGACGAAGGGCCCGCGGCGGTGTTCCGCCGGCGGGTCCTTCCCCGGTTCGGCCGCCCAGCGTGCGGTGGCGTGGGCGTCGTAACCCGCGGCCGGGCTCACCGGGTGTCGCTGCCCCCAGCGGTCTCCAGGAGCGCCGCCCGGCCGGCTTCCAGCCGTGCCACCGGCACCCTGAAGGGCGAGCAGGACACGTAGTTGAGGCCGACCTCGTGGAAGAAGTGGACGGACTCCGGGTCACCGCCGTGCTCGCCGCACACCCCGAGTTCCAGGTCCGGGCGGGTTGCCCGGCCTTCCTCGCACGCGATCCGGATCATGCGGCCGACACCCTCGGTGTCGATCGTCTCGAACGGGGACACCCCGAAGATGCCCAGCTCGATGTACCGGCTGAAGAACGCGCCCTCCACGTCGTCGCGGGAGAAGCCCCAGCCCATCTGGGTCAGGTCGTTGGTGCCGAAGGAGAAGAACTCGGCGCTGCGGGCGATCTCGCCGGCGATCATCGTGGCCCGGGGCACCTCGATCATGGTGCCGATCAGGGTGTGCACCGAGACGCCGGTCTCCTTCTCGACCGACTCCAGGACCTTGGCGGCCTCCTCGCGGGTGATCTCCATCTCCTGCACCGAGGCGGTCAGCGGGATCATGATCTCCGGCCGCGGGTCGCCGCCCGCCTTCTTCAACTCCGCGGCGGCATGCGCGATGGCCCGCTCCTGCATGGCGAACAGCCCGGGGATGACCAGGCCGAGCCGGACCCCGCGCAGCCCGAGCATCGGGTTCTGCTCGTGCAGGCGGCGCACCGCGTCCAGCAGCTTGCGGTCCTTCTCGGTGGCCTCGTCCCCGGCCAGGGCGACCTTGACGGAGATCTCGGTGAGGTCGGGCAGGAACTCGTGCAGCGGCGGGTCGATCAGCCGGATGGTGACCGGGAGCCCGTCCATGGCCCTGAGGATCTCCACGAAGTCGCCGCGCTGCAGCGGCTCCAGCGCGTCCAGCGCGGCCTGCCTGCCCGCCTCGTCGTCGGCGAGGATCAGCCGCTCCACCAGCTGGCGGCGCTCGCCGAGGAACATGTGCTCGGTGCGGACCAGGCCCACCCCGCCGGCCCCGAACCGGCGCGCCCGGGCGCAGTCCTCGCCGGTGTCGGCGTTGGCGTACACGCCGAGCCGCCTGGTGGCGTCGGCGTGGTCCATGATCCGGGCGACGGCCGCGACCAGCTCGTCGGACTCCGCGTCCAGGCTGCCCTCGAAGAACTCGACCACCGGCGAGGCCATGACCGGCACCTCGCCGGCGTACACGGCGCCGCTGGTGCCGTCGATGGAGATCACGTCGCCCTCGCGGACGGTGACCCCGCCGGGCGCGGTGAACTGGCGGGCGCCAGGTTCGATCTCAAGCTCGTCCGCCCCGCACACGCAGGTCTTGCCCATCCCCCTGGCGACGACGGCGGCGTGGCTGGTCTTGCCGCCCCGGCTGGTGAGGATGCCGCGGGCAGCGATCATGCCGTGCAGGTCGTCGGGATTGGTCTCGCGGCGGACCAGGATGACGGCCTCGCCGGCCTCGGCCTGCTCGACGGCACTGGCCGAGTCGAACACGGCCTTGCCGACGGCGGCGCCGGGTGAGGCGCTCACCCCGGTGGTGATCCTCTTGGGCTTACCGCCGAGGTCGAACCGGGGGAACATGAGCTGCGCGAGCTGGTCCCCGGTGACCCGGGTGACCGCCTCGTCCATGTCGATCAGGCCCTGGTCCACGAACTGGGTCGCGATGCGGAACGCGGCCGCCGCGGTGCGCTTGCCGACCCGTGTCTGCAGCATCCACAGCTTGCCCCGCTCGATGGTGAACTCGATGTCGCACAGGTCCCGGTAGTGGTTCTCCAGCGTCTCCATGATTTCCAGAAGCTGCCGGTACGACGCGGGGTCGATCTTCTCCAGGTCCTGCAGCGGGACGGTGTTCCTGATCCCGGCCACGACGTCCTCGCCCTGGGCGTTCTGCAGGTAGTCGCCGTAGATGCCCTGCTGGCCGGTGCCCGGGTCGCGGGTGAACGCGACCCCGGTGCCCGAGTCGGCGCCGAGGTTGCCGAACACCATGGCCACCACGTTGACCGCGGTGCCCAGGTCGGCGGGGATCCGCTCCTGCCGCCGGTAGAGCACGGCGCGGTCGGAGTTCCACGAGTTGAACACGGCCTCGATGGCCAGGTTCATCTGCTCGTGCGGCTCCTGGGGGAAGTCGCGGCCGGTGTGCTCGCGGACGATCTCCTTGAAACGTTCGGTGAGCTGGCTCAGGTCCCCGGCGTCCAGGTCGAGGTCGTTGGTGGTGCCCTTGGCCCGCTTGGCCTCGTCAATGGCGTCCTCGAACGCGTCGCCGTCGATGCCGAGCACGGTCTTGCCGAACATCTGGACCAGCCGCCGGTAGGCGTCCCAGGCGAACCGCTCGTTGCCCGACTGCTTGGCCAGCCCGTGGACGGACTCGTCGGTGATGCCGATGTTCAGGACGGTGTCCATCATCCCCGGCATGGAGAACTTGGCACCGGAACGGACGCTGACCAGCAGCGGATCGCCCGGGTCCCCGAGCTCGCGGCCCATGGCCCGTTCCATCCGCTGCAGGTGCTCGCTGACCTCAGCGGCCAGCCCTTCGGGGACGCCGCCATGCTCCAGGTAGTAACGGCATGCCTCGGTGGTGATCGTGAAGCCAGCCGGCACGGGCAGGCCGATGTTGGTCATCTCGGCAAGATTGGCGCCCTTGCCGCCCAGCAGGTCCTTCAGGTCCTTGTTGCCTTCGCTGAATGCGTAGACGAGCTTCGCCACTGCACGCTCTCCTTGTGCCCGCGCCGCCGCCCGCCGCGTCAAGAGGGAGTAGCTACCGGGGCGGCCATCTGCATACGGCCTCACGGCCCTGTTCTCAGGACTCTACCGAGAGTTGCGCACTCCATGCGCGCCGCCCGCACACAGGCAGCGAATGGCCGGCACCGGCGTCTCTGGAATGTGCCCGAAGCCGAAAGGGCCTCAATCCGACGCAAGGAGACCCACATGGATCGTCATGCGCCGCGCGCGGCCGTCCCGGCCCGCACGTTCGCCGCCCTCGCCGTGGTCCTGGCGGCCGGCGCTGACGCCATTGGCCGGCCCGCCTCGCCCTGTCCCGCTCCGGCCCCACTCCGTCACGGCGGGCCCGGCCCGCGCTGGCCTGTTCCGGCAGGCCCGGCCGCCGGCGGCGGGCATGACGATCAGGCTGGCCGCCCCGGCGCGGCAGGCCCCGGCCCGGCCGGGGTTCCGGATGCACACGCTCACGGTCAGGGGATTCAGCCTGGCCGGGAAACCGGACACCGGGGACCTGGTGCAGTTGTTCGACGTGGACAACACCACACTGATCGACCCCCAGGCCGGCACGGGCACATTCCATGACGGCGTGGTGAAGTACAGCGTCCCCTCGGGGCACTACTTCGCGATCGCCGAGTTCGGTGGGTCGAAGACGGGGCACGGAAACCGGTTCGTGATATTGCCGCAGTTCGGCGTGACCGGGAACCGGACGATAACCATCCGGGGCCGCGCCGCGGACAGCCAGGTCACGATGGTCACGCCGCGGCGCGCGACCATCTTGACCACCGACGTCTGGGTGCTGCGCACGGGCAGGTCGGGTCCCCCGATCGTGCTTGAGCTCTACTTCCCCGGCACCTCCGTGTGGCTCAGCCCGACCCGGGCCCGGCCCACCGTGGGCACGCTGCGGGTGGCGGTGAACCAGCATCTGGAATCCCCACCCGGCCGCGGCGTCCCCTACGAGTACACGCTCAGCGAGACCGATCCGCCGGGAATCATCCCGGCGCAGCGCTACCTGGTGCGCGCCGCCAGCCTGGCTACCGTGCACGAGCGGTTCTACCAGGCCGCCCCGGCGGCCGGCGGGTGGGCGTTCAACGGCAGCTTCCCGGGCACCAACCCGAACCTGAACCAGCAGTGGTTCGGTTTCATCGAGCCGGCCTCGTCGCTGAAGCTGCCCGGGCGGCTGACCGAGTACGCCGGTGGGAGCGGCTCGGCGCGGATGGAATGGTTCGGGCAGTACGCACCCGGCCCGGTGCCGTCGGAGTCGGGAGACATCCGGCTGCTGCACCCCGGTGAGCGGCTGACCGAGAACTGGGACGCCTACCCGCTGCACCCGGCGGCCAGCGTGCTGCTTGACCACGAGCCGAACATGTTCGGCGCGGTCGTGCCGTCGGCGCTGCGGGCCGGGAACACGCTACGGCTGAGCGTCGACCCGTTCGACGACAACCAGCCCGGGCACCAGATCGGCGTGTTCTTCCCGGTGCCGGGGGTGAAACTGGCTGGCACGTACCAGGTCGACGAGAACGGCAGGAAGATCGCGGGCGGGAACGCGGTGACCCAGGCGAGCCCGGGCGGCGGATTCGCCGCCCAGGCCATCCTGACCGGCCACGCACCAGCGATCCGGTTCTCCCTCGACGTGTCCAGGACCAGCACGCTGTTTCCGCTGTCCACCGCGACCAGAACGATCTGGGCCTGGCACAGCACGCCGGCCGGGACCGGGAGCCTGGCGGCCGGCTGGACCTGCGCACAGTTCACCCGGACCCGGAACTGCGCGGTGCAGCCGATGATGACGCTGGACTACCGCGTGGCGCGCCTGGGCCTGGACGGCACGGCGCCGGCCGGGCGCCAGGTGGTGCACGTGCTGGCCGGTCACCTGCAGGCGGCCCGGGCCGCGCCGGTCACCCGGGTGGCGGTGTCGGTGTCCTTCGACGGCGGCACCACCTGGCACCGGGCCCGGGTGACCGGCCACGGCGGCCGGTACGCCGCGGCGTTCACCGCCCCGGCGGGGCTCTCGTAACGCTGCGGACCACTGCTGCCGACGCGGCCGGAGGTAGCGTCACGGAGACCATCACCAGCGCATACCGGACCGGCCGATGATTTCTCCAGGCGAAGCAGCGGAACGCGGCGGCGCGCGTCTCTGGGATATGAACCCCAATCCGCAGGGATGGGCCGCGGTGGACACCGCCGGTACCCGCGCGGCCGCTGGGCCTGACGTCAGCACCGCCGAGGCAGCCGTGACCGCGCTGTACGAGGCGCACGCGCTCGGGATGATCCGGCTGGCCCACATCATGCTCGGCGACCGGCAGAGTGCCGAGGACGTCGTGCAGGAGGCGTTCTGCGGGCTGTACCGGCGGTGGTCCCACCTGTCCGACCCGGGGAGCGCGGTGCACTACGTGCGGTCCGCCGTGCTGAACCGGTGCCGCTCGGTGCTGCGCCGCCGGATCATCTCGCAGGCGCCGCGTGACCTTACCGGCCACCCGGAACCGGTGCGATCCGCGGAGTCGGCGGTGCTCACCAGGGAGGAACGGGGCGAGATCATGCGGGCGGTGCGGCGGCTGCCGCCACGCCAGCGCGAGGCGCTGGCCCTCCGGTTCTATCTCGACCTGTCCGCCGAGGAGACCGCCACCACCATGGGGATCAGCGCCAGCAGCGTCAGGTCCGCCACGCACCGGGCGCTCGCGTCCCTGGGCCGCATGCTTCAGGAGCAGTCATGAACACGATGGAAGACAAGGTCCGCATGGCGCTGCGGGAGACCGGGGAGGAGATCGGCCCGCGCAGCGTCCCGCCGCTGCGGCTGCGGGGCACCCGGCGCGCCCGGCTGCCCCGCGTCCCGGGCCGCTGGAGCGCCTGGCTCACCCCGCTGGCCGCCGCCGCGGCGGTGGCCGCCGTGGTCGCCACGTCCCTCGCCATCTCCACCACGTTCCACGGCCACACCCAGAGCACCGGCAAGCCCACGGCGGCACGGTGGCACGGTTCCCCCGCCGGCCCCCCGTCGGCGCTGCACAAGGTGCCGCCGTACTTCGTGGTGCTGCCGCCGCAGGCCCTGATCTATGCCCGGACCGCGCAGTTGCGCTCGACGGTTACCGGGCGCGTCCTCGCAACGTTCAGCCCGCCACGGCCGTACAAGGTCTTCACCTGGGTGAGCGGCACCGCGGACCACCGCACGTTCGTGCTCGCCGCCCAGCGCTGGTGGAAAATCTCCTCCAGCCCGGCCGGAGTGCAAGGCCAGGACCGGGACAACAACGCGCCGACGGTCTTCTTCAAGCTGGTCTTCGACCCAGCCACAGGCAACACCCAGCTCACCAGGCTGACCGTCCCGGAGAAGATCCGCGCAACGGACCTCGGCGGGGTTGGGGTCTCCCCCGACGGCACCAGGCTCGCCCTGGACCTCCGCCAGTCCATCCAGATCGTCACGCTGGCCACCGGCGCCATCCGGACCTGGACCTGGCCAGGCTCCGGATGGATCGGCAACTGGAAGCCCATGGGCCAGATCTTCTCCTGGTCCTCCGACGGCCGCTACCTGGAGTTCCAGGAATGGGGCGGCAACCACGGCGAGACCATGCACGTCCGCATCCTGGACACCACCGCCCCCGGCACCTCGCTCACGCGGCCAGGGTCGTCGTGGCGTACCCCTACCGGCCCGGGGCCGACACCCTCGCGACCAGCAATTCGTTCCTCACCCCGGACGGCACCAGGATCGTCACCGCAACCAGCTTCACCCCGCGGCGGAGCACCCCGGCCGGGAGCTACGTCCAGATCACCGAGTACTCCGCCCGCACCGGCAAGCCCATCTTCCACGAGGACCGGTTCAGCGCCTCGATCGGTTATCAGGACGTCCTTTGGGCCAGCCCGGACGGCAGTGCGCTGGTCATCAGCGATCCGCGAGGCGCAAAGGACCAGTACGGCGGCCGGTCCAACATCCTCGGCGTCCTTGCGGGAAACAAGTTCACCCCGATCCCACACGGCGCCTACAACGGCCTCTTCTTCGCCTGGTAGCTGACCCCAGCCACCGCCGCCGTACGGGCGGGTATCGGGCGGCAGGCGTTGAGCCAGCCGCCCGATGCGCGCTCGTGCGGCGTTTCACCCCGGCCCGAGCCACACTTGTTCAGTGAACACAGACGTGATCGGCCTTCTGCACCCCGGCGAGATGGGTGCCGCCGTCGGGCGGTGCCTGACCAAGAGCGGCTATGCGGTGCTGTGGGCGTCCGAGGGCCGCAGTCATGCCACCGCAGGACCGCGCCAAGGCAGCCGGGCTGACGGACGCGGGTACGATCGCGGCCGTCGCGGGCCAAGCGGAGATGATCCTGTCGGTGTGCCCGCCGCATGCGGCGGCGGACGTCGCCTGGGCGGTGCACGGGTTCCGCGGGCTCTACGTGGACGCCAACGCGATCGTCGCCGGGGACGGCGCGCGAGGTCGCGCAGATGATCACCGACAGCGGGCGGCCGTTACGTGGACGGCGGCATCATCGGCCTGCCCCCGGTGACGCACCCGGCAGCACGAGGCTGTACCTGTCCGGCCCGCGACGCCCCGACGATCCAGGCCCTGTTCGACGGGCACCGACCTCGACGCCCGCATCGCCGGCCCGGCCCTGACCGCCGCCTCCGCGGTGAAGATGGCCTACGCCGCCTGGACCAAGGGCACCGCCGCGCTGCATGCTCGCTGTCCGCGAGCTTCGCCAGGGAGGAGGGCGTGGAGGACACGCTGCTCGCCGAGTGGGCGCTGTCCCAGCCCACGCTGCAGACACGGTCGCAGCGGCTCGGCAAGATCAGCCACGGCGAAGGGCTGGCGCTGGGTAGCCGAGATGGAGGAGATCGCCGCCGCGCATGGCCGCCGCCGGGCTCCCCGACGGCTTCCACCAGGCCGCCGCGGAGATCTTCCGCCGCGTATCCCCGCGCGGCAGCGCCTGAAGCGACGGATCGCGGCGACGGGGGCAGGCGTTCGGCCAGCCGCCTGGCGGCCGCTCCGTGCTGACCAGCCCCGCCGGTCAGCCCGGAGCAGCGAGCGGACGACGGGTCAGCAGCCGGTCAGTCGTTCGGCAAGATAATCCTCCAGGCCGTCGATGGCGATCCTGTCCTGGCCGCATCGAGTCCCGCTCGCGGACCGTCACCGCCTGGTCGTTCAGCGAGTCGAAGTCGACCGTGACGCAGTACGGGGTGCCGATCTCGTCCTGGCGGCGGTACCGGCGGCCGATCGCGCTCGCGTCGTCGAAGTCGGCGTTCCACCGCTTGCGCAGCGCCGCGGCGAGGTCGCGGGCCTTGGGCGACAGGTCGGCGTTGCGGGACAGCGGCAGCACCGCGACCTTGACCGGGGCGAGCCGGTGGTCGAGCCGCAGCACGGTCCGCTTCTCCAGTTTGCCGCTGGCGTCGGGCGCCTCGTCCTCGGCGTAGGCGTCCATGAGGAACACCAGCATGGACCGGTCCACCCCGGCCGCGGGCTCGATCACGTACGGGATGAAGCGCTCGCCGGACTCGGTGTCCAGGTAGGACAGGTCCTGGCCGGAGGCGCGCCCGTGCGTGGACAGGTCGAAGTCGGTGCGGTTGGCGATGCCCTCGAGCTCGCCCCACTCGCTGCCGGGGAAGCTCGTAGCGGTACTCGATGTCCACGGTGCGCTTGGAGTAGTGCGACCGCTTCTCCGCCGGGTGCTCGTACAGGCGCAGGTTCTCGCTCGCGCACGCCGAGGTCGGTCGTACCAGGCCTGCCGGGTGGTGATCCAGTGGTCGTGCCACTCCTCGTCGGTGCCGGGCTTGACGAAGAACTCCATCTCCATCTGCTCGAACTCACGGGTGCGGAAGATGAAGTTGCCCGGGCGTGATCTCGTTGCGGAACGACTTGCCGATCTGCCCGATGCCGAACGGGACCTTCTTCCGCGAGGTCTGCAGCACGTTGCGGAAGTTGATGAAGATGCCCTGCGCGGTCTCCGGCCGCAGGTAAGCCAGGCCCGACTCGTCCTCGGTGGCGCCGAGGTAGGTGCGCAGCAGCCCGTTGAACATGCGCGGCTCGGTGAACGCGCCGCGGGTGCCGCAGTTCGGGCAGGCGACCAGGGCCAGGCCCTCGGTCGGGCGCGTGCCCGTGCTTCTCCTCGTAGGCCTCGATGAGGTGGTCGGCGCGGAACCGCTTGTGGCAGGACTGGCACTCGGTCAGCGGGTCCACGAACTCGGTGACGTGGCCGCTGGCCTCCCACACCTCGCGGGCGAGGATCACGCTGGAGTCGAGGCCGACGATGTCGTCGCGGCCCTGGACCATCGCCTTCCACCACTGGCGCTTGAGGTTGTTCTTCAGTTCCACGCCGAGCGGGCCGTAGTCCCAGGACGCGCGCAGGCCGCCGTAGATCTCGCTGGACGGGTAGACGAATCCGCGCCGCTTGCTGAGGCTGACGATCGTGTCGATGCGGTCGGAACTGCGTGCCATGGCGATAACTCCATCCGGCTGGCCGTCGGCGGGCATGAAGAACTCCGGAAAAGGGTGGGTGCCCGCACAGCTTAGCGGGACGGCGCGACTGGACGTCGCGCACCGTAACAGCCGATGACCGTTCCTGGACCACCCCGGGAGGAAGCCATGGGACCCAGAGGGCGTCAATTTACGCGATCAGTCCGGTGGGACCTGGTATTGCCCGCATATCACGACGAGGAGGCCTGATGAGGTTGCGTGCCCTGACGATCGTGGCGGCGGTCGCCGCCATGGTGGGCGGCGTCGCCGCTCCCCCGCCCTGGCCTGCCGGACCTCCGGGCCACGCGGCAGGCCCGGCTGTCCGCCCAGATCCGCTACACGACCGGCGGGGTCCCGCACATCCTCGCCCACAACTGGCCCAGCCTCGGCTTCGGGTACGGCTACGCCTTCGCCAAGGACAACCTGTGCACGATGGCCAACGACTACGTCACGGTCGAGGCGCAGCGGTCCCGGTACTTCGGGCCGACCGGCATGGACATCCAGCGCGGCAACGGCGTCGTCGTCAGCAACCTGGACTCCGACCTGTTCTTCCAGCAGATCATCGACTCCGGCGTGGTGCAGCAGCCTGGCGCAGGGCCGTCAGCCCGACGGAGCAGCAGGTGGAGGCCGGTTACGTCAAGGGCTACAACACCTACCTCGCCCACGTCGGCGGCGCGGCCGGTGTGCCCGACCCGACCTGCCGCGGCCAGGCCTGGGTGAAGCCGATCACGCTGCTGGACAGCTACCTGCGCTTCTACCAGCTCATGCTGCTGTCCAGCAGCGAGCGTGGTGATCAGGGCATCAGCCGAGGCCGCGCCGCCGAAGGCAGCGGCCAGCGCACCGCGCAGCCCAGCGCCGCCGCCAGCGCGGCCGGACCGGGCGCGCGCTCGCCGCCGCCTGGCGGGCACCAGCGGCGCAGCATGGGCAGCAACGCGGTCGCGATCGGGTCCGCGGGCACCAGGGATCACCGCGGCCTGCTGCTCGGCAACCCGCACTTCCCCTGGATCGGCACGGAGCGCTTCTTCCAGGCGCAGCTCACCATCCCCGGCAAGATCAACGTCACCGGGGCGTCGCTGTACGGCGTGCCGCTCGATCCTCATCGGGCACAACGCGTCGGTGGCGTGGAGCCACACCGTGTCGACCGCGTTCCGGTTCACCCCGTTCCAGCTCACCCTGGTGAAGGGCCACCCGACGGAGTACCTGCAGAACGGCAAGGCCGTGGCGATGACCCCGCGCAAGGTCACCGATCATGGCGCAAGCAGCCGGACGGCAGCCTGGCCTCGGTCACGCACACGCTCTGGTGGACCCGCTACGGCCCGGTCTTCAACAACCTCGAGGGCATCTCGCTGCCGTGGAGCACCGCCAGGCGTTCGCCTTCGCCGACGCCAACGCCGGCAACCTCGCCCGGGCGGTCAACACCTGGTTCGGCATCGACCGCGCGGCCACCACCCAGCAGGTGCTGGCGATCCTGAAGAAGTACCAGGGCATCCCCTGGGTGAACACGATCGCGACGCGACCGGGCGGGCGTGGCCCTGTACGCCGACATCGGCGCTATCCCGCACGTGACCAACGCCGAGGCGAAGCGCCTGCGACACGCCGATCGGCAAGATCACCTTCGCCGAAGTCGGGCTGCCGATCCTGGACGGCTCGAAGACCGCCTGTGACTGGGGAAACGACTCCGACGCCGCGGTGCCCGGCATCTTCGGGCCCGAGCCACGAGCCGTACCTGCTGCGCCACGACTACGTCACGAACTCCAACGACAGCTTCTGGCTGGCCAACCCGCACCATCCGCTGACCGGGTTCGCCCGGATCATCGGCACCGAGGACACCGCGCGCACGCTGCGGACCAGGATCGGCCTGATCCAGGTGCAGGCACGGATCGACGGCACCGACGGGCAGGGCCCGCCGGGCTTCACCCTGGCCGCCATGCAGCACCTCGACCTGTCCGGCGACTCGCTACGCCGCGCAGCTCACGCTGCCCGGCCTGGTGAAGCTGTGCGACAAGTTCCAGGCCGCGGGCGGGTTCGCGCCGACGTCCAGCGGCGGCAAGGTCGCGCTCGGCGACGCCTGCACCACCCTGGCGCACTGGAACATGCGGTGCGAACTCCGGCACAGCGCGGCGCGGTGCTGTTCGCCGACGTTCTGGAACTTCGCCCAGGCGGCGTCACGCCTTCGCCGTTCAGCCACCCGTTCGAGCTGTCCCACCCGGTGACCACGCCCTACGGGCTCGACACGGCCAACACGACCGTGCGTACCGCGCTGGGCGACGCCATCCAGCAGCTCAACAAGGCGCACATCCCGATCGACACGACGCTCGGCGCGGTGCAGTACGTCACCTACCACGGCCAGCACATCACGATCCCGGGCGGCCCCGGCGACCCGGACGGGATCTTCAACGCGATCTACGTGAACAGCGAGCCCGGGACTCGCTCACCGCGCCGGACAGCGGCTCGTCGTTCATCCAGGTGGTGACGTGGCGGCCGAGCTCGGCACTGCCCGGTCGGGTCGACCATCCTCACCTACTCCGAGTCGTCCAACCCGGCATCCCCGCACTTCGCGGACCAGACGAAGCTGTTCAGCCAGAAGGAGTGGCTGCCCGACAGGTTCTGCCAGTCGCAGATCGCCGCCGACCCGCACCTGCAGGTGGTCACGGTGACCGGCCGCTAGACGAACCGCCCTACCCGCCCGGCACCAGGATCGTGATCACGGTGCCGGGCGGAAGGCTCGGGTCAGCGGTAGACGGCGCCGTCCACAACGTCGGAGTCGAAACTCAGCCGGATGCCGCCGATCCGCCGGCGGCGGGAGCCCTTGTACTGCTTGATCCGGTGCCCGCGCCACCAGTTGTTCCGCACATACGGCGTGCCGCGCAGGTTGCGCCGGCCTGTCCCAGAGGGCGAACCACAGCGAGTTGGGCCGGGCGACCGGGTGGCCGTAGACGTGCCGGTAGCGGCCCAGGTCCTGGCCGCGGCGCCGGCGCTGGAGTACACCCCCGCCCGGTACCCGCGGGCGTGCAGTTCCCTGGTCCAGCCGTCGAGGAAGGCCACCACGGGCCGGGCTGCACCGGCCGTGATGCGAGCGGTAGGACTCCATGTCGTCGTACAGCACCGCGCCGCGGTGCATGCCGAGAAGCTGGGCCAGGCGGATCGCGTTCTGCGCCGAGGCGCGGCCCTGCCACTCCGCCCGGCCGGCCCGGATCCGCACCTGAAACCGGTGCACGGCGCCTGCGGGCCGACGTAGGTGGGGATCATCGCCCAGCCCAGCCGCACGCTGGCCCGGATCCACGCGGCCGACAGGTTGCCCCACGGGCACGCCGCCTCCGGGCCGCCGAGGTAGATGGCCGCGGCCTTGAACGCGTGGCGCCAGGACCGCATCGCCTGCAGCGACGGCGCGGCGCAGGTGTCCATCCCCTTGACCGGCATCTTCAGCCACCGGGGGTGGCAGAGCCGGTGGTGGCAGCACCGGTAGTGGCACTTGTGGTGCCGCTTGTGATGCCGCCGGGATGGCTGGCCGGGCAGCAGGCCCGCACCCGCCGCCGCCAGGCCGGCCGCTGGCGCGGCCCGTCGTGCGGCCCCCGGCAGCCCGGCCAGCGGTCCTTGCGGCAGCGCCCCGCGCACCAGCGCGGCGGTTCCGGGGGTCGCCCCCCGGGTCAGCAGGGCCCCGGCCTGGTGACGGAGGAGCCGGGCCGTAGGCCATGCGGGGGTTCCGGGGGTCGCCCCCCGGGCCAGCAGGGCCCCGGCCTGGTGACGGAGGAGCCGGGCCGTAGGCCATGCGGGGGTTCCGGGGGTCGCCCCCCGGGCCAGCAGGGCCCCGGCCTGGTGACGGAGGAGCCGGGCCGTAGGCCATGCGGGGGTTCCGGGGGTCGCCCCCCGGGCCAGCACCGTGACCGCCTGCCCGGTGGCGGCCCAGCGCAGCGTGGCGAGGATGCCCTTGATCTGGCCGGCCGGCACCGTAGCTGGCGGTGATGCTCAGCGAATGGCGGGGCAGCAGGGCGCCCATCTGGTGATCCGCACGGTCCCAGGCGACCACGCCGCGGGCGGGCAGCTGCCGCCGCTCGGACACCGTGAGGTGGTCCACAGCCAGGCTCAGCGTGGCGACCCGGCCGGCCAGGTGCGCCGGGCACTGCTGGTTGGCGCCGGGCTGGCCCAGGTAGACCGCGTTCTGGTCGTACCGGACGCACTGGTCCGGGTCATGGGCCAGCCGGTAGACCGGCCAGGCCGCGGGGACGTCGATCGTGTAGCCCGCGAACCGGACCACCTTCAGCCCGGCCGCGACCGCCGTCGTGCGGGCCAGCCCGGCCCGGTTCCCGGCCGCCGTGTCCCGGCTCCCGGCCGCCACGGCCTGTTGCCCAGCCGGCGCGGCCCGTTGCCCGGCCGCCATGTCCCAGCTCCCGGCCGCCGTGTCCTGGTTCCCGGCCGGCGCGACCCGGTTCCCGGCCGGCGCGGTGGCCCCTCGGGCTCCGGCACTCGAGGCTTGGGCAGCCCAGGCTTGGGCAGCCCAGGCTTGGGCCCCCCAGGCCGGGAAACCCGCGAGAGTGCATCCAAGGACCATCAGCACAGTGGCTATGCGTCGCATCCGAATCCCCCGAGCGCGGGCGCCACACCCCCCGTGAGTGTGGGAAGCCCCACGAGCGGCGCTGTTCCCGCCACGGCGGCCGGTCAGCTCACCCGTGGCGGGTGAAAGTCCGCCGGGACCGTATATTTGACGGGAATCTGCCGGAGCCCGCGGGGCGGGCGGCAGGCGGGAGGATGACCAGGTGGCAGGGCAAGCGCGCAGGCCGCAGCGGGGAAAGACGCGGCCGCTGCCCCGGGGAACGTCGCTCTACACCCCGGGAGCGCAGCGACACCCGCCGCACGCTGGAGCAGCGCAGCGCGCGGCCCCTGGTGCTGCTGCACCAGCATGCCGGTCTGGGTGATCCCGATCGTGCTGGCCGCGCTGCTGGTCATCGGGCTGGCGGTGCCGGGCTGGGCCGGCGCGGCTGCGCTGGTGCTGGTGGCCGCCTTCCTCGGCTGGCTCGCCGCGCTGTCGTGGCCGAGGCTGGCCGGCCCGGGCGGCTACTGCGCATGGCCGCGGTCGCCTGCGTGCTGGTGGTCGCGTGTGTGCAGGCCGCCCGCTAGCGCGGCGCGCGGGTTCGGCCTGGCGCCGCCGTACCGGCGGTCCCGGCTGGCGTAGATCTCGCACGCCTGCCACAGGTGGCGCCGGTCGAAGTCGGGGAAGAGCGTGTCGAGGAAAACCAACTCCGCGTAGGCGGACTGCCAGATCAGGAAGTTGGACATCCGCTGCTCCCCGGATGACCGGACGAACAGGTCCACGTCGGGGATGCCGGGCTCGTCCAGGTAGCGCGCGAGGACCTTCTCGTCGATGCGGTCCGGCCGGAGCCGCCCGGCCACGGCGTCGGCCGCCATCGCCGCCGCGGCATCGGCGATCTCCGCCCGGCCGCCGTAGTTCACGCAGAACTGCAGCGTGAGGACCGAGTTGCCGGCCGTCAGCCGTTCCGCGTCCTCCAGCTCGGAGATGACGCTGCGCCACAGCCGGGGGCGGCGCCCGGCCCAGCGGACCCGGACGCCCATCTCGTGCAGCTGGTCGCGGCGGCGCCGGATGACGTCCCGGTTGAACCCCATGAGGAAGCGGACCTCGTCCGGGGACCGCCGCCAGTTCTCGGTGGAGAACGCGTACGCGGACAGGTACGGGATGCCCAGCTCGATCGCGCCCATGATCACGTCGAAGAGCGAGTGCTCCCCCCGCTTGTGGCCCTCGGTGCGGGGCAGGCCGCGCTCCTTCGCCCAGCGGCCGTTGCCGTCCATGACCAGCGCGACGTGCCTGGGCACCAGCTCGGGCGGGATGGCGGGCGGCCGGGCGCCGCCGGCATGCGGGTCCGGCGGCCGGACGGGCGCGCTCCCCTCGCCGGGGCGGGCGCGGGCCGCGCCGCCCGGCGCCGCTGCTCCCGGTCACCGCCCGGACGGCTCATGCGGGCTCCTCACCGAGCCTCACACATGCTCCACATGCCGAAGCGAGCGGATGGAATGCTCCAGGTGCCACTGCAGGTACGCGGCGACCAGGCCGCTGCACTCTACCTGGTGCCGCCGCTGCGACGCGTCGGCGTGCGCCCAGTCGCCCCGCAGCAGCGCGCTCATCAGCGCGACCGTCTGCGCGGACGGCGTCGCCGCACCGGCCGGCCGGCAGGACCGGCAGGTCAGGCCGCCCGCCGCGAGCGCGAACGCGCGTCAGCCCGCCCGCCGCGCCGGCCACGTCCGGCGAGCCCCGCAGCACCGCGCACTCCTCCAGCGCGGGCGCGTAGCCGGCGACCGCGAGCGAGCGCAGCAGGAAGGCGTCCAGCACCAGCCGCGGGTCGTGCGCCCCCTCCCCCAGCGCCCGCAGCCCGCCGACCAGCAGCAGGAACTGCCGCAGCGCGGGCTGCCTCCTCGGGGGTGAAGCCGCTCGGCGGTCTCCAGCATCGCCATGCCGCTGGTGTAGCGGGGGTAGTCGGCGGACAGCGGCGCGCCGTAGGCCCGGAGCGTCTCGGCCTGGGTGATGTAATCCAGCGAGCCGGCCGTCGTAGAGCTGGAGGTCGACGTGGGTGAACGGCTCCAGCCGGGCGCCGAACCGCGACTTGGTGCGGCGCACGCCCTTGCCGACGGCGCGGACTCGGCCGGTGTGCCGGGCGAGGACCGTGACGATGCGGTCCGCCTCACCCAGCTTCTGGGTGCGCAGCACGATCCCGTCGTCCCGGTACAGGCCCATCCCGTCATTCTCGCGCACCCCGGCGACGGTTCCGCCGGGGCGCGCGGGACCGGGTGCTAGCCGCTCTGGGCCCGGTTGACCGCCGACAGCACCGCCCGCAGCGAGGCGGTCACGGTGTTGGTGTCGACGCCGATGCCCCACAGCGATGTGCTCGCCCACCTCGCACTCGACGTAGGCGGCGGCCTGGGCGTCGCTGCCCGCGGACAGCGCGTGCTCGGTGTAGTCGAGCACCCGCACGTCGATCGCCGAGCGAGCCGAGCGCGTCGCAGAACGCCGAGATCGGCCCGTTGCCCACGCCCTCGATCTGGCGCGCCTGCGCCGTCCACGCGGACCTCCGCGGTCAGCGCGTCCTTGTCGTCCACCACCGAGGAGGTGTGGTGGCGCCTGCAGCGCCACCGGCCCGGCCGGCAGGTACTCGGCCGCGAAGGCCTCCCACATCTGCGCCGGCGGTGACCTCGCCGCCCTCGGCGTCGGTGCGGGCCTGGACCACCCGGGAGAACTCGATCTGCAGCCGCCGCGGCAGGTCCGATCTGGTGCTCGGCCTTCATGATGTAGGCCACGCCGCCCTTGCCGGACTGGGAGTTGACCCGGATCACGGCCTCGTAGGTGCGGCCCACGTCGCGCGGGTCGATCGGCAGGTAGGGGACCGCCCAGGGGAACGCGGCCACGTCCGCGCCGCCGCGGCGGCCGCGGCGTCCTCGTGCGCCTCGAAGCCCTTCTTGATCGCGTCCTGGTGCGACCCGGAGAACGCGGTGTAGACCAGCTCACCCGCGTAGGGGTGGCGCGGGTGCACCGGCAGCTGGTTGCAGTACTCGACGGTGCGCCGGATCTCGTCGATGTCCGAGAAGTCGATCATCGGGTCGATGCCCTGGCTGAACAGGTTCATGCCCGAGCGTGACCAGGCACACGTTGCCGGTCCGCTCGCCGTTGCCGAACAGGCAGCCCTCCACCCGGTCCGCGCCGGCCAGCACGGCCAGCTCGGCGTCGGCGACCGCGGTGCCGCGGTCGTTGTGGGTGTGCACCGACAGGCAGACGTGCTCCCGCCGGGACAGGTTGCCGGCTCATCCACTCGATCTGGTCGGCGTACACGTTCGGCGTGGACCGCTCGACCGTGCACGGCAGGTTGAGGATGATCTCCCGGCCCGGGCCCGGCTGCCAGACGTCCATCACCGCCTCGCAGACCTCGGCGGCGAAGTCCAGCTCGGTGTCCATGAAGATCTCCGGCGAGTACTCGTAACCGAAGTCGCAGCCGGCCAGGTACTGCTCCGCGTACTTCATCACCGACCGGGTGCCCTCGACCGCCAGGGCCTTGCACTCGTCCCGGTCCATGCCGAACACGACCCGCCGGAACAGCGGCGCGGTCGCGTTGTACAGGTGCACCGTGGCCCGCGGCGCGCCGGCCAGCGACTGCACGGTCCGCTCGATCAGCTCGTCCCGGGCCTGGGTGAGCACCGAGATCTGCACGTCGTCGGGGATGGCGTCGCCTTCGATCAGGCTGCGGACGAAGTCGAAGTCGGCCTGGCTCGCCGACGGGAACCCGACCTCGATCTCCTTGTAGCCCATCCGCACCAGCAGGTCGAACATGGTGCGCTTGCGGGCCGGGCTCATCGGGTCGATCAGCGCCTGGTTGCCGTCCCGCAGGTCGGTGGACAGCCACCGGGGCGCGGCGGTGATGGCCTTGCCCGGCCAGGTCCGGTCGGGCAGGTCGACCGGGCGGAACGGGGCATAGCGATGGCAGGGCATGCCGCTGGGGCTCTGGTGTACTCGCATTGGCGGAACTGCTCCCTCGACTTGGGCGGGTAGCCGACGGCAACGCTCAGCTCCGCGGCGAGGGAGCCGGCCGTTATCTGGCCCCGCCGCGGCAGCTAAGAAGCAGTCCGCGCAACATCGCAAAGAGATTATCAGACATAACGACAACCTGCGCCGGCCCCGTGCCGCCCGCGGCCGCTGCCCGCGGGGGCGGAGCCGGCGGCAGTGCGCGGGCGGCCCGGGCCGCCCGCGCACTGCGGCCCGGGGCGGGCGAGGAACCGGCGGGAGTGCCGGGCCGGGCCGCGCCGCCACAAACCGGTTTCCGGGGCCGGCCGAGCCCGCGGTCCGGCCGTCCCCTACTCCGCGCTGGCGCCCTGCTCGGTCAGCATGATGACGCCGAGCGACCTGGGCCTGGGTCATGCCCAGGCCGGCGCCGACGGCGTGCGCGGCCTCGCGCTCGGCGCCGGTGAGCGGGCCGTCGGTCATCCCGATCCGGACCACCTCGGCGAGGAACCACTCCCTGGCCGGGACGGCAAGCTGGGCGCCCACCTGGGCCAGCGCGGCGCCCAGGCACTGGCGGGCTCGGCCAGATCGGCTCCAGCGCCGCGTCGCCGTAATCCTGCTCTCCCGCGCCCGTGATCGCCTGGATAGCCCGGTGCCTGGCCGGGAACGTGTCCGGGTCGCCCGCGCGGAGCATGGCGGCCGCCGCCGCGCGCATGCCCGCGGGCAGCGCGGCCTGCATCTGCGCCGCCGTGGGGGCGCAGCGCGTCCACGTGAAAGCGGGCGCGCAGGTGGTGCACTGGACGTGCTCGCCCACCCTGTTCAGCGGGATGACCGGGATGAAGAACAAGGTGAGGAAGCGCCGCCCGCCGCGCCGCCGGTACCGCCGGTCGCCACCGCAGCGCTGGCAGTGGAACACGCCCTGGCCGGTGGTGCGGAAGAACACCCGTATGCCCCAGATGATCAGCACGGTCACTCCTGAGGAGGGGGGGATTCGCCCCGGTCCTGGCGGGGCCGGCGCTGCCGCCGTTCGGGGGGGCGGCCCGCCCATCATGACGCATCCGCACCCGGCCGGGGGGCCACACTGGCACATGCGCAGGCCGCTGGCCTGGGCTGATGTGACAACCGTGACATCTGTCATCCCGAGATCCGGATGTGCGTGATAGGGCGGCGGCCGCGGGCGCCCCTAGCGTGAGGCCATGACCACAAATCACAGGGGCGCCACCGGGCCGGCCGTCGCCTTCCGCGACGTCGTCAAGGTGTACCACCCCGGCATCAAGGCACTGGACCACATGTCCTTCGATATCCAGCCCGGCGAGACGGTGGCGCTGCTCGGCCCGAACGGTGCGGGCAAGTCCACCGCGATCGACACCATGCTGGGACTGCGCAAGCCCACCTCCGGTGCGGTCCGGATCCTGGGCGGGCCCGCGGCGGCGGCCGTGGCGGCCGGCCAGATCGGCGGCATGCTGCAGACCGGCGGCCTGCCCGAGAGCGCCCGGGTGGCCGAGCTGATCGGCCTGTTCCGGCAGCTCTACCGGGACCGCCGGAGCACAGGTGAGCTGCTCAAGCTGGCCGGGATCGACGACCTGGCGGACCGGCGGACCGAGCAGCTCTCCGGCGGCCAGACCCAGCGGGTGCGGTTCGCGCTCGCCCTCGCGGGCAACCCGGAACTGCTGTTCCTCGATGAGCCCACCGCGGCGCTCGACGTGGAGGCCCGGCGGCACTTCTGGCAGTCGGTCGACCGGATCGCCGGGCAGGGCACCACCGTGCTGTTCGCCACGCACTACCTGGAGGAGGCGGACGCGAACGCGGCCCGGATCATCGTGGTGAACCACGGCCGGGTCATCGCTGACGGCACGCCCGCCCGGATCAAGGCGGTCACGGCCACCCGGACGCTGCGCTTCAGCACGCCCGCGCCGGACCCGTCGGAGCTGCTGAAACTGCCCGGCGTCGCCGACGTCGTGGTGAACGGGGACGCGGTGACGGTGCGCACCGGCGAGGCCGACGACACACTGCCCGCGCTGTACGCGCTCGGGCGGCAGATCAAGGGCATGGAGGTGGGCGGCGGCGGCCTCGAAGAGGCGCTGATCGCCCTGACGTCCGCCGACAACGGCGGAATCATGGAAAGGGTGAGCTGAACATGACCGCGTTCCTGCGCTTCGAGATCGTCCGCAGCCTGCGCAACGTGCGGTTCGTCATCTTCATCGTCGGGTTCCCGGTGCTGCTGTACCTGATCTACGCCAAGCAGACCGGGACCTCGCAGGGCCTGACGGTCGCCGCGATCCTGCTGGTCTCCATGGCGGTGTGGTCCGGGATGGGCTCGGCGATGTTCGCGACCGGCCCGCAGCTCGCCAAGGAACGGCAGAGCGGCTGGATGCGCCAGCTCCGGGTGTCGCCGATCTCAGCGCCGCGCTGGTTCCTCGCCAAGCTGGCGCAGGGACTGCTGCTGATCATCCCCGGGTTCGTGCTGCTGATCCTGCTCGGCTTCGGGTACGGCCACGTCCACCTGGCGGCCGGCCGGGTGGCCGTGCTCGCCGCGGTGCTGGTGCTCGGGGTGATCCCGTTCTGTGTGCTGGGGCTGGTCATCGGCCTGGTCTTCGACGGCCAGACCGCCCAGGTGGCGCAGATGCTGACCATGCTGGTACTGGCGTTCCTCGGCGGGATCTTCATCCCGTACAGCAACCTGCCGCACGCCATGCAGGACATCGGCAAGGCGCTGCCCAGCTATCACCTGGTCCAGCTCGGCTGGAACGCGGTGGCCGGGCGGGCACTCGGCGTCGAGCACATGCTGGCGCTGGCCGCCTGGGCGGCGGCCCTCGGGCTGATCGCGGTCTGGCGCTGGCGCCAGGAGAGCACTACCGCCTGAGGCAGTGCCGGGCATGATTATGGACATGTGGCTGACCAGCCGGAGCAAACCCGGGCCGGAGCCGGGGCCGTCGGTTGACGACGACCCCGGCACCGACGTCACCGGGATGCTCCGGTACCGGCGGCTGATCATCCGGGTGCTCCTGGTGATCTTCCTGCTGCTGCCGGTCGCGGGGCTGTTCACCGCGCATCACCGCGGCAGCGGCGGCCACCCCGCCTTCCTGATCGGGGCGACGCTCGCGTTCGTGGTGCTGACCGACCGGACCGTGCTGGTGCAGATGCCCCGGCCCGGGAGGTACGAGCGCTGGCAGTGGTGGCTGCTTCCGGTGCTGGTCGCGCTGGGCGCGGCGCTGTTCGCGGTGGGGGGCATGGCCTGGTTCACCGCGCTCGCCGTCGCCTCCGCGGCCGTGGGGCGCATCTCGCCGGGCGGCCGGGCGACCGTCCTCGGCCTGGTGTGCTGCACCGGTATCGCGGTGACGATCGCCGCCGCGACCGGCCTGGGCTACGGCGACACGCTGATCGCCGGCGCCGTGGTCGCGCTGGCCAATCTGCTGGCGTACGGCGCGGAACGCCGCAACGCGCTGATGTACCGGCTGAAGGAGACCCGCGCCGAGCTGGCCAGGGTGGCCGTGGCCGAGGAGCGGCTGCGCATCTCCCGGGACCTGCACGACCTGCTGGGGCACAGCCTGTCGCTGATCACCCTCAAGGCCGAACTGGCCGGCCGGGTGATCGGCACGGATCCGGAGCGGGCGGCCAGGGAGATCGCCGAACTGGAGACCGTGGCCCGGCGGTCGCTCACCGAGGTGCGCCAGGCGGTGACCAGCTACCGGCAGCCGAGCCTGGCCGCCGAGCTGGTCAGCTCCCGCCGGATGCTGGCCTCGGCCGGGATCGACTGCCAGCTCCGGGTGCCGGATGCCTACTCGCTGCCACCCGTGGTGGACGCGCTGCTCGCGTGGACGGTCCGGGAGGGCGCGACCAACATCGTGCGGCACTCCGCCGCCAAGCACGCGCAGATCGTCATCGAGCTGACCGGCACCGAGGCCGCCGCCCGGCTGTCCGACGACGGCACGGGGCCGCGCGGGACCGGCCTAGCCGCCCTGACCGGTGCCGCCGGAACGCCGGCCGCGGGCGGCCGGGGCGCCGGGAGTAGTGGTGCTGGCGGCGGGATCGGTGGTGCTGGTGGCGGGGCCGGTGGCCCGGCCGGGCCCGGGGGGCCTGCCGGGTCGGGACTGGCCGGGCTCGCCGAGCGGGCCGCCCGCCTGGGCGGGGCCCTGTCCGCGGGCGCTGGCGAGCACGGCGGGTTCTGGCTGCGGGTGAGCGTGCCGCTGACCGCCGCGCTGCCCGGCGATGCCGCCGAACCCGACCCCGGCCGGGAGCGGATGCCGTCGTGACCGTGCGCATCATGATCGCGGAGGACCAGACCATGGTCCGGCAGGCCCTGGTGGCCCTGCTCGAAATGGAGGGCGACATCAGCGTGGTGGCGCAGGCCGCCAGCGGTGACGAGGCGATCGCCATGGCGCACCGCTACCAGCCGGATGTGGCCGTGCTCGACATCGAGATGCCGGGGGCGGACGGGCTGGAGGTGGCCCGGCGGCTGGGCAAGGAGGGGTTCGGCGGCAAGATCGTCATCGTGACGACGTTCGGCCGGCCCGGCTACCTGGCCGCCGCGATGGCGGCCGGGGCCAGCGGCTTCCTGCTCAAGGACGCCCCGGCCGCCGAGCTTGCCACCGCGATCCGGCGGGTGCACGCCGGCGAGCGGGTCGTGGATCCGGGGCTGGCCGCGGCGGCGCTCGCCGAGGGCGCGAGCCCGCTCACCGCGCGGGAAACCGAGGTCCTGTCCGCCGCGCGCGGGCACGCGGCCATCACGGACCTGGCGGCCTCGCTGCACCTGTCCTCGGGGACGGTCCGCAACCACCTGTCCGCCGCGATCCAGAAACTCGGCGCCCGCAACCGCGCCGAGGCCGTCCAGATCGCCGAGCGCAAGGGCTGGCTCTGACGCCGCCAGGCCCGTCTCACCCGCATGCGCCCGCCGTTGCGTAAGGGGGGTACGGCCGGGGGATGATCCAGGGCGCGGACAGAACTCCGCGCCCGGATAACCCGTCCGTACCCCTGCCAGGTTCCCGGTGAAACAGGGTGGCGGGCCGACGGCGTCAGCGCTTGGGTAGGAGCATGCGGACCGAACGGTTCGACCCGGAGAATGACACCGCGGCGGTGCGGGCGTGCCACGACATCCATTTGGCGGCGTATCGCGCGGACGGCATACGGCGGCCGCCGATGTCGCCACGAGCCTTCCGGGCCTGGCTGCGCTATGGGTGGACCGAAGACCCGTCGGAGGCGTGGCTGGCCCGTGACGACGCCGGCGAGGTATGCGGCTGGTGCCTGCTCACCCTGCCGGAACGGGAGAACCGGCACCTGGCCGACCTCAACCTGGTGGTGGCACCGTCGCGGCGCCGGGCCGGATTCGGTACGGCGCTGCTCGGCCATGCGGCAGGCCGCGCCCGCCAGGCCGGCCGTACGCTGCTGACCGGTCACACCGAAGAGGCCTCCGCCGGGGCGGCGTTCGCCCGAGCCCTGGGCGCTGCCCATCGGCTCACCGGGACTTTTTCCGGTGCTCCGGATCGGCGCCATTCCGCCGGGGCACTTGGCCGCCCTGCGGGGAATGGCGGCAGCCGCGGCCGCCGGCTATGCGCTGGTGTCGTGGGAAGGGGTGACCGCGGAAGCACCGGCTCGTGCAGGTCGCCGGGCTGCTCGGGATCGAGGGCGAGGCGCCGCGCCCGGCCGGGCAGGAGCCGCAGGGCTGGGACGCCGCCCGGGTGCGGGCGGCCGACGAGCGGCTGGCCGATCAGGGGTGGCGGTTCTACAGCGTCGCCGCACGGGTGGAGTGGGGCGGGCCGCTGGTGGCCATCACGCAACTCGGGGTCGATCCGCTGGACGCGACCTGGGGTTCCCAGTCACTGACCGCGGTGGCCGAGCCGCATCGGGGGCACCGGCTCGGGCTGCTGGTCAAGGTGGCCATGCTGGAACTGCTCGCCGCGCACGAGCCGCAGGTCACCCAGATCGTGACGCTCACCGCCGCGGGCAACGAGCACATGGACGCGATCAACACCGAGCTCGGGTTCACCGTCCTGGAGCGGCAGCTGTCCTGGGAGCTGGAGACGGCGCGCATGCCCCGGCCCGCGGATCTGGCGCGCCCGCGCACCGGCCGCCCGCCGAGACGCCGCCCAGCCGTAGCAGCGCCGCCGCAAGCCGTAGCCGGGACCGCGCAGCCGTAGCGGCGACGCTCAGTCGTAGAAGCCCAGCCTGCGGAGCTGCTTGGGGTCGCGCTGCCAGTCCTTGGCCACCTTGACCCGCAGGTCGAGGTACACCCGGGTGCCGAGCAGCGCCTCGATCTGCTGCCTGGCTCTGGTGCCGACATCCTTCAGCCGGGCGCCCTTGGCCCCGATGACGATGGACTTCTGGCTCGGCCGCTCCACATACATGAACGCGTGCACGTCGGTGAGCTGGTCCCGGCCCGGCCGCGGTGCCATCTCCTCCACCACGACCGCGATCGAGTGCGGCAGCTCGTCCCGCACGCCCTCCAGTACCGCTTCCCTGATCAGCTCGGCGACCAGCAGCTGCTCCGGCTCGTCGGTGAGCTCCCCGTCGGTGTAGAGCGGCGCGTCCCGGCGGCAGGTGCGCCACGAGCACGTCCGTCAGGACGCCGAGCTGGAAGCCGCTGGCGGCGGACACCGGCACGATGTCGGCCCAGTCGCCGAGGCCCGCCACCGCGGCGAGCTGCGCCGCGACCCGCTCCGGCGGGACCAGGTCGGTCTTCGTGACGATGGCGACTACCGGGGTGCCCTTGACCGCGCCGAGCTCGGCGGCCAGGTACTTGTCCCCCGGGCCGATGCGGTCCGGCGCGGGGATGCAGAACCCGATCACGTCCACCTCGGTGAGCGTGGCGCGCACCAGGCTGTCCAGGCGCTCCCCGAGCAGCGTGCGCGGCCGGTGCAGGCCGGGCGTGTCCACGATGATCAGCTGTGCGTCACTTCGGTGCACGATGCCCCGGATGGCCCGGCGGGTGGTCTGCGGGCGGCTGCTGGTGATCGCGATCTTGGTACCGACGAGCGCGTTCATCAGGGTCGACTTGCCCACGTTCGGCCTGCCCGCGAAGCACGCGAAGCCGGACCGGAACTCCGGTTCCTCCGCTGGGCGCTGGGCGGCCTCCACGGGCAGATTCTCCCGCACCTGCGGCCCAGCCGCCGCCTCAGGGCGCAACGGTGCCGCGCAGGCGCCCGTCGGGGCCGGCGTGGAAGACGGGTGCCCGGGGGCCGAGATCGGCCACGGCGGCCAGGTCCGCGGCGACGGGGGCGTCGGACTCGCTGACCAGCGCCGCCGCCTCAAGGCCCGCCGCGCCGCTGGAGACCGCCATGGCCACCGCCAGGCGCAACGCGGAAAGCCGCAGCGAGGGCAGCGCCACGGTGGCGGCCGCGTAGGTGCGGCCGGTCTCGTCCCGGACCGCCGCGCCCTCGGCCGCGGCGGTCCGGGCGCGGGCCGACCGTGCCAGCGTGATGATCTTCTGGTCTTCCGCGCCAAGGCCCTCCACGGCGCCGAGTCTAGGCGGCCTGCCGTCGTGATCATGACTTCCGGGTGCCTATAGCGCCACCAAAGTCATGATCACGAACGCGGCGGACGCACGAGCTGGCGATGATCATGGGGCCGGTGAGGTCGACGGCCATCAGGCGGATCTGGCGCAGGCTGCCGTGCGCGCCGCCCGGGAGAGTCTTCGACAGGTGCGGGGATGGCCTGGTGCTTGCGGGCTCCGGGCGCTGCTGGTAGTCCTGCCCGTTGTGGGCACAGATGCGGGCGGCTCCGGCCGGCGGGACGAGCGCATTGCCGTGCTCTATCACCTGTATCGCGAGGAATTGGTCCGGCTCGCAATTGGCATGACCGGCGACATCGGCCTGGCTGAGGAGAGCGTGCAGGAGGCGTTCGGGCGGATTCTCCACCGCAGGCGGGCATTGCGTGACCAGCAGGCGGCTCCCTGCTACCTGCGGCGCGGGGTTGTCGCTGAGACTCGCGCGGCGTTGCGCCGTCGGCGAGCGCCGCCGACCGGTGTTGCCGCGGGCGCCTTCGCACGCGGGCACGCGGGTGTCGCCGGGCACGGGACTCTGCTCGCGGCCGTGTCCCGGTTGCCTGCCCGGCGGCGCGCATGCTTGCTGTTGCGGCTCTATGCCGGCCTGTCTGAGGCGGAAACCGGGGAAGTGCTGGCGATACCGCCCCAAGTGGTGAAGAAGCAGGCCGAGCACGGCATGCGGGAGGTGGCTGCGGCCAGGGAAACCGCGCTGGGCGCAGGTTGGTGGTCTGTGCCCACGGAAGTCTTGGCGCAGGAGCTGGCAGGCAGGCTCCGCGATGCGCTTGATCAGCTGACGCTGCGTGAATGGGGCTGGCCGGCGGCCCTCGCGGACCTGGCTGGACGGGCCCGTCGACGGCGGCTGCGCCGCGGAATCGCGGCTGTGAGCACG
The DNA here is from genome assembly GCA_963730235.1 of uncultured Actinomycetes bacterium. Classification (GTDB taxonomy): domain Bacteria; phylum Actinomycetota; class Actinomycetes; order Streptosporangiales; family Streptosporangiaceae; genus DASXKD01. The sequence goes on from CAVSRH010000013.1 coordinate 203,652, forward strand.
ATCGCGGTGGCCCTCGTCGTGGTGGCGGCCTTGGTGGCGGCGCCCGGGCGGCCCGGCCGCGGCCCGCAGGCGGCACGGCTTGCCTTCAGGCAGCTGACATCAGTCTGGTTCAACTCGCCGTCGGCCGTGCTCGCGTACGGGGGCGGCTGGCTGTTCGCGGTCTTGACCGATCCCGCCCGGCTGGTCCGGCTCGATCCGGCCAGCCTTGCGGTTACCGGGGCGCTCCCGCTTGGATCCCCTGGCTTCGACTTGGACCCGGTCGCTTACGGCGACGGCGCGGTGTGGGTAGTCGGCTCATCTGGTACCCAGTTGTGGCGCATCGACCCCGCCACGATGCGCATCACCGGCCGGCAGCGCACCGGCGGGGGTGCTGCCGCAGTGGCTTACGGCGATGGCGCGGTGTGGGTAGCCCGGCTCGTCTGGCGGGCCGGCCGGGCAACGGGATCGGGCTGGAGCGGTTCGATCCGGGCAGCGGCCAGCTGACCGGCCTGGCGAGCCTGCCAGGCAACCAAAGCACCAGCTGCCCGGGCCGGGGCCGGGCCGCGGCCAGCCAGCGGCTTGGGCAGCCAGCCGCAACGCTCGCAGTGGGCAAAGTCATCCTCGCCGCCGGCCCCGGCACACCGGTCTACGCGATCAGCCCCCAGCAGATGTCGATCCTGAGAACCTTCCACGCAGGCACCAGGTGCGACGCGCCCCCAAGACTCGCCGCCGGGCCGCACGGGCTGTACGCGACCGTCGGCAGCGCCGTTGTCCGCCTCGACCTCACCACCGGCCGCATCGCCGCCCGCGGACCCGCCACCGGCCTCAACGTGCCCGATTCCGAGCCGCTGATCGTCGCTTTGGGCGGGCTCTGGTACACCCCCACAGGGTTCTACCGGGTCGGCGCCGCTATCCGGCTCGATCCGGTCACGCTCACCGTCACCGCCCGGACAAAGATCTACGCCAGCGCGCTGCTCGCCGTCGGGCGCAACCTGTACGTCAGCGAGTACGGCGGCATCATCCGCGTCCAGGTCGCCACCGAGGTGCGGTGAGAACATGGTCACGAGGGAGCAACTGCGTGACGTCGGCCTGCGTTAGCGGCTTGCGTCGTGGCGCGGGGGCGCGGGATCACGGGGATTCTGGCTGGTCCGGGGTGCCGGGCTCACGATCGGGGCGACGGGGAGCCGCGCCGGCCCGGGAGCGCCCGGCGCGCTCGACGGTCACCGTGCCGATCCGGTTGCGCCGCCCGGCCAGGCTCTCCGCGGTCAGGGTGAGGCCCGCCACGGTCCCCGTGGACCCGGCGATCGGCACCCGGCCGAGCGCGTGGGCCAGCAGGCCGCCCACGGTTTCCACGTCCTCCGCCTCGATGCTGACCCCGAACAGTTCCTCCAGGTCGGTCACGGGCAGCCGCGCGGTGACCCGGGCCCGGGCCGGGTCCAGCCACTCCACCAGCGGCCGTTCCTGGTCGTATTCGTCGGTGATCTCCCCGACGATCTCCTCCAGGATGTCCTCGATGGTGACCAGCCCGGCGGTGCCGCCGTACTCGTCGATCACGATGGCCAGATGGATCTGGCGCGCCTGCATGTCCCGTAGCAGATCGGACACCGGCTTGCTTTCCGGCACGAACGTGGCGGGGCGCATCACCGACTCGACCTTCTCGACCGTCTCCGCCTCGGGGTGCTCACGGCTGCGGGCCACCAGGTCCTTGAGATAGGCGATGCCGATGACGTCGTCCTTGTTCTCGCCCACGACCGGGATACGGGAAAAGCCGCTGCGCAGCGCGAGCGACAGGACCTGCCGCACGTTCTTGTCCCGCTCGGCGAAGACAATGTCGGTCCGCGGGACCATGACCTCGCGGACGATCGTGTCGCCGAACTCGAACACCGAGTGGATCATCTCGCGCTCGCCCGGCTCGATGACCCGGCGCTCCTCCAGCAGGTCCACCAGCCCGCGCAGGTCCTCCTCCGACTCGGGCCCTTCCCTGCCGCTCCGCCCCCGGGTGGGCACGTTGGCCACCGCGAGCAGCAGCCGCGGCAGCGGCCCGAGGGCCCGGACCACGGGGACGAGCGCCGCCGCCGCGGGCCCGGCGAGCTGCCGGTCGTACTGGCGGCCCAGGGCGACCGGCCAGACCCCGGCCACCACGTACAGCACCACGGCCATGCCCGCGAACGCGATGAGGAACGTGTGCCAGCCGGTGCCGAGCAGGGACACCAGCGCGGCGGTCGCGAGCACCACGGCGGCGATCTCGGCGCCCATCCGGATCGCCAGCAGGACGCTCAGGTAACGCCGCGGCTCCGCCAGGATCGCCTGCACCGGGGGCGGGTGCCCGTTCGAGCCGTCCCTGGCGCGGTCTCGCCCGCCCGCCCTGACCATCCGGAACAGGGCGGTCTCGGCGGCGGCGCACAGCCCGGCGGCCACCGCGAGCGCTAGTGCGGCAGCAAGAAGCCACGCCATCGCAGCCTCATCCGGATTCGTCCAGCTCCCCGGTTCCCCGGCTGACTTGCGCTCGGCGTGCCAGGAGTCCAGCAGCCGGTCCTGCAGCTCCGAACATGGTGGCATGCTCGCCGGGCTCGGCATGGTCGAACCCGAGCAGGTGCAGGATGCCGTGGGTGCACAGCATCTCCAGTTCGTCGGTGACCGGGCGCTGCGCCTCGCGGGCCTGCTCGGTGGCCACCTCCGGGCACAGGACCACGTCGCCGAGCACGGTGTCGGGCCCGTCGCCGGCCGGCCCGGTGCGGTCCGTGCGGTCGCTGCCCGGGGGCGGGGGGCGCAGTTCGTCCATGGGGAAGGCGAGGACGTCCGTGGGCCCCTCCTCGCCCAGCCAGCGCTCATGCAGGTCGGCGATGGTGGGACTGTCCACCAGCAGCACCGACAGTTCCGCCAGCGGGTGTATCCGCATCTCCGCGAGCACGTGCCTGGCCAGCGCCACTAGGGCAAGCTCGTCCACGGTGAACCCTGACTCGTTGCGGATCTCGACGCTCATGCGCCCGGCCCGGTCACTGGGCCCGCTTGCGGGGTCCCCGCGGGCCTGCCCGGCCGTCCGGGGCCCGGCCCCGCAGGCTCCCGTCCCGCACCGGGCCATCCATGCCGGTCCGCGCCTCGTAGGCGGCGTAGGCGTTCACGATGTCCCCCACAAGCCGGTGCCGGACCACGTCATGGCTGGTCAGTCTGGTGAACTGGATGTCCTCGACGCCTTCGAGGATGTCCTGCACTTGCCGAAGCCCGCTCGCCTGCCCGGCCGGCAGGTCCACCTGGGTGACGTCGCCGGTGACCACCATCCGGGAGCCGAAGCCGAGCCGGGTGAGGAACATCTTCATCTGCTCGGCGGAGGTGTTCTGCGCCTCGTCCAGGATGATGAACGAGTCGTTCAGCGTGCGCCCGCGCATGTAGGCCAGCGGCGCGACCTCGATCGTGCCCGCCGCCATCAGCCGCGGGATGGACTCCGGGTCCAGCATGTCGTGCAGTGCGTCGTACAACGGGCGCAGGTACGGGTCGATCTTCTCGTACAGCGTGCCGGGCAGGAAGCCAAGCCGCTCGCCGGCCTCCACCGCGGGCCGGGTCAGGATGATTCTGTTGACCTCCTTGGCCTGCAGCGCCTTGACCGCCTTGGCCATGGCCAGGTATGTCTTCCCGGTCCCGGCCGGGCCGATGCAGAACACGATCGTGTGCTGGTCGATCGCATCCACATAGCGCTTCTGGTTGAGCGTTTTGGGACGGATCGTCCGCCCACGGGCGGACAGGATGTCGAGCGACAGCACCTCGGCGGGGCGGACTCCCGACTTACGCCGGAGCATGGGAATGATCCGCTCGACGACGGCCGGCGTCAGCTCCGCCCCGCCGGCGACAAGCGCGGTCATTTCCTTGAACAACTCCGCGACAAGTGCCGTCTCGGCCGCCGTGCCGGTAATGGTGATCTCGTTTCCCCGGACATGAATATCGGCGCGGAACGAAGTCTCGATCACATGGAGCAGTTCGTCACGGGATCCGAGCAGGCTGACCATGGAGTGGTCGTCGGGAATCACGACCTTGACCTGGGTACTGCCAGCGGCCGGCTCCTCGGCCGGGGACCCGCCCTGGGCGCGCCGCCGGGACTCTCGGGTAGTGTCCGTCAATTCCTTATCTCCGCCTGGCGCGGGCCCCCGCCCGCGCATCGCTGAACCCATGCTATCCGCCGGGGCGGGCGATCGGCGGGGCCAGCCCGGCCGCCACCGGCCTCAGCCCGGCGGCCAGGTCAGGTCCCTGCCGCCCAGCACGTGGGCGTGCACGTGGAACACCGTCTGCCCGGCCCTGGGCCCGGTGTTGAAGACGACACGGTACCCATCGGCCGCGATTCCCTCGGCTTCTGCCACCCGGTGCGCCTGGGCGGCCACCTCGGCCAGCAGGCCGCCGTCCGCGGCGGCCAGCGCGGCCAAGTCGGGGTGGTGCTCCTTGGGGATGACCAGGACGTGGGTGGGCGCCTGCGGGTTGATATCCCGGAAGGCTATTGCCCGGTCGCTTTCGGCCACCAGTTCGGCCGGGATGTCGCCCATCACGATCTTGCAGAAGAGGCAGTCTGGCACGCCCGGGATCCTAGCCTGCAGGGCAGCCCGGGGCCCCCATTAACTCTGCTCATATGGCCCCCATGACCGGCTCTCCACCTATATCGTTGACTCGTCGCGAAGTTTGTGGCGCGCGCCTCCGAGATGCATGGCCCGGTATGTGTGCTCTGCCTGTGTACTCGCGGCGTGACGTCTGGACGGGGCCATGGCAACGCGCGACACACAAGGTCCGTCGTTGGGGGTCGGAATCGTTGAGGTCAGGCTGCGGCCGTGGAATCTTCTCGCAATTCCAGCATGACCACAGGTGAACCGGATGCGGCACCAGCGCGTCCCATAACCGTGACAACCGACACCCTGCTGGCTGATGCTTCGCTGGAGTCGGTCCCCGCAGAATGGGACGCCGCCAGGGCGGTCACCGCGATCTACACCACGCACTACCGTTCGCTCGTCCGCCTGGCAGTCCTGCTGGTTCGTGACGTTGCCACCGCGGAGGAAGTGGTGCAGGACTCGTTCATCGCCATGCATGCCGCATGGCGCCGGCTACGGGACACCGAGAAGGCGCTGTCCTACTTGCGCCAGTCGGTGGTGAACCGTTCCCGGTCGGTGCTGCGGCACCGGGTGGTCGTGGACAAGAACGCGCCCAAGCCGGCGCCGGATATGCCCAGCGCCGAGCAGGGCGCGATCTCCCTGCTGGAGCGGTCGGCGGTGATCGCCGCGCTGCGCAGGCTGCCACCACGGCAGCGTGAGGCGCTGGTGCTGAAGTTCTACGGCGACATGTCGGAGGCGCAGATCGCCGCCGCGATGGGGATCAGCCGGGGCGCGGTCAAAAGCCACACCGCCCGGGGCGTAGCGGCACTGCGGGTCGTACTGGAAGTGGAAACGTGAGCAAGGCCAGGGGGGCCGTGAGCGGCCTGGAGCGAGGGGCATGACAGCACAGGAACGCGACTACGAGGAGATCCTCGGCCGCGTGTTGCACTCGGCAACGGATCAGATCGAGCCCGTCGGTGACGGCTTGACGAAGATCCGTGCACGGCTCACCGAGCCGTGGCTCAAGCGGCAGTGGTGGTTGCTGCGCAGCGAGCTCATGGTGCTCCGCTGGCTTGTCGTCGTACGCTGCGAGGCCTTCCTCAGCACGGCCAGGGCCGCGGCGGACCGTACGGCAGGCTCCAGCAGCGCGCCCGGCGCGGGCACCGCCCCGGACGCGGCGGCCAGCCCCGGTGCGGCACCAGGCAGCCGGCCCCGGTCGCTGCGGTCCGTCCTCGGTGGCATCACCGCCTGGGCGACGGGCCGGCGGCCGCACAAATCGGCTGGCCCGGCCATGGCCTGGCTCCGCCCGGCTCTCGCCGTGGCCGGTGCCGTGGTGCTCGTCGTGGTGGGGGCCTTCGCGCTAGGGGGGATCCGGGGGACGTTCATCGGCCTGGAAAACGACAACCCGCCGAGCGGCACGACCTCCAGCCATGGCGGCACCAACGGCAACCCCAACGGCGCCGGCTCTACGCTGCGCGGATCGAACACGCCGACCCACCGCGGTACGACGTTGCCCAGGCCCGGCGCGACCGCGCAGCACAGCAGGGCGTCGGCGTCGCCGTCGGCCTGCGCCTCGCCCAGCACCCCGCCGGTGAACTCCCCGAGCCCATCGCCGACGCCGACGACCCCGAGCCCATCGCCGACGCAAACCAGCCCGAGCCCATCGCCGACGCCGACGACCCCGAGCCCATCGCCGACCACCTCGGGCGGTGCCATGATCCCCGCCCAGGGCGGCTACCAGTCCCAGGCGCCGATCAGGACAACCGCCCTGATGGAGTGCGGGCCGACCCCGGAAGCGAGCCCGACGAACCAGGCGGGCGGCACCGGGTCCTAGCGGCCCGCACTAACCAGGCGGGCACCCGGCGTCAGCTCCAGCGGCCGGCCCGGCTGGCCACGATGGTGGCCGCCACCAGCCCGGCCGAAGAGGCCCGCAGCACCGTGGGGCCCAGCCGGGCGGCGACGGCGCCGGCCCGGGTGAGCTGCGCCGTTTCCTCCGGGCTGATCCCGCCTTCCGGGCCGACGATCACCAGGATGTCGCCGCTGCCGGGCAGGTCCAGCGCGCTCAGCGGCACCGGCCCGGCCGGGTCGAGCAGCACGGCCAGGCTTGCCGCGGTCACCCGCCCGGCGAGATCGCCGGTGCTGGCCGGCGCGGTCACCTCCGGCAGCCAGGCCCGGCGGGACTGCTTGGCGGCCTGAGCCGCCGCGGCACGCCAGCGGGCCAGGGCCCGGTCGCCGCGGGCGCCCTCCCAGCGGGTCACGCAGCGCCGTGCCGCCCAGGGCACGATCACGTCCACGCCGCCCTCGGTCATCAGGTCCACCGCCAGCGGGCCGTGGTCCCCCTTGGGGAGTGCCTGGGCCACCACGAGGACCGGGTCCGGGCGGGGCTCGCTGCGCCGGGCCAGGACCCGCAGTTCCAGCGTCCCGGCCCCGGTGGCGGTCACCACGCACTCGGCCACCAGCCCGGCGCCGTCGGTCAGGTCCACCCGCTCCCCCGCCGCGAGACGCCGCACCGTGGCGGCATGCCGTCCCTCCGGGCCGTCCAGGACCACCACGTCAGCGGCCAGGGCAGCCGGGCCACTGAGGAACACCGGCGGGCGGGAACCGGGCTCAGCGGCCGTTGAAGGCATCCCGCAGCCTGGAGAAGAAACCGTGCTGGCCGGGCGCGAACCGGCCCGGCGGCGTCTCCTCGGCCCGGAGCTTCGCCAGTTGCTTGAGCAGCGCCTCCTGATCCTCGTCGAGCTTGGTCGGCGTCTCGACGGTCACATGGATGACCAGGTCACCGCGGCCGGAGGAGTTCAGGTGCCGCACCCCGAGCCCGTACATGGGGATGACCTGGCCGGACTGGGTCCCCGGGCGGATGTCCAGTTCCCTGGTGCCGTCCAGGGTCTCCACGCTCAGCGCGGCCCCGAGGGCCGCCGCGGTCATCGGGATGGTCACCGTGCAGTGCAGGTCGTCGGCCTGGCGCTCGAAGATGGCGTGCGGGCGCTGGACGATCTCCAGGAACAGGTCACCCGGGGGGCCACCGCCGGGCCCGATCTCCCCCTCGCCGGCCAGCTGGATATGGGTCCCGTCCTCGACCCCGGCGGGGATCCTGACCTTGATGGTGCGCCGGGTGCGGACCCGGCCGTCCGCGTCGCACTCGGGGCAGGGCCGCCGGATGACGGTGCCGAACCCGCTGCACGCCGGGCAGGGCCGCGAGGTCATCACCTGTCCAAGGAACGAGCGGGTGACGTGGCTGACCTCGCCGCGGCCGCCGCAGACGTCGCAGGTCTCCGGGTGGGTGCCCGGCGCGGTGCCCTCACCGGAGCAGGTCGGGCAGACGACCGCGGTGTCCACGGTCAGGTCCCTGGTCGCGCCGAACGCGCATTCGGACAGGTCGAGATCCACCCGGACGGTCGCGTTCCGGCCCCGCCTGGCCCGGCTGCGCGGGCCGCGGGACGCCGCGCCGGCGCCGAAGAAGGCGTCCATGATGTCGCTGAACGGGAACCCTGCCCCGAACCCGCCCGCGCCGGGCGCACCGGGCCGGGCGAACGGATCCGCGCCCAGGTCGTACATCTGGCGCTTCTCGGTGTCGGAGAGCACCTCGTAGGCCTGCGTGATCTCCTTGAACCGCTCCTGCGTGGTGACGTCGGGGTTGACGTCGGGATGCAGCTCACGGGCCAGCCGCCGGTACGCCTTCTTGATGTCTTCCGCGCTCGCGTCCCGCGGCACGCCCAGGGTGGCGTAATAGTCGTTGGCCACTATGACCCCGCCAGCATCTGGCCTACATAACGTGCCACCGCGCGCACCGCTCCAATCGCCGTCGGGTAGTCCATCCGCGTCGGGCCGATCACGCCAAGCCTGGCAAGCGCCTGATCTCCCGGCGCGCCGTACGCGGCGGCCACCAGCGAGGTGCTGCGCAGCCCTTCGACCTCGTTCTCGGCGCCGATCCTGATCGTCACCGAGGCCTCGCCGGCGGACTCGCCGAGCAACCGCATCAGGACCACCTGCTCCTCCAGCGATTCCAGGACCTCCCGCAGGCCCTGGGAGAAGTCGGCCGGGGTGAGGTTCGCGGCCCCGCTCACCACCACCCGCTCCTCGTGATGCTCTACCAGCGTGTCCTGGATCACCGAGAACACCGCGGCGGCGTTGTGCTTGTCGTCGTCGTGCTGCACCCGGGCGGGGAGTTCGGCCACGAGCGACGCCGCCTCGGACAGGCGCCGACCGTCGAGGCACGCGTTGAGCACCGCGCGCAGGTGCGCGACGGCCTCGTCCTCGGTGGGCTCGGGCAGTTCCACCGCGCGCTGCTCCACCCGCCCGGTGTCGGTGATCAGCACGAGCAGCAGCCGCTGCGGCGCCATCGGGACAAGCTCGATGTGCCGGACCGCCGACCTGGTCAGCGACGGGTACTGGACCAGCGCCACCTGCCTGGTGAGCTGGGCGAGCAGCCGCACGGTCCGCGTCACCACGTCGTCGAGGTCGTAGGCCCCGGCCAGGAAGGTCTCGATCGCCCGCCGCTCGGCCCCCGACAGCGGCTTGATCCCCGACAGCCGGTCCACGAACAGCCGGTATCCCTTGTCGGTCGGGATGCGGCCCGCGCTGGTGTGCGGCTGGGAGATGTAGCCCTGCTCCTCGAGCACGGCCATGTCGTTGCGGATCGTCGCCGGCGAGACGTCCAGGTGATGGCGGTCCACCAGCGACTTCGAGCCCACCGGCTCCATCGTGGAGACGTAGTCGCGGACGATGGCGCGCAGGACCGCGAGCTTCCTGTCGTCCAGCACCTGCCCACCTCCCTGGCACTCCATCATCCCGAGTGCCAATTCTATGGCGGACCGGACCCGGAGGGCACCGTGGCGAGGACACCAGCGTGACATCGGCGGGCCACGCCAGTCACGCCGATCGGGTAGTTTCCCTCCTGGGTTTTGCTGTTGAGCAGGCAGAAGACCGCACGGGGGGTGTGATGGCGGGCGGCCAGCCCGGGCCGGCGGACCGGCCCATGCCGTGTTACCGGCCGGTGCCGGAGTATCCGGCGCGGCCGGCTTACCTGCCCGGGCCGGGCTCACCGCCGCTGCCCGGCCACCGGCCCATGCCGGCCGAACGGCCCGCGGAGCGCTGGCTGCCGGACGACCTTCCGGCGCTCGGCTACCTGCCGGTGCCGGACTATCCGCCGGTTGCGGAGCAGCCTCTGGTGGCGGACTGGCCCGCGGCCCCCGACTACCCGGCCGTGCCGCACTACCTCTCGGTGCGGGACCACGCGCCGGTGCCGGACTGGCCGGCCGCCCCCGCTGGGGGCTACCGGGCCCTGCTGCGGCGCCTGGCCGGGCTCGTGCCACGGCACCGCGCGGCGGGCGGCACGACGACGGGCCGGCGGGCTGCGGTGCTCGGTTACCTGACCGTGCCCGTGTTCGGCGTGCCGCTGCTGATCTACCTGGCCACGCTGCGCGGACCCGGCTGGGCACGCCGTCACGCGGCGCAGGCGGTGAACGTGTGGCTCACCGGGTTCCTCTACGACCTGTCCGCGGTGATCATGGCCGCGATGCTCGCGGTTGACTCACCGCCCGTCGCGCTGCTCGTCTTCGCGCCACTGGTCGGGGCCAGGTGGCTGGTCACGCTCGCCTACCTGGCCCGTGCCGCCCGCGCGGCCAGCCGCGGCGCGGGCTTCACCTTCCCCGCCTGGCTGTGCATGCGGGCCGCCCGTTAGGCCAGCCCCGTGCCAGCCCGTCAGCCGGTCAGGTCCCGGACCACGGCGTCGGCGAGCAGCCGGCCCCGCCGGGTGAGCACGACCCGCCCCGCCTCGTGCGCCTCCCGGTCGGCCAGCCCGTGCGCCACCGCCGCCCGCGCGGCATCGGCTCCGGCGGGATCCAGCTCGGTCAGCGGGCAGCCCCCCGAAAGGCGGGTGAGCAGCAGGATCCGTTCCAGGCGGCGCTCTCGTTCGGTCAAAATCTCCCTGGCCTGCGCGGGGCTTTCGCCGGCCGAGACGCGCGCGGCGTACGCGGACGGGTGCCGGACGTTCCACCACCGGGTCCCGCCGACGTGGCTGTGCGCGCCGGGCCCGACGCCCCACCAGTTCCCGCTCGCCCAGTAGAGCAGGTTGTGCCGGCACACCGACTCCGGGCCCGCGGCCCAGTTGGAGAGCTCATACCAGTGCAGCCCGGCGGCGGAGAGCAGCTCATCGGCCGCCAGGTACCGGTCGGCCATCGCGTCGTCGTCGGGCGGCGGGATCTCACCGCGCCGGATGCGGGCGGCCAGCCGGGTGCCGTCCTCCACGATCAGCGCGTACGCGGAGATGTGGTCCGGGCCCGCGGCCAGGGCCGCCTCCAGCGACGCCCGCCAGTCCGCGTCGCTCTCCCCCGGGGTCCCGTAGATCAGGTCCAGGCTGACGTGCTCGAACCCGGCCGCGCGGGCCCAGCGAGCGCACTGCGCGGGCCGGCCCGGCTGGTGCACCCGGTCCAGCACGGCCAGCACGTGCGGGACCGCGCTTTGCATGCCCAGCGAGATCCGGGTCACCCCGGCGGCACGCAGCTCGGCCAGCGACCGCTCGTCCACCGTCTCCGGGTTGGCCTCGGTCGTCACCTCACAGCCCGGCGCGAGCCCGAACTCGCCGTCGATCGCCGTCAGGATCCCGGCGATCTGGGCGGGCGGCAGCAGCGTCGGCGTGCCGCCACCGAGGAACACGGTCGCCGCCCGCGGGGCGCCGGGGCCGAGCACCTTCCTGGCAAAGGAGATCTCGGCGGCCGCCTGGCCTGCGTAGGACGCGCGGCTGGCGCCGCCGCCCAGCTCGGCGGCGGTGTAGGTGTTGAAGTCGCAGTAGCCGCAGCGGGTCTGGCAGAAGGGCACATGCACATAGATGCCGAACGGCTGGCCCGCCAGGCCCTGGGCCGCGCCGCCGGGCAGGCTCCCGTCGCGGGGCGCCGGCTCACCGGCGGGAGGTGCGCCAGGCACGGCTCTCCCTCCGCGCTGACCGCCCGGCCAGGGACGCCGAGATCTCCTTTGCCAGGAAGGCGCGCATCATGCGCCCGTGGCGGCCCGCTCAAGCACGCCCGGCGCGATCTCGTCCCAGGCCAGGCCGCGGCCCTCGACGCGCAGCAGCCGCCGCATCAGCCCGGCGTCCCCGTAGTACGCGGTCATCGACTCCGCGATCGTGACCCGCTCGTCCGGGCGGGACACCACCTCGACCGGATCCCCGGCCCCGACCACGCCCTCGCGCAGCACCCGCAGGTACGCGCCCGGGCGCCGGGCGTCGGCGAACCGCTTGACCCAGTGCCGCTCATCCATCCAGCCCGCGAACACCACGCAGGGGATTCGCGGCCCGGTGACCTGGACCGTGGCCGTGCCCAGCTGCCAGACTTCGCCGATCACTGCCCCGGTGACGTCCACGCCCGCCGTGGTGATGTTCTCGCCGAACAGGCCGTTTGTCAGCTCACGGCCGAGCTGCTCCACCCACCAGTCCAGGTCCTCCCTGGCGTAGGCGTACACGGCCTGCTCGGGGCCGCCGTGGGCGGGCTTGTCCACCTGCTCGTCGCTGCCGACGCCGAGCCTGGCCACCGGCACCGGGCCGGTCACCGGGCGCTTGTCGATCGCGGTCCGGCCGAGCCTGCCGGCCCAGTCCGCGTCCTTGCCATGGCCCACGTTCACCGAGATCACGCGCGCGCTTGTCACGTTTCCTGACGTTAGCGCAGCCCCCGGGCAGGGTCGAACCATAAACCCGCGGCCGGCCGCCGCCGGGGCGCGCCGCCACCCGGGGGCGAAATCGGGCTTTCCGGGACGGTCCGAGCCCGGAGAAGCCGGATTATGCTGGACGGCACCAGGGAAGCTCCGGGGGATGGAGGACCTATGGCGGTCGGGTATCCGGCACCGGGTGGCGGGCGTGGCCAGATGCGGGCGGCCGACGCGGACCGCGACCGCGCGGTGGGCTACCTCACCACCGCCTACACCGAGGGCCGGCTGGCCAAGGACGAATACGACACGCGCCTGGAGACCGCCCTGTCCGCGCGCACCTACGCCGAACTGGACCAGGTCGTCACCGACCTGCCCGGCGCGCGGGTCGGCCCGGTGCCGCTGCGGGCCCCCCACCCCACCAACGGGCTGGCGATCGCCAGCCTGGCCTGCGGGGTGGCGCAGTTCGCGTTCGGGCCGCTGCCGACCATCCCGGCCATCGTGCTCGGCCACATGGCCCGGCACCAGATCAAGCGCACCGGGGAGCAGGGCGCGGGGATGGCGCTGGCCGGCCTGCTGCTGGGCTGGGCGGCGGTCGTGATAGGCGTCCTCGCGATCCTCGGCATCGCCGCGATCGCCTTCACACACACGGGTCACCCGCTCGTTCGGCCACCCGAACGTGCACAGCGGGCTCCACAAGCTGCCGCCGCAGGCGCCCGCCCCCTGATCAGCGCTGCTTGTCCGGCTGGGTGGACAGCGCGGCGATGAACGCCTCCTGGGGCACCTCGACCCGGCCGATCACCTTCATCCGGCGCTTGCCTTCCTTCTGCCTCTCCAGCAGCTTGCGCTTGCGGGTGATGTCGCCGCCGTAGCACTTGGCCAGCACGTCCTTGCGCAGCGCCCGGATGTTCTCCCGGGCGATGACCTTGGACCCGATGGCCGCCTGGATCGGCACCTCGAACTGCTGGCGCGGGATCAGCTCGCGCAGCTTGGAGGTCATCGCGACGCCGTAGTCGCGCGCCTTGTCCGAGTGCACCACCTGGCTGAACGCGTCCACCGGCTGGCCCTGGAGCAGGATGTCCACCTTGACCAGGCTGGCCTCCTGCTCGCCCGCGGGCTCGTAGTCCAGCGAGGCGTAGCCGCGGGTCCGCGACTTGAGCTGGTCGAAGAAGTCGAAGATGATCTCCGCCAGGGGCATCGTGTAGCGGATCTCGACCCGGTCCTCGGACAGGTATTCCATGCCGCCGAGGGTGCCCCGGCGGCCCTGGCACAGTTCCATGATCGCGCCGATGTACTCGGCGGGCGCCAGCACCGTGGCCCTGACCACCGGCTCGTAGATCTGCGCCACCTTGCCCTCGGGGAACTCGCTGGGGTTGGTGACGACCACCTCGCCGCCACCCTCCAGGACGACCCGGTAGACCACGTTGGGCGCGGTGGAGATGAGCGACAGGCCGAACTCCCGTTCCAGCCGCTCCCGCACGATCTCCATGTGCAGCAGGCCGAGGAACCCGCACCGGAAGCCGAAGCCCAGCGCGAGGCTGGTCTCCGGCTCGTACACCAGCGCGGCATCGTTCAGCTGGAGCTTGTCCAGGGCGTCCCGCAGTTCCGGGTAGTCGTCCCCGTCCAGCGGGTACAGGCCGGAGAACACCATCGGCCTGGGGTGCGCGTAGCCGGCCAGCGCCACGGTCGCCGGGCGGGCGGCGCTGGTCACCGTGTCGCCGACCCGGGCCTGGCGGACGTTCTTGACCCCGGTGATGAGGTAGCCGACCTCGCCCGCGCCCAGCCCCCCGGCCGGGATCGGCTCCGGCGAGATGACGCCCACCTCCAGCGTGTCGTGCGCGGTGCCGGTGGACATCATCAGGCTCTTCTCGCGCCGGGACAGCCTGCCGTCCACCACCCGGACGTAGGTGACGACGCCCCGGTAGGTGTCGTAGACCGAGTCGAAGATCAGCGCACGGGCCGGGGCGGCCGGGTCGCCGCCGGGCGGCGGCACCTGGGCGACGACCGCGTTGAGCAGGTCGGTCACCCCCGCCCCGGTTTTCGCCGAGACCTGCATGACGTCGCCGGGGTCGCAGCCGATCACCCGGGCCAGTTCCTCGGCGTAGCTGGCCGGCTGCGCGGCCGGCAGGTCGATCTTGTTCAGCACCGGGATCAGGTGCAGGTCGGCGTCCAGGGCCAGATAGAGGTTGGCCAGCGTCTGGGCCTCGATGCCCTGCGCGGCGTCCACCAGCAGGATGGCACCCTCGCACGCGGCCAGGGAGCGGGACACCTCGTAGGAGAAGTCCACGTGACCGGGCGTGTCGATGAGGTTCAGCACGTACTGGCGGCCGTCGGGGCCGGTCCACGGCAGCCGGACGGCCTGGCTCTTGATCGTGATGCCGCGCTCGCGCTCGATGTCCATCCGGTCCAGGTACTGGGCCCGCATGTCCCGTCCGGCGACGACGCCGGTGAGCTGCAGCATCCGGTCCGCCAGCGTGGACTTCCCGTGGTCGATATGCGCGATGATGCAGAAGTTCCTGATGATGTCCATGGGCGTATGCCCGTAGGCAGGCGCGTCCCCGGCCGGGGACGCGAGGCGCCGGCCGGTCGGCATGGCTTGCTCAGGCATGGATGACACAGGAAATCCCAAGGTCGATTAAGGGCATGCCCCATGGAGCAACGGGGACACGCCCTGGGCTGCAGCGTCCATGGTCGCATGCCGCGGGGACTGACCGGTCCCCTGCCCTGCGCCTGGGCCACACCCGGATGCGCCGCGGAAACAGCGGCGCGCCGCCTGGCGTCAGCTCTCGCGCAGTTCCGCGCAGCGCCTGGCGATCGCGGACTTGCGGTTCGCGGCCTGGTTCTTGTGGATGACGCCCTTGCTCGCGGCCTTGTCCAGGCCCTGCGATGCCGTGCGCATCGCCACGGTCGCCGCGTCCACATCGCCGGCGTCGGCCGCATCGCGGAACTTGCGCACCGCGGTCTTCAGCGACGACTTGACGGCCTTGTTGCGCTGCCGGGCCTTCTCGTTCTGCTTGTTGCGCTTGATCTGGGACTTGATATTCGCCACGCGGAAGCCTCGCTCGGGTTCTGGTTCTAGCCGGTGGGCGCGGGCGGAATTCGCACCCGCGGCGGCCCCACACGCACCGTGCATCGAAAGCCGAGCGGGGCAACACTCCGACGCTGCAGGATATCCCAACCCCGGTCCGGGCTCAAACCAGCCGCCGTGGCCGCCGGACCGGCACCGGAGCTGAGTTTGGAAGGCGGCTTGACCTTGACCCTGCGTCAGCCTTCGAACATGGGTCCATGACACGGCAGAACCAGGCCCTGGCGATCTCGGCGAGCGGGCTCCGCAAGTCGTTCGGCGCCAAGACCGTGCTGGATGGCATCGGCCTGGCCATCGCCGAGGGCACGATCTTCGCGCTGCTCGGCCCGAACGGCGCGGGCAAGACCACCACGGTCCAGATCCTCGCCACCCTCATCCCGGCCGACGCCGGCGAGGTGCGCGTGGCCGGCCACGACGTGCGTAACGAGCCTGATCTCGTGCGCGCGGCGATCGGCGTCACCGGGCAGTTCTCGGCAGTGGACAACCTGCTCACCGGCACCGAGAACCTGCTGCTGATGGCGGACCTGTGCCACCTGGGCCGCGGCGAGGGACGCCGGCGGGCGGCGGGGCTGCTCGAGCTGTTCGAGCTGGCCGGCGTGGCCGGCGTGGCGGCCATGACCTTCTCCGGCGGCATGCGGCGCCGGCTGGATCTCGCCATGACGCTGATGATCCGCCCCCGGATCCTGTTCCTCGACGAGCCGACGGCGGGCCTGGATCCGCGCAGCCGCCGCCGCATGTGGCAGATCGTCCGCGACCTGGTCACCGGCGGCACAACAGTCTTCCTGACCACGCAGTACCTGGAGGAGGCCGACCACCTGGCGGACCGGATCGCCATGCTGGACAACGGCCGGCTGCGTGGCCGAAGGAACCGCGGGCGAGCTCAAGCGGCTGGTTCCCGGCGGCCACATCCGGCTGCAGTTCGCCAGCCCGGATGATCTCGCGGCGGCGGCCCGCGCCATGGGCGGTGCGGCGCCCGACACGGAAGCACTCACCCTCCGGGTTCCCGGCGACGGCAGCGTCGCGTCGGTCCGGGCGCTGCTCGGCCAGCTCGAAGCCCAGTCCATCGAGGCCGCCACGCTGACGGTGCACACGCCCGACCTCGACGACGCCTTCCTCGCCCTCACCGGCCCCCGCGGCCCAGACAACGTAGGACGGCCGTGATGAGCACCGGCTCCGCCGCGATCCGCGACTCCGCCACGATGCTGCGCCGCAACCTGCGGCACGTGCTGCGCTACCCGAGCATGACCTTCGGGGTGCTGCTCATCCCCGTTTTCATGCTGCTGATCTTCCGGTACGTCTTCGGGGCCACGCTGGGAGCCGGCCTCGGCGCCCGGACCGGCGGCTACATCAACTACCTGACCCCCGGCATCATCGTGCTGGCGGTGAGTTCCGCCTCGGTCTCCACCGCGGTCGCCGTCAACACCGACATGACCGAAGGCATCATCAACCGGTTCCGGACCATGCCGATCGCCCGGGTCTGCGTGCTGACCGGGCACGTGCTGGGCAGCGTGATCCAGACGGTGGCCGCGGCCGTCGTGGTCACCTGCCTGGCCGTGGCGTTCGGTTTCCGGCCCACGGCAAGCCCGGCCGCCTGCCTGGCCGCGATCGCCTTCATCGTGCTGGTCGCGGTCGCCTGCACCTGGGCGTCGGTGGCACTCGGGCTGCTCGCCCGGAACCCGGAAAGTGCCAGCAACTACCCCCTGCCGCTGGCGTTCCTGCCCTTCCTGGGCAGCGCCTTCGTTCCCGCGCAGGCGATGGCGCCGGGGCTGCGCTGGTTCGCCGAATACCAGCCGTTCACGCCGATCATCGACACCCTGCGCAGCCTGCTGCTGAGCACACCGGCCGGGGACACGCCGCTGATCGCGTGCGCGTGGTGCGCCGGGCTGGCGGTGGCCGGGTACCTGGGCTCGCGGAGGCTGTTCAATCGCGGCACCACCACGGCGCGCAGCCGGTGACTACCGTGGCAGCAGGCCGGCCGCCGTCCGGTGCCACCTCCGCGGGGAGGCCCGTGATGCTCACCATCAGCCAGCTGGCGGACTACGTCGGGGTCACCGTGCGCGCCGTCCGGCACTACCATCAGCGCGGCCTGCTGCCCGAGCCCGGGCGGGACGCATCGGGCTACCGCCGCTACGACGCGGAAGCCGTCATCAGCCTGATCCGGATCAAGGCCCTGGCCGACGCCGGCGTGCCGCTGGCGCGGATCCGGGAGCTGCTGGCCGCCGGGCCGGCGGAATTCGCCGGTGCCGTCGCCGAGATCGACCAGGCGCTGGCCGGCCGGATCCGCGAACTGCGGGCACAGCGGCACCGAATCGCCCAGCTGGCCGCGGGCGACCGGCTTTTCGTGCCCGCGGAGATCGCCGATCTCTTCGACCGGATCCGCAGCCTGGGCGTCAGCCCGCAGGCCATGCAGATCGAGCGGGACAGCTGGATTCTGCTGGCTGCCCGGTACCCGGCAGGCCAGGGACCTGGCCCGGGACAAGCTTGCCGCCCTCGCCAACCCGGACTTCCAGCAGATCTACCGTGGCTACTACGAGGCATCGGGCTGGGACCCGGCTGACCCCCGGCTGGAAGAGTCTCGCCGATCTCGTGGTGGACTTCGCCGAACGCCACCGCGCCGACCTGCGACAGGAATCGGCTGACCTGCCGGTGGACGACCCGGTTGCGATGGCCTTGCTGCTGTCCCGCAGCGCGGGCATGCCGCCCGCCTGGGAGCGGCTGGACCAGCTCTGCCACGAGAGGGCACGCGCCAGGGGGTTGACCGTGCAGCTCACGGCCATCGCCTGAGTCCCTCAGCGACCGCCCCGGCAGGCCACGATCGTGCGGACCGCCACCTCCAGGGCATACCCCGGGTTCGTGCCCTCGCCCTTCACCTGCGCGTCGGCCTCCGCGACCGCGGTGAGCGCCCGGGCGATCCCCTCGGAGGTCCAGCCGCGCAACTGCTGGCGCACCTTGTCGATCCGCCAGGGCGGGGCGCCCAGCTCGGCGGCGAGCGCGGCGGCCGGCTTGGACCGGGACGCGGCCCCGACCCGCCCCGCCAGGCGGATCCCCTGAGCCAGGGCGCTGGTGACCAGGACCGGTGAGATGCCGACGGCCAGGGCCCAGCGCAGGTGCTCGAGCGCCTCGGCGAGGCGCCCTTCCACGGCCGCGTCGGCCACCGCGAACCCGCCGTTCTCCGCCCGCCCCCGGTAGTACCTGGCCACGGTGGGCTGATCGATGACGCCGGTGGTGTCGGCGGCGAGCTGCGCGCAGGCGGAGGCGATCTCGCGCAGGTCCGAGCCGAGCGCGTCGATGAGCGCCCGCACCCCGCTGTCGTCGGCCCGGCGCCCGGCCGCGCGGAACTCCTCGCGGATGAACGACATCCGGTCGCCGATCCGGGTGATCTTCGCGTACTGGGCTACCTGGGCGCCGCTCTTGGTGAGCCTGGTCAGCAGCGCCTTGCCCTTCGCGCCGCCCGCGTGCGTGATCACCACCGCCAGGTCCGGCGGCGGGTCACCGGCCAGCGCCGCGAGTTCCTCGGCGACCTCCTTGCCCGCGTCTTGGGCGTCACGGACGACCACGACCGCCGTGGCATCGAACAGCGAGGGGGCGGTGACCGAGGCCAGTTCGCCGGGCGCGAGCGCGCCCGCGGAAACCTCACGCGCCCCGGACGTGCCGTCGCCGCCGGCGGCGGCGACCAGGCGGGCCACGGCCCGCTCCACGAGCAGTTCCTCGTCCCCGGTCACCACGCTGACGGCGGCACCCTCGACCTCACGCACGGGCATGCCAGCAGCATCCCATGACGGGCGGGCGGGGTTACGGCTTAGGCGAGGACGGGCTCGGCGCCGCGCCAGACGCGGAGCGGGCGCAGCCCGTACGACCAGGCGAAGGCGCCCTCGTGGTCGGCGTCCCAGGCGACGATGTCGGCGTACCGGCCGGGGGCCATGGTGCCCAGTTCCGGGCTCCGCAGCGCCTGGGCACCGCCCAGGGTCGCCGCGCGCAGCGCCTCGGCCACGCTCATGCCGAAGTGCGTGATCGCCAGGGAGACCACCAGCGACATGTTCGTGATGCCGTTCACGCCCGGCGAGTGGTCCGAGCCCAGCGCGACCGCCACGCCCTTGTCGAGCAGCGAGCGGACCGGCGGCACCTTGCCGACCTGCAGCGCCGTACCGGGGCAGAGCACGGCGGCGACTCCCGCCGTGGCCAGGACGATCACGTCCTCCTCGCAGGCCTCGTGCAGCAGGTCCGCCGACGCGCAGCCGAGTTCCGCGGCCAGGGTGGCGGCGCCGGTGCGGGACTGCCCGCACGCGTGCAGCCTGGGCAGCAGGCCGGCCGCGCGGCCCGCGCCGAGCACCCAGCGCGCCTCGCGCTCGGTGAACCGGCCCTCCTCGCAGTACACGTCCACACTGTCGGCCCCGGCGGCGGCCGCATCCGCGCACCAGGACCCCACCGCGTCCACGTAGTCGTGGCGGCGGCCGAAGAACTCCGGCGGCACCGCGTGGGCGGCCAGGAAGGTCACGTGCACCCGGGGCATCCCGGGCTCGTTCTCCAGCGACCGCAGCATGCGCACGTCGGCGAGCTCGCCGTCGCGGGTGAGGTGGTAGCCGGTCTTCGCCTCAATGGTCGTCGTGCCCGACAGCAGCCATTCCCGCAGCCGGTTCCGCACGCCGTGGCACAGCGTCCAGGGGTCCGTTCCGCGGGTCACCGTCACGGTCGAGGCCATGCCGCCGCCGGCCGCGGCGATCTCGTTGGGCGAGGACCCGCCGGAGCGCATCGCGATCTCGGCCCAGCGGTTGCCCGCGTACACCGGGTGGGTGTGCGCGTCGATCAGGCCGGGCGTGACGAGGCCGCCGTTGAGGTTCTGCACATCATCCACATCGACGATGTCGTCGATGACGCCGGGCAGGCTCCGCGGCAGTTCGGACGCCTGGCCCACCCACGCGATCCGGTCCCCGTGGGTGAGGATCGCGGCGTTGCTCCACACCTCGGATCCGGTCCACAGCCGGCCGATGTTGGTGAGCAGGCGCACGTTCGCAGTCACCATGGCGCACGCTCCCGCGCGGGCATAACCCAGATGTGGGTCCCCTGCGTCGTCAAGCGGTCACCTGCCATGGCTCGTGCCGTGTGGTGGAGCACCACCCGCACCCGGGACCTTGATCGCATGTGGAGCTGCCCGAGTACTGGCGAAGATGTGGCAACCAACAATATCGGTTCAGTCACGGTATTGCACGAGAGGGTGCGTGTACAGGCCGAATCGGAAGAAGGCCACCAGATTCATAACCGCTGGCGAGAACTGGCTCACGTGGTCGCCTTCCGCACGCACCGGCCAGCGGCCGGCGTGTCCCGGGCAACACGACCATAGCAGGCGCCATTTACGCAGGCAGTGGCATTGGCGCAGCAGTCAGGACGGATCGGCTCCGTCGCCGGCCGGCGCTTTGGCGCCCTGACCGGCGCCGGCCAGTTGCGCGGCCAGATCCGGGGGGACCCGCGCGGTGAGCTGGGTGCCGCCCTCGCAGTGCGCGACCGCCAGTACCTCACCTTCGCGGTGCGCCCGGGCCACCAGGTCGCCACGGCCGAACGGCACCAGCGCGGTGACCTCGGTGTCGCGCCCGGGCAGCGCGGCCTCGACGGCGGCGAGCAGGTCCGCCAGCCCCAGCCCGGTCCTCGCGGACACCACGACGGCACCGCGCTCGGCCAGGCACAGGCCCTTGATCTCCAGTGGATCGGCCGCGTCGGCCTTGTTCACCACCACGAGCTCGGGCACCTTGGTGGCGCCGATCTCGCCGAGCACCTCGCGTACCGCGGCGATCTGGGCCCGCGGGTCCGCGTCGCTGCCGTCCACGACGTGCAGGATCAGGTCGGCCTCGGCGACCTCCTCCAGCGTGGACCGGAACGCCTCGACCAGCTGGTGCGGCAGATGGCGGACGAACCCGACCGTGTCGGTCAGGGTGAACCAGCGGCCGGACGGCGTGCGCGCCCGCCGCACGGCGGGGTCCAGGGTGGCGAACAGCGAATCGTCGACGAGCACGCCAGCGCCGGTCAGGGCGTTCAGCAGTGTCGATTTCCCGGCGTTCGTGTACCCGGCTATGGCGACCGACGGGACGTTCTGCCGGCGCCGGCGGCGGCGCTGCACCTCGCGGCCCGCGGATATCCCGGCGATCTCGCGGCGCAGCTTGGCGGCCCTCGCCCGGATCCGGCGCCGGTCCGTCTCGATCTTGGTCTCGCCGGGGCCGCGGCCGCCGATGCCGCCACCGGCGGCGGCGCGGCCGCCTGCCTGCCGGGTCAGCGACTCGCCCCAGCCGCGCAGCCGGGGCAGCAGGTATTCGAGCTGTGCCAGCTCCACCTGGGCCTTGCCGGCCTTGGTGCGGGCGTGCTGGGCGAAGATGTCCAGGATCAGCGCGGTGCGGTCGATGACCTTGACCCGGACCACGCCTTCCAGGCTGCGCAGCTGGCCCGGGGTGAGTTCGCCGTCGCAGATCACCGTGTCCGCGCCGGTCTCGGCCACCACGTCCGCCACCTCGCGGGCCTTGCCCGAGCCGATATAGGTCGCCGGGTCGGGCTTGCTACGGCGCTGCACGAGGCCGGCCAGGATGACCGAGCCCGCGGTCTCGGCCAGTGCGGACAGCTCCCGCAGCGAGTTCTCGGCGCTGGCCTGCGTGCCCTCGGTCCAGACGCCGACCAGGACGACCCGTTCCAGCCGCAGCGCGCGGTACTCGACCTCGGTGACGTCGGTCAGCTCGGTGGACAGGCCGGCGACCCGGCGCAGCGCGTGCCGGTCGGCGAGGTCCTGGTCCCCCGGCCGCGGCGGCCGCTCCCCCGGCGCGGCGCCGGGCACGGCGCCGGGGGCGGTGGCACCCGTGCTGATCTGGCCGTCGAAGTCGGAGTCAAGCTCGGGTGTAGATGTCATCGCTGCCTTGGGTTGGTCTCCGCCCGGCGCGCCCCGGCCTGCTGGTCAGGCACGCCGCCGCCGGACCTGGTTGGTCAATGCTGCCATGCCGGTGAATCCAGGTCATTCCAATAACGCTCCGGGGGCGCTGGTTGTGCCCCAGTTACCGGCCGGTAGGTTTTGGGGGACCCTGGCTTTGACCGCCGTCCCGGCCGCGGGCTAGCGTCAATTCCACATTTCCAGCGCATGCAGACGGGAGCGCGAGATGGCGGCTGACGATGGCATTGAGGTCCTTGGCCCGCCGGGAGACCGGTTCGGGGAGATCCTCACCCCCGATGCGCTTGCCCTGGTCGCCATGCTCCAGCGTGAGTTCGGCGGCAGCGGGCGGAGTTGCTGGCCGCCCGGGCGGCCCGCCAGCTGGACCTGTCCGCCGGTGGCACGCTGGACTTCCTGCCCGGACCCGGCACATCCGCGAGGACTCGCACTGGCGGGTGCCGCCGCCCGCGCCTGGCCTGGTGGACCGCCGGGTGGAGATCACCGGGCCGACCGAGCGGAAGATGACCATCAACGCGCTCAACTCCGGCGCGCAAGGTCTGGCTGGCCGACTTCGAGGACGCCAACACCCCGCTCTGGGAAAACATGATCACCGGCCAGCTCAACCTGCGACGCGCTGGACCGCACCATCGACTTCACCAGCGCCGAGGGCAAGGACTACCGGCTGCGGCCCGATGACGAGCTGGCCACGATCGTGGTCCGGCCGCGGGGCTGGCACCTGGACGAGAAGCACCTGCTCGTCGACGGCGAGCGGGTGTCGGGCAGCCTGTTCGACTTCGCGCTGTACTTCTTCCACTGCGCGCAGCGGCAGCTGGACAAGGGCAAGGGGCCCTACTTCTACCTGCCGAAGATGGAGAGCCACCTGGAGGCGCGGCTGTGGAACGACGTCTTCGTCGTCGCCCAGGACGCGCTCGGCCTCCCGCGCGGCACCATCCGGGCGACCGTGCTGATCGAGACGATCCCGGCCGCGTTCGAGATGGAGGAGATCCTCTACGAACTGCGCGACCACAGCGCCGGGCTGAACGCGGGCCGCTGGGACTACCTGTTCAGCATGATCAAGAAGTTCCGCACCCGGGGCCGAGAGTTCGTGCTGCCCGAGCGCAACGCGGTGACGATGACCGCGCCGTTCATGCGCGCCTACACCGAGCTGCTGGTGCAAGACCTGCCACCGCCGCGGCGCGCACGCCATCGGCGGGATGGCCGCGTTCATCCCCACCCGCCGCGACCCCGAGGTGAACGACTCGCCCTGGCCAAGGTGCGCGCCGACAAGACCCGCGAGTCGGGCGACGGCTTCGACGGCTCCTGGGTGGCGCACCCCGACCTGGTGCCGATCTGCCGGAGGTCTTCGACGCCGTGCTCGGCGACGCGCCCAACCAGCTCGACCGGCTGCGCGAGGATGTCTGCGTCGACCGCCGCGACCTGCTGGCGGTCGCCAAGACGCCGCGGCGCCGATCACCGAGGCGGGGCTGCGCAACAACGTCGGCGTGGCCTGCGGTACCTGGCCACCTGGCTCGGCGGGAACGGGCGCGGTGGCGATCTACAACCTGATGGAGGACGCGGCGACCGCGGAGATCTCCCGATCCCAGATCTGGCAGTGGGTGCACAACGACATCAAGCTCGACGACGGCCCGCTGGTGACCCGGGAGCTGGTCGAGCAGATCATCGACGAGGAGCTCGCCAAGATCGCGGCAGTCCCCGGCGGGGCGTTCGACGACGCCCGCTACGAGCAGGCGGCCGCGCTGTTCACCGAGGTGGCCCTGGCCGACGACTACGCCGAGTTCCTCACCCTGCCCGCCTACGAGCGCATGCCCTGACCGGCCGCGCGCCTGCCCGGCGCGGTCTCAAGCTGGGGCGGGGCGTTGCGGGCGGCCCGCCGCCGGGGCACCCTGGAGATAACGACGGGCCGGTGAGGGAGACGATGATCAGCCGGCTCATCCCCCGGATGATCGAGATCTGCGGGCCCGGGCGTGATCACCGATCCCGTCGGCTGCGCACCTACGAATGCGACGGGCTGACCCACACCGGGTCACTCCCGGCGTCGTGGTGCTGCCGGAGACGCGCCGACGCAGGTCGCGGCCGTGGTGCGGATATGCGCCGAGCTACGGCTGCCGTTCGTGGCCAGGGGCGCCGGGACGGGTCTGTCGGGCGGGGCTCTGCCGAGGGCCGACGGGGTGCTGATCGTGACCTCGAAGATGCGACGGATCATCGCCGTCGACCCGGCCAACCGGCGGGCGACCGTGGAGCCGGGGGTGCACCAATCTGGCGGTCAGCGAGGCCGGCCGCGAGCCTTCGGCTACTACTACGCGCCCGACCCCTCCAGCCAGCAGGTCTGCACGATCGGCGGCAACGTGGCGGAGAACTCCGGCGGCGCGCACTGCCTGAAGTACGGCTTCACCGTCAACCACATGACCGGCCTGGAGATCGTCACCCCCGCTGGGGATGACATGGTCGGTGACGCAGCGGCGTCGATCCCGGCTACGACCTGCTGGGCGCGTTCGTCGGCTCGGAGGGCACGCTCGGCATCGCGACCAGGGTCGTCGTAAGGCTGAGCCGGTCCCGGAGGCCGTCAAGACGCTGCTGGCGGCGTTCGAGGACATCGAGCGTGGCGGGAGGGCGGTGTCGGCGATCATCGGCGGCCGGTATCGTACCGGCCGCGATCGAGATGATGGACGCGCTGGCGATCGAGGCGGCCGAGGCGGCCGTGGCCTGCGCCTATCCCGAGGGCGCCGGCGCGGTGCTCATCGTGGAGCTGGACGGCCCGGCCGGGGAGGTCGCGCACTAGTTCGCCGAGGTCCGCGGCTGTGCCGGGAGAGCGGCGCGACCGAGATCAGGGTCGCGGACGACCCCGCGGAGCGGGCGGCGATCTGGCGGGGCCGCAAGTCGGCGTTCGCCGCGGTGGGCCGGATCAGCCCCGCCTACATCGTCCAGGACGGCGTCGTGCCGCGCAGCGCGCTCGGCCGAGGTGCTCGACAGGATCGACGAGCTGTCGGCGCGAGTCGGGCATCCGGGTCGCGAACGTCTTCCACGCCGGGGACGGCAACCTGCACCCGCTGGTGCTGTTCGACGACGCGGAACCCGGCGCGGGCGAGGCGCGCGGAGACCGTGTCCGGGGGGATCCTCGACCTGTGCATCGACACACGGCGGTTCGATCACCGGTGAGCACGGCGTCGGAGTGGACAAGTCCCGGTACATGCCGAAAATGTTCTCCGACGAAGACCTCGACACGATGCAGTTGGTGCGCTGCGCGTTCGACCCGGCCGCGGCCTGTCGCAATCCGGGCAAGGTGTTCCCGACCCCGGGCTGTGCGGCGAGGTTCCCGGGGTCCGCACGGGCGTGCATCCGCTGGTGGCCTCGGGGCAGGCGGAGCAATTTTGAGCAGCAGAACGCAAGTCCGTCCCAGCCTCCGGCCGGGCCGCCTGGCCGCCGCCCGGGGTGCCGTGCCGGGGGCGCGACGTGGGCGCTGACCCGGTCGCCGTGGGCACCGACCCGGTCCTGGCCGCCCTGGCCGCGGCCTGCCCGGGGGCCCGCCTGGCAGAGCCTGGGGGACTCGGTTGCCGGGGTGATGCCGCGCTTCGCCGCCGCTCCAGCCACCGTTGCGGAGGTGAGCGGGCTGCTGCGCGCGGCCGCCGCGCACGACCTGACCGTGGTGCCGCGCGGCGGCGGCAGCAAGCTCAGCTGGGGCGCGCCGCCCCGCCGGTGCGACCTCGTGGTGGACACCAGCGCGCTGGACCAGGTGCTCGAGCACGCCGCCGGGGATCTGGTCGTCCGGGTCCAGGCCGGGGTGAGCCTGGCCCGGCTCGGCGAGGTGCTGGCCGGGGCCGGTCAGCAGCTCGCGCTGGACCCCCCGCCGGCGGGCGGTGCTACGGCATCGGCGTGGCAGGGCGCGACCGTCGGCGGGACCCCCGCGACCGGGGCCATACCGAGTCCCGCGCCGCCGCCGGCGTGGCAGGGCGCGACCGTCGGCGGGACCCTCGCCACTGCGGCCGCAGGCCCGCGCCGCCTGCGCTACGGCACGCCGCGGGACCTGGTGATAGGGATCACCGTGGTCCGCGCCGACGGGACCGTGGCACATTCCGGCGGGAAGGTGGTCAAGAACGTCGCGGGCTACGACCTGGGCAAGCTGTTCGCCGGCTCGTTCGGCACGCTGGGGCTGATCGTGGAGGCGGTGTTCCGGCTGCACCCGCGCCCCGCCGCCGCGGCCTACGTCACGGTGGACTGCGCCAGCCCGGACGAGGCGTACCAGGGGTCGCGGCGGCGGCCGGAGCGAACTGGCACCGTCCGCGATCGAGATCGACCGCCCCGCCCGGGACCACCCGGTGCGGGTGGCCGTGCTGATCGAGGGGGACCAGGACGGCACGGCGGAACGGGCCGGCCTGATGTGTGCGCTGCTCGGCAGCGGAGCAGGCGCGCAGCCGGCCCCGCCCGGCTGGTGGGGCTGGCCCGCGAGCGGCACCAGCCGGCCCGGCCAGGAGTGGCAGACCGGGCCGAACGGGCAGCCTGGAACGGAACGCCAGCCCGGGGCCAGCGGCCAGCCCGGGGCCAGCGGCCAGCCCGGGGCAGACGGCCAGCCCGGGGCAGACGGCCAGCCCGGGGCAGACGGCCAGCCCGCAGACGAGGCGCCGGGCGCTGCTGAGGATGCAGGGCAGGCCTGCACGCTGATCCGGATCGGGTTCTGGGCCGCGGGGCTGCCGCGGGTGCTGCGGGTGATCGACGGCGCGGCCGGGGCCGCCGGGCTGGATCCGGCCGTCGGCGGATTCCGCCGCGGCCGGTGTGATTTACGCGGCGATCGGGGCGGACGCGGACCCGGCCGCGATCGCGGCGTTCGTCTCCGGGCTGCGCGCCGCGCTGGCCCGCGGGGATGCGGACGCGCGGCCGGCTTCCGCCCCGGCGCCGGACAGCCCGCCCGTGCTGGCCAGTGCGGTCGTGGTGCACGCTCCGCCGAGGGCAAGGGATCTGATGGACCTCTGGGGGCCGGTGCCGTCGCTGCCGCTGATGCACGCGGTCAAGGACCAGTTCGACCCGGGTCACCGGATGGCTCCGGGCCGGTTCGCGGGAGGGATCTGATGGACGACCGGGCCGGGCCCCTCGACCCCGGCGGGCACCTCGCCGCGGCGGCGGGTGACTGCGTGCACTGCGGCTTCTGCCTGCCGGCCTGCCCCACCTACCAGCTGTGGGGCGAGGAGATGGACTCGCCGCGCGGGCGGATCCACCTGATCTCGCAGGTCCTGGACGGGGCCCCGGTCAGCGAGAAGGTGACCATGCACCTGGACCGGTGCCTGGGCTGCATGGCGTGCGTGCCGGCCTGCCCGTCCGGGGTGCGCTACAACGAGCTGATCGAGGCGGCCCGGGCCTGGCCGGAACAGGCTGGCTCCGGGGCCGGGCCGGTGCAGGCGGGCGCGGCGCGGTCGGCCAGGGACAAGGCCGTGCGCGCCGCGATCTTCGCGACGTTCCCCTACCCGAAGCGGCTGCGCGCCCTGGCCGGGCCGTTGCGCGCGGCGCAGCGCGCCGGGTTCGCCCGGCTCGCCCAGCTCGGCCCGGTGTCCAGGTACGCACCGGAACTCGCCGGCTCGCTGCGGCTGGCGCCGCAGTCCCCCGGCCGTCAGGGCAGGCTGCCCGCCCGCATCCCGGCCAGGGGCCAGCGCCGCGCGGTGGTGGGCATGCTCACCGGCTGCGTCCAGCAGGTCTTCTTCCCCGGCGTCAACGCGGCCACGGCGCGGGTGCTCGCCGCCGAGGGCTGCGACGTGATCGTGCCGCCCGGCCAGGGCTGCTGCGGCGCGCTGTCGCTGCACGCGGGCCGGCCAGCGGAGGCGGCCAGGTTCGCGGGGCGGACCATCGCCGAGTTCGAGCGCGCGGGCGTGGACGCGATCGTGGTCAACTCGGCCGGCTGCGGGTCGGCGATGAAGGAGTACGGCGCCTTCTTCGCCCGCGCGGACGGCGGCGGGCCCGGGCCCCTGGCCGCCCGGGCGGCGGCGTTCAGCGGCCGGGTCCGCGACTTCAGCGAGTTCCTCGCCGAGCTTTACCGCGACCACGGCGGCCCGCGGGCGGTCCGGCACGAACTGAAGGCGATCACCGCCTACCACGACGCCTGCCATCTCGCGCATGCGCAGCGGATTCCGGCAGCAGCCGCGCGACCTGCTGGGCGGCGTGCCCGGCCTGGACCTGATCGAGATCGGCGGCGGCGGAACCTGCTGCGGCTCGGCGGGCATCTACAACCTGGTGCAGCCGGAGGCCGCCGCCGAACTGGGCCAGCGCAAGGCCACGGCGATCCGGGCGACGGGGGCGCGCCTGGTGGTGTCCGCCAACCCCGGCTGCAGCCTGCAGATCGCCGCCGCCATGGCCGCCGACGGCGGCGACCCGGTGACCGTGGCACACATCGCCGAGGTACTCGACGCCTCGTTCCGCGGCCTGCCGCTGACCGCCCTGGGTGTCACTCCTGGCTAGTAACCTTCCGCGTACCGCAACGGCATGGAGGGAGCCCGGGATGCGGAAGATCGTCTTCATGATGTCGGTGTCGCTCGATGGGTACTTCGAGGGGCCGGACCACGACCTCGGCTGGCAGCAGATCGGCGAGGAAGTGCACCAGCACTTCAACGACTGGCTCGGCGCCGCCGGCCTCTTCCTGGACGGGCGGGTCACCTATGAGCTGATGGCCAGCCACTGGCCCACCGCCGACCAGGACCCTGCCGCGCCCGCCCAGGTGATCGAGTTCGCCCGCATCTGGCGGGACATGCCCAAGATCGTGTTCTCCCGGACCCTGGAGCAGGCCGGCTGGAACACCACGATCGTCCGGGAGGTGGTCCCGGAGCAGATCAGGGCGCTCCAGGCGGAGCCGGGCGGCGACCTGGTGATCGGCGGCTCCGTCCTGGCCGGGGCGTTCCTGGCGCACGACCTGATCGACGAGTTCCGCTTCTACGTCCAGCCGGTGCTCCTCGGCCGGGGCCGGCTGCTGTTCCGGCCCACGGACGCCCCGGTGCCGCTCCGGCTAGCCGAGGCGCGCCCGTTCGGCAACGGCGTCGTCCTGCTCCGCTACGAGCGCCCCGCCAGGTCCTGAACAGCGCCCGCCTGGTTACTGCACTTCGGGTGGGCCCGGAGTGCCGGGTGCGGGCGCCATGCCGGCGGTGGTCAGGTCCGCCGCTGTTGCGGTCTGGTAGGCGAGCTCCGCGTGCTCGCTGAGGTCGAGGCCGGTGTCCTCATCCTCCGGGCTCACTTGCAGTCCCACGGTGTGGTCGGTTACCCACAGGATGATCCAGGTCATGACGAACGGGAAGGCGATCCCGACGACGGCCAGCACCGCCTGGCGGCCAAGCTGGGTCCAGCCACCGGCTGCACCAGCGGCGTTCACGGCGAGGGTGGCGAAGACGCCGGTGAGCACGACGCCGATGGCACCGCCGACCATGTGCACGCCGACGACGTCGAGGGAGTCGTCGTAGTGGAATATGTCCTTCAGGTGGACGGCGCCGTAACACAGCAGGCCCGCCGCGGCGCCGATGATGATCGCCGCCCACGGCTGCACGTAACCCGACGCGGGGGTGATCGCCGCCAGCCCGGCGACGGCACCAGCGGCGATGCCCACGCCCGATGGCTTGCGGCGGTGCCACCACTCGATGCCCATCCAGACGAGCATCGCGGTACAGGCCCCCAGCTGGGTGTTCACCAGTGCGTAGGCAGCGACCGTTCCGGCGGACAATGCGCTGCCCGCATTGAAGCCGAACCAGCCGAACCACAAGATTCCCGCGCCGAGCAGCACCAGCGGTACGCTGTGCGGCCGCTCAAGCTGGTGCGTTCGCCTCAGGTACAGCGCGGTGGCCAGCGCCGCGGCACCAGCCAGCTCGTGGACCACCGAGCCGCCGGCGAAGTCGATCGCGTGCAGGCCGCCCGAGCCGAGGAACCCGCCGCCCCACTCCCAGTGCGCGAACGGGCTGTAGACCAGCAGCGACCATAGCCCGATGAACACCAGGTAGCCGCGGAAACGCATCCGCTCGCAGAACGCACCGGCGATGAGCGCCGGGGTGATCACGGCGAACTTCATCTGGAAGGCCATGTAGACCAGCGATGGAATCGTGGGCGCGTAGCTGTTCGGCGTGCCGTTGACGTCATGCAGCCCCACGTACTGGAAGCTGCCGATCACGTCACCCCAGTGATTGCCGCCGAACGCCAGCGAGTACCCGACGATCACCCACAGCAGGCTGACCACGCCGATGGCCACGAAGGACTGGACCATGGTCGCGACCACGTTCTTCGCGCCGACCAGCCCGCCGTAGAACAGCGCGAGCCCTGGCATCATGAAGAACACCAGCGCCGTCGAGGTCAGCATCCAGGCGGTGTCACCAGCATTGATGTGCATGCCAACCTCCCATGACGTGGCGCCGTTGCCCGGCATGCTGATGATCACCGTAGCCCATGGAGCGCCGGGGCAAGGGGTGACGCTACTTCCCTTTGATTACGTTTCGGAGCGGGCCTGCCGGCGTCGGCCAGACCGGGTTCGTGATCAAGGGAAAGTGGCCGCTGGAGCGGCCAAATCGCCATGATCATCATTGGCGGGGGCGGGCCCGGCGAGCCAGGACGGGTCGAGTTCGCCCTCGGCGACGATGACGGCCGGGCCGGTGAGCCAGGCGCGGCCCGCCTCCAGGGTGACCGTGAGGCTGCCGCCCGGCACGGCGACCGCCCACGCACCGTCGCCGCCTCCGCTGGCGGCCGCGGCGGCGGCCGCGGCCGCGACGGCGCCGGTGCCGCACGAGCGGGTCTCGCCGGAGCCGCGCTCGTGCACCCGCATGGCCAGGCTGCGGGTGCCGGTCACCCGGATGAGTTCCACGTTGCCGCCCTCGGGGAACAGCCCCGGATCCAGTTCCGGCGGCCGGGACAGGTCGAACCCGGCAAGAGGGGCCTCGAGCAGGCAGGCCAGGTGCGGGTTCCCCACCGACACCCGCAGGCCCGGGTACGCCTCCCCGCCGATCACCGCGCTCCCGGGGCCGAGCACGGCCACGGCGCCCATGTCCGCCGTGACGCCGCCGTCGGCGCCGATCCGGATCCGGCGCGGCCCGGACCGGGTGCCCACGGTGAAGTCCGGGCCCGCCGCGAGGCCGTGGCGCACCAGATAGCGCGCGAACACCCGGATCCCGTTGCCGCACATCTCCGCCACGCTGCCGTCCGCGTTGCGGTAGTCCATGAACCACTCAGGCCCGCCCGCGCCGGCGGGCCCCGCCCCGTCCACGGCCGGCCCGGCCGACCCGGACGCGGTGGCGCGCACCACCCGGAGCACCCCGTCCGCCCCGATCCCGGCCCGGCGGTCGCAGAGCCGGGCGGCAAGCTCGGCCGTCAGCCCGCCGGAGTCCTCGGGGTCGAGCAGGATCACGAAGTCGTTCTCGGTGCCGTGCCCCTTCGCGAACCGCATGGCCCGATCGTAGCCAGCGCACGCTCCAGCAGGTCACCGGCGTCCGCGGCACCGGCGGCAGCCAGGTGACCCGGGGGTCGCGGCGGAACCACGACTCCTGCCGCCGGACAAAGCGCCTGGTGGCCAGGACGGTCTGCGCCTGCGCCTCGGCCTCGCTGCACTCCCCGGCGAGGAACCGCAGCACCTGGGCATAACCCAGCGCCCGGCCGGCCGTCCTGCCCTCCCGCAGCCCGGCCCGCTCCAGGCGGCGGACCTCGCCGACCAGCCCGGCGGCGAACATCGCGCCGGTCCGGTCCGCGATCCGGGAGTCCAGTTCCGCGCGGTCCACCGACAGCCCGATCTGGACCGCCGGATACACCGACTCATACCGGGGCATCGTCGCGCTGAACGGCTGGCCGGACACCCCGATCACTTCGAGCGCGCGGACGATGCGGCGCCCGTTGGACGGCAGGATCGCGGCGGCCGCCACCGGGTCGGCACTGGCCAGCCGGGCATACAGCGGCGCGGGGCCGGACTGCGCGAGTTCCGCCTCCAGCCGGGCCCGCAGCGCCGGGTCGGTGCCGGGGAACTCCAGCGGATCCAGCGCCGCCCGCACGTACAGCCCGGACCCGCCCGCCAGCACCGGCACCAGGCCGCGGCGCCGGATCGACTCGATCGCCGCCCGGGCCAGGCGCTGGTACTCGGCGACGCTGGCGGTC
The DNA here is from genome assembly GCA_963730235.1 of uncultured Actinomycetes bacterium. Classification (GTDB taxonomy): domain Bacteria; phylum Actinomycetota; class Actinomycetes; order Streptosporangiales; family Streptosporangiaceae; genus DASXKD01. Next base: position 235,921 of record CAVSRH010000013.1, read on the forward strand.
TGCCGGATGTCCCAGATGTCCAGCAGGTGGTGCGGCACGCCCCGGCGCTGCGCGGGGGTGAGCTTGGCCGTGCCGATGTCCATGCCTGCGTAGAGCTGCATCGAGTCGGCGTTCACGACCTCACCGCCGAGCGCGCGGGCGAGCCCGAGGGCAAGCTCGGACTTCCCGGCCGCGGTCGGGCCGACGACGGCGATCACTGGTTCGGGCATGGGTTCAGTCCGTCCCGGGTTCCTCCCAGGAGGCGACCAGGTAGGTGACCCCGTACGGGGCCGACATGCACAGCAGCCGTCCCTGCATGCGGCGGCCCCCGGCCGCGCCCGCCAGGACCTGCCACGCCGCCCGGCCGGCCACCACAAGCTCCTCGTCGCGGGCGGGGTCCAGCCGGGCGAGCCAGCGGGCGTCCGCGGCGGCGAGAGCCTCGGCGACCTCCTCGTCATAGTCCTGGGCGTCCGGGTCGGCGATCTCGGGTGCTTCCCTGGCCGGCCGGGCGCACGCGTCGCCCATGGCCAGCAGCGCGACCCGGGGGGCCCGGTCGGCGAGAATCCGGCCCAGCTTGAGGCAGTCGCCCGGGGCGGTGTGCCGGGCCACCTCCTGGAACACCACCGCCGGGGCGCCCGTGCCCGCCGGGCTGCCGTCGCGGTCAAGGATGCCGCCGCGCTCCAGCAGCCAGCGGCCCACGGTCAGGGACAGCGGCAGGACCGGCTCGCCCGCGCCGATCGTCACGCTCACCCCGAACGCGTGCAGCCCGCCGGAGGCATCCGCGCCGTACTCGCGTTCCGCGGCGCCGCCGCCGACCACGACGATCAGGCCGGGCCGGGCCGCGGCCAGCCCGGCCACGGCGCGCGCGGCGGCGTCCGACACCTTGCGCAGCTGCGCCGGGGGGTCGCTGGCCGCCGAGCCGAGCGCGGCCGGGATCAGCAGGGGCGGGTGCGGGCAGACGGCCCCGGCGATCAGCATGGCGTCAGTGTGCCGCAGCTTTGGCCGCCGCGGCCATGCCGGGGTGCGCCTGGTGTGCGCTCAGGGGGCAGGCCGGCCGATGGCGGGCATGCCCAGGGACACCGCCGGCCCGGTCCCGGTGCCAGCGCCCGCGGCACCCGGTTCTGCCAGGCCGTCCTTGCGCGCCTGCCACGCGTCACCGCCGCGGGTCCGCCGCACGGCCAGCGGTGGTGCGTCCGCGATCAGGTAGTGCGGGGCCGCCCGGGTCACCACCGTGGTCACCACGTCGCCGGGGCGCGGGGCGGTGCCCGACGGCGCGAAGTGGACCAGCCGGTTGTCCCGCGCACGCCCGCTGGCACGGTGCGTGGCGCTGTCCTTGCGGCCCTCCCCCTCGGCCACGAGCACCTCCACCTCGCGGCCGATGAGCGCCTCGTTCTCCGTCCCCGCGATCTCCGCGACCAGCGCGGTCAGCCGCCCGTACCGCTCGGCGACCACGTCCGGCGGGACCTGGCCGGGCATCGCCGCGGCGGGCGTGCCGGGCCGCTGCGAGTACTGGAACGTGAACGCGCCGGCGAACCGGGCCGCCCGGACGGTGTCCAGCGTGCCGGCGAAGTCCCGCTCGGTCTCGCCGGGAAAGCCCACGATGATGTCCGTGGTGATGGCCGCGTCCGGGATGGCCGCCCGCACCTGCTCCAGGATGCCCAGGTAGCGCTCCTGGCGATAGGACCGGCGCATCGCCCGGAGCACCGCGTCCGAGCCCGACTGCAGCGGCATGTGCAGGCTCGGCATGACGTTGGGCGTCTCCGCCATCGCCGCGATCACGTCGGCGGTGAAATCCCGCGGGTGCGGTGAGGTGAAGCGCACCCGCTCAAGGCCGTCGATCTCCCCGCAGGCCCGCAGCAGTTTGCCGAACGCCTGCCGGTCACCGAATGCGGCCCCGTAGGAGTTGACGTTCTGCCCCAGCAGCGTGACCTCAAGCACGCCGTCGCCGACGAGTGCCCGCACCTCGGCGAGCACATCGCCGGGGCGGCGGTCCTCCTCCCGGCCGCGCAGGCTCGGCACGATGCAGAACGTGCAGGTGTTGTTGCAGCCCACGGAGATGGCGACCCACGCCGCGTACGGGGACTCGCGGCGCACCGGCAGCACCGAGGGGAACCGCTCCAGCGATTCCACGATCTCCACCTGCGCCTCGGCCTGGACCCGGGCGCGTTCCAGCAGCGCCGGCAGCGAGCCGATGTTGTGCGTGCCGAACACCACGTCCACCCACGGGGCCCGCTCCGCGATCCCGGCCCGGTCCTTCTGCGCCAGGCAGCCGCCCACGGCGATCTGCATGCCCGGGTGCGACGACTTCACCGGCAGCAGGTGGCCCAGGTTCCCGTACAGCCGGTTGTCGGCGTTCTCCCGGACCGCGCAGGTGTTGAATACGACCACGTCAGGCACCGCGCCGCGGCCGGCGCGCTGGTAGCCCGACTGCTTCGAGCAGGCCCGCCAGGCGCTCGGAGTCGTGGAAGTTCATCTGGCACCCGTAGGTGCGGATCTCGTAAGTGCGGACCGTGTTCATGTCAACAAACGAGGGTACGCGCACCCCTTGGCATATCCGGAATCTCCCGTGGCCAGCCCGGCCGTGGTGGACGATATTGCCATGACAGACAGCACTGCCGCGCGGCCCCTCCCGTGCGGTACCTGGCCTTCGCCCATCACCGCGGCGGATGTCGCCGGCCAGTACCGCCAGGTCTCGTTTCCCGTGGCGATCGATGGCGAGGTGTGGTGGCAGGAGACCGTGCCCGGTGAGCTGGGCCGGACCACGGTGGTGCACCTGGGCGCTGCGGGGAAGCCCAGGCAGGTGCTGTCTGCCCCGTGGAGCGCCCGGACCCGGGTGCACGAGTACGGGGGCCGGTCCTATCTTCCGGTGCGGCTGGCGCGGCCGGGCGGCGGCCGGTCCTGGGCGGTCGTTTTCGCGAACTTCGCCGACCAGCGCCTCTACCTTGCGGACGAGCCCGGTGCGGACGGCGCGGGCGCCTCGCCCCGGCCGCTGACCCCCGCGCCGCAGGGGGAGCCGGGTACCCCGGCGTTTCGTTATGCAGACTTCGCCTTGTCACCGGACGGCGGAGAGATCTGGTGCGTGCAGGAGCGGCACGAAGCCGGCAAGGTGACCCGGGCGATCGCCGCGGTGCCGCTGGACGGCTCCGCCGGGGCGGATGACGGCGCGATCCGCGAGCTTGCCAGCGGGTCCGACTTCTACGCGTTCCCGGCGCCCTCCCCCGACGGCCGCCGCCTGGCCTGGGTGTGCTGGAACCATCCGCGGATGCCGTGGGACGGCACCGAACTGCGGGTGGCCCAGGTGAAGGACGGGATCCCCGGCAAGGGCGGGCTGGTCAAGGGCGGTACCAGCGAGTCCGTGCTCGCTCCGGCCTGGCACGGCGACGCCGATCTGTACCTGATCTCCGACTGGCCCGGCTGGTGGAACCTCTACACACTGAGCCTGACCGCCGGGAGCATCGCCGTCTACCCGGCCGAGGAGGAGTTCGCCGGCCCGCTGTGGCGGCTTGGCCAGCGCCCGTACGCGGTGCTGGCCGACGGGCGGCTCGCGGTGCTGCGCGGCTGCGGCGAGATGCGGCTGGGCCTGCTCGACCCGGATACCGGGGAACTGGACAACCTGGACATCCCTTACCGGATCTTCTCGTCCGGGCTGTGGGCCGACGGCATGTCCGTGGTCGCGGTGGCGGGCGGCCCCTCCACGGCGATGTCGGTGATCCGGGTGGACATGACCACCGGGAAGGCGAAGAAGCTCTACTCGCCCGCCGGCCGCCTGCCCGCGTCCGGGTATCTGCCCAGGGCGCGCAAGCTGACGTTCGAGGGGAAGTTCGGCCGGGAGGTGCACGCCTGGGTGTACCCGCCGGCCAGCCCGGAGGCGGCCGTTCCCGAGGGGGAGCTTCCGCCGTACGTGGTCTGGGCGCACGGCGGCCCGGCATCCCAGGCGGACCACCGGCTTGACCTGGAGAAGGCGTACTTCACCAGCCGGGGCATCGGCGTCATCGACGTCAACTACGGCGGCTCGGCCGGCTATGGCCGGGTGTACCGGGAACGGCTGCGCGGCCAGTGGGGCGTGGTCGACGTGGAGGACGTGATCGCGGCGGCCCAGGCGCTGGTCTCCTCCGGCGACGCGGACGGCGCGAGGCTGGTGATCCGCGGCGGCTCGGCCGGCGGCTGGACCGCCCTGGCCGCGGTCACCGCTCATGCCTCGGAAAGCCCGTTCAAGGCCGCCACGTCCTACTACGGCATCACCGACCTAGCCAGCTTCGCCGCCACCACGCACGACTTCGAGTCCAGCTACACCGACGGCCTGGTCGGCCCGCTGCCCGGATTCAAGGCGGCCTATGCCGAGCGCTCCCCCGCCCAGCAGGTCAGCGCCCGGACCTGCCCCATCCTCCAGCTACACGGCCAGGACGACCCCATCGTCCCCCCGGCCCAGGCCCACGCCCTGGCAGCCCAGCTCACCCGCCAAGGCATCCCGCACGCCCTCCTGGAGTTCGCCGGCGAGTCCCACGGCTTCCGCCGCCCCGAAACCATCATCACGGCCCTGGAAGCCGAACTCTCCCTCTACGCCCAGACCCTCAACTTCCCCCACCCCGACACCCCCCTGCTAAGACTCCACACCACTCCCCCCGAGATCCCCGAACCCGCTCCGCCCCCCGGCTCCCCGCCAGCCCCGGAACCACCCCCCGCTCCCTCCTCCTCGAGGCGGTCGGCGTCAACCCCGGTGGCTCCGAGAGAAGCGATCAGCGAACAGCAACCTTCCCGCGCCTAGCGAGCCCGTGCTGGGCGGGGGCGGCGGGAGGAGCTCGGGTTGGGCCGGGCCGCGGCGCCGCGCTCATCTCAGCGGTGCCAGGGTTGGTCTGGACAGCGTTTTGCCCGCTGTCCAGAGCAATGCTGGTGCCGCCCTCACGCCCGATAGGGAACGGAGCCAACGCCTCAGCGCGCAAACTCAGTGGCGCGCGACTCCCGCACCACGGTCACCCGGATCTGCCCCGGATAAGTCAGCTCCTCCTCCACCTGCTTGGCCACATCCCGCGCAATGACCTGCGCCTGAATGTCATCGACCCGGTCCGGCTTCACCATGACCCGAATCTCGCGCCCCGCCTGCATCGCGAACACCTTGTCCACGCCCTCATGCGCGGTCGCGATCTCCTCGAGGCGCTCCAGCCGCTTCACGTACGCCTCCAGCGACTCGCGCCGGGCGCCGGGCCTGCTGCCGCTGATCGCGTCGGCGGCCTGGGTGAGGACCGCCTCGACGGTCCGGACCTCGACCTCGTTGTGGTGCGCCTCGATGGCGTGGACCACGTCGGCCGACTCGCCGTACTTGTGCGCGATCTCCGCGCCGATCAGGGCGTGGCTGCCCTCTACCTCGTGGGTCAGCGCCTTGCCGATGTCGTGCAGCACGGTGCACCGTTTGAGCAGCACCGGGTCCATGCCCAGCTCGCTGGCCATCATGGCGGCGATGTGCGCGGACTCCACCAGGTGGGCGAGCACGTTCTGGCCGTAGGAGGTGCGGTAGCGAAGCTGGCCGAGCAGCGTCACCAGTTCCGGGTGCATGTCGGTGATCGCCAGCTCGACCATGGCGTCCTCGCCGGCGCGCACGCACAGCTGCTCCACCTCGGCCTTGCTGCGCTCGTAGGCCTCCTCGATCCGCTGGGGGTGGATCCGGCCGTCGAGCACCAGTTTCTCCAGCGCGAGCCTGCCCACCTCCCGCCGGACCGGGTCGAAGCAGGACAGCAGGACGGCCTCGGGAGTGTCATCGATGATCAGGTTGACCCCGGTCACCGACTCGAAGGCGCGGATGTTGCGGCCCTCGCGGCCGATGATCCTGCCCTTCATCTCCTCACCGGGCAGGTGCAGCACGGAGACCACGGACTCGCTGGTCTGCTCGCTCGCGACCCGCTGGATGGCCAGCGTCACGATCCGCCTGGCCCGTTCGTCCCCGTCCCGGCGGGCCTGGGTCTCGGCCTCGCGGACGATCAGCGCGGCCTCGCGTTTGGCCTGGTTCTCGATGGTGGCGACGAGTTCGGACTTGGCCTGCTCCGCGGTCAGCCCCGCGGCCCGCTCCAGCACCGCGCGGCGCTCGTCGTCCAGGCGCGCCAGTTCGGCCCGCTGTGCGCCGATCTCGGCCCGGGCCTCGTCCAGGGCGGCGGACCGCTGTTCAAGCTTGCGGTGTTCGTCGTCCAGCCTGCCCTCGCGCTCGGCGAGCCGCGCCTCCCTGCGCTCCAGGTCGGTGCGAAGCTGGCTGGCTTCCTCCCTGGTGGCCTGGATCTGTTCCTCGGCTGCCCGCTGCGCCTGGGTGACCTGGCGCGCCGACTCCTCGGCACGCCGCATGAGGGCGGCGGCATCGGACTCGGCGCCGGCCCGTATCTGATCGGCGGTGCGGCTGGCCTCGTCGAGGCGCCGTTCGGCGGCACGGCCGGCCTCTGCGGCCTGGCGTTCGGCTTCGGCGGCCAGTTCCGGGCTGACGGATGAGTGGGCGGCGGGGATTTCCTGGGGAGCCGGGACCGTCCGGTTCCCGGCCTTGCGCGCGACAGCGAACAGCGCAGCGGTGGCGGCGAACAGCGCGAGGATCCCGATCACCGCGATGACCACAGCGATTGTGTTGCTCATGGCGCACCCCAATCCTGCTCGCGGGCCCTGGCTCCGTGGTACCGGGCCAGGGCTGATCCCTATGGCGAGGGGTTAGGCGCGCCATGCGCGGCGTATGCCTGCGCGGACGACGGCTGCCGGCGAGCCGGTCAGCCGGGCCCGCACGGCCGCCGGTGCTTCCGGCAGCCGTACCGGTTCTCGCGGCGCGGCCTAGCGGCCGGCGGCTTCGCCACCGTCCGCATGACCGTGCCCGGAGGGCCGCACCACGGGACCGCCACCCGTGGGAGTACTACCCGCAACGGCGCTGCCAGCCAAGGCACCACCCGCGGCACCGGGCGCCGTGGGGTTTGCCACCCTGCGGCACCGGCACAACGACATCCATCCTGGCCGACGCGCCGCTGACCTGCACCGATAGTCGATGCCGTCACCAGCCTTCCGGCGTGAACGGCGCCCTCGCGACCGCCATCGGGCCAGCCGCACCGCCCTGCCCGCGGGGCAGCGTGCTGCCGTCTCCGCGAGCCTGGCCGCGGCCAGGACCTGCCAGGCACGGTCGCCTGCCCGGCCGGCTCTGCACCGGTTCTCCCGCGCAAGCCCGCATTGCGGGCCCTTGCGGGTCCTGCTCAGGCGCCACGTCAAGCCCTGTCCGCCCCCCTATCGGCCACCGCTCGCGCGGGGCCGTGGCCACCCTTGACCAGTTCCGGCCAAGGGCTGACCTGGCGAACCAGCCCTGCCACGGAACCGGCCACGGGCCGGATCTGTGTCGTTACCGGCAACCGGGCGCAACCAGTTGCCGGGTATGTCGTATGTTCCCAATCGCCTGTTACGGACTAACACCTCGCTGCCGTGAGGTTAAGCGCTGATAACAATTTGGGCAAGCTCGGCCCAGTGATGCTTCCGTTACTCAACGCACCGTGCCCCGGTCATGGGCAATCGTCACTGGCGCCGTCCTCGCTAATCCATGCCAGATCGGCCCGCTCGCCCTCGCTGTCCGCCTGCTCCTGTTCCAGGGCTTCGCGCACGACCTGCGCGGCCAGGCCGGCCGGGTAGCCCTTGCGGGCCAGCATGCCCATGAGCTGCCGGGCCCGGGCAGGTGCCGGCTTTGCCCGGGTGGCCGGCAACCGCTTCGCCACCAGCCGCCGGGCGGTGGCCAGTTCATCCTCCGGTCCCAGCAGGCTGACCGCCGACCGCACCTCCCCGTCGGGTATCCCGCGCTGCCGCAGTTCCGCGGTGAGCGCGCGGCGGGCGAGACCGCGGCCGTGGTGCCGGCTCTCCACCCATGCCCGGGCGAAGGCCGCGTCGTCGATCAGCCCGACCTCAGCGAACCGGCTCAGCACGGACTCCGCGACCTCGTCTGGAATCCTCCGCTTACGCAGCGCGGTGGCCAGCTGCGCCCGGGTTCGTGGCCCGGCGGTGAGCAGCCGCAGGCAGGTCTCCCGCGCCGCTTCCTCGCTGCCGGGTTCCGCGTCGTCGATCACCCCGGCCTCGGCCAACTGGCCTAGCACGGATTCCGCGACCTCGTCCGCAATCCTCTGCTTGCGCAGCGCGGTCGCCAGTTGCGCCCTGGTCCGCGGCCCGGCGGTGAGCAGCCGCAGACAGATCGCCTGCGCCTCCTCGCTCCCCGCGCCCTCGGCACCGATACCTCCGCTGGTGCCCGGATCGTGCGGATCCGCACCGCCCGGGCTGGCCGCACCGGGACGGCGGCGGCGCTCACCCCGCCGCTCGCCGCCGGGCCCTGCATGTGGGTCGCCCGCAGCGGAACCCGCGATGGCAGAGCCCTCGGGGGATACTCGTCGGCGGGGTACTCGTCAGCTAGGCCGGGCACCAAGGTCAGGTGCCCGGTGCCGCGGCTCCGGCCGGATGCCCCAGCCGGGGTCCGCCGACCGCCTCGGCCCGGCGGGTTCCTATCCCGGGCCACCGGTGCTACCCCGCGCCACCGGGCCCTCCGCTGAGCCTGGTGACACCCCGGCCGCCAGCCGCCGCCACAGCCGCGCCTGCCGCGTCCGCGTTCGGCACCGCACGCAGGCCCGCTTCCGGCTCCTTGTCCGCCGCCTCGGCGTCCACGCGCGGGCCGACGCCGAGCTTCTCCTTGATCTTCTTCTCGATCTCGTTGGCCAAGTCGGGGTTGTCCCGCAGGAAGTTCCGCGCGTTCTCCTTGCCCTGCCCGAGTTGATCGCCTTCGTAGGTGTACCAGGCACCGGACTTGCGCACGATGTTCTGCTCCACCCCGAGGTCGATCAGGCCACCCTCCCGGCTGATGCCCAGCCCGAACACGATGTCGAACTCCGCCGTCCGGAAAGGAGGCGCGAGCTTGTTCTTGACGACCTTCACCTTGGTGCGGCTGCCGACGGCCTCAGTGCCGTCCTTGAGCGTCTCGATCCGGCGCACATCGAGCCGGACGGAGGCGTAGAACTTCAGCGCCCGCCCACCGGAGGTGGTCTCGGGGCTGTTGTGGACCATGACGCCGTCCACGAAGTAGCAGTGCGACCCCTCGACCTCGATATCGAAGCGGCTCATCGACCGGGCCGGCGGCTTGACGTGGATGTCCAGGACCTGGGCAGGGACGGGCCGGGTCCGCGCCGTGAGCGAACTCCGGCCGGACGGCGAACCTGCCCTGGAACCGCGGCAGCAGCTTGTAGTCCATCGACGGGTGAATGTAGGGCGCGACGAGCTGCTGGAACTGTTCTGACGCCGCGGTGGTGAACTGCAGGACGCTGATCTTCCGCGCCCCCCGGGCGGTGAGCTTCACATCCAGCCGGTGGGCGTCCCGGAGGTGGCTGACGAGCCGGTCCCTGGAGCCGGGGCTCATCGCCTCGACGCAGATCTCGATCCGGCCGGTGCCGCCCCTGGTGCGTTCCTGGACGCCCTTGGAGCGGACGGTGAAAGAGCCGTCGTCCATGTACCAGACCGCCAGCGCGAGCGGCGTGAGGCCCTTGAGGTAGTCCCAGGTGAGGTGCTTCTTGCCATCGCCGAAGTAGACGATGTCGCGCAACTCCGCCAGCTCGGGCAGCGGGGTGAAGTCGGCGAAGACCGCGCCTTTGGCGTTCGACGTCCTGGTGTGCGGAATGTTGTCCAGCAGGGACATCTTCCAGTCCAGGTAGGCCGCCTGCTTCGCGCCGTGCCCCATGCGGAACCGGGTGCCGGACCTGCCGCGGGGATTCGGGGACAGCGCCCCGTCTCCCATGAGGGACCCGAGGATCACCTGGACCTGCTGTGCGCCGAGGAGTTGCGGCTCCGCGACAATGACCCGGTCGCCGGGGATCAGCTCGCCGGCCGGCCGCCAGCCGCCGGGGGTACGGATGAGGTGGTTCGCGGTCGCGGCGAACTGGGCCCGCCCATTCTTCCCCGACTTGGCGACGGTGAACTGGAGGAACTGCTCAGCTCTGCCGTTGTTGAACCAGTTCACGATCCTGCGGGGGACCACGCGGTCGGTCTCCGGGTCGTAGGAAAGGACCTCGACGTCCATTCGCTGGTTGACGATCTTGCCGATCTTCTCCTGGGTGCCGTCGGCCAGGGTGACCCTGGTCGAGTAGGACATACAGCCGAACATGACGCCGACCTTTTCCCGCAGCTGGTTGATGAAGATCGCGGTGGTCTTGGTCTGGTTCAGCGCGCCCGCGAGCTTGCGCATCGCCTGCGACATGAGCCGGGCCTGCAGGCCGACGTGGCTGTCCCCCATCTCGCCCTCGATCTCGGCCCGGGGCACCAGCGCGGCGACCGAGTCGATGACGATGACGTCGATGGCGCTGGAGCGGACCAGCATGTCCACGATCTCCAGCGCCTGCTCGCCGGTGTCCGGCTGGGAGACCAGCAGCGCGTCGGTGTCCACGCCGAGCTTCTTGGCGTACTCGGGGTCGAGGGCGTGCTCGGCGTCGATGAACGCCGCGATCCCGCCGTTCTTCTGCGCGCTGGCCGCGGCATGCAAGGCGACTGTAGTTTTCCCAGATCCTTCGGGTCCAAATATTTCCACGACCCGGCCACGGGGGAGGCCCCCGATGCCCAGCGCGATGTCCAGCGCGATCGCCCCGGTGGGGATCACCTCGATCGGCGCGCGGGCCTCGTCGCCAAGCCGCATGATGGAGCCTCTGCCGAACTGCCGCTCGATCTGGGCGAGGGCGGTTTCCAGGGCCTTGTCCCTGTCGCCAGCTTTCCCGCCCGGCCTGTCGATGCCTGCCATGAGTACTCCCATTGGATAAAGGGCTTCTTGTCCGCGCTGACGCTACGCGCCGCCACCGACAAAACTCTCCCGCGCCGTACACCGTCGAGATCGCGCCGCAGCCACCGCGGCGGCCCGCCACGCAGGTCCCTACTCTAGGCGAACAACTGTTCGATCAGAGGCGGGACACGCAGACATTCGAAAGAAACATCCGGCCGCCGCCCCCGGGGCCGCCGGGGCCCGCAGGACGGGGCTGGGAATGGCGTCAGCGCGATTCCTCTGGTACCTCGAAGGCCTCGCACACCGCGAGCCACACGGTCTTCGGTTCCTTCCCCGCGGCCAGGGCCTGGTTCACCGTCGCGCCACCCAGCCCGGTCAGCACAAAGTCCTTGGCAACGCTGGCGGCATAGGCCTCGCCGAACTGCCCGCGCATCTTTTCCCAGAACACCGTGAGCCGCACGGCGCCAGGGTACCGGCGGCCCTGGCCACACGCGCCACGGACACTTACCGGCGGGGGCCCGCGGGACGGGCCCGGGCACGGTCCAGCGGCACGGCCCGCGTGGCCACGGCCCAGCCCGGGGCCACGACGCGCGACCACAGTCCCGGGCCGGCGGCTCAGGGCAGGTTCGCGGCGTTCACCGTTTCGAGCTGCTGTGACTGAAAGTCCGTCACCAGCAGGACGCGGCCGTCCGGCTCCAGGGCCATCTGCCGCGGGAATCCCCCCGCCGGCAGGTACCCGGCGAGCGCGGGCCGGTGCGCGAGGGCGGCGGCGACGTTCACCACCGCGAGGCTCGACTTCGCGCCCCGCTGGCCGAACCGGTCGGAGTCGGCGACGACGACCCGCTGCCCGCCGTCCACCAGGGCGAGCCCCACCGGGGCCTCCCCCACCCCGACCCGCGCGATCAGCGAGTGCGACGGGTCGCCGCGCAGCCGGGAGGCGGAGAAGCCGAGCAGCATGTCACTCCCCCGGGCGGTCACCCAGACCGTCCCCCCGCTCGTGGAGGTGATCACCCGCACGGGGCTGCAGCCCGCGATGACCGTGGACACGGTCGCGTGGGCCGGATCGGTCTCCGCCTTTCGCATACTGATCACCGCCAGCGTTCCCTGGCCGCCCTCGGTAGCGCTCGCGCGCCCGCTGCGCTCGGCCCGGCGGAGCGAGTGAAGTGATGTCACCTCGCTGGTCGAGTACAGCCAGTCCCCATCCGGCGACACGGCCAGCCCGACCGGGGCGATCCCTGTCGGCACATCCCCGACGAAGCCGGAGCTGTGGAAGTGGCTGGCCAGGGCCTGCTGCAGATTGAAGACCGCGACCTGCTGTGAATCTTCGAGGCTGACGAAGGCGAACCGGCCATCCGGCGACGCCGCCACCTCGATCGCGCCGCCCCCCAGGCCCCGGGCGCTTCCGGCGCCGCCGCTGGCCAGCCTGCCGAGGACCGCGTTCCCGCTGCCTTGCTCGGCGGCCCGCACGCTGATCACGGTGGCCCCGCTGCTGTTCGCCGCGAGCAGGTAGCGGCCATCCGGCGTGAGCGCCTCGCCCAGGGGCTGGCCGCCCACCGGGATCTGCCGGACCAGCCTGGGGCCGCCGGATGCGGTGTCGTCGAACACGCCGATAGCGCCCCGGCCCGCGTTGGGCAGCAGCGACACGAAGGACCAGCGCCCGCTGGCGGTCACCACGACGCCGAACGGGTCACCGGGCACCGCGGCCAGGTGGGTCAGCCCGGCCGGAAGCTGCCGCCCCGTCGCGGTCGCGGCGCTGCAACCGGGCGTGGCGACGGTGGACACCACGGGAGCGGCAGGCGGCGGGTGCGGGGTGGGAGCGGCCTTCGGCGCGCCGGAGGTGCAGGCGGCCAGCCCCAGCGCCGCGGCCGCGATGGCGGCGGCGCCCGGAGAGCCTCACGGATCGACGCTACCGCCTTGCCGGTTCGGCAGCCCAGCGGAGTTTCAGGAGGGCCGCAAGTCCCGCCAAGAAATGTACGGGAATGTCTGGTGCGTAGCCGGGTACGTGTAACCGGGAAGCTTCTCCGACAGAAGTTCTGGGACGGGGCAGGATGATCGAGATGCCGGATACCGGTCCTGCCGCCACCGGCCTGGACGATTCCGCGCCCACCGCCGCGCCGCAGGGGCACGGCACCCATGCCCCGGTCGCCGCGCCTGCGCCACCCAGCCCGAGCCGGCGCGGGAAGCGCCTGCTCATCGCCCTGTTCGTGATCTCCATCGCGGTGGCCGTTGCCGCCGCCGCGGTGACCGCTGTGCTGCTGACGCACCGCCCGCACCGGCCCCACGCGGCCGCCCATCCGCTGCGCGCCACCGTGTTCGGCTTGCGGCCGGGCCAGTGCTTCGATTCTTTGCCAAACGGAATCGCCGGGGCTCATGCGGTTCCCTGCGCCCAGCCACATGACGGGGAGATCTACGGCACCTTCGCCGTGGCGGGCCACAGTTGGCCGGGGAGCGTAGCGCTGGGCGATCAGGCCCGGCTGGGCTGCCAGCGGAGGCTTGCTGGTTACCTGAATCCGCAACTGGCGACGACCGGCCTGGCCGAGTCGTACGCCTACCCCAACGCGGGGGCGTGGGCGGCGGGCGAGCACATGGTCATCTGCGAGATCCGCGGGACCCGGGGCAGGCTCACCGGTTCCGTCCGCGCTTTCGGCGGCTGACCGGGGCCGCCGGCCGGTCCCGGGATGATCCATCCCGCTGTTCCGGACCGTCCCGCTCGCTCTGTGGTGGTGCCTTGCAACTGCCCCCGGCAACGGCTGACAGCCCCTTCGCCGAGGGGCTGTCCTCCGAGACCGGGACTCACGGGTCTCCCTAAAGCCCGCCGAGCAGGTCGCGCAGCGCCTTGGTGTAGCTCGTGAGCGCGGCGCGGCCGGTGTGGGTGAGGGCGACCGTGGTCTTGGGGGTGGTCCCGTTCTTGGTCTTTTCGCTGGTGAGGTAGCCGGCTTCTTCGAGTCTGCGGAGGTGGATGATCAGGTTGCCGGGGGTGAGCCCGATCATGTCCTGCAGCCGGGTGAAGGACAGGGCGTCGCCGTCGGGCAGGGCGGCGAGCGTCGCGACGATCTTCAGCCGGGTGGGGACGTGGATCAGTGGGTCGAGTTCTTCGGTGGTCATGACCGCACCACGCTGCGGCGCTGCCGCAGGGTAATGGCCACGGCGGAGCCGAGGAGCACGGCCCAAAGGCCCACGGCGGCGACCGCCCACGCGCCGACCGGCCCCGCGAACGCTGCCGCGGCGCCGACCACCGCAGTCGCGACCGCGCCGCCGCTGGCGCGCCAGTTTCCTCGTGCCACCATGATGCCCGCCCAGACCAGGCCCGCGGCGATCAACGGCACCGCGGCCGGGTAGATCCCGTAGATGAAGGCGTGGCTCACCTTGGTGCCAGCCAGCACCCCCAGGACCAGGAACACGCCGACCCATACCACCGCCGTGGCGGCGATCTCGAGCGGGCGCAGGCGGGATCTCCCGCTCACCCCGGTGGTCGCGCGCTTGGCAACCGTGATCACCGCGACGAGGTTGACAACCGCGAGCACGACGATCACGGGGATGACCGCGGCGGTCGGGTGGTTGTAGGGATGCTGCCCGCGCACCGATAGCCAGACCGCGCCGTACATGACCAGGGCGATGAACGCCCTGGTCGCCAGGAGCCACGGCGGTGAGGGCTCAATCTCGCGCCGCGCCTGCTGGGTGGTCTGGTCCAGCAGCGCAGCGGCTTGCTGGGGGTCGAAGTTGCCGCCGTTCCCGGCGGTGGTGGTGTCGGGTGTGTGGTTCATGGTGTCTCCCTCAATCGACTCTATGCCATAAAGTAGACGCTGCTTTATGGCGTAAAGTCAAGGCTCCGGAGCCAGGAACTTTATGACATAAAGTCGTGGCTGGTCAGCGGGGGATGCGGGACGGGGATGCGGACGGGCCATTGCTGACGGGCCGGGGCTGACGGGCCGGGGCTGACGGGGATGCGGGCGGCGGCAGACTGGCGGCTGGCTAAACGCCTGCCGCCAGCCCGCCCCCGCCCGCTTGGGCCGGTTGCGGAGCGAGGGGGGAAGAGCGGGAGGTGATCCGGGGCTGGCCCGGCCCCGGGGAAGCTGGCGGGGCCCAGGGATAGGCGGCGGGGTTGGCGTGCTGGGTGCACGACTGAATCGTGAGGGTGCTTGGTCTGTGCAGGCTGCGCCGTTAGCCTGAGTGATGTCATCACTCAGTTGGAGGCAGCATGTCCGAGCAGCTTTCCTGCCGGGACCTGGCGTGGCTGGAGCGCCGCCGCGCTGAGTTGTTCGGCCTGATCTCCCAGGCCGGGGACTTCCGGCGGGGCGCGCTGAACGCGGTGTGGCGCAAGTGCGGGAAGCCGAACTGCGCGTGCGCGCAGGCCGGTCACCGCGGCCATGGGCCGCAGTGGAACCTGACCCGCCGCATCGGCGGCAAGACCGTGAATGTGCACCTGAAGCCGGGGCCCGAGCTGGAGAAGGCCCGTGCCGAGGTCGCCGAGCACCAGCGGTTCGCCGCCCTGGTGGAGGAGGTGAGCGCTGTCAGCGAGGCGATCTGCGCGGCCCGGCCGGTGGCCGGGCAGGCGGCGCCCCCTCCAGCGGAGGGGGAAAAAGGGGGCTCGCGGCGCGGCTCGCGGACATCGCCGCCGCGGAGGTAGGCAGGCTGGCCGCGCTGGCGGCCGGCCTGCTGGGCACCGGGAGCGGGCTCGGCGTGCTGGAGCAGGCGATGCGCGCCGCGCTAACCGCGGCCGGCGCGCGGCTGCTGGAGGCTGTCCTGGCCGGCGGCGATGACGGCTACGCCGGCCCGCACGTTAAATGCGGCGCCGGTCACGGGGCCGGCTACGCGGGAAGCCGGCCCAAGACGGTGCGCACGGTGCTCGGCCCGGTGCAGGTGATGCGGGCCTGGTATCACTGCGCCGGATGCGGACGCGGTTTCGCCCCGCGTGATGACCAGCTCGGGGTGGCCGGGACATTGCTGTCGCCGGGCCTGGCTGAGATGATCGCCCGGGCCGGCGCGGAGGTCCCGTTCGGCAAGGCCGCCGCGCTGATCAAGGACCTGGCCGGGATCACCGTGAGCGCCCGGGCCGTCGAGCGCTCTGCTGAGGCATCCGGCGCCACCGCCCGCGACGCCGGTGCCGCTGAGGCCGCCTTGCTGCGAGCCCGGGCCCTCCGCCCGCTGCCCCCGCCCGAGCCGGTCCCGGACATGCTGTATATCGAGGTCGACGGCACCGGCGTCCCCGTCCGCGCGAGCGAGACCGAAGGCCGGCCTGGCAAGAGCGAGGACGGGAAAGCGGGCACCCGCGAGATCAAGCTCGCCCGCCTGTTCACCGTCTCCCGGCTCGATGACGACGGCTACCCGGTGATGGACCCCGGCTCATCCAGCTACGTAGCAACCTTCGACGGCAAGGACGCCCTCGCCGAACTGGCCGAAGCCGAGTACCTGCGCCGCGGCGGCGAGCACTTCCGCCAGGCCGTGGCGATCGGTGACGGCGCGGCGTGGATCTGGGCGATGGCCGAAGCGCTCTACCCGCACGCCACCCACATCACCGACATCTACCACGCCCGCGAGCACCTCACAGATCTCGCAGCCCACCTGGCGTTCATCACCCCCGACCCCGCCAGGTGGCTGGAAGACCGCAGCGCCGAACTGGACGCCGGGAACATCGAGGCGATCACCGCCGCCTCACGCCAGTACCCGCTGACCGGCGTCAAGGCGGACGAGCTGGACAAGAAGCTCGGCTACTTCGAGCGCAACGCCCACCGGATGCGCTACCAGCACTACCGCGACCTCGGCATGTTCACCGGCTCGGGCGCCATCGAAGGCGCAATCAAAGCCATCGTCGTGCAGCGCGCCAAACAGTCCGGCATGCACTGGACCACCGAGGGCGCCGCCAGCATCATCGCCCTGCGCTGCCAGCACGCCAGCGGCCGCTGGGACGAACTGTGGCCAGCCACCACCACGCCAGCCCAGCTGCGCGCCGCCATCTGACAGACAACAAGACTCAGAGCCCAAGGCCATCGCAGTGGCCAAGATCATCCCCAACAAAGCTGGCGCGCACCCTGGCGTGCTGGTCGTGGGCGGAAATGTCTGTGGGGCAGGGCAGGATGGAAGGATGCCCAGCCGGACTCCTGCCAAGAGCGCAGCGCCGTCGCGCGTGCACGCGGGCGCCGGGGTCGGCCCGCCCGGAGGCGCGATCGCGGACGCCGGCGGCGGTGAGCCGCTGGCGGGGTTTAGTGCGCTTACCAGGGAGTGGTTTGCGGGGGCGTTCGCGGAGCCGACGGCGGCGCAGGCGGGGGCGTGGGCGTCCATCGCGGGGGGCGACAACACGCTGGTCATCGCGCCCACCGGGTCCGGCAAGACGCTGGCAGCGTTCCTGTGGGCACTGGACCGGCTGGCCGGCAGCCCGGTCCCGCCCGATCCGAAGCTGCGCTGCCGGGTGCTCTACATCTCCCCGCTCAAGGCCCTGGCCGTGGACATCGAGCGGAACCTGCGCGCCCCGCTGGCCGGGATCCGCCAGGTCGCCCAGCGCCGCGGGCTGCCCGAGCCGGATATCCGGGTGGCGGTGCGCACCGGCGACACCGGCGCTGACGAGCGGCGGCGGCTGTCCACCAAACCGCCGGACATCCTGATCACCACACCCGAGTCGCTGTTCCTCATCCTGACCTCCAAGGCGCGCGACTCGCTGCGCGGCGTGGACACCGTCATCGTGGACGAGGTGCACGCCCTGGCTGGCAACAAGCGCGGCGCGCACCTGGCCATCTCGCTGGAACGGCTGGACGCGCTGCGGGATGCCGCCGGGCCGGGCGAGCCAGGCCAGGACGGGTCCGGCCAGGACGGGCCCGGAGCCGGCGGCCCGGCCCAGCGGATCGGGCTGTCGGCCACCGTCCGGCCGCCAGAGGAGGTGGCCACGTTCCTCGGCGGCGCCCGGCCGGTGACGATCGCGGCACCGCCCTACGTCAAGCAGATGGAATTGCGGATCATCGTCCCGGTCGAGGACATGACCGACCCGGACCCGGCCCCCGCCAGCCTCCGCCCGGCCTCCGGAGACGGCGCGCCGCCGGGGGAACCCGATGCGCGCGAGGCCGCACAGGGCCAGCGGTCCATCTGGCCGCACGTCGAGGAGAAGGTGCTCGACCTGATCGAGGCGCACCGCTCCACGATCGTGTTCGCCAACTCACGCCGCCTCGCGGAACGGCTGTGCGGCCGGCTGAACGAACTGGCCGCGGACCGGGCGCTGGCCCGCGCCGAGGCCGCCGCGGACCTGGACGGGGCGGACGGGCCGGACGGGCCCGGCCCGCGCGCCGCCGCCGGGCCACCTGCCCAGATCATGGCGCAGTCCGGTGCGTCGGCCGGGGCCCCTGCCGAGGTGGCCCGCGCGCATCACGGCTCGGTGTCCCGGCAGGAGCGGGCGCAGATCGAGGAGGCACTGAAGGCCGGGCGGCTGCCCGCCGTGGTCGCCACGTCCAGCCTGGAACTCGGCATCGACATGGGCGCCGTGGACCTGGTCATCCAGGTGGAGTCCGCGCCGTCGGTCGCGAGCGGGCTGCAGCGCACCGGCCGGGCCGGGCACCGGGTGGGCGACGTGTCCCGCAGCGTGATCTTCCCGAAGTACCCCGGGGACCTGGTCGAGGCGACCGTGGTCACCCAGCGGATGCGGGCGGGCGAGATCGAGGAACTGCGGGTGCCGCGCAACCCGCTCGACGTGCTCGCCCAGCAGATCGTCGCCATGGTCGCCATGGACGACTGGCAGGTCGGCGATGTGGAGCAGCTGGTCCGGCGGGCGGCCCCGTTCAGCGGGCTGACCAGGGGCGTGCTCGACGCGGTGCTCGACATGCTGGCGGGCCGCTACCCGAGCGAGGAGTTCGCGGAACTGCGCCCGCGGCTGGTCTGGGACCGCACGACCGGCACCCTGCGCGGCCGGCCCGGCGCGCAGCGGCTCGCGGTCACCAGCGGCGGCACCATCCCCGACCGGGGCCTGTTCGGGGTGTTCCTGGCCGGCCGCAGCGCCAGGGCAAGAACTCGCACCGGGTCGGCGAACTCGACGAGGAGATGGTCTACGAGTCCCGGGTCGGTGACGTGTTCGTACTCGGCGCCAGTTCCTGGCGGATCGAGGACATCACCGCCGACCAGGTGCTGGTCTCCCCCGCGCCCGGGCAGCCGGGCAGGCTCCCGTTCTGGCACGGGGACACGGTTGGCCGCCCCGCGGAACTGGGCAAGGCGGTCGGCGCGTTCTGCCGGGAAATCGCCGCGGCGGGCCGGGACGAGGCCGCCACGAGGCTGCGTAACGCAGGATTGGACGATCTGGCCGCGCAGAACCTGATCCGGTACCTGGACGGGCAGCGCGAGGCCACCGGCTACCTGCCCGACGACCGCACGCTGGTGATGGAGCGGTTCCGCGACGAACTCGGCGACTGGCGGCTGGTGCTGCACAGCCCGTACGGGGCCCGGGTGCACGCGCCGTGGGCGCTGGCGATCGCCGCGCGGCTGCGGGACCGCTATGAGGGCATGGACGTGCAGGCGCTGCACACCGACGACGGGATCGTGCTGCGGGTCCCGGACACCGACGAGCCGCCGCCGGCGGCCATCGCGGAGCTGGCGGCCGAAGAAGTGGAGCCGATCGTCACCGCGGAGCTTGGCGGGTCCGCGCTGTTCGCCTCCCGGTTCCGGGAATGCGCCGCCCGCGCGCTGCTGCTGCCCCGGCGCCTGCCGGGCCACCGGTCCCCGCTGTGGCAGCAGCGGCAGCGCTCGGCCCAGCTGCTCGCGGTGGCGTCCAAGTACGGCACGTTCCCCGTCGTGCTGGAGACGGTCAGGGAATGCCTGCAGGACACCTTCGACGTGCCCGCCCTGGCGAGCCTGATGCGGGACCTGGCCAGCCGCAAGGTCCGGCTCGTCGAGGTGGAGACCCAGGCGCCGTCCCCGTTCGCCAAGTCGCTGCTGTTCAGCTACGTCGGCGCGTTCATGTACGAGGGCGACTCGCCGCTGGCCGAGCGCAAGGCGCAGGCGCTGGCCCTCGACTCCGCCCTGCTGGCCGAACTGCTCGGCCAGGCGGACCTGCGGGAACTCCTCGACCCGGCGGTCGTCGGGCAGGTAGAGGCGGAACTGCAGCGGCGCACCGCCGAGCGGGCCTGCCGCAGCCTGGAGGCCGCCGCCGACCTGCTCCGGGTCATCGGGCCGCTGTCGGCGGCGGAGGTCGCGCAGCGCTGCGCCGAGCCGGGCATGGCAACGGACTGGCTGGCGGAACTGGACGCCTCCCGGCGGGCGATCGAGGTACGGGTCGGCGGGGAGGCCAGGTGGGCGGCCATCGAGGACGCGGGCCGGCTACGGGACGCGCTCGGGGTGCCGCTGCCGCCCGGGGTGCCGGTGGCGTTCACCGAACCGGTCCCCGATCCGCTCGGTGACCTCGTAGCCAGGTACGCCCGCTGCCACGGGCCGTTCACCGCGCAGGCCGCGGCCGAACGCTACGGGCTCGGCGTGGCCGTGATCACCGGCACGCTGCACCGCCTCGCCGCCGAGCACCGTGTCGTCGAGGGCGAGTTCGTGCCGGGCGGCCGGGGCACCGAGTGGTGCGACGCGGAGGTGCTCCGCATGCTGCGCCGCCGGTGCCTGGCCAAGCTCCGCAAGGAGGTCGAGCCCGCGCCGCCGGAGGCGCTGGCGGCGTTCCTGCCCGCCTGGCAGAACGCGGGCAGCCCGCCGAAGGGCGCCGGCGCGGCGCGGCCGGGCGGGCCACCCGTGGCTGGCATCCGGCCAGCGCCGACGCGGTGTTCGACGCGGTCGATCAGCTCGCCGGGGCGGCGCTGCCCGCCTCGGCCCTGGAGACGCTCGTGCTCCCCGGCCGGGTTCCGGGCTACCAGACCGCCGTGCTCGACGAACTGACCGCCGCCGGGGAGATCGTGTGGTCCGGTGCGGGCGGCCTGCCGGGCGGGGACGGCTGGGTGGTGCTCGCGCCCGCGCAGGCGGTGCCGCTGCTGCTGCCGCCGCCCGCCGAGATCACCATGACACCCGTGCACGACGCGGTCCTGGCGGTGCTGGAGGGCGGCGGCGGGCTGTTCTTCCGTATGATCGCCGACCGGGTCGCCGCGATGCTCGCCGACCACGACTGGCGCGGGCTGTCCGACACCGCCGTGGCCGCGGCGATCTGGGACCTCGTCTGGGCGGGACGGCTGACGAACGACACGCTGGCGCCGCTGCGCACGGTCCTGGGCAGCGGCCGCCCGGTGTTCGACGGCATTCCGCCGGGACGGCGGGCGGTTCCCTCGGCGCCGGGCCCGGCAGCCGGAACGGGATCCGGGGCGAACGGCGCGGCCGGTGGTCACGGCCAGGCTGCCGGCGGGCTGGCCGGTCCCGGTCCGGGCGCGCTGCGGATGGCCGGGCGCGGCCGGATGGGCGCCCGCCGGCGCGGGTACGGCTGGCCCGTGGTGCCCACGAGGACCGGCCCGCCGACGGTGACCGGGCGGTGGTCGCTGCTGCCCGACCGGGATCCCGACCCGACGCGGCGGTCGCACGCCGTCGCCCAGGCACTGCTGGACCGGCACGGCATCGTGACCCGCGGCACCGTGGTGGCCGAGCGCGTCACGGGCGGTTTCGGCGGGCTGTACCCGGTGCTGCGGGCGATGGAGGAGGCCGGGCAGTGCCGCCGGGGGTACTTCGTGGAGGGGCTTGGTGCGGCACAGTTCGCCCTCCCCGGTGCGGTGGACCGGATGCGGGCCATCGCGGCCGCGCAGGAGGCGGCCGCGGCCGGGCCGCCCGCCGAGAGCGCACTGCCACGCTGGCCGGGCCAGCCGCCCCCGGCCGGCCAGCCCTGGGGCACAGGCCGCCCCGGGAGCACCGGCCGACGCGGGAGCACAGGCCAGCCCGGGAGTGCTGCCCGGCCTGGAGGCTCCGCCTGGCCGGAGGGCGCCGCTTGGCCCGAGGGCTCGGTCTGGGCCGACGCGGGAGACGCGGCCCCAGGAAGCAGCCCGGGCAGCGCGGCGGCGGGAGATGCGGCCCCCGGAAGCGGCCCGGGCAGCGCGGCGGCGGGAGATATGGCCTCCTGGAGCAGCCCGGCCACCGGCACCGCGACTGGGGCGAAAGGCCCTGGAGCCACGGGCGACACGGGGTCCGGGCCGCCGATCATGGTGCTGGCGGCGGCGGACCCGGCGAACGCGTTCGGCGCGGCGCTGCCCTGGCCGGTACGCCCCGGCGAGGTTCCCGGAGGGCAGA